>NZ_JBKKHP010000001.1:0-1030977 GCF_046613985.1 Niallia laureatilytica | reverse complement strand
CGTTTCGGGGTGTTTTTCGTATGAACTAGAACAAATTAATTCACAAAATCCATTAGGGCAGAAACAAATAATTCTAAATACTTCTTGTCTGTTTCATCAAAGCGGGATTTTTCAGGTGAATCAATATCGAGAACACCTAATAATGTGCCGTCTTCTTTCACCAATGGCACGACAATTTCTGATTGGGAAGCAGCATCACAAGCAATATGTCCCGGGAATTGATGGACATCTTCCACTAATACTGTCTCCTTCTTCTCGGCAGAAGTTCCGCAAACACCTCTTCCGAAAGGAATACGGACACATGCAGGCAAACCTTGGAACGGGCCGAGTACAAGCTCCTTATTATCCTCTGTTAAATAAAAGCCTACCCAATTGACACGATCCAAAAATTGATTCAAAAGAGCAGCTGCATTTGATAAGTTTGCAATTGTATTTGATTCGCCTTCAAGAAGAGCTTTCAGCTGTTTAATTACCAATTCGTATTGCTGTTCTCGATTGCCTTTGTATGTTTCGACGTTAAACAAGCAAATCACCTAACTTTCCTTCTATTATTCTCATTATTTTAGCAGATTAGAGCGAATATGAAAAAGTTTTGTCGACTTTCTTTTAAAGGATTGGCCAATATAATCAAGAAATTTATATAGAGGCTATTCTTCTATCATTTATGCTGCACAAAAATAATTATTATTCAAACATATATTACTTTGAATAGCAAGAGAAAAGAGGCGATATGGGTGAAAAGAAATTCAAAGGAAGCAATAGTCGAATCTGCGATTACATTATTCAACAGAAAAGGCTACAATGGTACATCTATCAGAGACATCGCAGGCCATGCCAATGTAAATATTGCAAATATTTCCTACTACTTTAATGGTAAGAATGGTTTGCTTGAGTATTGCTTCACTAATTATTTTGAGAATTATATGGCTGTCCTGGAGGAGGTTTGCCGCCATAATTATAGCAGCATGTCGGAAAAGCTGAAAACAGTCGTAAAAGAAATCATTGAATTTCAATGGAAGAATTTACAGTTAACAAGGTTCGTACTCCGAGAAGTATCTATTGATTCCCAAGTTGTCAGGGAAATATTGTCTACTTATTATGTAAAGGAACGCTATTATTTATCAAGCATTTTGGAAAGTGGCATAGAAAAAAAGGAATTTAAAAAACAATCTGTTCCATACAGCATCATTCAGTTAAAAAGCTTCCTTTCTATGCCTTTTCTAAATGCATCGTATATTCAAGAGGTTCTTTATATTTATTTAAATGAACCATATTTCATCAAAAAATACCTAGAGGAAATCGATAAATGGATTGATGAAGTAATTTGCTTTCCGCAGCGCTTAGCTGTTCCCAATTAATAGATGTTGCCCTTGTCCTAAATCCTTGGCTTGGTGGGCATCTGATCCATATATAAGCGGGATTTGCAGACGCACTGCTTCCTCTATCGCCCAAATGGGAGGGTATGTCTCCTCGCATAATGGCTTAAATAATCCTGCTGCATTATAATCCAGCTCAAGCTCCTTTTGTTTCACAAGATGAAGTATTTCCTTTATAGCAAGTGAAAAATCCTGAACCGGAGGGAATTGCTTTTGAAACTTATGGACAAGCGTCATATGTCCGATTCTTTTCGGTTTAAATGGACCTAAATCAGCTAATATCGATTTAGAGAGTGTTTGGAAATAGCATTCATAGATACAATCAACATGTCCATATTTCTCAATCATACTAGCAAATATTTCGGGGCTGTAATCAAGGCAATCATATTTTCCGTGTGGATTTTTTAAAAAATGCACACTCAATACACTGTCATCTAAAAATTTCCCCCACTCTAGCAAGAACTCCATCGTTCCATTCTCATAGCCTTCAATATAATCAATCTCTAGACCAAGATTAATGATCAGTTCCCTGCTGAATTCCGCCTTTACTTCTAAGACATCTTCGACATAAGAAGGCAGCTGCTCCATTGTCATGCAGCTGTCTTTTGTCGGGGCTGCATCCTCAAACCCCTTCGGTAACGGGGCATGTTCCGTGAACGTTATCTCTTTAAATCCTAGGTCTATAGCTCTTTTTATGTATTCTTTTAATCCGTCCTTTGTCCCATGCGGACAATATGGTGTATGAATATGACCATCTCTTTTGTACATGACTCTCACCCTTTCCCAGTATGGCTATATTTATTATACCTTTATTGTTCCGATATACAGGAATGCTTTTTTTTAAATATTCTATAAATGCTTAAAAACAGACGGAAATCGGACTGAATTTCATTAGGGAGTAAGTGCCGGCAAGATGCTGGGAGAACTATTGTTTGCCTTACGTAAATTCACATAAAGAAAAACTGTCTTGGAAAATAACAATTTTCTTTAAAAAAAAATAAAATATTAGTCAAAAATTGTCGTTTACATGGTATCATAAATACAAATATATAACCTTTACATATAAAAGTATGTTGAAATAAATTTGGTCGGTGTATGAACAGGGGGCTTCAAATGAACTACATAATCGGAGGAGTAGGCATTTTAATCTGCCTATTTGCAGCAGGATATTTTATTAGAAGAAAATATTATGGAACAGTGGATGAGCTGGAAAGCTGGAAAATCGATATAATGAATCGGCCTGTGTTGAATGAGCTTTCGAAAGTGAAAAAGCTTAATATGATTGGGCAAACGGAGGAACTCTTTGAAAAATGGAGAGCTGATTGGGATGGTATCGTGACAGATCAGTTGCCGGAACTCGAAGAGCTTTTGTTTGATACAGAAGAGTCGATTGATAAATATAAGTTCAGAAAAGCAAAAGAGCTTCAGAAAAAAATCCGCGTTAAATTGGAGAGCATGGAGAGCAGCATCGAAACAATGCTTGAGGAGCTTAATAATTTAATTGGAAGCGAAGAAAAGAACAGAACTGAAATTGATGCTTTAAAGGAATCCTATCGAGAAAGCAAAAAGACATTGCTAGCACATAGACACTCTTTCGGAGAAACAGAAAGCAAAATAGAAGAAATGCTGCAGGAAACTACTGTAAAGCTAAAAGAGTATGAAGAAAAAACGAATAATGGCGATTATTTGGAAGCAAGGGAAATTATTCATGCAATCGAAAAGCTCACTGGCGATATTCGCTACTTGATTGATAATGTGCCTCCGTTGCTTATTGAGTGCCAAACGAAGCTTCCTGAACAGCTGAATGATTTAAAAGATGGATATGCAGATATGCTGGAACAAGGCTTCATTCTTGAACATATCCAGCTTGAAACAGAAGTGAAGGAAATTGAAGTGGAACTGGAAGAAAGCAACAAGCTGCTTGTAGAAGGAAAGATAGAGCAGGTGCAAAATGTTATTGCAGAAATACAGGAAAAACTGGATCTTCTGTATGACTTGCTTGAAAAAGAAGTAATTGCAAGAAACTACTGGAACAAAAACTTAGATCCTGCTAAGGCAATCCTTGAAGAAATCAGGGAAGGGAACTCTCGCCTTCAAGTAGAGGTATCCTTGCTGCAGAGAAGCTATAATTTGAATGATGAAGATTTAGAGCTGCAGTTCAAACTCGAGAAACGTCTGAAGCTATTATACAAGCAATATGAGGTGCTTGAGCATAAGCTGTTGACAGAGTCTGCGGCACATACGATTTTAAGTGAGGAACTAAAGGTTCTTAAAGAGCAGCTTGAGAGTGCTTCAAAAGAACAGGAGGACCTCTTTGACAAGCTTCATGCCTTAAGAAAAGATGAAGTAGTTGCACATGAAAAAATGACAGAGCTCACAAAGCAAATGACAAATGCTCTTCGGATGGTTGCGAACAGTAATTTGCCTGGTGTTACAGCAGAATACAATGAGCTTGCAGAAGAGACAAAGGAAGCTATGGCTAAGCTTAAAACCGTATTGCAGGAGGCGCCACTTGATTTGCCGACGGTTCAAAGCATGGTTGAAAATGCAGAGCATGTTACACATGCGCTGGTGAATGCTACGGAAGAACTGGTTGAGACGGTTCTGTTGGCTGAGAAGGTCATCCAATATGGTAATAGATACCGCCGTAAATATCCAAAGGCTGAAAAGTCGCTTGCAGAAGCGGAAATGCTTTTCCGTAAGTATCGTTATAAGGAAGCGTTAGAGCAAGCAGCTGCGGCGGTTGAGGAAATTGAACCTGGCAGTATGAAGCGAATGGAAGCTTTGATTGGCGATTTAAGGGAAAAGCAAATGAAATAGAAAAAAGAAGATAGCCCGAGCAAGGCTATCTTTTTTTTGCAGTGCAATTCAAACTATCTTTTTGTTTTTAACGCATAGCTCTATTATATTTTCAAATAATGTTTACTATGATACCATAAAGTGCTGGAGTTCTTAGTTAGGAGGGGCTTATGATATATTTGGATAATAGTGCGACAACAAAGCCGTTTCCGGAAGTGATTGAATCCTATACAGCAGTTGCAGCAAACTATTTTGGAAATCCTTCTTCTTTGCATCGAATAGGGATGGAAGCAGAGAAGCTTTTGATACAAGCAAGGGCTCAAATTGCCGCGTTGCTAGATGTTAAGGAAAGCGAGATTTATTTTACTTCTGGCGGTACAGAAGGAAACAATATGGCACTAAAAGGGATTTCTCGAAGGTTTAAGTCAAGAGGTCAACATATTATCACAACAAGCATAGAGCATGATTCGATAATGAAGGTAATGGAACAGCTGGAGCAAGACGGTTTCTCCGTAACATACCTTCCTGTTAACGAGGATGGGATTGTATCTGTTGAGGATATTAAAAAACATATACAGAGTGATACAATACTTGTTTCTATCATGCATGTTAATAATGAAACAGGCGCAATCCAACCGATTGAAGCAATCGGAAAGTTATTGAACGAATATCCTAAGATATTTTTTCATGTAGATGGTGTTCAGGCGATAGGGAAAACGCCTCTTTCATTAAGAGATTATCATATAGATTTATATACAATGTCCGCACATAAATTTCATGGACTAAAAGGCAATGGTATCCTGTTTGCAAAGGACGGAATTAATATTTCTCCATTGCTTGCCGGCGGAGGACAGGAGCGCAATGTAAGAAGCGGAACGGAAAATGTGGCAGGTGCAGTAGCAACAGCGAAAGCTTTAAGAATGCAGCTTGATAACTACAAAAATCAGTTTGGGAAAATGCTTGAACAGAACAAGTTCATCCGTGATCAGTTAGAAAGCATGGATAATGTTGTTGTCCACTCCCCGGTTAACAGTGTTCCGCATATTATTAATTTCTCAGCAAGTGGTATCAAAGCAGAGGTATTGATTCACGCCCTCGAGGAAAAAGGTATTTTTCTGTCGACTACTAGTGCGTGTTCATCAAAGACAAACACAGTCAGCAAAACATTATTGGCTATGAGAGTACCGGAAAATATCGCAGAAAGTTCTTTTCGAATCAGCTTGGCTTATGATAATGAGTTAAAAGATATTCGGGAAGCAATGTCTGTATTAAAGGAAACTATCAACTGGCTAAGAGGAGTAATGAACAGATGAAGTATGATCGTATATTAATTCGGTATGGAGAGCTTTCTACTAAAGGAAAAAACAGAAAAAAATTCGTTGATAAATTAAGACATTCCATTGCAGATGCTTTAAGCAGTTTTCCTAGCATCAAAATTGACGGACAGCGTGACCGTATGTATGTCATTTTAAATGGGACGGAAGCAGAAGCTGTCGTTCATTCATTAAGGAACATCTTTGGAATTCAGTCATTCAGCCCTGCTATTAAGGTCGACCGAGATTTAGACTTGCTGAAAGACACAGCATTAGAGCTTGTATCTTCAATCTATAAGGATGGAAATACGTTTAAAGTGAGTGCGCGAAGATCTGATAAGACCTTTTCCCTAGACACAAATGAACTGAACCATTTTTTTGGTTCTCATATTTTGAAAAATATTCCTGGTATAAAAGTAGATGTCAAAAATCCTGATATTACACTGCAGGTCGAAGTGAGAAGTGAGGCAGTGTATTTGTCGAGTGAAAACTTTGCTGGTGCTGGTGGACTGCCTTCTGGTGCGAGCGGAAAAGCAGTTCTTATGCTATCAGGCGGGTTAGACAGTCCTGTTGCAGGCTACTTGTCTATGAAGAGAGGGCTTGAACTTGAAGGGGTTCACTTCTTTAGTCCTCCATTCACTAGTGAAAGAGCTAAGCAAAAGGTTGTCGATATTGGCAATGTGCTTGCTTCCATGAATGGGCGGTTTGTCCTTCACATTGTACCTTTTACAGAGATACAGCAGTTAATTCATAAACAAATACCAGAAAACTATACAATGACTGCGACAAGAAGGCTAATGCTGCGAATCACAGATGAAATCAGAAGAAGGCAAGAAGCATTAGCAATCATTACAGGGGAAAGTCTCGGTCAAGTTGCCAGCCAGACCCTTGAAAGCATGTATGCGATAAATGCAGTTACAAATACACCGATTATCAGACCATTGGTCGCATCTGATAAAGGAGATATTGTCGACATTGCTAAGTCTATTGGAACATATGACATCTCCATCAGACCTTATGAGGATTGTTGTACAGTATTTGTTCCTGCTTCCCCAAAAACAAAACCGAAAAAAGAGAAGGTGGAGTTTTATGAGAGTTTTGTGGACTTTGAGCCAATGATTAAGGAAGCTGTCGACAAAGTAGAAACAATTATACTAACTGGCAAACAGGAAGAAAACAGTCTGTTAGACAGCTTGTTTTAACAGAAAGTAACCTATTTGCTAGTAGTGGTAATAATGTGAACAATTACCAATTAGAAAAAATGAATGAAGTCCATGTGTATTACACATTCTATTATCAACAAGGAGGTGATACACATGGCAAACAACAACAGCAGCAATAACTTAGTAGTACCTGGTGCAGACCAAGCTCTACAACAAATGAAATATGAAATCGCTTCAGAATTTGGCGTTAACTTAGGTGCAGAAACAACTGCTCGCGCTAACGGTTCTGTTGGTGGTGAAATCACTAAACGTCTAGTTCAAATGGCTGAACAACAACTTGGTGGCGGATACCAACAATAATAAAATAATATGGCGATAGAGATGAGGCCTTTGCCTCATCTCTTTTTGCTTATAAATCACTAATTATCTCCTTAGCGAAAATGAAATATTTTAAAAATGAAAGAGTTAGTAGTATAATGACATAAGTATTTTTAAACCTAATCACTAGGGGGAAATGAAATGGGTCGGGAAGAATTATTGGCTCCGGAAATGTATAACTTCGTTTCCGAGATTGAAAAGTTTGCGCAAAACAAAGAAAGGCTTGCATTGCGCTGGCAAAATGAAAGCGGAGATAAGCAAGAAATTACATACAGCCAACTTATGCAGCAGGCAAATAAGATGGGCAATGTTTTTAAGGAAGCGGGCCTTGTAAAAGGTGATGTTGTATTGGTCATTGTACCAAGACTGATTGAAGCGTACCAAGTATACATAGCTGCACTGAAATTAGGGCTTACAATCCTTCCAAGCTCAGAAATGCTTCGGGCGAAGGATCTGCAATACAGGATTACACACGGTGAAGTGAAAGCTGTCATCAGCTATTATCCATTTTTGGACGAGCTTAACAAAGTAGAAGAGCTCAACAGCCTGAAACGATTTGTTATCGGCAAAGAAGCAGATGGATGGAGATATTTAGATGAAGCAGCAGTAGACGCTTCTGATGAGTTGGAGTTAACGATAACAAAAAAATCAGATACAGCATTTATTTCGTATACGTCTGGAACTACAGGTAATCCAAAAGGTGTTGTACATACACATGGCTGGGCATATGCTCACCTTCGTACAGCTGCGCCAAACTGGCTGTGTATTGAAAGTGGCGACTTAGTTTGGGCTACAGCTGGACCTGGCTGGCAGAAATGGGTTTGGAGTCCGCTTCTTTCCGTATTAGGATCAGGTGCAGTCGGATTTGTTTACCACGGCAAGTTCGATCCTCGCAAATATTTACAGCTGCTCGAAGACTATGAAATCAATGTATTATGCTGTACTCCTACAGAGTATCGCCTGATGGCTAAAGTAGAAGATATCGGTTCATTCAAGCTTCCTAGCTTACGAAGTGCAGTTTCAGCAGGAGAGCCGCTGAACAGAGAAGTAATCGATGTATTCAAAGCTCATTTCAATCTTGATGTACGAGATGGATATGGCCAAACAGAAAATACGCTGCTGTTAGGCATTACAAAAGGAGTTCCACTTCGTCCAGGTTCGATGGGCAAACCAACACCTGGAAATATTGTTGAAGTTGTCGACGAAAATGGTAAACCATGTGCAGTGGGAGAAGTTGGCGATATTGCTGTCCATAAAGACACACCTGCTTTATTTAAAGAGTACTTTAAAGAGCCGGAGCGGACTAGACAGCAGTTCAGAGGCGAATACTATATTACTGGCGACAGAGCGAAAAAGGATGCAGACGGTTATTTCTGGTTTGAAGGCAGAAGTGATGATATCATCATAAGCTCTGGCTATACAATCGGGCCATTTGAAGTCGAAGATGCACTAGTTAAACATACTGCAGTAAAAGAGTGTGCTGTTGTCGCAAGTCCAGACCCTATCAGAGGAAATGTCGTAAAAGCATTTATTGTGCTTCGTGATGGTATCGAAGGGACAGATGAGTTAGTGAAGGAATTGCAGACACATGTTAAGACTATGACTGCGCCTTATAAATATCCGCGTAAGATTGAATTTATCAATGAGCTTCCTAAAACAGCTTCTGGTAAAACAAGAAGAGTGGAACTAAGGGATAATGAACAGAAAAACAATGGATAACCGAAATTTCGGTTTATGAAATACCCTATAAGCAAAGAAGGAATAAGCAGCATGTATGCAAAATATATACATAGCTGCTTATTTGTTTAGGAGGAAAAGAATGGGTACTTTATTTTATGGTGGAACAATATACACAATGAAGCAAGAGGGCGAAATGATAGAGGCTGTATATACAGAAGGACAGCTTATAGTCGATTATGGCGATAAACAGACGCTTGAAAAAAAATATAGAAGCAACATAACGGATCAGGTCCATTTAAAAGGTGCTGCCATGCTGCCGGGCTTTGTGGACAGTCATATGCATCTTATTGGACATGGGGAAAGACTGCTTCGTCTCGACCTGTCCGCATGTATTTCAAAAGAAGCTGCATTGCAGCTTATAAAGAAAGCAGGAAAGAAGGCAACAGCAGGTGAATGGATTTTAGGGGGAGGCTGGAATGAGAATATTTGGGATGACAAATCTCCACTCACTAAAGAAGAACTTGATAAAGCAATCCCGAATAATCCAGTTGTTTTGGACAGAATCTGCAAACACGCCATTGCAGTGAATTCAAAGGCATTACAATTAGCAAACGTGACAAATAAGACAGAAGAGCCCTTTGGCGGAGTAATAGAAAGAGATGAAACAGGTGCCATTACTGGGGTATTGAAGGATAAAGCGCAGGAGCTTATTACTAAGGTCATACCTGAGAAAAGTCATGAATATGTTAAAAATGCATTACGTGAAGGCATCAAGGATGCTTACAGACTTGGTTTGACAGGTGCTCATACAGAAGATTTATTTTATTATCACGGTTTTGAGGGAACTCAAACAGCCTTCAAGGAAGTGATAGAAGAAGAGGGGCATCTGTTTAGGGCACATTTGCTTGTACATCATCGTGTTTTTGATGAGATGGTGAAGTCCGGAAATACTTATCAATCTGGGGGAGATTGGGTAGAATTTGGCGCCATGAAAATATTTGCAGATGGCGCATTTGGCGGGAGGACAGCATTTTTAAGCAGACCTTATGCTGATGATCCCTCCACACAAGGTGTCAGCATCTTTACAATGGAGCAGTTAGAGGAGCTAATCAAGAAGGCAAGAGAAAATAATATGCCTGTAGCAGTGCATGCTATTGGGGATGCCGCTTTTGATATGGTCTTACAAATGATTGAGAAGCATCCGTTAAAGGGATACGGCAGAGACAGACTCATTCATGCAACCATGCTGCGTGAAGACTTAATCAACCGTATGAAAGGCCTTCCCCTTATACTAGATATTCAGCCTAGCTTTGTTACATCAGATTTTCCATGGGTGTATGACCGACTTGGCAAGGATAATATGAAATATTGTTATGCATGGAAAACATTGCTCAAAAGCGGACTTCATTGTGCAGGCGGTTCTGATGCACCAATTGAATCCGCTGACCCTCTTGCAGGTATTTATGCTGCCGTGACGAGAACGAATACAGAAGATTTAAGCGGAGCAGGCTATATGCCGGAACAAGCATTATCTGTATATGAAGCAGTAAGCTTGTATACAAAGGGCAGCGCCTATGCTATTTGCCATGAAAAAGACAGAGGCGTAATTGAAAAAGGATATCTTGCAGATTTCACGGTGCTTGATCAAGATTTATTTACAATAGAGCCTAAAGATATCCAGAAAGTACAAGTTGTACAAACTATTATTGCAAGTGAAACTGTATATCAAAAAGAAGAGAGAGATTAAGGAATACTTAATCTCTTTTTCTTTTTTGGAAAATTTCGGGTTGTGCATTATCTGGAATAGAATTATAATATGAAATATTTCGAAAATAGAAAGAAGAGATAAAGATGAAGGATAACCAAATGAAAACGGGAGTGCTGTATGCTGCCATCGCTTACTTAATCTGGGGGTTATTTCCGATTTATTGGAAGAATCTGCAAGGGGTAGGAGCAGACGAAATTCTCGCAAATCGAGTGTTATGGTCTTTTGTATTTATGGTATTGCTAATAACAGTAACAAAGAAATGGAAAAAACTGATTGGAGTGCTTTCCAGTTTCAAAACTAATAAAAAACAAGGCTTGATGCTATTTGTTGCTTCTTTGTTAGTTAGCTGCAATTGGTTTATCTATATTTGGGCAGTTAATGCAGACCAAATTATTGAAACTAGTCTTGGCTATTATATTAATCCTTTAGTCAGCGTATTGCTTGGCATGATTGTGCTGAAGGAAAAATTGACAAAAACACAGTATGTTTCTGTCGGTTTAGCAGCCATTGGAGTAATAATTTTAACCTTTTCCCATGGAAGCTTTCCATGGATAGCTTTGTCCCTTGCATTCACGTTTGGATTATATGGTTTGGCCAAGAAGCTTATTTCAATTGATTCAAGTATAGGGCTCACATTAGAAACATTGTTTATAACACCAATTGCATTAATGTATATTGCTTATTTATTTGTTAAGGGAGACCATGCTTTTCTGGCAGTTTCACCACAATTGGATTTGTTAGTCATTCTTTCTGGTGTGTTAACAGCAGTTCCGCTCCTATTTTTTGCTAAAGGTGCTCAACGAATACCACTATCCATGCTGGGATTCATCCAATATATGACACCAACTTTGACTCTTATTTTAGGTGTATTTGTTTATGATGAACCATTTACAACAACCCATTTATTATCCTTCCTGTTTATTTGGGCTGCATTATCGATTTATTCTTTATCAAAGACAAAGCTGTTTTCTCATGCAAGCAGTGCAAAAGGCAAAAAAAGCGCAGAAATTTAAGAAGTCATATAGAGTCTCTTGCTAGTTAAGAATGAACTTATTCTTATAAGCAGACTATAAAACAGAAGAATCTTGAAACATTTATTATAGTCATTCGTAGAAAGTAAGGAGAAGGAGGGATACATAAGCAATGAATAAAAAAAGATGGGCGGCACTTGGAATCGCTGGATTCATTTTTGTGTTTTCAATAATCACAAGCTTTGTGTCGACAGCGTTAACTACTGATTTCAGCAGTGTTTTTTCCGATTTAATGGCAAGCAGTGAAGAGGAATTTGCAGAAACTACGTTGGAGAGTGGAGATGAGTTTAATAAAATAGCTGTGCTTGAAGTGGATGGGACGATTCAGGATACTGGAGATACTCAATCAATCCTTTCATCTGCGGGATACAATCACAAAGCCTTTATGAAAAAGCTTGATAAAGTGAAGGATGATTCCGATGTTAAAGGGATAATTCTTAGGGTGAACTCCCCAGGCGGAGGAGTTGTCGAAAGTGCAGAAATCCATGACAAAATCGTCGAAATACAAGAAGAAACTAAAAAGCCTGTATATGTTTCAATGGGATCAATGGCGGCTTCGGGAGGGTATTATATCTCGGCACCTGCTGACAAAATCTACGCCAGCCAGGAAACGATGACAGGATCATTAGGTGTTATTATGTCAGGTTATAATTTCGAAGGACTTGCTGAGAAGTACGGGGTTGAATTTGTGACAATCAAAAGCGGTCCATATAAAGATATCATGAGTTCTACAAGAGAAATGACAGATGAAGAAAGAGATATTCTTCAGACGATGATTAACAATTCCTATGATGGATTTGTAAAGGTTATTTCAGAAGGCAGAGGCATAAAAGAGGATAAAGTCAGAGAGATTGCCGATGGCCGAATTTATGACGGCAGACAGGCGAAGGATTTGAATTTAATAGATGATTTTGGTTACTTGGATGATGTCATTGCTGCGATGAAAGCTGACTATAAGTGGAATGATGCAATGGTTGTGAGCTATAGCGATTCAGGAAGCTTGGCTTCCATGTTTGGCATGTCAGCAAAAAGTTTGCTTAGCGGAGAAGAGCGTGAGTTGGCCAATATTCTTACAATCGCAACTAATGCAAATTCACCGCGGCTTATGTACTTGTATGCAGAATAGGGGGTCGGATAAATGGATATGGATATAACAAACACAGGAACCGATCAACTCACTGGACATGCTGAAGAACAGGCAAGTACGAAAAATGATTTACATCATTATGCTGGTTTTTGGATGCGGTTTTGGGCGTATATTGCTGATATCATTATCATTACTAGCATACACCGGATTATAATTTATCCTATATTTCGCTTAATGGACTTGTCTACGGAAAACACGGGCCTGTTTTCTGCCATAAATATTCTGACAGCATTCGTTTTCTACCTGTATTTTGTATTGATGACAAAGTATTTTAAGCAGACGTTAGGAAAAATGATTTTCGGTTTGAAGGTAATTCCCTTGAAGAAAGATCAATTAACGTGGGACACCGTTATTTTCCGGGAGTGGATAGGCAGATTTATATCTGCAAGTATTTTTATTCTCTATCTTCTAGTCGCATTTCTGCCAAAGAAACAAGGCTTGCATGATTTATTTGCAGATACTGCTGTTGTACACGAAAGACGCTAGCATATAAGTTCAAGAGAAACCTGCCTTTATGGCAGGTTTATTTTTTTATTCATTAGCAAATAATAGTAAGGCTGAAAGGATGTGCACAGTGTGAGAGTTATATTCATCATCGGCATCATTATTCTATGCCTTCTTCTTTTGTTTTTACTGCTTTTATTGATGAAAATTACTGTAAGGATACGATATTACCATGCAAAAGACAATGATGATCTTTCTATTGAAATTAGAGTGTTTTTTGGTCTGATAAGAATCAAGAAGAAATTCCCGCTGATTAAAGTAGATGATAACTCTCCTTCTCTTGTTGTTAAAGAAGAAACAAAAGTGAAGGTTGGAGAGGATGGACCTGAACAGAAAGGTGATAAGAAGACAAACCAATTTACAGGCGACGATTTACTTAATACCTTTTCCAACACAAAGGAACTGCTTCAGCATGTTGTAGGCTTTCACCGCATTTTCCGCTATTTACTGTCAAAAGTCCGCATAAAGGATATCGAATGGAGCTCCATTATCGGACTGGGAGATGCTGCCCATACAGGGGCGATAGCAGGAGCTGTTTGGGCGGTTAAAGGTGCGATTATCGGTATCATCAGCAATTATATGAAAATGCAAAATATGCCTCATATACATATATATCCGCAATTCCAGCGCAATGCTTCAGAAACTTTATTTAAGTGTATGATTCGATTTCGCTTAGGGCATGCTATGATTGCAGGAATTAAACTAGTGAAATATTGGAAGGGCGGTATGCCTCATTTAAAAGCAAATAATGAAGCGCCGGCCATCCAAAAATAATAATGAATAACGAAAATGGAGGAATAAACATGTCTGATCATCCAATACAAGGCTTAATGACAACTGCAATGGAAAACTTAAAGGAAATGATCGATGTCAATACGATTATCGGAGACCCTGTTGAAACTCCGGACGGCAGTGTAATCCTTACTGTTTCAAAGGTTGGTTTCGGGTTTGCAGCAGGTGGAAGTGAATTTACTCTTGAAGATCATTCTTTGCATGACAATGGTGTAAGCAAACACCCATTTGGCGGCGGAAGCGGCGGCGGAGTTTCTATTACGCCAATAGCATTCTTAATTGTTAATGGCCAAGGAGTAAAAATGGTTCACCTTGACGAAAGCACACACCTATATGAAAAACTATTGGATTTTGCTCCGCAAGCTGTTGATAAAATTCAGCAAATGTTCTCTAAAAACGGAGACAGCCAGTCAGGTTCCGGACAGCAGCAGCAATCTTCCAGCCAAACTGCCAGCAAGAAGGAAGATATTGAATTTTAATAATAGATAATAGGTCTGAAACCACATTTTAAGGCAGTCTTTTTTAGCCTGTGGAATCAGACTATTATTTTTTTAGCAGACATTTTCTTTGCAAATAGACCCGTGTATCGCTATGATAAACACATATACATATTAAAATTACGGGAAGGGTGACTTTAATGCCTGCAGTAACATTCAAAAACAACCCCGTCACATTAATTGGCAATGAGATAAAGGTTGGAGACAAGGCTCCTGACTTTAAAGTGTTGGCAAACGACATGACGGAAATTACGCTGGATAGCTCTAAAGGAAAGGTACGCTTATTCAGTGTCATCCCATCCATTGACACGGGTGTATGCGATGCTCAAACGAGACGCTTTAATGAAGAGGCTGCAAAACTTGATAATGTAGAAGTAATTACAGTAAGTGCAGACCTTCCCTTCGCTCAAAGAAGATGGTGTGCTGCTGCCGGATTGGAAAATGTCATTACTGTATCAGACCATAAAGATCTTTCCTTCGGCAAAGCGTACGGTGTAGTAATGGAAGAGCTGCGTTTGCTTGCACGAGCTACTTTTGTTGTGGATTCAAACGACGTTGTTACATATGCCGAATATGTGGAAGAGGCGAGTAATCATCCGAATTATGATGCAGCTATAGAAGCAGTAAAGGCTGCAAAATAATAAGTGATTTGTGAGTAATCGGGAATAACGCAGAAAGTCTCGAAAGAGTTTCGAGGCTTTTTCTGTGCGGGATTAGTAAAAATTAACTTAACATATAGGAAAGATAGGTGAGAGGCATGAAAATAAGTCCTGTCGAACAATTATTTACTATTTTTAATGAAACAGCTACAGTGCTTCAAGAAGAACTGCACTGTACCTATTTAGAAGCGTTAGCTGAAACGGGAGAAAATATCTTCCAGGAAGCAATCTTGCAGGAAGAAATTAGCGAGATTGCAAAGAAAAGACTTGCTAAAAGCTATGAGACCATTTCGCTTTCAGCATTCAGCAAAGAGGATATCCGTAAAAGCTTTCAGTTGGCAATCTTAAAAGGCATGAAAGAAAACACACAGCCTAATCACCAGATGACACCAGATTCAATTGGAATGTTTATTGGTTATCTTGTGCAAAAGTTCTATACAGAAAAAGAACTGCGTCTACTAGACTTGGCTGTAGGCACAGGCAATTTGTTAACATCTGTCATTAACCAACAAGGTGACAAGCAAGCAGAGGCGATTGGGGTAGACATCGATGATTTACTTCTTCAGCTTGCGTATGTCAATGCGAATCTTCAGGAACAGCCAATAGAGTTCTTTAATCAGGACAGTCTTGAGAAATTGTTCATCGATCCAGTGGACATTGTTATAAGTGATCTGCCAGTAGGATACTATCCAAATGATGTTGGTGCAAGTGAGTATGAGCTTAAGGCAGACAGCGGTCATTCTTATGCCCATCATCTTTTTATCGAGCAGTCCATCAATCATTTAAAACCTGGTGGATTTGGATTTTTTATGGTTCCAAATGGATTATTTGAAAGTGAACAGGCACCTAAACTTCATGCTTATTTAAAGGATGCCGTTCATATTCAAGCCATCATGCAGCTTCCATTGACATTATTTAAAAATAAACAGGCAGGAAAAAGCATTTTGATATTGCAGAAAAAAGGAGATACTATAAAGGCACCGAAACAAGTGCTCCTTGCAAGCATTCCAAGCTTCTCTAATATGCAGGCAATGGAAAAAATACTCGGCCAGGTTGAACAATGGCTGACAGAAAACAAGCAGTAAAAAACAGACCGTAACGCCAAAAGTACACGTATACCTGTTCTATAAAAAAACAGCATTTGTACTAATACAGTCTGACACTATTATATAAAAGTTTTTCCTTGTTTTTTGGACAAATTCACGAAAATAACAAAAAAACAAGAAAAAAACAAAGAACTGTATCAATATAACTTGAAATGTTTGTGACACAATGTTTAAATGAGAAATTGAGAGATATTTGTCCAGTAAGGTTATTATATGAAGCTGTTCAATGTCAGATTAGCACAATAAAATGTTGTTATATAAAAGGGGAGTAAAATACTTTATGGCAAAAATTATTGCGATCAACGCAGGAAGTTCTTCACTTAAGTTCCAGCTGTTTGAAATGCCAAGTGAGGACGTAATCACAAAAGGTCTTATTGAACGAATCGGTTTAAATGAGGCAGTATTCAATATTTCCGTTAATGGTGAAAAAATCAAAGAAGTGACAGACATTCCTGATCACGAGGTAGCAGTTACTATTCTTTTGAATAAGTTGACAGAACTTGGAATCATTAAATCATTAGATGAAATTGAAGGTATCGGACACCGCGTTGTACATGGTGGAGAAGAGTTTGCTGATTCTGCTTTAATTACAGATGAAGTTATGGAGAAGATCGACAAGCTGTCTGAATTGGCTCCACTGCACAATCCAGCTAACTTGACTGGAATCCGTGCATTCCAAAACGTTCTTCCAGATGTGCCGGCTGTTGCTGTATTTGATACTGCTTTCCACCAAACAATGCCTGAAAGCTCTTATCTATACAGTCTTCCTTATGAATACTATGAAAAATACGGTATTCGTAAGTACGGTTTCCATGGAACAAGCCATAAATATGTTTCACAACGCGCTGCAGAAATGCTAGGCCGTCCAATTGACCAGCTTCGTTTGATTTCTTGTCACTTAGGTAACGGAGCAAGTATCGCTGCAATCGAAGGCGGTAAATCAATTGATACTTCTATGGGCTTCACACCGCTTGCTGGTGTAACAATGGGGACTCGTTCAGGTAACATCGACCCTGCCTTGATTCCATATATCATGGAAAAAACAGACCAATCTGCAGATGAAGTACTGCAAGTATTGAACAAAAAAAGCGGATTGCTAGGAATTTCCGGATTCTCAAGTGACCTTCGTGATATTACAGAACAAGCTCAATCTGGAAATGACCGTGCTGAATTGGCATTGACAGTATTTGCTGAGCATATTCATAAATATATTGGTTCTTACGCTTCTGGCATGAACGGTGTAGATGCAATCATCTTCACAGCTGGTATCGGTGAAAACAGTGAAGTTGTTCGTGCACGAGTGTTGAAAGGCCTTGAATTTATGGGAGTTTATTGGGATCAATCACTAAATAAAATTTCTGGTGAGGAATCATTTATTAACTATCCTCACTCACCAGTAAAAGTTATGGTAATCCCAACAAATGAAGAAGTTATGATTGCACGCGACGTTGCAAGAATTGCAAGTGTGTAAGCTGTATTAAAAGGGAAAGACAATCTTTTGTAATTGCAAAAGATTGTCTTTTTTTATGTATGGATACAATGCTAGTGCCTGGCCAAATGATATACTGTAAATACTAAAGGCTTTGGTAACTTGAAAGGAGCTGTATTATGCTGACATTTAGAGAAGAAGAAGTACTTAAGGAGCTATCTGAGTGGGAGAGAGAACTGCTTTCATATGAAAAGAATGATATGGTGAGTTTATATGAAAAGTATGTGAAAAAAAGCATGTCATATATAGAAGAAAGCAAGTGGCAGGATATTTATGCAGTTATTGATAATTCTTTATTTCATGCATATACGATGCTTTTAAGTTCCAGCCTTCACGAAAATGCAAATGAGCGAATGCTGTCAACCGCTAGAATATTTAATGAGAATATTACGGAAATAACGGATATGAAGTCTTTAACAATTGATCAACTCCACTTTATTGGGCAGCAGCAAATGGCGAAACACCGTTTGTATGCCTGTTTTCAAGGCAGTATTACAGGAACTGGCGGTGTTGCAGCGGCAGCTTCTGACTTTTTGGGACTGATGGCAATCAATATAAGATTTTGTCAGCAAATATCTTCCTTGTTTGGTTCACCAGGCAACACTCCTACTGAAATAATGACTGCATTAAAGGTTCTTCATGGTGCATGCCTGCCAAAAAGACTTCAAGGCAAGGCTTGGGCAGAATTAATGGAAGAGCTGGGACGACCGAACAATTATTTTTATGAAGGAACAGAAAACGTTGCAAGTTCGGAAGTGGCAGAGGTCATGTTGCAGCAGACAATGAAAATGTTTTTTATTTTTCTATTTGGTAAAAAGACATATAAGAAAATGCCTTTTGTCAGCATGTTTATCGGTGCGGGGGCCAATTATCAGTATACGAAAAAGATAACAGAATTTATTTATAAGTTTTACCAGCGCCGGTATCTGTATGAAAAGCTGCAAAGTTAAGCAGAAAATAAAGGAGAGGAAGCAGGTTTGAGCATAAATACTCATAATAATAAGAATTATACTCATATTAAGTGCAAAGTAATTACAGTGAGTGATACAAGAACAGAGGCTGATGATAAAAGCGGAAAGACAATAATGGAATTGTTGGAAGCGGCAGGCCATTATACAGCTAATTATGTGATTGTCAAAGATGAAATAAAGGAAATTCAAACAGAACTATTGAAAAATACAGAAGCACAAGCAATTATTTTGAACGGGGGAACGGGGATTTCTCCAAGAGATGTCACAATTGAAGCAGTCGCACCATTGTTAACAAAGGAAATAAGCGGGTTTGGTGAGCTTTTTAGGATGCTTAGCTATACAGAGGATATTGGAGCAGCAGCTATGCTGTCAAGAGCAATTGCCGGGACGGTTGGCGAGCGTGCAGTCTTTGCAATGCCAGGTTCAACAGGAGCTGTAATGCTTGGAATGAAGAAACTTATACTTCCAGAGCTCAGCCATGTCATCAGTGAACTACATAAAAAATAAGGAACATTTGAATAAGATTTTGCATAAAAGGGAGGAGAGCCTCCTTTTTTTTACGGTTTTTTTTTATAACCGGCAATGAAAATACTGATGTGACAACAAATACTTTTAGACGTCCTGAGTGTATGTATAGAGGCATTATTATAAATATAAATATTTTTGTATTTTTATAGAATAAAAGCTTGAAATTCTCTTAAAAAGTTGCTAAAGTGTTTAGTATAGTTTTTGAATAAAAATATAAATAAATGAATAATTATTCGTATATATAGGAGGAAAACGCTCATGGCGAATCCAAAAGTTGTATTAGCATATTCAGGTGGTTTAGATACATCCGTAGCAATCAAATGGCTACAAGATCAAGGTTTTGATGTAGTTGCTTGCTGTCTTGATGTTGGAGAAGGTAAGGACTTGAAATTTATTCAAGAAAAGGCTCTAACAGTTGGAGCTGTTCAATCATATGTAATTGATGCAAAAGAAGAATTTGCACAGGATTTTGCTTTGATAGCGATGCAGGCACATACATTATATGAAGGAAAATATCCGCTAGTTTCTGCACTTTCAAGACCGTTAATTGCAAAAAAACTTGTTGAAGTGGCAGAAAAAGAAAATGCAGTAGCTGTTGCACACGGATGCACAGGAAAAGGAAATGACCAAGTGCGTTTTGAGGTTTCTATCCAAGCTCTTAACCCGAACTTAAAGGTGTTGGCGCCAGTGCGCGAATGGGGTTGGTCTCGTGAAGAAGAAATCGAATATGCGAAAGAGAAAAATATTCCGATTCCAATTAACTTAGACAGCCCATTCTCTATTGACCAAAACTTATGGGGACGCAGCAATGAGTGCGGAATTTTAGAAGATCCATGGGCGGCACCGCCGGAAGATGCATATGATTTAACAGTAAGTCTAGAAAATGCGCCTGATACGCCGGACATTATCGAAATAGACTTTAAAGAAGGTATTCCAGTCAGCATTGACGGCATTTCATACAAATTGTCTGATTTAATCCTTGAGCTGAATAAATTGGCAGGTAAGCATGGAGTAGGACGTATTGATCATGTAGAAAACCGCCTTGTTGGGATTAAATCACGTGAGGTTTATGAGTGCCCTGGTGCTATTACACTTATCCAAGCACATAAAGAGCTCGAAGACATTACGCTTGTAAAAGAAGTTGCTCACTTCAAGCCAGTTATCGAAAAGAAAATCACGGAAGTTATTTATGAAGGCTTATGGTTCTCTCCAATAACAAATGCTCTTCAGGCATTCCTGAAAGAAACGCAAAAGAATGTGACAGGAACTGTACGTGTTAAGCTATTTAAAGGTCATGCAATCGTTGAAGGAAGAAAATCTCCTAACTCCTTGTATGATGAAAAGCTGGCAACATACACTTCAGATGATGAATTCGATCATGCAGCTGCTGTTGGCTTCATTAAACTATGGGGGCTGCCAACAAAAGTGCAAAGCATTGTGGAAAACAGCAAGAAGGTGACAGTGTGAAGAAATTATGGGGAGGCAGATTTACAAAATCTGCAGAAGAATGGGTAGACGAATTCGGCGCATCCATCTCCTTTGATCAAGAGCTAGTCTTAGAAGACATTGACGGAAGCATTGCCCATGTGGCAATGCTTTCTGAAACAGGAATTCTAAGTATAGAGGAAGCGGAAAAAATCAAAGCTGGATTGCTTCTATTAAAAGAAAAAGCAAACAAGGAAGAGCTTGAGTTCTCTGTTAAATTGGAAGATATCCATCTTAATCTTGAAAGCCAACTGACAGAACTGGTTGGTCCTGTTGGCGGCAAGCTTCATACTGGAAGAAGCCGTAATGATCAGGTTGCAACAGATATGCATTTGTATTTGCGCAAGCAAGTAAAGAATATCATTGCTCTTTTAGAGGAGCTTCAAGGTGCGTTGCTCGAAAAGGCGGAAGCCAACATCGAAACGATTATGCCTGGGTATACACATTTGCAAAGAGCACAGCCTATATCCTTTGCTCATCATCTGATGGCTTATTTTTGGATGTTTGAACGAGATAAAGCGAGATACAAGGAAAACTTGAACCGCATTAATGTCTCGCCGCTTGGTGCAGGAGCATTAGCAGGGACAACTTTCCCTATCGATCGTTACAGAACTGCTGAACTTTTGGATTTTGAAGGTATTTATGAGAATAGCATGGATGCTGTCAGCGACCGTGATTTTATCTTGGAGTTTTTATCTTCGAGCAGTATCTTAATGATGCATCTATCTAGATTCAGTGAGGAAATCATTCTTTGGTCAAGCCAGGAGTTTAAATTTATTGAACTGGATGACAGCTTCTCAACAGGAAGCAGCATCATGCCGCAGAAGAAAAATCCGGATATGGCAGAACTAATCAGAGGAAAAACAGGCAGAGTCTACGGTAATTTAATGGGATTGCTGACTGTCTTAAAGGGACTTCCTCTTGCTTATAATAAAGACATGCAAGAAGACAAAGAAGGAATGTTTGATACTGTCAAAACAGTAGCAGGTTCTTTGAAGATTTTTGCTGGCATGGTTCAGACGATGAAGGTTCAGACAAATGCAATGGAGCAAGCAACAAAAAATGACTTTTCTAATGCAACAGAACTGGCCGACTATTTATCAGACAAAGGCATGCCGTTTAGAGAAGCACATGAGGTTGTAGGCAAATTAGTGCTGCACTGTGTGCAGAAACAATGCTTTTTGGCAGATTTGCCGCTGGATGAACTTCAAGCTGCAAGCCCGCTGTTTGAAGGAGATATTTACGAGGTGCTCAATCCGAGAACGGCTGTACAAAGAAGAAACAGTGCAGGCGGAACTGGATTCCAGCAAGTCGAACAAGCTATTAAAAAAGCAAAAACATGCCTTGATTCTTTTGCGAAGGCATAATTTAAGAGAGGCATCCGTTGGGATGCCTCTCTCTTTCTTATATTCCATTTCTTACAATAAGCACATCACATGGCGCATTGCGGGCAATTCCCTCAGAAACACTGCCGATAATAAAACGTTCCACTGTATTCAATCCAGTAGCGCCGCAAATAATCAAATCGGCATCATATTTCTCGGCAATATCCCTTGGAATAACAGCTCTTGGTGATCCGAATTCAATTGCTTTCTCCACATTTTCTACACCGCCTTGGGCTGCCTTCCTTGTATACTTTTCCATTATTTCTTTGGCAAATTCGTCTGCTTTCGAAGCAACAGATTGATCAAATGCTGCAACTGTAGCGAAAGAACGTGTGTCAATAACATGTGCTAAAATAAGCTTTGCATTATTTTCTGCTGCAATAGATACAGCCTTTTCAAAGGCTTTTTCTCCTTGCTCCGAACCGTCGACAGCAACAATGATTTTCTTATACGTTAACCCCATATTAACACCCTCCTATTTCTTCTATTTAATTATATACCCTCCTATTGCATAACATTAACTTTAATAAGCAAAAATAAAAAAGCATTTCAAAACAGGAGGGGACAGCCATCATGAGGGAAATAAAGGGAAACCCGAACTTTGATTATGATGAAAATGGTCATTTGGAAGTTACGGCACAAGTGATGGACGCCTATAATGACGGCGCCATTGACAGCTTGATTATCCGCAGCCAAGAAGAGAAATAAGCAAAAAAACTGACTCAAAACTCCGTTAAACGGTCATTTGAGTCAGCCCCTTCTTCATTCATTATGAAATTACTTGAAGCTCTTTCGGAAACTTCGTCAGGATTTCCACGCCATCTTTCGTTACATACACATCATCTTCGATTCGCACACCTGCTACATTTGGCACATATATACCTGGCTCAATTGTATAAACCATACCCGCTTTTAATGTAAGTGGATTTGTTGATGTGAGGGATGGAAACTCATGAACACTTATACCAAGACCATGTCCAAGGCGATGTGGAAAATACTCTCCATAACCAGCGTCCTTAATCACATTTCGTGCTGCCATGTCCACATCCATACATTTAGCTCCAGGAACAGATGCATCAAGAGCAGCGAGCTGGGCTTTCAATACTGTGTCATATATCTTTTGCTGTTCATCATTTATATCCCCGAAAGCTACCGTTCTTGTAATATCGGAACAATAGCCATCCACAACAACGCCTAAATCAAACAGAACTAAATCTCCCTTTTTGATTTTTGTATTCCCTGGAGTGCCGTGTGGTGACGCACCGTTTTTGCCTGTTAGCACCATTGTGGAGAAGGACATTTTGCCGATGCCTTTTTTCTTCAATTCATACTCAATGGCAGCCAAAATTTCCATTTCTGTTTTGCCTTCTGCAATCTCGCTGCAGCCAACCTCAATCGCATAATCTGCCCACTTGCAAGCTTCGCGGATTTTGGAAAGCTCTTGCTCTGATTTGACCATTCTCACTTCATTCAGCTTTTCCTCTGCAGGCAAGTATTTCTCAATGGCAGGGAAATATTGCTGTAATGCTTCATATCTAGAAATATTCATATGTTCTTTTTCAACAGCAATTCGTTTTGCTGCTGATTTTTTGCTGACTTTTTCCTGAATTGTTTCCCATGGATTATCCGTGTCACTATAACCGATTATGTCATACTTCCAGCCTGCATTTCTTGCATCATTTTGCTCCATTGCAGGACATACAAGAATCGGTTCTTCTTTTGGGAAAAGTATCAGTGCCAGTAGTCTTTCATGTGGATCACTGTAAAATCCGCTCAAATAAAAAATATTATCTGTTGATGTCAAGAAGGTGAAATCGATTGCCTCTTGTTCCATCCATGTTGATAGTTCCTTTAATTGCTTCTCCAAGGAATAATTCCTCCTTTAATAAAGTTAAACATTATCTTAATATATGTTATCGCTTCTTAAGATTATCAACAACTCCATTGCTTGTAAACCTTTAGTAATGCGAAATATTCAAGAAGAATGACTTTTTTTAAACTTGTCCGCATAGAATGGTTATAAGTGAAAAAAGGAGGAAAAATATGAAGAAGAATCGGTATTTATTATGCATTCTGTTATGTGGTGTTCTTTTATATTATGGTGTACCAAGGCTTGCTCCGTATGATGCTGGCTTGGCAGGAATCTTTTCTGTTACTTGGCTCGCATTTGCCATCTTTGTGCTTGCAGGAAACTTAACTGCATTGCTGTATACGCCAAAAGCAAAACAACAGAACAGTAAAAAAACACTTCAGCAGCTGCAAAAGAAAAGAAAAATCCGTTACTATCAATAAAATACTTAAGCTTGTCAAAGCTTCTCAATCACAGGTGAGTCCATTCGCATAATTGGGCAACATTGGTGGATAATGAAGAAGGGATTTGGCAAGCTTCTTTTTTTGCTTCTAATTCTATAACAGATATATGAATTATTTGTAACAATTCTTTCGTTACTTTCTTTTTTCTTTGTCATACAAGTATTAAATAACTAAATGGTCAAAACTGTACTAATAATTAAGACGATAAAAATTTCACTGTTATATACATATTGGATTGAATCGAACGAGTGGACATTCTATAATAAAAGAGAAGACAACCGAAAGAGCTAAACTCACTAAACTTACCCGTTTTCATTAGGTTTATGAGTTGACTACATAGAGAATGAAACCCAAAAGGAGGGTGAACAGTGGCAACAAAACATGAACAGATTCTGAATTATATCGACGAACTGCCCGTTGGAGAAAAAATTTCCGTCAGGCAAATCGCAAAGGCGCTGAGCGTAAGCGAAGGAACAGCCTATCGTGCTATTAAGGAGGCTGAGAATAAAGGGTATGTCAGCACGATTGAACGGGTTGGAACGATAAGGATTGAAAGAAAAAAGAAAGAAAATATTGAAAAGCTGACATTTGCTGAGGTAGTAAATATTGTAGATGGACAAGTTCTTGGCGGAAGGGATGGACTTCATAAAACCCTAAACCGATTTGTCATTGGAGCGATGAAACTAGATGCAATGATGCGCTATACAGGTGCAGGCAATTTAATGATCATTGGGAACAGAATAAAGGCTCAGGAGCATGTATTAAGAGCAGGTGCGGCTGTTTTAATTACCGGTGGATTTGATACAGAGGAACATGTGAAGCGGCTTGCTGATGAGCTGCAGCTTCCGATTATTTTAACAAGCTATGATTCCTTTACTGTTGCTACCATGATCAACAGGGCAATCTATGATCAGTTGATTAAAAAGGAAATAGTGCTTGTAGAGGATGTTCTGACTCCTTTGGAAGAGACGATTTATTTAAAGACAGATGATCCTGTTTCCATGTGGCAGAAATATAATGAAGAGACAATGCATGGCAGGTTTCCAGTTGTTGATGCCAACATGAAAGTACAAGGCATGGTTACTTCGAAAGATATTATCGGTAAACAAAAGGAAATATCAGTTGAAAAGATTATGACGAAAAGCCCTGTTACAGTCGGCGGCAAAACAAGTGTAGCCTCTTGCTCCCACATTATGGTTTGGGAAGGGATTGAGCTGCTTCCAGTAGTTGATGAAGCAAATAGGCTCCAGGGAATCATAAGCAGACAGGATGTCTTAAAAGCGCTGCAGATGAATCAGAGACAGCCGCAGATTGGCGAAACAATTGATGATATCATTACAAAACAAATCAATGTTTCTAAAGGCAAACCGAAGTCAGAAAATTCCTTTACTTGCGAAGTTACCCCGCAGATGACAAATCACTTAGGAACCATTTCTTATGGAGTGTTCACCACCATTGTTGCAGAAGCTGCAAACCGAGTGCTGAGAGGGCATAAAAAAGGCGATTTAGTGGTGGAAAACTTAACAATCTATTTTATAAAACCAGTTCAGATTGACAGCACCATTGAAATAGTCCCGAAAATCCTGGAAGTTGGCCGGAAATTTGGGAAAGTCGATGTAGAAGTGTTCAATCAAGGCGTGCTTGTCGGCAAGGCTATGATGATGTGCCAGTTAATTGACAGACACTAGAAAGGAGAGAAATAGAAGATGAAACAAAGCATATTAGATGCAATTAAACAATTTGAAACCATTATAATCCACAGGCATGTCCGTCCAGATCCAGATGCATATGGATCTCAAGGAGGCTTGGCTGAAATCATCAAAAAATCTTTCCCTGCCAAAAAAGTTTATACAGTAGGGAAGGAAGAAGAATCGCTTCATTTTTTACGAAGACTTGATGTAATTGAGGACAGCATGTATGAGAATGCTTTAGTTATTGTTTGCGATACTGCCAATCAAGAAAGAGTATGTGATAGTAGATATACAAAAGGGCGTATGCTGATAAAAATTGACCATCATCCTAATGACGATCCATACGGGGATATTGTTTGGGTCGATACTTCGGCAAGCTCTGTAAGCGAAATGATTTATGAATTTTATTTATTTGGCAAAGATCAAGGCTTGAAGCTGAACGATGAAGGAGCAAGACTGCTTTATGCCGGCATTGTCGGAGATACAGGCAGGTTTTTATATCCAAGCACAACAGAAAAAACCTTCAGCTATGCAGGAGAATTAATAAATTACAACTTCACACGGCCTGACATGTACAATCAAATGTATGAGCTTGAACCAAATATCGTTAAATTAAATGGATATGTGCTGCAGAATTTTACGATGCTTCCAAGCGGAGCAGCATATATGAAGCTTGATAAGGAGGTATTAAGCCGTTTTGAGGCTGTTCCTTCGCAAGCTTCGTTACTTGTCGGCGAACTGGGAAGCGTAAAGGGTATTACAGCATGGGTGTTCTTTATTGAAGAAGACGATCAAATCAGGGTCAGATTCCGCTCTAAAGGTCCTATTATTAATGTCCTTGCGAAAAAGTACAATGGGGGCGGTCATCCCCTCGCATCTGGAGCGAGTATATTTAGCTGGGATGTTGCACAAGACGTTATCCGTGATTTAGATGAGCTTTGTAAATAAAAAATAAAAACCCAAGAATTATTTCTTGGGTTTTTTATCATACTGCTAATCGGCAAAGGTTACACTCAGCTCTACATATACAGTCGTATAAATGATAAGCTCAGAGACTTTGAATCTGTAGCGCTTTTGATCTGATTCGACCACTTTATTTTCGATAGATTTCTTGAGCAGGGCCCGGCTTTTATATACAAGCTCCATATCTTTAGCCACAATTGTCCGCAGATCTTCCTTAATAGCATCTTCCATTTCTAAAGCATTAAATGGTTTGATATCGTATTTTTCCTTGTCTTTGCTGTTTATTTTCACGACTATTCCTTGTATTGTCAGTTTTTCCTCCGCTTTTTTATTCAGCTCGGAAAACTCCTGCTGCCATATTTCCTTATCTTTTTCTAAGTCTGCAATCGTGCTTTTTTGATTTTTTATTTCAGTGCTGTACCTTTCTTGCCAAACACCAAACATAAACAGAAAGACACACCAGCTTATAAAGCCTCCTATCACCATTCCAGCAAAAAAACGCTGAAGGGAAACATTTTTATAAAACGGTGGTATCCTCATGTTAAATATACTCCTGTGTTATCCATCGTAAGATCGTTGCACCAGTATGGGCCCCGCCGAATGCAGAAACAATCAATAGTATCTGTTTGAAAAGATCTTTCGTTCCGGCGTCATAAATACCCTTTTCAATTGTATTGATTGCATCGAAAGTGCCGCCTATAGCTGTAACAATCGCCCAAATCCTAATCATATCCGACAATTTCGTTATTTCTGTCAAGAGAGGCTTGCCTGTCATAAATGCGGCTAAACCGCCTAACAGGGCACCTCCGAGCACAACACCAAGGGCAATAAAATAGCTTTCTATAAATGCCGGGAAAAATGGTTCTTGGTTCATCTTGTCAACCTCACAGTCCCTATTATTCTCTTAATCATACATATGGACAAACTGGGGGAATTATGATTGTTGGAGTTTGGAAACACGAAAAAACTTCCATATTAAAATGAATTAGGCTTTGCTATAAGGAATTCGTATAGACAATGAAAAAGTAAGAACATATTTTCTTTTTTTATGCAATAGAACTATAATAAAAGGATAATTAGTTGCCATAGTCGAACAATTAAATGATTGTGGCGATAAAGAATAATAGTAGAAAGTTTTTGTAAAAGAGTGGTGATTATATGTCTTTTGTTCATCTGCAAGTATCAAGCGCGTACAGCTTGCTGTCGAGTACAGCGTCCGTTAAACAGCTTGTTTCCGCTGCGAAGGAAAGGGGATTCAGTGCGCTTGCCTTGACCGATCGCAATGTTATGTATGGGACGGCAGCTTTTTATAAGGAATGTATCAAGCAGAATATTAAACCTATTATCGGTTTAACTGTCGATATTATCAGTGAAAAGCACACAGATACGGCCTTCCCTCTAGTGCTGCTGGCAAAAAACGGGGAAGGCTTCCAAAACCTGTTGAAATTATCAAGTGCCATCCAGACTAAAAACAAACAAGGCATTCCAATCAGATGGCTAAAGCATTATGCTGACGGGCTGTTTGCGTTTACTCCAGGACATAGTGGTGAAATAGAGCAGTCTCTGCTGGCAGAAGACCTAGAGCACGCTAAAGAAACAGTGGCTTTATTTAAGAGCATACTCGCTCCCGGTCATTTTTATTTATCGCTACAAAAGCACGGGATAGAAGCAGAGACAGCCTTGAATAAAAAGCTAAAAGAATTAGCAGAGTCTTCAGCAACAAAACTGATTGCTGTAAATGATGTCAAGTATACAAGCAAGGGAGACCGTTTTGCGCAAAGCTGTTTGAATGCAATTAAACATGGCATCACCTTAGCTGAGGTAGTAGAGGATGAATGGGAATCTGAAGAGCGTTATTTGAAAAGCAAGCAGGAGATGGTAGAGCTGTTCAGCGAGGAGCCGGAGGCGTTGGAGAATACTTGGGCGGTTGCTTCAGCATGTGAATTCCAGCTTGGAGAGAAGGTCGCTGCATTGCCAAAATACCCTCTTTTAGCCGGACAAACAGCCGACGGGTATTTACTGGACTTATGCGAGCAAGGGCTGAAAGCTAGATATACAAATCCTTCGAAAATACATATGGAACGCCTTCGTTATGAACTGGATGTAATCAACCGGATGGGCTACAGCGATTACTTTCTGATTGTCTGGGACTTTATGAAATATGCAAGAGACAACGAAATCCTAACAGGTCCTGGAAGGGGTTCTGCTGCAGGCTCGATGGTTGCATATGTGTTGTTCATTACAGACGTTGATCCGATAAAATATGACTTGCTGTTTGAGCGCTTCTTGAATCCTGAACGGATTACGATGCCAGATATCGATATTGATTTCCCGGATGACAAGCGGGAACAGGTTATTGAATATGTTAAAAACAAATATGGGGAGCTGCATGTAGCACAAATTATTACATTTGGGACACTTGCAGCAAAAGCTGCCTTAAGAGATGTTGGCAGGGTTTTTGGGTTATCGATGAAAGAGTTGGAGCAGCTTTCAAAATCAGTGCCCTCGAAGCTTGGAATCACATTGGAGCAGTCCCTGCGGGAATCAAAGCAGCTTCAAGCATTTATTGCGGAATCTCCGAAAAATAAACAAATCTTTGAAACAGCTTGCAAAATAGAAGGGCTGCCGCGACATGCGTCTACACATGCTGCTGGGGTAGTGTTAAGCGAGGAGCCCCTTGTACAGATTGTCCCGATTCAAGGAGGCAATGAAGAGGTTTATTTAACACAGTACAGCATGGAGCATTTGGAGGAACTGGGATTATTAAAGATGGATTTTCTCGGGTTAAGGAATTTATCCTTGCTGCAATCTATCATGGAAACCATTCAGCGCCAAACACATAGAAGAATCGCAATTAAAGAAATTCCTTTAGATGATTCAGCAGTGTTTGAACTCTTGAGCCAAGGAGAAACAACAGGAATATTTCAGTTGGAATCTGACGGAATGAGAAATGTCTTGAAAAAGCTAAAACCAACAGAGTTTGAAGACATAGTAGCTGTTAATGCCCTTTACCGTCCCGGTCCAATGGAGAACATCCCGTTATATATTAACAGGAAGCACGGCAAAGAAGAAATTGATTATTACCACCCTGATTTGCAGGTAATCTTAGAGAAAACATACGGGGTAATTGTTTACCAAGAGCAGATTATGCAAATTGCTTCTAAAATGGCAGGTTTTACTCTAGGCGAAGCAGATTTGCTTCGCAGAGCAGTGAGCAAAAAGCAGCGGGATGTGCTAGCGTCAGAACGGGTTCATTTTGTAAATGGTGCGTTGGCAAAGGGATATACACAAAAGGCCGCAGATGAAATTTATGAACTGATTGTCCGATTTGCAGATTACGGGTTTAATAGGAGTCACGCAGTAGCATACAGTATGATTGCCTACCAGCTTGCCTACTTAAAGGCGAACTATCCGCTGTTTTTCATGTCATCTCTTCTGACGTCAGCAGTCGGAAATGAAGGGAAAATTATGCAGTATATCCAGGAATCAAAGCAAATGGGTATTAAGGTTTTGCCTCCTTCTATTAATAAGAGTCATTTCGCCTTTATGGTCGAAGGCAGTGAGATTTTATACAGCTTAGCGGCTGTTAAAGGGGTCGGAGCAGCTGTCTTGAAAGAAGTGTTCCGTGCGAGAAGGCAAAAAAGATTTGAGGATCTTTTTGATTTCTGTTTGCGAACCTCTCCAAAGATAGTAAACAGAAAAATCATAGAAGCCTTTATATACGCAGGCTGCTTTGACGAATTTGGAGAGGACAGGGCAACATTGCTTGCGACCATTGATGTAGCAATTCAGCATGCTCAACTTGTTCATCCAGATGGCATGGAACAAGATGATCTGTTCGGTGAAGAAGGCTTCTTCTTTAAGCCGAAATATGTCCAAGTAGATCCGATGAACGCAGAGGATAAGCTTTCATTAGAGAAAAAGGTTCTCGGACTCTATCTATCTAATCACCCAGTTTCCATATATGAGCAATACAAGCAATTGCTTCGCTCTAATCATTTAGGTGAGATGGCTCCAGGCGGAAAATACAGGACTATAGTATATATAACGGACTGGAAAGCAATCCGAACAAAAAAAGGGGAACCGATGGCGTTCCTTTCCATAAGTGACCAGAGCGGGGAAATGGAGGCAGTCGCTTTTCCGGCAGCTTATAAAAAACTGCAAAACTTGATTCAAACGGAAAAAATTGTATTTATGGAAGGGAAAGTTGATGAACGGAACGGAAACAAACAATTTGTTATCCAAGATGCTGCAAATGTTTTGGAAATCGTCCAATCACAGAAAGCAAACAAACATAAATTATTTATTAAGATTGTCCAGGAAAATGAAACAGATGAAATAAAAGGAAGACTATTGGACATCATTAACAATTATAAAGGGGCTACCCCTGTTATTATCCACTATGTGCAATCTGGAAAGACAATTCAGCTGAATGAAGATTTCTTCATCGATCCTGTAAAGGAATGCCTTCAAAGGCTTGAAGAATTGCTTGGTACAAATCACGTAATCTTGTCTGATTAACTTTACAACTCTGCAATCTTGTTATATTGTTTAATAAGTCAACTGGTCTGACCACTAAGTTCGCGAGTTTTCTTACAGAAACAGGAAGTTTTTATGGCGGGAAAAGGAAAGATGACCAGAAGTTTTAAGGACATGCTAACAAGAAGCAGGTGATGATGAACGGTGAACGAGTCTTCTTCTAACAGCTCCAAGCTTTATTTGGACATAGTCAATCAATTAAGGGACATGATTGAGCAGGATGGCTTAAAACCTGGAGACAGGCTTCCCTCTGAACGTACCCTTTCCGAAAGGCTAAATGCAGGAAGGTCGTCTGTAAGAGAGGCGCTGAGGGCTTTAGAGCTTTTAGGGCTTATTGAGACGAAAAAAGGCGAAGGCACTTTTCTTCGGGATTTTCAAGGACATCGTCTTGTACAGTTAATCAGCACATTTATACTGCGTGATGAAAAGGCTAAATTGGATGTATTAGAAACAAAGAACTTTATACAATTGAATTGTTTGCAAATTGCAATGGAAAAAATGACAGAGAAAGAGCTGGCCGAAATCACAGAATGGGTTGAGTCTGAAAAGGTCAGTGAGAGTGATTTCTTTTTCAAGATTGTCCATATAGCCGACAACTATTTGCTGTTTCGTTTATGGACTATTCTAAAGGATTATTATTATTCTTTAGGGTTTTCCAATGTCTACTGGACAAAAGAAGACTATTTGCTGCTATTAAATAATATAAAAAGCAAAAATGAACTAGAACTGATCATGAACTATAGGGAAAAAAAGCAACTTTAAAGAAAATTAGCTATTATTTTATTTATTATCCTGATTTTTAGATACTTTTTAAAAATGCCAGTCAGGCAAGTATCAGTATGCTTTTTTTTCTATAATGTGCTGCTAAGATTAAAAATATGGTCTTAGATAAAGCGCAAAATGCAAAAAAATGGGGAGGCTTCCACATTGATGATAAAGGAAATATTTTCGAAATCGAAAAAAAAGAAATATGCAACCATCCCTTCAGAATCATCTAAACATGATGTTCCAGAAGGTGTCATGACAAAATGCAGCAATTGCAAAAAAATCATGTATACAAAGGAATTGCAAAAGAACCTCAAGGTTTGCCTGAACTGTGGCTTCCACTTGCCAATGACAGGCTATGAGAGGCTCGACAGCTTGCTTGATGAAGGCACGTTCACAGAGATGAACAAGGAAATGAAAACAGGCAATCCATTAAATTTCCCAGGCTACGAGGAAAAAATCGCAGGCGATCAGAAAAAAACGCATATGAATGAAGCGGTTGTAACGGGCACTGGTGAAATAAATGGTCTTCAAGTAGTAGTCGCTGTCATGGATTCTTCCTTTAGAATGGGAAGCATGGGATCGGTTGTCGGAGAGAAAATCACTTTGGCAATAGAAAAAGCAGATGAACTTTCTGTGCCATTCATCATTTTCACAGCATCAGGCGGTGCAAGGATGCAGGAAGGTGTCCTCAGTTTAATGCAAATGGCTAAAACAAGTACAGCATTGAAGAAATTCAGCGACAATGGCGGGTTGTACATTACGGTGATGACACATCCAACAACAGGTGGAGTGTCTGCAAGTTTTGCTTCGTTAGGAGACTATAACTTTGCTGAGCCAGGCGCCCTGATCGGATTCGCAGGTAGAAGAATTATCGAACAGACGATAGGCGAAAAGCTGCCGGAAGACTTCCAAACATCTGAGTTTTTATTAAAGCATGGTCAGCTCGATGCCGTTATACCGAGACTGGAAATGAAAGAAAAACTCCATTTAGTATTAGAAATGCATCAAGCGGGCGGTGATTCAGAATGGTAGAACTAGAATTTGACAAGCCAGTCGTTGAACTGAAAAACAAGATTAAAGAACTTGAAGATTTCTCGAAAAAAGCAAATGTTGATCTTTCTACTGAAATTGAAAAACTGGAAAAACGATTGGAGAAATTGGAAAAGGATATATATGAGAACATGAAGCCTTGGGACAGGGTGCAGATTGCAAGACACCCAAGCAGACCGACAACTCTTGACTATATTCCATATCTTTTCACCGATTTTATCGAGCTGCATGGTGACAGAACATTTGGTGATGATGCAGCAATAGTTGCCGGTATTGCTAAATTTAAAGGTCTTCCGATAACAGTTATAGGCCACCAAAGAGGGAAGGATACAAAGGAAAATATCCGCAGAAACTTTGGTATGCCTCATCCTGAGGGATACAGAAAAGCATTGAGATTAATGAAACAGGCAGATAAGTTTAGACGGCCGATTGTTTGCTTTATTGATACAAAAGGGGCTTATCCTGGAAAAGCGGCAGAAGAACGCGGGCAAAGTGAAGCTATTGCGAAAAATTTATTTGAGATGGCTTCTTTAAAAGTGCCTGTTATCTGCATCGTAATTGGAGAAGGAGGAAGTGGCGGAGCGCTGGCATTAGGTGTTGGTAACCATATGCATATGCTTGAGAACTCCACGTATTCCGTTATTTCTCCTGAAGGTGCAGCAAGCATCCTATGGAAAGACTCTAATCTGGCAAAGCAAGCTGCAGAAAAGATGAAAATCACGGCACCTGATTTGAAGGAGCTGGGTATTGTTGATACGATCATTCCAGAGGTAAGAGGCGGAGCACATCACGATGTCGAAGCACAAGCTGGTGAGATTGAACAGGTGTTGTTTGCATCCCTTAAGGAATTGAGGGCAATGACAGAAGGTGAGCTTGTTGAACACCGTTACAATAAATTCAAAAGCATCGGAGAACATATCTCTGAGTGATTCTAACGTAAAGAGCTTAAATGGGAAGCATAAGCTTCTTGTTTAAGCTTTATTTTTTTTTGTGCAAATCTTAATATAAAAATATTGAATGAAAATATAGCAATTATCATCGGAAAATGAGAAAATGCAGATGTCGGCAAAAAAGGAATCATCAAAGATTCTTAAATAGCATGCTAGAGGGTTTAAGCTTTCTTATTCGGGAAAAGATAAAAGAGGGAGCAAATAAGATTTTGCTGACAATTCCGTCTTTAATTTTTTTTTTAGATAAAGTTGAGATAGATGAGCCTTCATGATATGTTAGAATTGTTATAGTCAAATGTAATTAAATGAACGCTAAATTATCATAATAAGGAAAAGAAAGCCTTGGGAATTACTATTTTTTAGGGAATATTATCTTTTTATGTGTAATATTTGTGACAGATATTGCAGAAAGATGTTATATAATTTAGTATATGTATGTTTTTATCTACATAGCAGTGGATTAAATTGTATGAGGTGATTGTAATGGTTAAAAGAATTGGGGTACTAACTAGCGGCGGAGATGCGCCAGGAATGAATGCAGCAGTAAGAGCAGTTGTGCGTAAAGCTATTTTCCATAACGTGGAAGTATACGGAGTAATTGGCGGATATGCAGGTCTAATCAATGGAAACTTCAAGAAACTAGAAGTTGGTTCTGTTGGAGACATCATTCACCGCGGCGGAACATTCTTATTTTCTGCTCGTTGTGAAGAGTTTAAAACAAAAGAAGGTCAACAAAAAGGTATTGAGCAGCTTAAAAAGCACGGTATTGATGGTCTTGTAGTTATCGGTGGAGACGGGTCCTACATGGGTGCGAAGGCGCTTACAGAACAAGGGTATCCATGTGTCGGCGTGCCAGGAACAATCGACAACGATATTCCAGGAACAGAGCTGACTATCGGATTTGATACAGCTTTGAACACTGTTATTGATGCGATTGACAAAATCCGCGATACAGCAACATCCCATGAGCGTACATTTATTGTCGAAGTTATGGGAAGAAACGCTGGAGACATTGCACTTTGGGCAGGTCTTGCTGGCGGAGCTGAAACAATCCTTATTCCAGAAGAAGGCTTCCATATTGAAGAAGTGGTTGACCGTCTGAAAAAAGGTAGTGAACGCGGCAAAAAACACAGCATTATCATTGTTGCTGAAGGTGTAAGCTCAGGTGTCGAAATCGGCAGACAAATTGAAGAGCACACTGGGTTTGACACTCGCGTCTCTGTATTGGGTCATATGCAGCGCGGAGGTTCTCCAACTGCAGCAGACCGTGTGCTTGCAAGCAGACTTGGCGCATACGCAGTCGAGCTTCTTGTAGAAGGAAAAGGCGGACGAGCAGTTGGTATCGAAAAGAACCAATTGGTAGATTATGATATAATTGAAGCATTATCACGCAAACATACAATCGACAAGAACTTATATCGCCTATCAAAAGAATTGTCCATCTAATGATAGAACAGGAGACTCGAATTAGAATTATTTCTACTTGGAGTCTCTGCCATGAATAAAAAATATTTAAATTGGAGGCAATAATAATGCGTAAGACAAAAATAGTATGTACAATCGGTCCTGCTAGTGAAAGTGTTGAAAAGCTGACACAACTTATGGAAGCAGGTATGAACGTTGCACGTTTAAACTTCTCTCATGGTGATTTTGATGAGCATGGAGCTCGTATTAAAAACATCCGTGAAGCATCTGAAGTTACTGGTAAAAACATCGCGATTCTTCTTGATACAAAAGGCCCGGAAATTCGTACGAATAATATGAAAGACGGTGCTATTGAGCTTGTAGCTGGAAACAACATCATTGTTTCTATGAAAGAAGTAGAAGGTACTACAGAAAAATTCTCCATTACATACGAAGGACTTATCGATGATGTCGAAGCAGGAAGCAAAATCCTTTTGGATGATGGCTTAATTGGACTTGAAGTAACAAGCATTGATAAAGCAGCAGGAGAAATACATACAAAAATCCTCAATACAGGCACATTGAAAAACAAAAAAGGTGTTAACGTGCCTGGCGTTTCTGTTAAGCTTCCAGGAATCACAGAAAAAGATGCTAACGACATTCTATTCGGAGTGGAGCAAGGCATTGACTTCATCGCAGCTTCATTTGTTCGCCGTGCATCTGACGTACTTGAAATTAAGCAGTTGTTAAAAGACAATAACGCTTCTCATGTTCATATCATTCCTAAAATCGAAAACCAAGAAGGTGTCGATAACATCGATGAAATCTTGGAAGTTTCCGACGGCTTAATGGTAGCACGCGGTGACTTAGGTGTGGAAATACCTGCAGAGGAAGTTCCATTGGTTCAAAAATTATTGATTAAAAAATGTAATATCTTAGGTAAGCCGGTTATTACTGCTACGCAAATGCTTGACAGCATGCAGCGCAATCCGCGTCCAACAAGAGCGGAAGCAAGTGATGTAGCAAATGCGATTTTTGACGGTACAGATGCTATCATGCTTTCTGGAGAAACAGCTGCTGGAACATACCCTGTTGAAGCTGTTCAAACAATGCATAATATCGCGTCAAGAGCAGAAACAGCTCTTAACCATAAAGAGATCCTTTCAAAACGCAGCAGAGAGATTGAGCACAACATCACTGATTCAATTGGACAATCTGTTGCTCACACTGCTTTGAATCTTGATGTTAAAGCAGTAATCACACCAACTGCAAGTGGACAAACGGCAAGAATGATTTCTAAATTCCGTCCGGAAGCTCCAATTGTTGCTGTGACATATGATGCGCATATTTTAAGACAGCTTGCTCTAGTTTGGGGTGTTTATCCACGTCTAAGCACAAGATCAGAGTCTACTGATGAAATGCTAGATGTAGCAGTACAAGAGAGTGTTAACAGCTCTATCGTGACACACGGTGACACGGTTGTTATTACAGCTGGTCTGCCAGTTGGGGAAACAGGAACTACAAACATCATGAAAATTCATGTTGTTGGAGACGTTTTAGCAAAAGGTCAAGGTATCGGCCGCAAAACAGCTTACGGTAAAGTTATCGTTGCTAACAATGCGAAGGATGCACTTGATAAAGTGAAGCAAGGTTCTGTTTTAGTAACTACAGGAACAGATCGTGACATGGTTCCAGCTTTGGAAAAATGCAGTGCTTTGATTACAGAAGAGGGCGGATTAACAAGCCATGCTGCTGTAGTTGGACTAAATCTTGGTATCCCAGTAATCGTAGGTGTTGAAAATGCAACTAGCATCTTCGAAGATGGACAAGAAATTACAGTTGATTCCCGTATTGGAACAATCTACAGCGGACATGCAAGTGTGCTGTAATAGTTAATAATAAAAACGCCAATGGTTCTTTACCCTTGGCGTTTTGTTTTGTTTGGAAGAATATGCATTCACTAAATATTTTTCTAATCAAGCAGAAAAAGCTATAATAGAGAAAAGTGGTTTTGAAGGAGGAGCATCATTTTGCGCAATCTTTTTATCGCATTATTGTTTCTTCCGCTTGTCGAACTGGCTGCATTTCTGCTGTCAGGACGGTTTATCGGCATACCGGAGACTTTGCTGTTAGTGGTGGTAACCAGTGCGCTGGGAGCTTTTATTCTTAAAAAGGAAGGCGTAAAAGCCATAAAAAATGTTCAAGAGCAATTAAATTCAGGAAGACTTCCAGGCGATGCCATATTGAACGGTTTTTGTGTACTTCTCGGAGGAATACTTATGCTGCTGCCAGGCTTTCTGTCTGATATTGCAGGTGCTTTACTGTTGCTTCCACCGACGAGGAAGCTTTGCAAGAAGCTGCTGCTTAACTACATGCAGAAAAAACTGCTGCAAAAGAACAGGATTATCATTCAACAATGAATGTAGGAAAAAACAAGCGGCCAGGATTTATTCCAGGCCGCTTGTTTGCTTGTTATATCTTTTTTTCGTCTCCTTTTATGAAGCTCCATAAATCAGCGAAAACTCCAGCTTTATTCAATGTGCTAATAATGACAAGTGTGACTGGACCGATGATTAATCCTAAAAAACCGATCAGCTTAAAGCCGACAAATAAGGCAATTAATGTTGCAAGAGGATCAACACCGATGCTAGAAGAAAGGATTTTTGGTTCCATGATTTGTCTTTGCACAAGAACTACTATATACAATACTGTCAGTCCGACAGCTAAAGGCATTTGTCCGGCAATCATTTCGTATATAATCCATGGAACAAAGACTAGCCCAGTGCCTAAATAAGGGATAATATCAACAATCCCAGTTACTAAGGCAATAGTGATTGCGTAATCGACTCTAAGAATGATTAAGCCGATTAAAATGATGACTGTTGTGATAGATACTAATGTAAGCTGAGCCTTCAAAAAACCAAGCAATGCTCTCTTTAAATCGACAAACACGGATTTTCCGCTTCTGCTCAAACGCGGAGGAAGCAATTTTGAAAGTTTTCGTATGAGGCGATTCCAGTCTTTGCTGATAAAGAAGGTGGCCAATAAAGAGAAAATAATCACAGTAGCAGCATTGGGAAACCAAGACAAGATAATCGGGATGTTTTGGAAAAACGATTGGATAAACGCTCCCACACTTGTCCCGATTTGCTCTCCAACATTTTTGATATTGGAAATAATGGTATCCTGCTGGTTAGTACCTAAGCTGTTAAATGTGCTTGCAAGCTGATTGTAAAGCGGGATAATTTGGGCGGTAAAAAAGTTCTCTATGTATTCAATCAGTGTATTAATATGCTGTGGTACGACATTAGCAAGATAGGCAGCACCTGTGACAATTTCTGCGATTAACAGTGTAATAAGGCCTGCAAACACAGATAAAATGATAATAATACTTAAAACTACGGCAAAGGACCTAGGTAATCTACACTTAAATTGCAGGAAGTTTACAAGTGGATTCATCAGGAACGCAATCAAAAAACCGATAATAAAGGGATAGGTTATTTTTGATAAATAAAAAAAACCAACAAATACTAGTACCGTCACTGCAATTACAAACAGCAGACGAAGTGAACGGTGAATCAAAGTCAGGTTCAATAGACGTCCTCCATTCTTTGGAAAATACATAGCAGTCTTTCCGAAATGTTATCATTTCATATGTAAACTTAAACAATGCAGCCATAAAGTATAATCTGTTAACGGCTCATCTATGCTTATATCATTGATTATAGAGGAAAGGAAAAGGATGGGTCAATAAATGGTAATTTAGCTTTAGAAAGGAGTACATAATATGTTTAGTCAATCATACCTATTTTTATATTTGCTTGTCATTATCGCCCTTATTGCCAAAAACACATCTCTGCTGTTCGCAGTCGGAGCATTATTGATTTTAAAGGTGATCGGCCTTGATGCAAAATCCTTCTCTTTCATCCAGTCAAAGGGGATTAATTGGGGGGTTACCATTATTACAATAGCTGTACTGGCACCCATCGCAACTGGTGAAATCGGTTTCCGAGATCTTTCTGCCGCTTTTAAATCTCCTTTTGCATGGATTGCCCTCTTATCTGGAATTGCAGTCGCACTGCTTGCCAAAGGCGGGGTTAACTTGCTGTCATCAGATCCCCAAATCACTACTGCACTTGTATTAGGAACCATTTTAGCTGTTTCCTTGTTTAAAGGGGTTGCTGTTGGTCCGTTAATAGGAGCAGGGATTGCATACATGGCGATGAGGGCTATGGAGTGGTTTAAATAGCGAAATAGGCGAGGGAACACGTTCTGAGGTTCCCTTTATTGTTCTTTTGTTTCATCTCCTCTCACTTTTGTATCTCCTCTACATATTGTAAGAAATCCTTTCATGTAAATGCTGCCAACTTTCGAATAGTAAATTTTAAGTTTTTAATTTATACATAATGAAATTATTTAAAGATAATTATTTTCAAAACGAAAAAACACTGTCAGATTATCTGACAGAATTCATTTCCTTTTGTTTTTATCATGGTACGATTGTGTCAACATTTTAGTAAAAGGAGACAATTACATGAAAAAAACACGTCCTGTACTCACTATCTTTTTATTCTTTTTAGGCTGGGTATTTATGTATGCTGACAGAAATATCTTATCACCTGTCATGGGCAGTATCGGCGAGGAATGGAGTTTAAATCAAACGCAGTTAGGATTAATGGCGACCGTCTTTTTTGCTGCATATGCCTTCATGCAAATTCCTACAGGGTTTTTGGCAGATAAGTTCGGCCGTGTCAAAGTGTTAGTGATCGGCTTTATCGTTTTTGGTATCGGAACATATTTGAGTGGTGCATCTACAACATTTGGGATATTTCTACTGATGCGCGCACTTACTGGATTAGGTGAGGGCACCTATTATGGCTCGCAATACGGCATCTCCTCCACCATTACTCCGAAGAAGTACCGCGGCCTCGTTTCTGCGATTATAAACAGCGGCATGGCCTTTGGTATCTCACTTGGATTTATGTCATCAAGCTACTTTACCTATACTTTAAATAAAGGGTGGCAGTTTCCCTTTTATGTCTTTGCCATCCCAACGATAATCGTCGGTATCTTAATTGGTATTTTTGTCCGCGATAACTCACATAAAGAGAAAAAACAGGCTGTTCAAGGAGCAGAAAAAGTAGAATTAAAAAGCATTTTTACAAAAAACCATATATTCGTTTATGTGTTGATTTTCTGTTCCTTATATGGCTTTTTCGGAATGCTGACATGGCTTCCTTACTATTTGCAGACAGCAAGAGATATAGAGGCTTCGCAAACAGGCATTATTTCCTCCTTAGTACCGTGGGCCTCCATTCCTGGAGCAATTCTTTTTGGTTATTTATCTGATCGAATTAAAAGCAGAAAACCGCTTATTATCGGGCTTTCCCTGGCAGGGGCAATCTGTCAGTTTGTCATTCCTTACACAGAAAATTACTCCTTCTTAATCGTTGGTTTATGCCTGTACGGTTTGCTTGGGAAATTAGCGCTAGACCCAGTATTGATTTCTTATATGGCAGATATTACGCCACAGTCCATGTATTCGAGAGTTTATGGGTTTTTCAACTTCAGCGGTATGCTTTCCTCTATTTTTGCACCATATATAACAGGCTATTTTGCAGATAAGACAGGAAGTCTTGAATTTGGCTTCTATTTATCAGGGGGGCTGCTAATTATCGGTGCAGTATTATTTTTGTTCACGACAGATAAAAAACAAGCGGATGTTAATTCGATTGAATCAATCGCCACTTTGAAAAGGGAGGAGAAGCTGATTTGAAGAAAGTAATTGTCGGCACAAAATCGATGGTGGTCAGCCCCCATTATTTAGCTTCACAGGCTGGTGAAAGGATTTTACAACAAGGAGGGAACGTATTTGATGCTGCTGTTGCAGTGAGTGCTTGCCTTGCAGTTGTTTATCCTCATATGACAGGTCTTGGCGGTGATTCCTTTTGGCTTGCTTATCATGCAGAAAAAAAGAAGGTCCGCTCCTACAACGGCAGTGGCCGTTCCGGTTCAAAAGTAACGAGAGACAAATATAAAGGCAAAGAGGCGATTCCTTTTCGCGGAATAGAAAGTGTTATTACAGTGCCAGGGATGGTAGACAGCTGGGATGCAGTCCTAAGGGAATATGGAAGGATGTCACTCAAGGAAGTGCTTGCACCTGCTATTGAATATGCCGAAAATGGATTCCCTGTTTCCAATGACCAATATGAAAATACGGTAAAGAGTATCGAACTGTTACAGTCAGATAAAGACATGGCAAAAGTATTTTTGCCTGAGGGAAAAGTGCCCAATACATTCAGCAAGTTTGTGCAGAAAAATCTTGGGTGTACACTTCAAAGCTTGGCGGATAAAGGAAGAGATGATTTTTATAAAGGAGATTTAGCAAAGAGAATTATTTCCAGTATCCAAAAAAAGGGCGGTTTGCTGACAGAACAGGATTTTGCTGCACATCAAGGTGAATGGACTGAACCTCTTTCGTCCACATATCGGGACTATACCATATTCCAAGTACCACCTAACTCGCAAGGATTTGTTGGTCTGATGATACTTAATATTTTGGAAAATTTCGATTTATCAGCAATCCCACATGAATCATACGAATATTACCATCTATTAGTGGAGGCTGTGAAAAAAAGCTTCCAGGATCGGAACAATCACTTAACAGATCCTGTGTGGCATAATATACCGTTAGAAAAATTATTAAGCAAAGAATATGCAAAGGAATTGGCTGCCTCCATATCATTTGACCATACATGTGATTTGCCGACACAGCCTGTCGGCAGTGATACTGCGCATGCTGCAGTTGTGGACGAAGACGGCAATGCAGTTTCCTTTATTCAAAGCTTATATTTCGAGTTTGGATCAGGAATTATTGCCGGAGATACAGGAATTACGATGCAAAACAGAGGCTCCTTCTTTTCCCTTGATGCAGACCATATTAATGCATTAGAACCAAATAAAAGGACTTTTCATACGTTGATGCCGGCGATGGCTTTTAAAGAAGATAAGCCATATGTACTATACGGCACACAAGGCGGTGAAGGACAGCCGCAAACACAAACGGTGATGATCACTAGAATGCTTGACTACGGGATGGACCCACAAGCTGCAATCAGCGGTCCAAGATTTGTATGGGGCAGAACTTGGGGAGAAAAAACCCAAGAATTGAAAATCGAAGGTCGGGTGGCAAATGACGTTTTGGAAAAGCTGCAAAAGCTAGGCCATTCAGTGAATAGAGTTGATGACTATGCTGGGATTATGGGTCATGCGAACGCAATTCTCATTGATGAGCAAGGGTTTTTCTATGGCGGTGTTGACCCGAGAAGTGATGGAGCAGCTGTCGGAAGATAGTGGTGAGGGGGCACAGATGAAAGCAGCTGTGCTTCCTTTTTTTTACTTACTGTTTTAGCAGAAAAATAATTTATATGTCACAACTTGTCTCCAATGCCGTGCTAAAAAATCCGGAATATTAGCGGTGTGAAAAGAATATATTTTACTAAAGGCATGGTAAGTATGTAATATTTTTTACTATATTGATAGTTTATAGGTGTAAAATATGAGACATTTGGAGAATTTTTAGGTATAATAAAAATGTAGTTACGGAACACCCGTATTATAAAGATGGTATTCCTTATTTTTTTGACGAAAAATGTAAGCATTTACAATGTCTTATTTTAACAGAAAAGAGAAATGATACTATGGTGGAAATGTTAGAAAAAGGCCCCTCAAAATCTGGTTTTATCAATCCGCAAAACAATTTTTATTGATTTTTAGGTACATAATCAGTTAATCTAACAAAATAGTGAACTTTTTTTAGAGGCTGTTTTTCAGCTGCTACCTAATTTTTTATTAAATGGCTCCAAACAAGTCTTAATCAAATTTTAGTCTGAATAATCTAAAAATTCAATGTAGAGGCAAGATTCATTAAAGAAATCTGTAATTATATACGTAACTACATTCATGAATAATATGGGGACTTATATTTTGCGATGTATTGGAGAGAAGTAAGGAGAAAAGGAGAGATAGTTTATGGCAGTAACAAGAGGTCTAGAAGGAATAATTGCAACCACTTCTTCTATCAGCTCTATCATTGATGATTCATTATCGTATGTTGGTTATGACATTGATGTTTTGGCGGAAAACTCCAGTTTTGAAGAAGTAGTTTTTTTACTGTGGAACAGAAGATTGCCGACAGAAGCAGAATTGGATGATTTAAAGCAAGAGTTAGCTGATAATGCAGAGCTGCCTGCGCCGCTGCTTGAACAGCTTAGGCTGTTGCCGCTTGCAAATGTGCACCCAATGGCTGTACTCCGTTCAGCAGTATCCCTTCTGGGTGTTTACGATAAGGATGCTGACTTTATGGATGAAAGCACAAACTATCAAAAAGCATTGAGATTACAAGCCAAAATCCCTACTATCGTTACAGCCTTCTCAAGATTAAGAAAAGGGCTTGATCCGATTGCACCGAGAAAAGATTTGAACTTTGCAGCAAATTTTTTATATATGCTGACAGGAGAAGAGCCTGAGAGCATTGCGGTAGAGGCATTTAATAAAGCATTAGTGCTGCATGCAGACCATGAGCTGAATGCTTCTACGTTTACAGCACGGGTTTGTGTGGCAACATTGTCTGATGTATATTCAGGTATCACATCTGCAATTGGTGCATTGAAGGGACCGCTCCACGGCGGTGCTAACGAAGCAGTCATGAAGATGCTGACAGAAATCGGCAGTGTTGATAATGTTGATGCTTATATTTTTGACAAAATGGATAAGAAGGAAAAAATCATGGGCTTCGGTCACCGCGTTTACCGTAAAGGTGATCCGCGTGCTAAGCACTTGAAGGAAATGGCAAGGAAGCTGACAGAATTGACGGGTCAATCAGAGCTGTTTGAAATGAGCTTAAGGATTGAAGAACTGCTGAAGGAAAAGAAAGGCCTTGTTCCTAATGTAGATTTCTTTTCTGCGTCTGTCTATCACAGCCTGGAAATAGATCATGATTTGTTCACGCCGATTTTTGCTGTGAGCAGGGTTTCCGGATGGCTTGCCCATATTTTAGAGCAATACGAAAATAACCGCTTGATCAGGCCAAGAGCTGATTATACAGGACCTGAAAGAGCTGTTTACATTCCAGTTCATGAACGCTAAATTTACGCGTCTATGATATACTTATTGCAGCATAGAACAAGCAAAGTCAGGAGTCTCCTAAAGCGGGGAATGTGCGATTAAGCGGCATACGTGCCGAGCGCCCTTCTTAGACGAAGCCAATATGCGCAACTTACTTTAGCCATTCTTGCAAAAGGAGTAACGCTTCTTTTGCAGGAAATACTTTTTTAACGGAGGGATACATATGAAAGGTGAAAAAATTTCAGTAGTTGATGGTGTATTAAATGTACCAGCAAATCCAATCGTACCATTTATCGAAGGTGACGGAATCGGTCCTGACATCTGGGCTGCAGCTTCAAGAGTGCTGGATGCTGCCGTAGAAAAAGCATATAGCGGTGATCGTAAGATTGTTTGGAAAGAAGTGTTGGCTGGAGAGAAGGCATTTAATGAAACAGGTGAATGGCTGCCTTCTGAAACATTGGAACAAATACAAGAATACTTGATTGCTATAAAAGGTCCATTAACAACTCCTGTCGGCGGTGGAATTCGTTCGTTGAACGTAGCACTTCGTCAAGAGCTTGACCTTTATGTATGCTTGCGACCTGTTAGATGGTTTGAAGGCGTGCCTTCTCCTGTTAAAAGACCGCAAGATACAGACATGGTTATCTTCCGTGAAAATACAGAAGATATCTATGCAGGAATCGAGTATGAAAAAGGGTCTGAAGGTGCTGCTAAACTACTAAAATTCCTTCAAGATGAAATGGGTGTTAACAAAATCAGATTCCCGGAAACTTCCGGTTTAGGAATCAAGCCGGTTTCTGAAGAAGGCACAAGCCGTTTAGTGCGTGCTGCAATTAACTATGCCATCAAAGAAGGCAGAAAGTCTGTAACACTTGTACACAAAGGCAATATCATGAAATTTACAGAAGGTGCCTTTAAGAACTGGGGCTATGAACTAGCTGAGAAAGAATTCGGAGATAAAGTGTTCACTTGGGCGCAATATGACCGCATTAAAGAAGAGCAAGGCTCAGATGCAGCAAATAAAGCTCAGGCAGAAGCTGAAGCAGCTGGAAAGATCATCGTAAAAGATTCCATTGCTGATATCTTCTTGCAGCAAATCCTGACTCGTCCAACTGAGTTCGATGTAGTTGCTACAATGAACTTGAATGGAGACTACATTTCTGACGCGCTTGCAGCACAAGTAGGCGGAATTGGAATTGCTCCAGGAGCGAATATCAACTACGAAACAGGTCATGCTATCTTTGAAGCGACACATGGAACTGCGCCAAAATATGCTGGATTAGATAAAGTGAATCCTTCATCTGTTCTACTTTCAGGTGTACTGTTGCTTGAACATTTAGGCTGGAATGAGGCAGCTCAGTTAGTTGTTTCATCAGTTGAAAAGACTATCGCTTCTAAAGTGGTAACTTACGATTTCGCTCGTTTAATGGACGGAGCGACTGAAGTGAAATGTTCTGAATTCGGTGATGAATTAATTAAAAATATGGACTAAAATAGCTCATCGTTTGAATTTGCCAAGTATTCCAAAAGAATACCTGCTAAAATCAAGCCCTTGACTGTTAAGGCTTAGTCTATTCGAGGGAAGAGTGTTGAGGGGCCTCTTCCCTCTTTTATTGCATAAAAAAGATTTAAAGGAGGAATTAGTATGAGTTTGCGCAAAAAGATTTCCATTATTGGCGGCGGATTTACTGGTGCTACGACTGCATTTCTGCTGGCTCAAAAGGAGCTTGGCGATATTGTGCTGCTTGATATTCCGAAGATGGAAAATCCAACAAAGGGAAAAGCGCTTGATATGTTTGAGGCGAGTCCAGTACAAGGCTTTGATGCAAATATTAAAGGAACATCAGATTATAAGGATACAGAAGGTTCGGATATAGTTGTTATCACGGCGGGTATCGCAAGGAAGCCTGGGATGAGCAGAGATGATTTAGTGCAAACAAATCAAAGTATTATGAAGTCGGTCACAAATGAAGTGGTCAAGTACTCGCCGGATTGCATTATCATTGTCCTTTCCAACCCGGTAGATGCAATGACATACACGGTGTACAAGGAGTCAGGCTTTGCGAAAAATAGAGTCATTGGACAATCTGGTGTCCTGGATTCAGCAAGATTCAGAAGCTTTGTAGCAATGGAATTGAATTTATCTGTTAAGGATATTACTGGCTTTGTTCTTGGCGGCCACGGAGATGATATGGTTCCTTTAATCCGTTATTCCTATGCTGGTGGTATTCCGCTGGAAACATTGATACCAAAGCATCGCTTGGATGAGATTATTGACCGAACAAGAAACGGCGGTGCTGAAATCGTTAATCTGCTCGGAAATGGAAGCGCTTATTACGCTCCGGCAGCATCACTTGCCGAAATGTGCGAAGCGATAATCAAAAACCAAAGAAGAGTCTTGCCTGCAGTTGCTTATCTTGATGGAGAATACGGCTATTCTAATATATACTTGGGAGTTCCGACCATACTTGGCGGAAACGGTATCGAGCAGGTAATTGAACTTGAACTGACAAAAGAAGAGAAAGCAGCATTGGACAAGTCAGTAATTTCCGTGAAAAATGTTCTTAATGTGCTTACATAAAATGTATTATAAAAAGACCCATCTAGTACTAGATGGGTCTTTTTTACCTACTCTCCAATACGGACCAAAAATATGCAGGAAGTAGGAAGGATAGAGCAAGCTTAGCTTGTTGTTCGTCTGCTGCTGATTTATACTATAATAGACATGTAAATTTTGGGGGACTTAGGGGAATTTTTTAAACTTGGAGGCATTTATGAAGAAGAAAGTTCTTGTGGTTGATGATGAGCAGTCTATCGTAACACTACTAAAATATAACCTGCAACAGGCGGGCTATGATGTTATAACAGCAATGGATGGTGAGGAAGGGCTGAATCTTGCGGTTACGTCAAATCCTGATGTCATCCTCCTTGATTTGATGCTTCCGAAGATGGACGGGATGGATGTCTGCAAAAACTTGAGGCAGCAAAGAATATTTACACCCATTCTTATGCTGACTGCAAAGGATGATGAGTTCGATAAGGTTCTTGGCTTGGAGCTTGGTGCAGATGATTATATGACAAAACCATTCAGCCCAAGGGAAGTTATTGCCCGTATTAAAGCAGTATTAAGACGCTCTCAGCTAATATCAGAATCATCAGAGCAGGAAAAGGAAGAAAGAGATACGCTTAAAATTGGGGAGCTTAAAGTCATGCCAAACCACTATGAAGCATATTTCAAGGAAGAACTTTTAGAGCTTACTCCAAAGGAATTTGAACTGCTTCTGTATTTGGCGAGAAACAAAGGACGTGTTCTAACTAGAGATCAGCTGTTAAGTGCGGTTTGGAACTACGATTTTGTTGGAGACACAAGAATCGTTGATGTTCATATAAGCCATTTGCGTGAGAAAATGGAGCATAACACGAAGAAGCCAATCTACATTAAAACGATTCGTGGATTAGGATATAAACTAGAGGAACCAAAATAAAATGAAAACATTTAAATCCAGGCTGCTGGCCAGTTTACTTCTGGTCGTCGCCATTGTCTTTTTGGTGCTGGGTTTGTTTATTTACCAGTTAAATAAATCTTCTTACATAAATTCGTCTGATACGAGGCTGGAAAGGGAAAGCAGTTTGCTTGTAGCTCAAATGGCCAATGCTGATTCTATTGAGGATATAGATGCAAGTGAGATGGCAGAATACAGCAGGCTTTTGGATATCCAAATAACAGTAACAGACACAAAAGGAAATATCCTCATTGATGAGGGAGAAAAGGCGCATGATGAATTTTTACAATCACTGAGTTCAGTCGTCAGCAAAGCATCGAGCCAGCCGCAAGATGACTTTACTGGCGGAGATACGAGTTTCCATTATTATTGGCAAGAGCTGAAGTTTAATGGGGACAAGCAAGGCTATCTTTTTTTAGGTCTTGATTTGTCATCACAGAAGGATGCGTATCAGCAGATGAATACATATGTCCTTGCTGCATTGCTCATTGCTTTTGTTTTAATCTTTGTTATTGGTTTAACACTTGTGTTCCGCTATATGAGACCAATCGAATCTGCTGCAAAGGTAGCGGTTGATTTGGCAAAAGGCAATTATCATGCACGTACATATGAGGATAATATGGATGAGACAGGTATGCTCAGCTCCTCTTTAAATAAGCTGGCAAAAAACCTGCAAGAGATGGTTAAGGCTCAGGAGATTCAGCAGGACCGGCTTGGAACTCTTATTGAAAATATTGGGAGCGGGCTGTTGCTGATTGACAGCAGAGGGTATATAAATCTAGTAAACAGAGCTTACAAGGATTTATTTACTGTTAATTCATCTGATTATTTATACAAGCTTTACTATCACGTTATAGAACATAGAGAAATATCTGATTTAGTTGAAGAAATTTTTATGACGGAGCATAAGGTTGTTAAGCAATTACAGCTTACTATTAATTTTGAGAAAAAAAGCTTCCAAGTTTATGGTGTGCCTATAATCGGGACAAATGATATGTGGATGGGCATATTGCTCGTCTTCCATGACATTACAGAGTTGAAAAAACTCGAACAAATCAGAAAAGATTTTGTCGCCAATGTATCTCATGAACTGAAGACACCAATCACCTCTATTAAAGGATTTTCGGAAACTCTATTGGACGGGGCGATGGATAATAGAGAGGCATTAGTAGAGTTTTTGCAAATCATATTAAAAGAGAGTGACAGGCTGCAATCGCTTATTCAGGACTTACTTGACTTAACAAAGCTGGAGCAGCATAACTTCTCATTAGTTAAGGAGCCAATTAATATCCTGGATATTTTGGAAGAGGTCAGCAAACTTCTTGCGAATAAAGCGGATGCCAAGAATTTAATTCTTGATTTTCAACGTCCTAGTGAGGAAGTTTGGATTGAAGGTGACAGGGCCCGTCTTATTCAAGTGTTTATGAATCTGATATCTAATGCGATTTCTTATACACCAAGCGGCGGCAAGGTTTCCGTTTCTGTCGAAAACAAGGAAAGGGATGTATTAGTTTTTGTAGCAGATACGGGAATAGGTATTGAAAGAAGTGAAATTCCAAGGATTTTTGAACGCTTTTACAGAGTCGATAAAGCAAGAAGCAGGAACTCTGGCGGAACTGGCCTTGGATTGGCAATTGTAAAGCATCTTGTTGAACTCCATAAAGGATTAATAAAGGTGGATAGTGAAGTTGGCGAAGGAACAACTTTCACCATATTGCTGCATAAAAAGTTCCCATATTAATTGTACAAGTTTACATTACTTTTACATATGGTTTGCAAAGTATTTACAAGGGTTTGCTAAAATACTAGTGAAGACCCCCCTTATCCATTAGGTTAAGAGCTGAAGCCGAAAGCCACCCCGCTTTCGGCTTCTTACATTTACAAGAGTTAATCTACTTAAAAGAGATCCTATCGTTGAAAATCAATTAATTAGGTGCATCTATACATAATCTTTTTAGTGCAGAATTGTTTTCTGCACTTTTTCTATTTTTTAACGGTAGTAAATGCTTTTCTGTCTTATAAAAGGGATTAGCATGAGCAGGCTATGAACAAGGGCTATTCCTTACAATCTTTATCTACTCATGGTAAAATAAAAGAGATTAGACCATAATAATATTACTTATTTTGCTGTTAAAGCAAAGGCGGCTGATATAGAGGAACATAAGGAATGGAGGAACTGAATTTGAAGAAAAAACTGATTCTGATTGACGGGAACAGCATTGCATACAGGGCGTTTTTTGCCTTGCCCCTGCTGAACAACGACAAAGGTGTACATACAAATGCAGTTTACGGTTTTACAATGATGCTGATGAAAATATTGGAGGATGAAAAGCCGACACATATGCTCGTTGCTTTTGATGCTGGCAAAACAACATTCCGGCATAAAACCTTCAGTGAATATAAGGGAGGTCGTCAAAAGACTCCGCCTGAATTATCGGAGCAGTTTCCATATATAAGGGAGCTCTTACAGTCATATGGCATCCGCCACTATGAGCTGGAGAATTATGAAGCAGATGATATTATCGGTACACTTTCCTTGCAAGGCGAACAGGATGGATATGAGGTTGTTGTTATATCAGGTGACAAAGACTTGACTCAACTGAGCTCAGATAAAACGACTGTTTACATTACGAGAAAAGGGATTACAGATATTGAATCATATACGCCTGATCATATTCAAGAAAAATACGGCTTGACTCCAGACCGGATTATTGACATGAAGGGATTAATGGGTGATAGTTCTGATAATATTCCTGGGGTGCCAGGAGTCGGAGAAAAGACGGCGATTAAGCTGTTGAAGGAATTTGAAACACTTGAAAATCTTCTGCAGTCCATCGATCAAGTCAGTGGTAAAAAGCTGAAAGAAAAACTCGAGGAATTCAAAGACCAAGCGTTAATGAGCAAGGAGCTGGCCACGATTACAAGAGAGGCTCCGTTAACTGTAGGATTAGGGGAACTGGAATTTCCGGGCATGAACGAAGAGAAGCTCCGCCCATTTTTCAAGGAGCTCGGCTTTAATTCTCTTTTGGACAAGCTTGGAGATGCACCTGTGGAAGAAGCTGCAGAGCTGGAACAAATTGAATTTGAACATGTGAAGGAGATTACGGCAGATATTTTTGCCGACGAGAACGTCCTGTATGTGGAAGTGTTAGAAGATAACTATCATTATGCGCCAATTATCGGAATCTCGTTAGTGAATGAAAAAGGGGCATTTTATTTGCCGATTGAATCAGCCCTAGAATCAGCAGCCTTTAAGGAATGGGCAGAGGATGAGTCAAAGCAGAAGACAGTGTATGACGCGAAAAGATCAGAGGTAGCTCTCCGACATAAGGGCATTCATTTGAAAGGCATCACATTCGACTGTTTAATTGCGGCGTATCTTGCAGATCCATCTGCATCCATCGAGGATGTTGCGTCTGTTTCTAAAAAGTACGGCTTCACGAATATTCAATCGGATGAAGCGTTTTATGGTAAAGGAGCTAAACGAAAGGTGCCAGAGGAAGACATGCTTTCAGACCATCTTGTCCGCAAAACATTTGCCCTTTCTGCCATTCAGGACAAAATGGAAGAAGAGCTTAAGAAGAATGGTCAAGAGGAACTATTCTATGAGCTGGAAATGCCACTTAGTCTTGTACTAGCAGATATGGAATCAACAGGAGTAGAGGTTGATGTAGAAAGACTTCAAAAGATGGGTGCAGAAATCAATGACAGGCTTAAAAGTATTGAAGAGCGTATTTATGAATTGGCTGGCGAAACGTTCAACATCAATTCTCCTAAGCAGCTGGGGGTTATCCTGTTTGAAAAGCTTGGTCTGCCTGTCGTTAAAAAGACAAAGACAGGTTATTCCACTTCAGCAGATGTCTTAGAACAGCTGGCGAGCTCCCATGATGTGATTAAGGAAATTCTTGAATACAGACAGCTTGGAAAGCTTCAGTCCACATATATTGAAGGATTGCAAAAAGTGGTTCACAACGGCAAAATTCACACTCGCTTTAATCAGGTGTTGACACAAACAGGCCGATTGAGCTCCATTGATCCAAATCTGCAAAACATTCCAATCAGACTTGAGGAAGGCAGAAAAATTAGGCAAGCATTCGTTCCTTCTGAGAAGGATTGGATTATATTTGCTGCTGACTATAGCCAAATTGAGCTTCGGGTGCTTGCTCATATTGCCAATGATGAGAAGCTGATTGAGGCCTTTAGGGAGGATCATGATATCCATACAGAAACAGCAATGTCTGTTTTCCATGTGGAAGCAGATGAAGTAACCTCTAATATGAGAAGACACGCTAAAGCAGTTAACTTTGGCATTGTTTATGGTATCAGTGATTACGGCTTATCACAGAGCTTGAGTATCACGAGAAAGGAAGCTGGGAAGTTTATTGAAAGATATTTGGAGAGCTATCCTGGCGTTAAGAACTATATGGAGGAGATTGTGGCAGACGCAAAGCAGCAAGGCTATGTGTCCACATTGCTTCATAGAAGAAGATACTTGCCTGATATTACAAGCCGAAACTTCAATTTGCGCAGCTTTGCAGAAAGAACTGCGATGAATACGCCAATACAGGGCAGTGCGGCAGATATTATCAAAAAAGCGATGATTGAAATGGCGAAGCGTTTGGAATCAGAAGGCTTGCAAGCAAAACTGCTGCTGCAGGTGCATGATGAATTGATCTTTGAAGCACCAAAGAATGAAATCGAAAAGCTGAAAGAAATTGTGCCAGACGTGATGGAAAACGCAGTGGAACTTAGTGTTCCGCTGAAGGTGGACTATTCGTATGGTGACACATGGTTTGATGCTAAGTAATAGAAAAGAGGTAAATGAAGTTGCCTGAATTACCAGAAGTAGAAACAGTCAGACGGACGTTAAAGGAGCTCACACAGCATAAGGTAATCAAAGAGGTTGCTGTATCGTGGGCGAAGATGATAAAAAGACCGGAAAATGTCGAGGAGTTTTCCGATGCTCTTGTTGGACAAAGGATTGAAGATATTAAACGGAGAGGCAAGTTCCTTCTCATTGAAACAACTGATTTTACAATTGTCTCTCATTTGCGGATGGAAGGACGGTACGGGTTGTTCCAAAAGGACGATCCTGTTGACAAGCATACACATGTAATTTTTTATTTTGAAGACGACTCACAGTTGCGATATAAGGATGTCCGCAAATTCGGAACGATGCATCTATTTAAAAAAGGGGAGGAGCACCATACCCTTCCCCTTTCCCAGCTTGGTCCGGAGCCTTTTGACTCTGAATTTACAATCGGGAACTTCAAGGAAAGGCTTGGACGCACGACAAGAAGCATCAAAACAGCCTTGCTTGATCAAAAGATTGTCGTTGGACTCGGAAATATTTATGTAGATGAGGCATTGTTCCGCAGCGGCATTCATCCAGAACGAATTGCGAGCACGATCAATGATCTAGAAGCAGAGACTCTGTACAGAGAAATTATAGCGACATTGTCAGAAGCGGTGGAAAAAGGCGGAAGCACGATACGCTCTTATGTTAATACACAAGGGCAAATCGGAATGTTCCAGCTTGAACTTTTTGTTTACGGCAGAAAAGGGGAAGCTTGCAAAAAATGCGGCTCCGAATTAGAAAGAATCATTGTTGGAGGCAGAGGGACTGTTTTTTGTCCGCATTGTCAAAAATAGCAGCCAGTATTAGCATTAACATTGGATGGGCTCCTTCCATATAGTATATTACTATCCGTTAGGAAGGAGCTTTTTTAAAATGTCACAAGTACTTTCTCTTATCCTATTAGCGCTTGCTGTCAGTATTGATAATTTCAGTGTCGGGTTCACTTATGGTTTACGAAAGATGAAGATTCCTTTTAAATCCATTTTCATCATTGCCTGTTGTTCTGGATTCACACTGCTGCTTTCGATGCTGTTAGGCCATGTTATTGCACAAGTGTTCTCTTCTGATTTTGCCGAACAAATCGGCGGCGGAATTCTTATTATTTTAGGAATCTGGATCTTATATCAGTTTTTTCGGCCGGATAAAGAAAGAGAAATTATTACCACAGAAAAAAACTTGGTGAATTTTGAAATTAAGTCATTGGGAATTGTGATTAACATTTTAAGAAAACCGATGTCAGCTGATTTTGACAACTCTGGAACTATAACAGGAGTTGAGGCAATAGTCCTTGGGTTTGCGCTGTCATTAGATGCATTTGGGGCAGGAATAGGAGCATCCATGCTAGGATTCTCTCCATTCTTTTTGACACTTGCTGTCATCATTATGAGTACATCCTTTGTTTCGTTAGGAATGTTTGGCGGACGAATGCTGTCTAAAAAAAGCTATATGGAGAAATTCTCCTTTATCCCAGGAATTATTTTAATTATTATTGGTATTTTTAAGCTGTAAAAAAGAAACCATTGAATAAAAGGCAGGAGAACAAATGACTTTAATTATAGGCTTGACAGGCGGCATCGCCAGCGGTAAAAGCACCATATCCAACTATTTCAGCTCTCTGGGCTTAGTCGTTATTGATGCTGATGTTGAAGCCCGTTTAGCTGTAGAAAAGGGGGAGCCGGCATACCGTGAAATCGTTGCCCATTTTGGCTCTGGAATTTTGCTCGAAGACGGCAGTCTAAATCGGGCTAGGCTCGGCGAAATCGTCTTCAGCGATGAAAAACAGCGGGCTGTGCTTAATGGAATTGTACATCCAGAGGTAAGAAACCGAATGAACGCCAAGCAAGAGGAGGCCGTTAAAGCAGGCAGCCCGGCAGTAATTCTTGATATACCTTTACTGTTTGAAAATAAGCTGGATGCCACAGTTGAGAAAACAGTCCTTGTCTATGTGGAAAAAGATACTCAAATACAGCGGCTGATGGACAGAAACGCTCTGAGCCTTGAACAGGCACAATTAAGAGTTGCAGCGCAAATGCCTTTAGAAGAGAAGCGAGTGCTGGCAGATAGAATAATCGACAATAATGGAACTGTTGAAGATTCCCAAGCTCAAGCTCTTCAGATTTTGCATGACTGGAAGGTCCTTTAAAAAATGTGTTACGATGCCCCATAGCTTTAATGGGGCAGTTTTTCATGAAGAAATATGCTGCATTTTCCATTGTTTCCATAAAAAATGGACATAAAGTTTTAAGCAGGAAATAATTAATTCATTCTATCACTTGTACAAACTGGCACTTTTTTATAAGATAATATTAATGGGAATCAATACATTGCGAACAATGAATTCGGAGCTGATATAGATGAGATGTCCTTCATGTCAACATAATAATAACCGTGTTCTTGATTCACGACCTGTTGATGACAGCCGCTCAATCCGCAGAAGAAGAGAATGCGAAGAGTGCGGTTACCGCTTTACTACTTTCGAAAAAGTAGAAGAAATACCGTTGATCGTTGTGAAAAAAGAAGGAACTCGAGAAGAGTTCAGCCGTGACAAGATTCTGCGTGGTCTCATTAGGGCATGCGAAAAAAGGCCTGTTGCTTTAAAGCAGCTAGAAGACATTACGGCAGAAATTGAAAAGGAACTTAGAAGCAACGCCGTTTCGGAGATTAATAGTGAAGACATCGGTGAAATGGTCATGGATCGTTTGGCGGAAGTCGATGAAGTGGCATATGTCCGCTTTGCATCTGTTTACCGTCAATTTAAAGATATAAATGTTTTTATAGAGGAACTGAAAGAGCTGATAAAAAAGAATTAAGGCAAACCGGTGCTGCACAGGTGACACTTCGAGCGGTCACTTGAAAATGAAAAAGGAGCTGAAGGATTCTTTGGCTCTTTTTTGACTTTGTTTTAGGCTCTAACCTGCTAAGTCTTTACAGCCTTTTTAAGCAATAATAGCAAAGGAGTGACGGTTATGTCACAGCATTGGCAGGACTTGCTTCCAATCGACAGATATCAAGTATCGACAAACGGACTATTAAGTGAGTATGACCGGAAGGTAATCACCTTTTTGTATCAGCCGCTTATCGGGACATCCTGTCTTGGCCTGTATATGACCTTATGGGGAGAGGTAGAGGAAAACCGTCTATGGTCAACTGATCATTCCCATCACAGCCTCATGAATTTTATGGATTGCGGCTTGAAAGAAATATATGCTGCAAGATCAAAGCTGGAAGGAATCGGACTTCTTAAGACATATATGAAAAAGGAAGGAGAAAATCGCTCCTTCATTTATGAGTTACAGCCGCCATTAACACCTGAACAGTTTTTTCTTGATGGCATACTAAATGTTTATCTTTTTCGAAAAATAGGGAAAGCCCAATATAACAGGCTGAAGAACTTCTTTGCAGAAGAACGCAAGCTTGATGAGAAAGAGTACAAGCCGGTCACGAAGGCGTTTCAGGATGTATTCATGTCTGATCATTCCAGTGTCGTTCGATCGACATATGAATGGGAAGGCGGCGAGATGTTAGATGAGGAAACCATCCTTATCGGCAAAAGAGAGCAGAAAAGCATTAAAATCGAGAACAACGATTTTGATTTTGATCTTCTTCTTGCAGGATTGAATGAATCCTTCCTTTCCAAAAAGGCGATAACAACTAAGGTAAAGGAAGCCATTCAAACATTATCCTTTTTGTATGGAATTAATCCGATTGAAATGAAGAATATCGTGATGAGTGCCATTAATCCAAACGATGAAATTGATATAGAAGAGCTGAGAATAGCCGCAAGAGACTGGTATCAATTTCAGCATGGCGGAAAATATCCGCTGTTAGTGGACAGAACGCAGCCAGTTCAGTGGCAGACACAGACAGAAGCCCCAAAATCAAAAGAAGAAGAATTCCTGTATTATCTCGATAATACTTCACCAAGGCAGTTCTTGAAAGATATTGGAGGCGGAGCGGAACCCTCAAAAGCAGACCTTCAAATTATTGAAGAAATTATGTTTTCCCAAAAGCTCCCTCCTGGTGTCATTAACGTTTTGATACATTATGTCATGCTGAAAACAGATATGAAGCTGACGAAGGGCTACGTAGAAAAAATCGCTGGCCAATGGGTGAGAAAGAAAATCCAAACTGTTAAGGCTGCGATGGAGCTCGCTAAACGAGAGCATCAGCAGTATTCAGATTGGGCAAATGGAAAAAATACAACCAGCAATAATAAAGCAGCGAGGAAAGTCATTCGGAAAGAGAAAATTCCGGAATGGTTTGGAGTGGACAAAACCGCTGATGCAAAAGTGGATGCCCCGGAAAAAGCAAATACGGAGAATGTAGATAACGACGTTCTAAAAGAATTAGAAGAGGAAATAAAAAACTTAAGGAAATAGGTGGTGAACGAATATGGAAAGCATTAATGATACTCTTCGTAAGCTTGGAGCAAACGGCGGCTTTCAAGAGAGGTATAAGGCTATGAAGGAGCAGGTGCTGAATCACCCTGATGTTAAATCATTCCTAGAAGAGCAGGAGGATTCTATCACCCCGCGTATGCTGGAAACAGGCATGATGAAGCTGTATGAGTATGCAAACCAAAGCAAAGAGTGCCGAAGCTGTCCTAGTTTAGGTGAGTGCATTAACATGATGCAGGGATATCATCCGAAGCTGGTAATTAACAGAGGAGCTATTGACATTCAATATGATGTCTGCCCGCGCAAGATAATGGAAGACAGCCAAAAGAAAAAGGAAAAGCTTATTCGGAGCTTGCATGTGCCTAAGGATATTCTCAAGGCATCATTCAACAATCTGGACATAGGCCAAGAGCGTGCCCAGGCGGTTAGGGCAGCAATTAATTTCGTAAAACAATACGAACCTGGAATTCGGCAGAAAGGTCTGTATTTCTTTGGTGAGTTTGGTGTAGGAAAATCCTATATGCTTGGCGCAATTGCTAATGAGCTTTCGCAAATGCAGGTTTCTTCCATGATTGTGTATGTGCCGGAACTATTCAGGGAAATGAAGAGTTCTATTGCTGATAACTCATTAAATGACAAAATTGAGAGCATTAAAAGAGAACCAGTCCTGATGCTTGATGATATTGGGGCAGAGACGATGTCAAGCTGGATACGGGATGAAGTTTTAGGACCAATTTTGCAGTTTAGAATGCTAGAAAATCTGCCGACATTATTCAGCTCGAACTTTGATTTTGCAGGTTTAGAATACCATCTCACTTATTCACAGCGCGGTGAAGAGGAGAAAATGAAGGCGATGCGGGTAATGGAAAGAATCAGATACTTGGCAGAACCAGTTCATCTGAGAGGCGAAAATAAGCGTAAATAACCTTTATGAAGGCAGGCTTAAAACATTTGAGCCTGCCTTTTTCTTGTGAAGATTATCGTCACCACTTCTATTTTTTTGTGTTTCCCCATATACATTCTAACAAGGATTTTTTTCACAAAGGGGGGTTACGATTGATTGAAGTCATTTTTCAAAAAAAAGGCGATGGAGAAAAATTGCTTAGGCTGATCAATCTTAAACATAAATATCCGAATTGGGGCATCAGTTCCATTCAAGAAGAACAGGAATTTCGCTTGAAGTTCAGCTGGAGTGCTGAGCAAAATAATTTGTTTATCCAAACACTTAAAATGGTTTTAGGGGAGTTTATTCTTCACTACAAATCAGAGGAGTGGGCAAGGCAAGTATTGACAGAGCAATACTATTATACAGATGAAGCGGAGCAGCGCCATATTCTTGAGATTCTCCACAGTCTGCTTGAAAAAGAAAGAAAGGATTTAGCAAGCCTGCTTGGCAAGCTTCATTTACACGAGTGTCTCGATCATGCCATTGGTGACCTTCTGAAAGAAAATCTTTCTTTTTCTTTCGATAGCTTTGTGACATTCCGGCTGCAGGACTATACCCAAAAGCTGCATGGCTATGTGGAAATCGCCATTGATGAATATAAGATGGAACAGGAGTATCAAGTGTTCATTCAGACGTTAAGGGACTTTCTTGCAGAACGTAAACCTAAGGTCCAGACGATTCATGTGCTTGTCGACTTAGAAATTCAATTTTATGATTCAGAATATCGGGAACTCTCTCAGCAGGATTTAATGAAAATACTCGACAGCAAGATGTTTGCCTATCAATCTGTCTATATTGATCCATTTTCAATCGGTCCGCTTCTATCCCTTGCGCCAAAAACGATTCACCTGTACACAGAAGACCGCGAGCAGCCAATCGTTCGCACTATCATGAACATCTTTGAAGAGAGAGTCAGCGTTCTGGACAAGGAGGAATTTTTTCAAGGAACACCGCACACATTCTAATAACTATTGAGAAAAAAATGAATCGCGGCTACTTGCAATTATAAAACATAAAGCATATAATAACGTACATAAAATAACTATATCGAATACATGTTATGATAAGGACAATAGTTTTCTTGTACGGTTTTAAGAGAGGGAAGCATTAGCTGGGAGCTTCCTAACACGATGAGAATTGCTTACCACCTTTAAACTTCAGCCAGGAACAGGGAAACCCCCTTATTATTGGTTTGGCGGACCGCAGCCGTTATCTGCTTAACTAAAGCTGTTTATGCCCATAGTGGGATGAGCGGGAATTAGGGTGGAACCACGAATTATATAAACATAACTCGTCCCTTTCTATAGGGACGGGTTTTTTTGCGTTCTGGTCCTTTAACATGAAAAGATAAACAAGTATAACGAAGGAGGAAATATCATGTCAGAAATGATAAAAATTACATTTCCAGATGGAGCAGTAAAGGAGTTTGCTGAAGGCACAACTACTGAAGATATCGCAGCATCCATCAGCCCTGGACTAAAGAAAAAAGCTCTTGCCGGTAAAGTTAACGGTGGATTATATGACTTAAGAAGACCAATCCTTGAGGATGCTTCTTTTGAAATCATTACACCTGAGAGAGAAGAGGCATTGGAGATTCTTCGCCACAGTACTGCCCACTTGATGGCACAAGCTATTAAAAGGCTGCATGGTAATGTAAAGCTTGGAGTAGGTCCTGTTATTGAAGGTGGTTTTTATTATGATATCGACTTGGACAAATCACTTACACCAGAAGATTTGCCTTTAATTGAAAAGGAAATGTCTAAAATCATTAATGAGAACTTGGAGATCGTTCGTAAAGAAGTAAGCCGCGATGATGCAGTTAAGCTCTTTACAGAAATGGATGATGAGTACAAGCTGGAGCTGATTGAAGCAATTCCGGCAAATGAGACAGTTACATTGTATGAGCAAGGTGAATTTATTGACCTTTGCCGCGGTGTGCATGTGCCTTCTACAGGTAAACTGAAAGAATTCAAACTATTGAACATTGCAGGAGCTTACTGGAGAGGCAATAGTGACAATAAAATGCTTCAGCGTATTTATGGAACTGCCTTCTTCAAGAAAGCAGATCTTAATGAGCATCTTCGTCTATTGGAAGAAGCGAAGGAAAGAGATCACCGTAAAATCGGAAAAGAGCTTGATCTGTTCATGACTTCTCAAAAAGTTGGACAAGGCCTGCCATTATGGCTTCCTAAAGGTGCAACAATCAGACGAATTTTGGAAAGATACATTGTCGATAAAGAAGAAAGATTAGGCTATCAGCATGTCTATACACCAATCATGGGTAGTGTTGATCTTTATAAGACTTCCGGCCACTGGGATCATTACCAAGAGGATATGTTCCCTGTAATGGATATGGATAATGAGCAGCTAGTTCTTCGTCCGATGAACTGCCCGCATCATATGGTTGTGTACAAAAATGATATTCACAGCTACAGAGAGCTTCCTATTCGTATTGCCGAGCTTGGAACAATGCACCGCTACGAAATGTCTGGAGCCCTATCTGGACTTCAGCGTGTCCGCGGGATGACTTTGAATGATGCTCATATCTTTGTCCGTCCTGATCAAATTAAGGATGAATTCAAACGCGTTGTAAACCTTGTGCTGGATGTGTACAAAGACTTCAATCTGACAGATTATTCTTTCCGTTTGTCTTATCGTGATCCGCAGGATACAGAGAAATATTTCGACGATGATGAAATGTGGAACAAAGCACAAAGCATGTTGAAAGAAGCGATGGATGATCTTGGCTTGGATTACTACGAAGCTGAAGGAGAAGCAGCATTCTATGGACCCAAGCTTGACGTTCAGGTTAAGACTGCTCTTGGCAAAGACGAGACTTTGTCTACTGTTCAGCTTGACTTCTTATTGCCAGAGCGTTTTGATTTAACATATGTCGGCGAAGACGGCAAACAACATCGTCCTGTTGTTATCCACAGAGGTGTTGTATCGACAATGGAAAGATTCATCGCATTCTTGATTGAAGAATACAAAGGTGCATTCCCAACATGGCTTGCTCCTGTACAAGTTCAAGTGATTCCAGTATCTCCTTCTGTTCATTTTGATTATGCGAAGCAAGTGCAAGAGCAGCTTCAAAATCAAGGGTTCCGTGTGGAGCTTGATGAGCGTGATGAAAAAATTGGTTACAAAATCAGGGAAGCACAAATGCAAAAAATCCCTTATATGCTTGTTGTAGGTGACAAGGAAGTGGAAGAAAATGCAGTCAATGTTCGTAAATACGGAGAGCAGAAGTCTGAAACTATTCCTTTCGATTCCTTCCTGCAAGGTCTTTTGGACGAAGTAAAAAAATAAAAAGTACTTTCCAAAAAACGGTGATGTACCGAAAAAACAGGAAATTATGCAAAAAGTATTGCAATAACGCAAGAACTTTGGTAAAATTTTTTTCGTTGTGATAATTCTTTCGTTGACTTATCCATTTCGACTGTGATATAGTTACTAAGGTAAATTGAATATAAAGTTCTGAGGAAAAGAAGAAGCACCCGCTTCTCACCTGATTGACACGGATTCCAAGTAGTTAACAGGTATTACGTAAACAATTTAGGTCTTACTATGGTTATCGTAAGTGTGGGTGATTTGAGTCGCCCACACTTTTTATTTTGGATGCAAATCCAAATTTGCGATTTCAACTGGGGAGTCAAGTGTCAATTGGTACTTAGCACAGAAAAGGACGCGAAGCTTTTCTTGATAAGGTCTTGACCCGAACGTTGTATTCGTCAATTAACCTTGGAGGTGTTTAACTATTAGCAAAGATATGATTTTAAATGAAGGTATTCGTGCTCGAGAAGTTCGTCTTATTGACCAAAACGGTGAACAGCTTGGCATTAAAACGAAATTTGAAGCTCTTGAAATTGCAACACGTGTGAATCTTGATGTAGTTCTTGTTGCTCCAAATGCCAAACCACCAGTAGCTCGTATCATGGACTACGGGAAATATAAGTTTGAACAGCAAAAGAAGGAAAAAGAAGCACGTAAAAATCAAAAAATCATTAATATCAAAGAGGTTCGCCTTAGTCCGACTATTGATGAGCATGACTTTAATACAAAGCTTCGCAATGCAATAAAGTTCCTGGAAAAGGGCGATAAAGTAAAGGCATCCATCCGTTTTAAAGGACGTGCCATTACACATAAGGAAATCGGTCAACGTGTACTAGTTCGCTTTGCGGAAGCTTGTACAGAAGTTGCCACTGTGGAATCACATCCTAAAATGGACGGCCGAAGCATGTTCATGACTTTAGCGCCTAAAAACGACAAGTAAACGAGGAGGAATACGAAATGCCAAAAATGAAAACTCACCGTGGAGCAGCAAAACGTTTCAAAAAAACCGGCTCTGGTAAATTAAAACGTTCACATGCTTACACAAGCCATTTATTCGCTAACAAATCTACAAAACAAAAACGTAAGCTTCGTAAAGGTTCTTTAGTATCTTCAGGAGATTACAAACGCATTCGTCATTTATTAGACAACATTAAGTAATTTTTTCTAAATAGGAGGGAAATAATATGCCACGTGTTAAAGGCGGTACAGTTACACGCAAACGTCGTAAAAAAGTTCTTAAATTAGCTAAAGGTTATTTCGGTTCAAAACATACATTATACAAAGTTGCTAACCAACAGGTTATGAAATCCCTAATGTATGCATACCGCGATCGTCGTCAGAAAAAACGCGACTTCCGCAAACTTTGGATTACTCGTATCAACGCAGCAGCACGCATCAACGGTCTTTCTTACAGCCGTTTAATGCACGGATTGAAAGTTGCTGGTATCGAAGTAAACCGCAAAATGCTTGCTGAGCTTGCTGTAAGCGATGAAAAAGCATTTGCTGAATTAGCAACTGTTGCTAAACAAAACATTAAATAAGCTTTTTAAGCTTAACAAAGAAGGCATGGTTCATGCCTTCTTTTTATTTATATAGATTTAAGGAAAGGGAGAGGGGCAATGACTATTAAAATCGTTTGTCTGTATTGGCTTCTTATTAATCTTTCTGGGTATCTTGTGATGAAAATAGATAAAGACAGAGCAAGAAGACATGCTTATCGTATAAGTGAACAAAACTTGTGGACAATAGCCGTTTTTTTCGGTGCATTAGGAATGACTGCGGGAATGAAGCAATTTCGCCATAAAACAAAGCATGCTGCTTTTAAAGTAGGATTGCCGCTGCTAGCTGTTGTCGAAACAATAGCTTTTATTTTTATATTAAAGGAATTAGCATAAATTTGAAGGTTTGGCTATACACTTTACTAACAGCATGATTCTCTTACAATTGAAGGTGATAGAATGGAAGACCAATTATCAATGCTATTTGTCATGGTAGAATTAGGCGGGGTGCTTGCACCTATTGCGTTTATTCTCTTCCATACGTTAAGGCAAGTGTTATTTATTCCGCCAATGCTTGTATGTATTGCTGGAGGAGTGCTTTTTGGCGTAACATTCGGTACGATTTATTCGGTCATAGGACTGACAGTGAATTGCCTGTTTTTCTTTCATGTTATCAACAGAATGCCTAAAACACGTCAACGACTTAGCGGTTTGAAGAAAAAGTGGTTTGGAGAATATCGCAATCTAACGACTGGGCAGGTGGCCGTATTAAGGCTGATTCCTTTTATCCATTATCATTTATTGAATTTTTGTTTGCTTGAACGTACGAAGAATTTCAAGGATTATATGAAATTTTCGTTAATGACTAATATACCGCTGGCATTTTTCTATACGATTTTCGGCCAGTTCATCAGTCAGTTTTCACCGACGATGATTATTGTCATTCTGTTTGCTTTAGCTGTATTAGTGTATGTATTGAGAGAGAAAATGACTATTATAAAATGGCATGAATTTTTTAAAGATAAGAAACAAGAAAAAAAAGCTAAACACTCGTTTTAGCTTTTTGTTTTTTATTTTAGGACTTTTTCCAACTTATCTTTGCATTTGGGTAAACAGCTTTCAGTGTTTCTTCGAGAAAGTGTACATCTCCGTCAAGCAGTTTAGTGTCATATGGTTCAGCAGGCCATAATAGAATACTGCTCACCGTTTTCTGATCATTTGGATTTACATATTTTTCCCCTTCGAATAAAAAGCCGTTGTAGGCGAAAACCAAGTTCATTCTAATATTTTTTTTGTCATCAATCATATAAAACTTGTTTCTTCTCTTGGCAAATTCAAGCCTGCGTACAGGACTTGCAGCATATGAAAGGATGCGATAAACGATAAAGATGATAAGTGCCAATAACAGCAAGCGCAATAGCCACATCATATAAAAAGCCTCCAAATCTTTTGATAAAACTTTAGCTAATTCTATACGTGTGAAAACATATAAGGTTTCAATTTTATGAAAAAAAATATAAAAAAGTGCAGATTATGCTTTTAAAATAGTGGATTTCCAACATACTATTAGAGAACCCTATAGGAAGGCCAACAAATTGCTAGGAAGAATTTTAATTTATTAGTATAATAAGAATGATTTGAATGATTAATATAAGGGAGTCGAAGTAACGTGAAGCTAGATGAAACATTGACGATGCTTAAAGAGCTGACAGACGCTAAAGGTATACCGGGAAATGAAAGAGAACCACGGGAAGTAATGAAAAAATACATAACAGAATATGCAGATGAAGTGACTACTGATAATTTAGGAAGTCTTATTGCTAAAAAAACAGGCAAAGAAGGCGGACCGAAAATCATGGTAGCTGGCCACTTGGATGAAGTTGGCTTCATGATTACAAGAATTGATGATAAAGGCTTTTTATACTTTCAGACAGTAGGAGGCTGGTGGTCACAAGTAATGCTTGCACAGCGAGTAACAATCGTGACAAGCAAAGGTGATATCACTGGCGTAATCGGTTCAAAGCCGCCACATATCCTCTCTCCAGAAGCACGGAAAAAGCCTGTTGAAATCAAAGATATGTTTATTGATATCGGTGCTGCTTCTAAAGAAGAAGTGCTTGAATGGGGAGTAAAACCTGGCGATATGGTCGTACCGTATTTTGAATTCACGGTAATGAACAATGAAAAGATGCTGCTTGCTAAAGCTTGGGATAACCGCATTGGCTGTGCGATTGCCATCGATGTCTTAAAAGGCTTAAAAAATACGGAACATCCTAATACTGTATATGGTGTTGGAACAGTGCAGGAGGAAGTTGGTCTGCGCGGTGCGAGAACAGCAGCGCAAAAAATCCAGCCTGATATTGCCTTTGGTGTAGATGTGGGTATTGCGGGAGATACACCGGGAGTAACAGAAAAAGAAGCGCTGAGCAAAATGGGCAAAGGTCCGCAAATTATTCTTTATGATGCAAGCATGGTTTCTCATAAAGGCTTAAGAGATTTAGTAACAGATACAGCAGATGCTAATAATATTCCATATCAATTCGACAGTGTGCCTGGCGGCGGAACAGATTCTGGTGCTATCCATCTTACACATAATGGAGTACCGGCATTGTCTATTACAATTGCGACACGCTATATTCATTCACATGCAGCAATGCTTCATCGTGATGATTATGAAAATGCCGTTAAGCTGATAATCGAGGTAATTAAAAAGCTGGACAGTGATACTGTGAAGGAATTGACATTTAAATAACCGTTTTTAAGAGACCAGAAATGGTCTCTTTTTATTTCGACACATCCGTACGCTGCTTCTTTGGCCAAAGGCAATAGCTGAAACTAATGAGGAAATCAATCCCAAGGACGACAGACCAGATTTGGATAAGACGAAGCAAGGTATTTGCATCTTCTTTTGGAATAAATATTGTCATCATATAAAGCAATGCAGCACCAATTGCAAAAGCCACAAGGTGGCGGAGCCAGCCAGTAATTTCTTGTTTAGCATGCGCCCGTCCATATTTTTTTACAGGCTTTTCTCCTGCAGCAAACCGGTAGCTGAAATGGGCATCCATCCACTTGATCATACTGTGTCCGAAGGCGATGGTGACGCCAAGATAAACGGCTGCCAGCCCATGGAAAACCGTTATTTCGCTGCCTTTGTTTATATCTGCAATAGTAAAGATAACTAACAGTAAATCAATAATTGGTGTTGCAAGCAGCAATGCTGCACCTACCTTGTTTTTTCCAAGAACATAACGGCTAAACAATCCTAGCAATACAAATAACCAAAAAGAAATTTCGCAAATGATAATCAGGATGCCAATCATGGAAACACTCCTTTTTTAATACAACTGTATTAAATACAAATTAGCACAGTTGTATTAAAAAAGCAATAGAGTTATACTATTGGTATGCCTAAAATTGTTAATCATACTTTACAAAAAGAAAAAATCGCAAAAGCAACATGGAGTGTTATCAGAAAGGTTGGCATGGACAAAGCTTCTGTCAGAAATATTGCAGAAGAAGCAGGCCTATCAGTCGGCGCACTCCGCTATTACTTTAAAACGCAAACAGAATTGCTTCAATTCTCGATGAATTTAGCATCTGAAAGGGTGAAGGAGAGAATCTCAGCCGTTTCGCTGACAGGGGAACCAGTCGAGGATGTTTGCACCATTTTGTACGAGCTGCTTCCGTTAAATCAAGAGAAACAAGAAGAAATGGAGGTTTATTTTGAGTTTACGAAAAAGTCGATTTCTGATCCATTGCTTGTGGAGCAGCGTAATGAAGTGTTAAAAGAAATGCAGCATGGAATAAGAAGATGTGTAGAAGGTCTTATCGTAAGCGGCAGCACGAAGCAGGAGCTTTCTGCAGAAGCGGAAGGAAGGCGTCTATTTGCCTTAATTGATGGTCTTGCTTTCCATTGCTTACTCGGTGTGATTACGAGTGAAGAAGTGAAACAAACTGTTCGTCTCCATATCGAGACATTATGCAAATGATAAACATAAAAAAAGTTTGCCCTATTTTGGGCAAACTTTTTTTGCTATTGTAAATCAATAGGCGGAGGCGGCGGGGTATTGTTTAAGATTGCCGCTTTTCGCGCTTTCAAGAATCGGTTGATATTTAAAACAATTGTTTTTGCAACAGCATATGTTGGGACCGCTAGAATCATTCCAAGTATACCTGCTAAGTTTCCTGCGACGAGAAGCAGGACAATAATAGTGGCAGGATGCGTATCGAGCCTTTTGCCTAAAATAAGCGGTGACAAGATATTTCCTTCAATTTGCTGAGCAATGGTGATGACAATAATAACGAGCAGAGCCTGAGTCGGTGAAGTGAACAATGCGATAATAACAGCAGGCGCTCCGCCGATAAGTGGTCCGACATATGGAATAATGTTAGTTACAGCAACAATCAAGGCCATGACTAAAGCATAATCCAGACCGATAATCCAGTAACCGATTAAGGCAAGTGTACCAACGAAAAGGGCAACCATAACTTGTCCTTGAATATAAGCAGCTAAAGTTTCACCAGTATCCTTTAGTATTTTTGTAGCTTCCTTGCGGTAAGAAGCAGGGAAAAACCTTGATAATGCTGCTGGGAATTTGTTCCCGTCCTTGAAGCTGTAAAACAGCAAAAATGGGACGGTGACAATCGTTACTGTAATATTTGTCATTGTGCTGATGATGGTGCTTATGCTGTTTGTAATGCTGCTTGGAATTGTCTGAGCAAAATCATTGAGCTTGGCTGTGATGTCGCTCATTGTCACATATTCCTGGTTAAGCAGCCATTTATACTGTTTCGTATCATTCAAGTCATTGAAGAACCTAATGGCTTGATCTGCATAGTTCGGTATATTGCTAAATAGTTCTGTAATCTGCTTGCTGATCATCGGAATAACGCTGCCGATTGCTAAAATAATTAAACCTATTACTACTACATAAATAATAATAATAGCTAATGTTTTCGGTACCTTATATTTTTGCAAGAAGTTGACAATCGGATTCAACAGGAAGTACAAAAATCCTGTGATAATAATAGGAAAAAACAAAGTAGAAAACAGTACAGCTACAGGCTGAAATAAAAAAGATATTTTTGTGCAAACATAAATGATTGCGACAATTAATAATACTTGCAAAAGCCAATAATGAAACTTCTTCTTCGTCAAGATAACTTCACCTTTTTTCTTTATTAGTTACATTACTTTATGTATATGTGCACAAAAAACCAATAGAAACGTATAGTACACGTAGTATAGCATATAAATCTATCTGAATTATACCCTGCTATACAAAGTTTATAACATTGCAGTTATGCTTTATGGATATACGATTGACGATAAAAGAAGTTTCACTATTAATAAAAATTTTTGGGCAAAAAAAAGGAGGAATTAGCATCCCCCCATTTTTCTTTATTTCAATCCTGATTCTAAAGATTGCAGCATCTCTGTCTTTTCATCCTCAGAAGAATTTTTCCAGATTACTTCGAATAAGACCCCGAGACCAGGAAGCATTTTCTCTTCGCCATTTTGGATAGCATCTACAATCGTCGCCTTCAGCTCGTCTTGTGTATTGCCAGAGACATTATGGATAATCGCATTACGTAAATTTAAATTCATGGATAACACTCCTTTTTCCTAATATGACAAACCCATACTATATCATTACTCATTTAACGTTTATTATGTATATTCTTTACGCTATAATAATAAAAAATGAAAGAATGGTTAGCTTAAGTGAGGAGACGTACAATTTGAAACATATATTATCTGCCAAAAACCCTCAAATAAAAGAGTGGAAAAAATGCCTGACAAAAAAAGAAAGGGACAAAACAGGCACCTTTCTTGTAGAAGGCTTTCATTTAGTAGAGGAAGCGCTAAAAGCAAATGCAATTAAGCACTTGATTATTTCTGAGGAAATAGAAATGCCAAAATGGGATTACGGTGATGTTCCTGTAACCATTGTAACGAAGGAAATTATTCTGCAATTAACAGATACTGAGACCCCGCAAGGAATTGTGGCTTTATGCACCCAGTATGCTGATGAACAAGTGCTTTCCACAGGAAAATCCTTTATTGCTCTTGATGAGATTCAGGATCCAGGTAACCTTGGAACAATCATCCGCACAGCCGATGCTGCCGGAATTGATGCCGTAATAGTCGGCGACGGCACTGTTGACATATATAATCCGAAAGTTGTTCGCTCAGCGCAAGGCAGTCATTTTCATCTGCCTATTATTAAGCAGAACTTGCCGCAATTTATTGCAGAATTAAAGGAAAAAGAAATACCTGTTTATGGTACAAGCTTGGAAAACGGCGTCAATTATCGAGAAGTAACACCTGAATCCTCCTATTGTTTAATTGTCGGCAATGAAGGAAACGGAGTAAGCAAAGAAGTGCTTGCTGCAACGGATAAAAATCTGTATATTCCGATACATGGGAAAAGTGAATCCTTAAATGTAGCAGTTGCTGCAGGCATTTTAATCTATCATTTCGCCTAATCTGCAAGCTTACAGCAAAATGGATTTGAAATGAACATGAAAATATACTATAATAATGGCAAATTGCATGATGAATAAACGTTGATGGAGAAAAGTAATTTACAGCTCTGCTGATTTAGGGAGAAAATGCCTTGACTGAAAGCATTTTTATCTGGCAGCTTAAATGAAGTTCACCTCCTGAGTTGGCATCGGGACCAGTTTCATTAATGAAATTGTAAAGATGTTCCGGCATTTATGCCGTTATCCAAATGAAGTGAACTTGAATGCTTAATTCAGGTTAATTAGGGTGGTACCGCGAATATATAAACCTCGTCCCTTTGTTGGGATGGGGTTTTTTTATGTTTCAAGCAGCAGTAGTTTTACGAAAGCTTGTACGATTCATGCAAAATTAAAAGGAGGAAACGAGATTGGAAGCGAAATTGAAGGAACTGCAAGCAGAAGCTTTAACAGCAATAGCAGCCAGTGAAAACGTAAAAGAGTTAAATGACATAAGAGTTGCATACTTAGGCAAAAAAGGCCCAATTACAGAAGTGTTGAAGGGAATGGGCAAATTATCGGCAGAGGAACGCCCGAAAATGGGAGCTTTAGTTAATGTCATCCGCGATGAAATTACAAGCCATATTGAAGAAAAACAAAAGACGCTGGAAGAAGCAGAAGTGCAAAAGAAAATTGCAGCAGAAACAATTGACGTTACTTTGCCAGGCCGCCCAGTTGCGGTTGGAAATCATCATTCCTTGACGAGAGTGATTGAGGAAGTGGAGGATCTGTTTATCGGAATGGGCTATACAGTCGAGGAAGGTCCAGAAGTGGAAGTCGACTATTATAATTTCGAGGCTTTGAACTTGCCGAAAAACCACCCAGCAAGAGACATGCAGGATTCTTTCTACATTACAGAGGAACTGCTTCTTAGAACACATACTTCACCAGTGCAAGCTCGTACGATGGAGAAGCATAAGGGCGTAGGTCCTGTTAAAATTATCTGTCCTGGTAAAGTGTATCGCCGTGACAATGATGATGCTACGCATTCCCACCAATTCATGCAAATTGAAGGGCTTGTCATTGATGAAAATATCCGCATGAGCGATCTTAAAGGTACACTTGAAGTGTTCGCGAAGAAAATGTTTGGCAATGACAGAGAAATCCGTCTTCGTCCAAGTTTCTTCCCATTCACAGAGCCTTCTGTAGAAGTTGATATTTCTTGCAGTATCTGTAAAGGAAAAGGCTGCAGTGTATGTAAAGGCACAGGCTGGATTGAAGTGCTTGGAGCAGGTATGGTTCATCCAAATGTGCTGGAAATGGCAGGATTTGATTCGAAGAAATATTCTGGTTTTGCCTTTGGAATTGGTGCAGAACGTATTGCGATGCTGAAGTACGGAATTGACGATATCCGCCATTTCTATACAAATGATATCCGTTTCTTAAAACAGTTTACAGTGCCAGAATATTGAGTTGGAGGAGAATAGCAAATGTTAGTTTCTTATAAATGGTTGCAAGAATATGTAGATTTAAATGATATAACACCTGAGGAGTTAGCTGATCGCATCACGAGAAGCGGTATTGAGGTAGAAGGTGTGGAAGTGCTAAATGAAGGCATGAAAAATGTCGTTATCGGTCATGTGTTAGAGCGTGAACAGCACCCAAATGCAGATAAACTGAACAAATGTCTAGTAGATGTAGGCGACGGCGAACCAGTTCAAATCATTTGTGGAGCACCAAATGTTGATGCTGGCCAAAAAGTAGCTGTCGCTAAGGTTGGAGCAGTTCTTCCAGGGAACTTCAAAATTAAAAAAGCGAAGCTGCGCGGTGAGGAATCAAATGGAATGATTTGTTCCCTGCAGGAGCTTGGCATTGAAGCAAAAGTTGTTGCAAAAGATTATTCAGAAGGCATTTTCGTGTTCCCAGGTGATGTGGAAGTAGGCAGAGATGCACTTGAGTATTTACAAAGAGATGATGCAGTCCTTGAGCTTGGCCTGACTCCAAACAGATCAGATTGCTTAAGCATGTTAGGAGTTGCTTATGAAGTTGCAGCTGTTTTAGGCAAGGACGTAAAGCTTCCTGCTGTTGACTATCCAAAAACAGCAGAAAACGCTGCGGATTATGTAAGCGTAAAAGTGGAAAACAGTGAGGATGTACCACTATACACAGCAAAAATTATTAAAAACGTTAAAGTCGCTCCATCACCATTATGGATGCAAGGAAGACTAATGGCTGCTGGTATCCGTCCACATAACAATGTTGTCGATATCACAAACTATATTCTGTTAGAACACGGTCAGCCTCTGCATGCATTTGACTATGATCGTTTTGGTTCAAAAGAAATTCTTGTAAGAAGAGCAAAAGCTGGAGAAACAATCGTAACTTTGGATGATGCAAAAAGAACGCTGACAGAAGACAATTTGCTAATTACAAACGGTGAAGCTGGAGTTGCTGTAGCTGGTGTAATGGGCGGTGCAAATTCAGAGGTTCAAAGCGATACAACAACAGTCCTTTTGGAATCTGCTTATTTCGAAGCTGGAGTTATCCGTAAATCCTCTAAAACACTAGGCTTAAGAAGTGAAGCGAGCGCAAGATATGAAAAAGGAATCGATCCTAATCGTGTTCGTCAAGCTGCTGAAAGAGCGGCGCAATTGCTTCAAATTTATGCAGGCGGAGACGTTTTGGAAGGTGAAGTGGCAGCAGAAAACCTAAAAGCTGAGCCGAAAATTGTTTCGATTACTTTAGAGAAATTGAACAATGTATTAGGGACTTCTTTAACAGAAGGCGAAGTGACAGATATTTTCAAAAGGCTTCAATTTGAAACTTCTGTTGAAAACGGCAGCTTCACAGTAACAGTGCCGACTAGAAGAAATGATATTTCTATTCCAGAAGATTTAACAGAAGAAGTAGCAAGACTTTTCGGTTATGATCATATTCCAACAACCTTGCCTATCGGTGCAGCTATCCCAGGCGCGTTGTCAGAATATCAGAAAAAGCGTCGCGCTGTCCGCAAATATTTAGAAGGTGCAGGATTATATCAAGCCATCACTTATGCATTAACAAGTGAAAAGAAAGTTCAGCAATTTGCACTAGAGAAAAGAAATCCAGTCCGCCTGGCAATGCCAATGAGTGAAGAAAGAGCATTGCTGAGACAAAGCATCGTTCCACAGCTGTTAGAGGTAGTAAAATATAATGCTGCCCGCCAAAATGACAGCCTGTCTGTTTATGAAACAGGCGTTGTATTCTTGGAGACAGCACAAAATGAGCTTCCGGAAGAAAAAGAGCATGTTGCAGGTGCTATTACAGGATCATGGGTTTCTCATATCTGGCAAGGTGAGAAAAAACCGGTTGATTTCTTCGTATTAAAGGGAGTGCTTGAAGGGCTGTTCCAGAAGCTTGGCGTTTCTGAAGAAATCGAGTTTACGCGCGGAACAATGGATGGCATGCATCCTGGAAGAACAGCAGATATTTTGTTCAAAGGTGAATCAATCGGGTTTGCTGGCCAGGTGCATCCACAAGTTCAAAATGAGCTTGATTTGAAAGAAACATATGTCTTTGAATTAGATTTAAGCAAGCTGCTTGCTGCTGAAGTTACAGACTTGCAATACACGACAATTCCAAGATTCCCTAGCGTAACAAGAGATATTGCTCTTGTTGTTGATACCACAATTTCAGCTGGCGAAATCCAAAAAATTATCGTTGAAGCAGGCGGTTCCTTACTGAAAGAAGTACAGGTGTTTGACCTGTATGAAGGAGACAAAATGGAAGAAGGCAAAAAATCCATTGCTTACTCTCTAAAATATTTCGATCCAGAACAAACATTGACAGATGACATGATTACAAAGTCGCATGACAAAGTTTTAGAAGCTGTTAAAGAGAAAGCAGGAGCTGTGTTAAGAGGATAATATAGATGGAAGCTGGCCGGTATGGCCAGCTTTTTTTGCGAGGAGAGCGGGAGAAGCTGTAAAACTTGCTGTATTTACCATGCAATGACTTCCCACTTAAAGTCACTTCATGGTATGATATAGATTAGGATTCTTAAAGGATTGGAGGCAAGATAGTGTCAGATGCACAAAAAAACCGTACGAATGTGAAAATATATGGAACGGAATATGTAATACTCGGCCAAGAATCTTCCAGTCATGTTCGATTGGTTGCCTCTATCGTGGACAAGAAAATGCGCGAGATTTACGGGAAGAATCCATCCCTTGATACAAATAAATTAGCAGTGCTGACAGCTGTTAATATTGTAAATGACTATATTAAGCTAATAGATCGCGTGGAAGAATTGGAAAATGAATTAAATAGAGAAAAGGACTGAAAAAAAGTTCATGTTGGATTTAATCGTCATCATTCTGCTCGTTTTTGGTCTCTTGAGAGGGCTGAAACGGGGCTTTATCCTGCAGATCATTCATTTGACAGGATTTATCGTGGCATTTATTGTTGCAAATAAATATTATATACCGCTCTCAACTAAATTAAACTTATGGATACCTTATACAAATACAAGTGAGAACAGTTTCGTTCAAGGACTTTTTGGCAGCACAAACTTGGAAGAGGTATTTTACCGTGCAGTCGCTTTTGCAGTGATTTTCTTTGCTGTGAAAATAATCTGGCAAATCATCGGCAGCATGGTCGATTTTGTCGCAAGCCTTCCTGTCTTGAAGCAGCTTAACACTTGGGCCGGAGCAATTTTAGGCTTTGTTGAAACCTATTTGGTGCTGTTTATCCTGCTTTATATTGCAGCATTGCTTCCTGCTGAGTTCATTCAGACACATCTGAATAATTCGGTTGTAGCAGCAGGTATTATCGAAAACACTCCATACTTTTCGGAAAAGATCAAGGAAATTTGGTTTGAATACGTAGCCTCCTAAAGGCAATAGGAACTCTTCCGGCTATGAGGCTGGAGGGGTTTCTTTTTGCTTAAATAGTAGCAACTTGTTATAGAAAAATAGCAGAACATGTTATGATATTATTGTTTGACAGAATTAAGGGAAACATACTAATCAATGACAGGATTATGTAGGTGATAACAATGACAACAAAAAAAGAAGTAGTACGCCAATTAGAACAAATTGCAATATATATGGAATTAAAAGGGGAAAACTCCTTTAAAATATCCGCATTTCGCAAAGCAGCACAAGCGTTGGAAACAACAGAACAAACATTAGACGAAATAGAAGATTTCACAGCGTTTCCTGGCATCGGCAAGGGCACTGCTGCTGTCATAGAGGACTTTATCCATACAGGAGAATCCTCTGTATTGAAGGAACTAAAGGAAGAAGTGCCTAAAGGGTTAATACCATTGCTTCAGCTGCCAGGTCTTGGAGGCAAAAAGATTGCTAAACTCTACAAAGAACTCGGCATTGAAAATGCAGAGGACTTGAAGCTTGCGTGTCAGGAAAAGAAAGTCCAATCCTTGAGCGGCTTTGGCAAAAAAACAGAAGATAAAATACTGGAGGCGCTTGACAGCTTTGGTTCAAGGCCAGATAGACTTCCGCTTGCTTATATGCTTCGAGTGGCTTTTTCCATTGAAGGTGAGTTAGAAAAAATAGAAGCGATTGAAAGGTTTTCCCGTGCAGGTAGCATTAGAAGAATGCGGGAGACGATTAAAGATTTGGACTTCATTATTGCTACCAATTCACCAGCAGACGTAAAAGACAAATTGCTGACCCTACCAGGCATAAAGGAAGTCATTGGTGCTGGCAATACGAAGGTAAGTGTTGTGCTTGAATTGGAATTTGATGTTTCCATTGATTTCCGCCTCGTTAAGCCGGAGGAATTTGCAACAACCTTACATCATTTCACAGGTAGCAAGGATCACAATGTCAGAATGAGGCAGCTTGCAAAGGAACGAGGCAAAAAAATAAGCGAATATGGTGTGGAAGACACTGAAACAGGGGAAGTAGAAACATTTTCGACTGAAGAGGAATTCTACCATTATTTCGGCTTGCCGTTCATTCCTCCTGAAATGAGAGAAGATGGCAAGGAAGTCGAGGATTACAAAGAGGAATTGGATATCATCTCTCTTGAAGATATTAAAGGTGATTTGCATATGCATACAACCTGGAGTGATGGTGCGTTTTCCATCGAAGAAATGATCGAAGCAAACAGACAGCGCGGCTACAAATATATGGCAATTACAGATCACTCCCGCTATTTAAAGGTGGCGAACGGCTTAACACCGGAACGTTTGCAAGAACAGCTTCAGATCATTAAAGCGCTTAATGAAAAATACGATGATATTACCATTTTAGCTGGTGTTGAAATGGATATTTTACCGGACGGAACACTTGATTATGATGACGAGCTTCTTGAGCAAATGGACATCGTTATCGCATCCATCCACTCTTCCTTCTCTCAGCCTAAGCATAAAATTATGGAAAGACTCGAGAATGCACTGCGCAATAAGCATGTCGATATCATTGCCCATCCGACAGGAAGAAAAATCGGAATCAGAGACGGCTATGAAGTGGATATGGACGATTTAATCAGGCTTGCCAAAGAAACAAATACAGTACTTGAGCTGAACAGCAATCCAAACCGTCTAGATTTGAATGCAGAAAATATTAAGAAAGCGCAGGATGCTGGTGTTCATCTTGTCATCAATACAGATGCTCATCACACGAAGGAGCTTGCTTATATGGGCATCGGTGTGTCTACAGCGAAAAAAGGCTGGATAAATAAAAATACAGTAATTAATACGTGGGATACGGAAAAACTGTTGGATTTTCTAAAGAATCGTCATAAGTAATAAAAGCTAAAAAATTTTTTCTATAATACTAGGAAAGAAAAATTTACGTTTGCATTAAAAAGATAAAGGAGATAACTCCATGCAAGAAAGAGTATTGAAGACATTAGAATTCGACAAGATTAAAAGCCAGCTGCTAGAGCATGTTTCTTCTCCATTAGGAATGATAAAGGCTTCTGAGCTGATGCCTTCCACAAGCTATGAAGAAGTGGTTCAATGGCAGGAGGAAACAGATGAAGCGGCAAAAGTTTTCCGAATGAGGGGAAACATTCCATTAAGCGGAATACATGATATCCGCCCGCATGTGAAGCGTTCATCCATCGGCGGGATGTTAAGTCCCGTTGAATTGAACCAAGTAGCAAGTACAGTCCATGTGAGCAGACAAATAAAAAGATTCACAGAGGAATTCCATCAAGAAGATCCAATCCCTATTTTACAGGAACTGGTTGACGGCATTGTTGTGCTCGCTGAAGTGGAAGAAGAAATTAAAATGGCCATTGATGAACAAGGGACAGTTATGGATAGTGCGAGTGAAGCATTGCGCGCTCTTCGCAACCAATTAAGAAGAAATGAATCGAAGGTGCGGGAAAAACTAGAAAGCATGATTCGTTCCGCTAATGCAGCAAAGATGCTGTCAGATACAATCATCACAATCCGGAATGACCGTTATGTTATCCCTGTTAAACAAGAATACAGAGGACATTATGGTGGAATCATCCATGACCAAAGTGCTTCAGGTCAAACATTATTTATTGAGCCTCAATCGGTTGTAACATTAAATAATGAGCTGCAAGGCATACGCGTAAAAGAGCAGCAGGAAATAGACCGAATTCTAGCACAGCTGACTGTTCTTGTGGCAGAGCATAGAGAAGAGCTGCTGGAAATTGTGGAGATATTAAAGGAAATTGACTTTATGTTTGCTAAGGCGAAATATGGTCATCGCATTAAAGGAACAAAACCAATCATAAATAATGAAAGAAAAATAAACTTGTTCAAGGCAAGACATCCCTTGATTCCAATTGACGAGGTTGTAGCTAATGATGTCGCATTAGGAGATGCTTATTCTTCTATTGTTATAACAGGACCGAATACAGGCGGTAAAACAGTAACATTAAAAACAGTAGGCTTATGCACATTAATGGCTCAATCCGGTTTGCAAATTCCTGCTCTTGATGAATCAGAAATGGGTGTGTTTGAGGCTGTATATGCAGATATTGGCGATGAGCAGTCTATTGAACAATCATTAAGTACATTCTCTTCTCATATGGTCAATATTGTAAGCATATTGAAGGAAGTTAACAGCAGCAGCCTTGTCCTGTTTGATGAGCTTGGTGCCGGAACAGATCCTCAAGAAGGGGCAGCACTTGCCATTTCTATTTTGGATGAAGTAAACAAAAGAGGAGCAAGAGTAATTGCCACAACCCATTATCCTGAGTTGAAAGCATACGGGTATAATCGAGAAGGTGTTGTTAATGCCAGTGTAGAGTTTGATGTTGAGACATTAAGTCCTACCTATAAACTGCTGATTGGTGTTCCTGGACGGAGCAATGCGTTCGAGATTTCCAAACGACTCGGATTAAATGAGGATGTTATTGAAACAGCGAGATCTCATGTGAGTGCAGAAACGAACAAAATTGAAAATATGATTGCTTCCCTGGAAGAAAGCCGCAGAGCTGCAGAATCCGAGCATAAGGAAGCTGCTGATTTGCTGAAGCAGGCGGAAATGCTGCATCGTGACCTGCAAAAGCAAGTAATGGAATATTACGAGAAAAAAGAGGCGCTTGAAGAAAAGGCTAAAAAGAAAGCCGCAGATATCGTTGAAAATGCGAAACAAGAAGCGGAAACAGTCATTTCAGATTTACGGAAAATGCAGCTGGAGAAACGGGCGGAAATTAAAGAGCATGAATTAATTGATGCAAGAAAACGCCTTGAGGATGCTGCTCCAAAATCAGCGATTAAGCGAAAAGAAGCAGTGAAAACAAATCATGAGTTCCAGCCGGGGGATGAAGTAAAAGTACTGACATTTGACCAGAAGGGCCAGCTGATTGAAAGGGTCTCTAATAAAGAGTGGCAAGTTCAAATCGGCATTATGAAGATGAAAGTGAAAGAGCGTGATATGGAGTTCATTAAAGCGCCTAAAGTGGTGGAAACAAAACCACTTGCAACAATCAGGGGCAAAGATTTCCATGTAAGTCTTGAACTAGATCTTCGAGGGGAAAGGTATGAAAATGCCTTGGCGCGTGTTGAGAAATATATTGATGACAGTCTGTTAGCAGGCTATCCAAGAGTATCCATCATTCATGGCAAAGGAACTGGAGCACTACGAACAGGTGTGCAAGAATACTTAAAAAACCATCGTTCCGTCAAAAGTATTCGCTTCGGTGAGGCTGGGGAAGGCGGCAGCGGCGTTACCGTTGTAGAACTGAAATAATAGAAACAAGACAAGAGAGAGGAGATGCCAGATGAATGCATTTTGGAGCAATGAATATGTGAACACCGCTGGCGATTACAGTGTTGTTATCCTGAGCATCGTTGTTTTTTTATCTATATTTGAATTAGTTACAAAATATAATAACTGGGAAGAGATAAAAAAAGGGAATGTTGCTGTTGCGATGGCAACAGGCGGTAAAATATTCGGGATTGCGAATGTATTCAGGCATTCCATCATGCAGAATGACTCATTGCTGACGATGATTGCCTGGGGAATATTCGGTTTCTTCCTATTGCTGATAGGATACTTTATTTTTGAGTTTTTAACACCGAAATTTAAGATTGATGAAGAGATAAAAAATGATAACAGAGCGGTCGGTCTTATCTCTATGATTATTTCAATCGGCCTTTCCTATATAATAGGTGCAGGCATCTCCTAATGGGGTAGACCAGTTTTTTAAGTATACTGGCTGCAGATCTACAACCTTATAGAAGTTTGGCTACATTCAGAGACCAGTTTCAAGGAAACTGGTCTCTTTTGTTATTTAAAAATGCCCTTTTTATAATTTAGGCTTATTTTAAATGTCCTAAAGCTCCTTCCCGCCATATAATAAGCTAGTACAATCTCAACTATGTTAGGAGGAGCAGGTTTGGAAACAGAGAAACCTTGGCTTGAACTTTATCCAAAGGAAACAGCGAAAAATGTTTATTATAAGGCAGAAACCCTTCCCCAGCTGCTGCGCAATGCAGCAAAAGAATATCCGAAACATAAGGCAGTTCACTTTATGGGAAAGGAATTAACGTTTAAGCAAACGTATCAAAAATCATCTAAACTAGCAGCTTATTTGCAAAGCATCGGAGTGAATAAGGGAGACAGGGTTGCAGTAATGCTGCCAAATATCCCGCAAACTGTAATCAGTTTTTATGCCATTATGCTTGCCGGAGCGATTGTAGTTCCAGTAAACCCTCTTTATAAAGAAAGAGAAATTGAATTTATCCTCAATGACGCTGGCGCAAAAGTCATTATTACACTCGATATCCTTTACAACCGCGTAAAAAATGTACAAGAAATGACAAGTATAGAGCAAATACTTGTAACCTCTATCAGTGAATTCCTCCCATTCCCCAAAAATCTCATTTATCCATATATCCAGAAAAAAGAGCATGGCATTATTCCTTCCGTCAAACATGAGGGATCTACCCATCTGTTAAAAAAAATTTGGAAAAAGCCTGTAGAAGAGTTTACAGAACACAGCCTTAACTTTGAGGAAGACTTGGCGATTATCCAGTACACAGGAGGAACAACAGGATTCCCGAAAGGCGTTATGCTAACACATCAAAACCTTGTTGCCAACACTGCTATGTGCCGCCAGTGGCTGTATAAGCTGGAGAAAGGCAAAGAAAGGCTCCTTGCAATTATGCCCCTTTTCCATGTGTATGGGATGATGACTGTGCTTGTCCTGTCTGTCATGGAGATATACAAAATGATCTTGCTCCCAAAATTTGATGCGATTACTGCACTTAAAACGATTCATAAACAAAAGCCTACCGTATTCCCTGGGGCGCCGACCATTTATATCGGCTTGTTGAACCATCCAGATATTAAAAAATATGACCTATCCTCAATCATTGCCGCTATAAGCGGTTCTGCTCCGCTTCCTAAAGAGATTATCGACCGCTTTGAAGAGAAGACTGGCGGAAAGCTGGTTGAGGGCTATGGACTGACAGAAGCCTCTCCAGTGACGCATGTTAACTTCTTATGGGATCACGATATTGTTAAAGGAAGCATAGGTGTACCATGGCCTGGTACAGATGCTGCTGTTTTCTCGCCGGAAACGGGTGAAATGCTCCCTCCTGGAGAAATTGGTGAGCTGGCAGTTAAAGGACCTCAAGTAATGAAGGGATATTGGAATAATCAAGAGGAGACAGAGCTTGTTCTAAAGGACGGATGGCTGTATACAGGCGACCTCTGTTATATGGATGAAAAGGGCTTTTTCTATATTGTTGACAGGAAAAAGGATACGATAATCGCCGGCGGCTTTAATATATATCCACGAGAAGTCGAAGAGGTTCTGTATGAGCATCCTGCCGTTCAGGAAGCAGCAGTTGTCGGTGTGAAAGACTCTTACCGAGGTGAAACAGTGAAGGCATTTATTGTGTTGAAAGAAGGAGAGCAGGTTTCAGACGATGAGCTGAATACATTTATGCGAACAAGGATGGCAACCTTTAAGGTGCCAAGAATTTATGAATTCCGTGATGAGCTGCCAAAGTCAGCGATCGGCAAAGTATTGAGAAGAGAGTTAAAGGAGAAGGAAACGGAAGAAGGGAGATAATGGGGATGAATATCATCGTCTTGCTTTCAATCGTCCTGGAAGCAAACCAGCAGCTTATGATTGAGAACGGGAAGATACAGCATACCAATTTAAAAGAAAGTGTTAATCCGCCAGATGAAGCAGCATTAGAGGAAGCTCTGCTTTTAAAGGAAGCTTACGGAGGCAGCGTTACAGTCTTGACTGTTCACCATCGGGAAGCTGAAAAACATCTTAGAAGAGCACTTGCGATGGGAGCAGACAATGCCCTATTCGTAAAAACAGACGAAGACTTAGAGCCGTCTGTCATTGCTAAGCTTATTGCTGAGCAATTAAGCAGCCTGCCGTATGATCTTATCTTAGCTGGAGACTTTTCGACAAATGGGGGCTCAGGACAAGTTGGACCTAGAGTGGCAACAATATTAGGACTTCCCTTCCTTTCAAAGGCGGCAAAGCTGGAAGTAGAAAAAGAGGCTGTTTTCATAACGAAGGAGAGCAATGGAGATTTAGAGACATATAAAGGGAAATTTCCAGTTCTCCTCACAATCCCGCAAGGCCTGCATACACCTCGTTTGCCGAAGCTCTCAAGCATCATGAAGGCTAAACAAAAGCCTCTCGAAAAAAAGACAGCAGCCTATCAAAATCAAAAGGATATTCAAACAGTTGATTTCAGCTATTTCGTAAATGATCGGAAAAAGATTCTGTTGGAAGGGGAACTGGAAGACAAAGTGAAACAATTGGCGCAAATAATACAAAGCCATATACAAGAGTGACGGGAGTGAGAGAAATTGAAAAAGCGAATAGTGATTATTGCGGAAAAAAGACAGGATAAATTACATTCAGTCACATTAGAGTGCATGGAGGCAGCTACTAAAATATCCAGCGATGGAGAAATAGTTGTCTTGCTTGTCGGCGACGACGATGATGAATCAATTGCTGATGCTCTTATGTATTATCACTGTGACAGAGTTGTGTTCATGAAAAACAGTAAGCTCTCCAGACCTAATGTTCATACATTGCTTCCTCTCATAAAGCAATTCATAGAAGCAGAGCAGCCTTATGCCGTGTTATTAGGACAGACGGACTTTGGCAAAACACTAGCAGCATGTCTTTCCGAATCCCTTAAACTCCCTCTAGTTTCTAATATTGTAGAAATAAAAACGGGGCCAGATAGCTTGTTTGTAACAAGACAAATTTTATCTGGAAATATTATCAACAAGGTGCAGATAAACAATCATTGTATTTTAAGCATAAAGCAAAAAGCTTGGAAAGCTGATAACAGGCTTGAGGAGAAAAAGGGTATTAAAGAGATACAATCTCCAATTGTAAACAATCCTGACTTTTCCCTTGTCCGGCTTGAGAAAAAGAGCAGCGGCAAGGAAGAACTGGCAAATGCCAACATAATTGCTGCAGCAGGCAGAGGTGTTGGAAATGAAAGTGGCTATCTTCTTGTCAAACAGCTTGCCGAGACATTAGGAGGTAAAGTTGGCGTGTCACGAGGGGCTGTTGAACTTGGCGTGTGTGATGCATCCAATCAAATTGGCCAGACAGGAGAAACAGTCGCTCCAAAAATATATATCGCATGTGGAATTTCAGGAGCTATCCAGCATCTAGTCGGCATTACGTCAGCAGATATAATTATTGCGATTAACAAGGATGAAGAAGCACCGATTTTTCAAGCATCAGATTATGGAATTGTCGGGAATGTTTTTGATGTGTTGCCATTACTAGAGAAAGGCTTGAGATCTCAAGACAGCCAATAACGAAAGTCAAGTGGGCAAAACGACTGAATAGATGCAGGAACAGATGGGAAAAATGATGGACGAAACAAATTATTAGCATCAATAGTAAAACGGTGGTATACTTTGGGATATTATCAGGTTTAACACTAAGAGGAGGCATATATAAATGGCAATTTCACATGCAACAGATCAAAACTTTTCAGAAGAAACAGGTTTAGGCGTAGTCCTTGCAGATTTTTGGGCACCTTGGTGCGGACCATGTAAAATGATTGCACCAGTATTGGAAGAATTGGATTCAGAAATTGGTGATAAAGTTAAAATCGTGAAAATCGATGTTGACGAAAACCAAGAATCAGCTTCTAAATTCGGCGTAATGAGCATCCCAACATTGTTGGTATTCAAAGACGGCGAAGTAGTCGATAAAGTTGTTGGTTTCCAACCAAAAGAAGCTCTTTCTGAGCTATTGGCTAAACACGTTTAAGACTCAAAAACAAAACCCTGGGACTTCCTAGGGTTCTTTTTTTGGCCTTTAATCAGCTTTTAGTTGGACTTTTGGAAAAATCCTCATTCCCTTCCTCCAACTTACACACACTCATAGTTGCTGAAAACGAGCTTCTGCCCTATCATATATAATAGTACTTATGTTCTGTATAAACAAGTGCGTTCAGGGAGGGACTGCAATGAACGATACAATAAAAAACAAACTGATGCTTTTGCCTGACCAGCCAGGATGCTACCTGATGAAAGACAGACAAGGAACGATCATCTATGTAGGGAAAGCAAAGGTACTTAAAAACCGAGTCCGCTCTTATTTCACTGGTTCGCATGACGGGAAAACCTTGCGGCTTGTGAATGAAATAGAGGACTTTGAATATATTATCACTTCATCTAATATAGAAGCACTTATCTTAGAGATTAATCTAATTAAAAAGCATGATCCGAAATACAATATTATGCTTAAGGACGACAAAAGTTATCCATTTATTAAGCTGACAGCAGAAAGACATCCCCGGTTAATTACGACACGTAATGTGAAAAAGGATAAAGGCAAATACTTCGGTCCATACCCTAACGTACAGGCCGCTAATGAAACGAAAAAGCTCCTTGACAGGCTTTATCCTCTTCGTAAATGCACTACATTGCCAGACAGAGTATGTCTTTATTATCATCTTGGACAATGCCTTGCTCCATGTGTAAATGAGGTGCCTCAGGAAGAATACCGCAAGATGGTTGATGAGATTACAAAGTTTCTGAATGGCGGCTATAAGGAGATAAAAAAGGAGCTCACAGCAAAAATGTCAGCAGCTGCTGAGGAGCTTGATTTTGAGCGGGCAAAAGAATACAGAGACCAGATTGCTAATATTGAAGCTACGATGGAAAAGCAAAAAATGATGATGACAGACCTTGTCGACAGAGATGTTTTTGGATATTCAGTTGACAAAGGCTGGATGTGTGTCCAAGTGTTTTTCATCAGACAAGGAAAGCTGATTGAGCGAGATGTTAGCATGTTCCCAATTTATCAAGAGCCGGAAGAAGAGATGCTCACCTATTTCGGACAATTTTATTCAAAGGCTAATCATTTCAAACCGAAAGAAATCTTAATACCAGATTCTATTCAAGGGGAAATGGTCGAAGAGCTTCTTGGTGTGAAAGTGATTAAACCGCAAAGAGGTCAGAAAAAGGACCTAGTATTGTTGGCAAATAAAAATGCCAAAAATGCTCTTCATGAAAAATTTGCTTTAATTGACAGAGACGAAGAGCGCACAATCAAAGCAGTAGAGAATTTAGGAAGCCAGATGGGGATTTACACGCCGCACAGAATTGAAGCCTTTGATAACAGTAATATTCAAGGAACAAACCCAGTTTCGGCCATGATTGTCTTTGTTGACGGAAAACCGGCGAAAAAGGAATACAGGAAGTATAAGATAAAGTCAGTTCAAGGACCGGATGATTATGAATCGATGCGGGAGGTTGTGCGCAGAAGATATCAGCGCGTATTAAAAGATGGACTGCCAATGCCAGATTTGATTCTTGTTGATGGAGGGAAAGGTCATATTGAGGCTGTCAAAGAAATTCTCCTCGATGAACTGGCACTCGATATTCCGGTTGCAGGCTTGGCGAAAGACGATAAGCACAGAACTTCCCAGCTGCTTTACGGAAATCCGCTTGAAATTATACCGCTGGCACGAAACAGCCAGGAGTTCTATCTCCTGCAGCGTATTCAAGACGAAGTCCATCGGTTTGCGATTACCTTTCATCGTCAAGTGCGCTCGAAAAATGCCTTCCAGTCTATGCTTGATGACATTGCAGGGATTGGAGAAAAACGTCGTAAGCTCCTGTTAAAAACATTTGGATCTGTTAAAAAGATGAAAGAGGCATCGATTACTGACTTCACAAATATCGGAATTCCAGCTGCTGTTGCAGAGGAGCTTCTTGAAAAATTAAAAGATTGATTGTATTTTTATGCAAAAAAATAAAAAATAGCGTTGTTAAGCTGAAAACCATATGCTATAATGATGGCAACTTATAACTTAATAAGTGAAGGTAGAGGTGCGAGCTTCAATAGTAATAATTCGGAGAAGGATGAGCTTCATTGAAGAATTATGAAAGGGAAGATCGCCGAAGTGAAGGGATAACTCATCGTTCCTTTGCTGGTTTTGCATTGAATAAATGTAAGACTGTCAAAACAAGGAACTGTTTTGGAGAGCTATCTCGCTGTTTGTGCACATTTATATGTATTTACCTGCACGGCAATGAGATGTTCTCATTGCCTTTTTTGTTTGCAAAAAAAGGTGATAGAACAGAGCTTCTAAGAAGAGAAAAGAAGGTAGGGAATAGCTGTGGGATTAGTAGTTCAAAAATTTGGCGGAACATCTGTCGGAAGTGCAGAGAGAATTAAACATGTTGCCGAAAGAGTAATGGAAGAAAAAAATCGTGGGAATGACGTCGTTGTCGTCGTTTCAGCAATGGGAAAAACAACGGATTCATTAGTAAAACTAGCTGGTGAAATTACAGAAAAGCCGAGCAAACGAGAAATGGATGTACTCCTGTCAACAGGAGAACAAATCACAATCAGTTTACTTGCTATGGCTCTGAATGAAAAGAATATAGATGCCATTTCGTTTACAGGCTGGCAGGCAGGCATGGAGACAGAAGCAGTCCATGGCAATGCCCGCATATTAAATATAAAAACAGAGAGAATCGAAGAACATCTGATGGATGGCAAGGTTGTCATTGTCGCAGGCTTCCAAGGAATCACAGAAGGCGGAGACATTACAACACTTGGCCGCGGCGGTTCTGATACGACTGCGGTAGCTCTAGCAGCTGCGTTAAAGGCAGATAAATGCGATATTTATACGGATGTTACAGGTGTATATACGACAGATCCGCGCTTTGTAAAAGAAGCAAGAAAACTGCTGTCCATTTCATATGATGAAATGCTAGAATTGGCAAACCTTGGCGCAGGGGTATTGCATCCACGAGCAGTTGAATATGCGAAAAACTATCAAATGCCGCTTGTGGTCCGTTCAAGCATGGAGCAAGAAGAAGGAACTATCATCGAGGAGGAAGTATCAATGGAACAAAATTTAGTAGTACGCGGAGTCGCTTTTGAAGATAATATTACGAGTGTAACGGTGTTTGGGCTGAAAGATCCGCTAACTAGCCTTTCCACTATCTTTTCTACATTGGCTTCACATCACATCAATGTGGATATTATCATACAAAGCTTGACTGAAAGCAAAGGAACGAACCTTTCCTTCTCCATTAAGGACAGTGATTTAGGAGAAACAGTTAAGGTCCTTGAAGAAAACAAAGCAGTGCTTGGCTATGATAGAGTTGCGTCAGAGCAAGGACTTGCGAAAGTCTCTATTGTCGGCTCTGGCATGATTTCCAATCCAGGTGTTGCTGCAGACATGTTCAAAGTGCTGGCAGAACAAGATATTGTGATAAAAATGGTAAGCACATCAGAAATTAAGGTGTCTACTGTTATTGAGAAAAGCAATATGGTGAAAGCAGTCGAAACACTTCATGATGCGTTCGATTTGAGCAATTTACCGGTTATTAATGCATAACAACAATAAAAAGGTCCTCAAGAAAGAGGACCTTTTTTTATACAGGATCTTTGCTGTCCCAGCGGACAGTGATAGTAATTTTTTTGCCGCGTCGTTTTGGATCTTCAAACGCTTCTGCAACTACTTCTTTTAATTGTTCGTGCTGCTGTGCAAGGTAGCCTGCTTCCAACTGGAATGTGCATTTGCCCTTTTCCTTCAGCCTTTGTTCAATTAATGGACTTGTAATGCTATATTCCATCTCATTTTTATTTGCTTTCACGATTTCAAGCTGACCCCAGCCTGCTTTTTCAAAAAAAGCAGCTGCCCCTTCCAAGTGGTCAAGGGGGAAAGTTCGGGCAATTCTTTTGCCAGCCCAATAAAGGATATCCGGAGTATCTCTTCCAAGCAAGTCAGGTATTAAAATTTCACGCAGCAATTCGTATCCATAGGCAGGTACTGTAAGAGAGTCTTCCTCTACTTTCGTTATTCTTTCTTCTGTTGTAATCTCGCTCAATTGCCTCTCTCCTCTTTCTACAATTCTATTAAATATATGTTATTAAATTCATTAAATGCATCGTAAATTTCGACAAAAAATATATCGCTTTAATAGTATACTTTAAAATCTAGAAAAAAACATAGCGATAAGGGAATAATAACAGGAAAATCAGGTCTATTTTATTAGTTCTGTATGGCAAAATAACACATCATATAAAGCTTTAAGCCAAGCAAGAAAAAGCTAGGAGAAAAAGCAGGCTTAATCTTACTGCCATCTGCTCTATCAGCTTCTATTATTTTTCCCTTAGGTCCAAAGTTTCTATGCGGTAAAATAAAGTAGAAATTTTTCCAAGAGCAAAATCATATAATAAAAAAGGATAAAGAAATCTGGAATAATTGTATCCGTTTTCTTGACCGAGATTTTTATTGGGAGTACAATGAAATTGTCACAGAATTGTAAGTTTTCTATCTTGTAATCGCTTTTATGAGGAAAAAGAACTATTTCATCATTAGGGGGGGAAAAGTATGGCAAAAAATCGAGAGTTTCTATTCAGAAGATTACATTCTTTACTGGGGGTTATCCCAGTCGGTGTATTTTTGATCCAGCATTTGGTTGTCAATCATTTTGCTACAAAGGGACCGGAATCATTTAATAAGGCAGCTGCCTTTATGGAGCATTTGCCGTTCCGATACTTTTTAGAAATTTTCGTGATTTTTTTACCAATTATTTATCACGCTGTATACGGTATTTATATTGCTTTTACAGCCAAGAACAATACGAAGAAATATGGATATTTCCGAAATTGGATGTTTTATATCCAGAGGGTTACTGGAATTGTAACATTGATATTCATTGTATGGCATGTTTGGGAAACACGGGTAGCTGCTCAAATGGGGAAAGAAGTCAATTATAATATGATGGAGGAAATCTTAGGAAATCCTTGGATGTTTGCCTTTTATTTAGTTGGTGTAATCTCCACTATATTCCATTTCTCTAACGGGTTATGGTCATTCTGTGTCAGCTGGGGAATTACAGTTACTCCTAAATCACAAAGAATTAGTACATATGTTACGATTGGAATTTTCATTATCTTATCAACAATCGGCGTACGAGCGCTGTTAGCTTTTGTATAGAAACTAGAATGATAGAGCACTAGATTAAGGGAGTGGAATAAAATGAGTAAAGGGAAAGTCATTATTGTAGGCGGTGGTTTAGCAGGATTAATGGCCACAATCAAAGTAGCGGAAACTGGGACACCTGTCGAATTGTTTTCCCTTGTGCCAGTCAAGCGTTCCCATTCTGTTTGTGCACAAGGCGGCATAAACGGTGCGGTAAACACGAAAGGGGAAGGGGATTCTCCTTGGGAGCATTTTGATGATACTGTATACGGCGGGGATTTCTTAGCAAACCAGCCGCCAGTTAAAGCGATGGCAGAAGCTGCACCAGGGATTATTCATTTGTTGGACCGCATGGGCGTAATGTTCAACAGGACACCAGAAGGACTTCTTGATTTCCGCCGTTTTGGAGGAACACAGTATCACCGGACAGCATTCGCTGGAGCAACGACTGGACAGCAGCTTTTGTATGCATTGGATGAGCAAGTACGCCGATACGAGGTAGATGGACTAGTTGTTAAATATGAGGGCTGGGAATTCCTTGGAGCAGTCCTTGATGACGAAGGTGTCTGCCGCGGTATAAGAGCGCAAGACTTAAAAACAATGGAGATTAAAGCTTTCCCTGGTGATGCTGTTATTATGGCAACAGGCGGACCTGGTATCATCTTTGGTAAATCGACAAACTCTGTTATCAATACAGGATCTGCCGCTGCCATCACTTATCAACAGGGCGCTTACTATGCAAACGGGGAGTTCATCCAAATTCATCCAACTGCTATTCCTGGCGATGATAAACTCCGCCTGATGAGTGAATCAGCAAGGGGTGAAGGCGGAAGGGTCTGGACCTATAAAGATGGAAAACCATGGTACTTCCTTGAAGAAAAATATCCTGCATACGGCAATCTTGTGCCAAGGGATATTGCGACAAGGGAAATCTTCCATGTTTGTGTAGACCAAAAGCTTGGCATCAACGGAGAAAATATGGTGTATTTGGACTTGTCCCATAAGAATCCGAAGGAGCTTGACATAAAACTCGGCGGTATCATTGAAATATATGAAAAATTCATGGGCGATGATCCTCGAAAAGTGCCAATGAAAATATTCCCGGCAGTTCATTACTCAATGGGCGGATTATGGGTCGATTATGATCAAATGACAAATATCCCTGGCTTATTTGCTGCAGGGGAATGCGATTATTCTCAGCATGGTGCAAACCGGTTAGGAGCAAACAGCTTGCTGTCTGCCATTTACGGCGGTATGGTTGTTGGTCCGAATGCAGTCAAATACATTAACGGTTTGAGCAAAAGTGCAGAAGACCTATCCTCTACCCTATACGATCAAGCAGTCAAAGAAGAACAAGGAAAATGGGATAGTATTATGAAGCTGGACGGAACGGAAAATGCCTATGTGCTTCATAAGGAATTAGGGGAATGGATGACAGATAACGTAACAGTAGTTCGTTATAATGACAAACTTCAAGATACAGATAACAAAATCCAGGAATTGCTGGAGCGCTATAAAAACATCAATATTAATGATACAGCGAAATGGAGCAATCAAGGAGCAGTGTTTACACGCCAGCTTCAAAATATGCTTCAGCTGGCAAGGGTAATCACAATTGGAGCATATAACCGTAATGAAAGCCGCGGCGCTCACTATAAACCTGATTATCCAGACAGAAATGATGAAGACTTCTTGAAGACAACAATGGCAAAGTTCGTATCAGAAAGTGAAGCACCTCAATTCCATTATGAGGATGTTGATACATCACTAATTACGCCTAGAAAACGGGATTATTCGAAACAAAAAGAAGGAGTGAAATAAGATGGGGGAAGCAAGTACGGTTACATTTCTGATAACAAGACAAGATGATCCTGATTCAGCACCCTATTCAGAAGAATTTAAATTGCCATACAGACCGAACATGAATGTTATCTCTGCCCTAATGGAAATACGAAGAAATCCAGTCAACAGCAAAGGGGAAAAAACAACACCAATTTCCTGGGATATGAACTGCCTGGAGGAAGTATGCGGAGCTTGTTCGATGGTCATCAACGGAAGACCAAGACAGTCATGCACAGCATTAGTCGACCAGCTTGAACAGCCGATCCGCTTGGAACCGATGCGCACATTCCCAGTTGTCAGAGACTTGCAGGTCGACAGAACCCGCATGTTTGACAGCTTGAAAAAGGTGAAGGCATGGATTCCAATCGATGGTACTTATGATCTTGGGCCAGGACCGAGAATGCCTGAAAAGAAAAGACAATGGGCATATGAACTGTCTAAATGCATGACATGCGGTGTTTGCTTAGAAGCTTGCCCGAATGTGAACAGCAAATCGGATTTTATTGGACCAGCTCCATTATCCCAAGTGCGTCTCTTTAATGCCCATCCGACAGGAGCGATGAATAAGTCAGAGCGCCTTGAACAAATTATGGGAGATGGAGGGCTTGCAAATTGCGGCAATTCCCAAAACTGTGTTCAATCTTGTCCAAAAGGAATTCCATTGACCACTTCCATTGCAGCATTGAACAGAGATACCACCTTTGAAGCATTCAAGAGCTTTTTTGGCAGTGATAGTGTTTAATAAAAAAGAGATGGCTGTTAAAAAAAAGCCATCTCCTTTTTATTTTCATCAAAGACAGAAAATATAAAAGGAAAGGCAAAAGAAAAACATCTTCCCTGAGATGTTTTTTAGTTGTCTTTATTATGGTAAGTGAACCGATTTTAAATGGGCTAGCTTCCAATAAACAGGTATACCCTCGGCTGTAATTATCTCTATAATATTGTTGGAAATATTTTTTACTAAACCAATCTTGTCAGGAGCATCTCCTAAATCAAATACAAGTAATTGGTCAGCATGTTTTTTTAATTGTTCTTCAAAAGTGCGGGCTAAAGGTATAGTGGAGGGGACAATGGGGAGATCTGCGTTATTCAAAGTATAGGGTGTTAAATTAGAAGTATAGGGAATAAGCCATTTTATGTGATGCATGGAAATGAAAATAGTCTTAAAAACTGGTGAGTAAAATACAATATAGTCATTCAAAATATTAGTAATATAGCCATGAATAGACTTATTTCCTGTGACAAATAATTCTATAAACTGCCCCTTCGCATTATTTAGGATTTTTCGATATGAAATGTTTTCACTAGCATCTTGAAATGGCAAATCTCCGCCAGTTGTATCAATGGTGAATTCCGATTCTCCTTTAAGCGATTTTTTTATATTATGGACATGGTTAAGCGGAATATAAAGGTACTTTTCGCCATCATTTATCACGATAATATCTAGGCCGTTGTCCAAGAGAACTCCGGAAAACACAGTTTTTCCTGATATTTCAACCTTTACATACTCATTTTGCAATTTTTTTATGCTATCCATCTATTCACTTCCTTAAAAAAAGCAAGTAATTAAAATACTCCCATCATTTCTTTGATTTTTTTAGTCGTTCTTCTCTGATTTTCTTGTACATATATTCGGCATGTTTCATTAAGGCAAAATACTGCTTCTCCAGTGCGAGTTTTTGATCTTTTGCATTGATTATCTGTGTTTTTACATCTGTTTTTGTATTATTTGTAGTATTTAAAGGAACTTCCTGAACTTCCGCTTCCTTTTTCTTTTCTTGTTCAGTGTGGCTTTTTTTGCTTCTTAAAGAAGAGCCTAAGGGATTAAGAGGATGCTTAAAGATACTATCTGCTGCTGTATTGTTCTCCGTCGGTTTCACTTCTTTCTTTGGAGAAACTTGATCACTTTCAGCTTTAGGAGATTTTTCCAAAGTGTCAGCACTTCCTTTGTATTTTTGTGATAGAACATTTGTCAAAAAGTCATGCAGTGTATTATCTTGTTTCTTGTTCTTTCTTGGTGGCAAATCAGCATAGCCGTTGTTTGTTTCACGAACACCACTTATGATAGGGTCTGATTCGACTGAGACCGCATCTGCAACTGATTCCGTGTTGAAAGCAGAGACCGCATCTGCAACTGATTCCGTGTTGAAAGCAGAGACCGCATCTGCAACTGGTTCCGTGTTGAAAGCAGAGACCGCATCTGCAACTGGTTCCGTGTTGAAAGCAGAGACCGCATCTGCAACTGGTTCCGTGTTGAAAGCAGAGACCGTATCTGCAACTGGTTCCGTGTTGAAAGCAGAGACCGCATCTGCAACTGGTTCCGTGTTGAAAGCAGAGACCGCATCTTCAGCTGGATCTGTGTTGAAAATAGAGACCGCCTCTTCAGCTGGATCTGTGTTGAAATCAGAAACTGTATCTTCAACTGAGTTTGTGCTGAAATCGTAGACCTCACTTTTAACTGGTTCTGTGCTGTGTTCGGAGTCAGCATCATTTCTTGTTCCTGTATCATAATCAGCAGCAGTTTCCTTAGATGATTCGCTGTTTTCTGCTACTTCTTCCATACGGATTTGTGAAGAATCATCTTCTTTATTAGACGACTGCTCCTGATTAGAAGAAGGACTATTATCCTCTTGCAGGCCATTAAAGATATTAATGATAGAGGTTTTAAGAATATACATTTGTTCTTCCTTATTAATTAAAATTAAGAAGTCGTCGGTCACTTTACTAAGCATCCCTTTAAAAACCTGATTGGAGTTGCAAGTAATGGTCACCCAACTGTAACGTAATTCCTCTAATAATTCATTTAAGTCTTTTTTAGTCTCAAGTGGAAATTCTAAAGGTAATGGATTATTGTCTTTTGCATTTTTTGTAATAGCATGAATCTGGTCTAATGCGAAATAGTAGATGTTTCCATTCGTTTCTAGAATTAAATGATCCTCTTTTACATCGAGTAATGTGCCTTCCACATATTGATCTTTATTTAGGAAAAGTCGTATCTTGAATCTTTTCAGTCTATCAAGTGCATTGGAAAAAGTGAATTCTCCCATAAGAACCACCTCCTAAATGAGAGTCGCTTCTATAAAAGAAGCGACTAATCATAATGATTATTTTTCACTGCCCTTTTCTTCTGTTTTTTCTTCCTTCTTATCATTCTTATTTTCTTCTTGTTTCTCAGACTCATCTTTCTTTGGTTTTTCAATTTTGAGTCCATAGCTGATATTGTGGATGTGGAATGTAGCAATTCTGATAATCTCTTCATTATGAACGATTGTGATATACTCTAGGTTAATGTCATCCAATACGCCTTCAACTGACTCTTTGCCACCGCGATTGATTTTTACCCAATTGTATTTTAAGCTTTCCATTACTTCAAAAAGAGTTGGAGCAGTTACAAATGTGAATAATTCTGGTATTTCAAGTTCAAATGGAAGACCCTTTTTTGTGTTCTCTGTCAGGCTTTTGATGTGATGTGTTAAATAATAAACGACACCATCTGCTTCAGTAAGAAGAGTGAAATGGTCTTCGCTAACTCCTAATAATTTCCCGATACGAGACTCAGGGCCTCCCCTATCCACTTTAATTGTTTTACCTACTAATGTCTGTAATACTTCTTTATTCATCTCCAAATAACCTCCTAGTTATGTTTTCCATGTATGATATGTGTCAGGGCAAGACAATGTACTATGTTACCTGCCTATTTATGTAAATGACTCTTTTTTGTGCATGTATTAATTAGGCATTATATTTATAATTGCAATGCCGGGATATAGGGAAAACGTATATTTTTATAGATATCAGTAAAATTCCGAACAAAAATTATAATAAATCATACAATTAACCAAAAAAGAAAATGATTAATTTGTGGGGTATATTTGAAATAAAGAAAATGGAAGGTTGGGAGATAGAATTGTTGGATTCTGTAATGAAAAGAAAGGATCTCATAAAAAATAGACCTTACTTTGTACGTATTGGTAGTAGGCAATCAAGTATACATATTAAAATCTGGGATATAGTCTAATTGTATTCCAAGTTTTTTTTTAGGTGAAAGGATTTTTGTTGCTCATTTAACAAGCTGTTTATGTTCTTTCATTTCCTTATAAAAACAACTATATAGTTGAAAAATACTGTGCTATGATAAAATCATTGGCAAATTTTACGAAAGTAAAAGACGCAAAGCCACGGGCCTAAAGCAACAGCAATGGCAGCCGGGCTGCCAGGAATCTTAAGTCCTGCATACATACAAATTACTCCTTTCTTAAGTTTGCCAAAGTTAGAATTAGGAGTGGTAACATTGGAAGTCAGGGTTGTTATTGCAGACGACTCTTTATTTATGAGAACTTACATAAAAAATCTATTAAATAACAGCAAATACAAAGTCATCGGGGAAGCATCTGACGGCTGTGAGGCTGTATCGGTATACAAAGAGCTGAAGCCGGACATCCTTATCCTCGATTTAACGATGGATTGTATGGATGGGATGACAGCATTGCAAAGGATTATGGAATTTGATTGTGCTGCAAGAATCATTATTTGTTCCGCGATGGGACAAAGCAGAAATGTTACAGCTGCTTTAAAGCATGGTGCGAAGGATTTCATCGTAAAGCCATATTTTGAACGATTCCTGCTGACATTAGATAACATATCATAGAGAAGGAGGGTGCCTTTTACGGTATCCTTCTTTTTTTATAAATTAGGGTGAGTGTCACGCTTTTTGCCATTTTTCATACAATACGTTGTAGCACTTTAACAAGAAATGGGGACTGTATGCGATGCCAACCTCCTATATGGACTATACAAAGCCTAATATCAGCTATTTTTCTGACGTTAATAGGAATCGTCTAAACACTCGAAATGCTGATAATTATATTAACCGACTAGGCAGGGATGTGTTAAACACTCTCGGTGAGGTTTCTTTATTAGATATTTACTTGAGCAGCAAAAAAGTGGTCGAACCTCATTACCATCAGAACGCTGCAGAACTTGTCTACTGTATATCTGGATCTGCAGTTGTCTCACTTATCAATCCATTTACCAATAAAGTATCCAATATTCCCATTAAACCAGGTCAAGTAGCCAACATACCCCAAGGCTGGTGGCATTGGGAAATAGCCTCGGAAGATAGAACTCATCTGCTTGCCATCTTTGACGCTCCGTACCCTGAATATATATTTGGTTCTGATATCCTTACAAAAACACCAGTCGAAGTGCTCGCTCACACGTATTGTCTCGACCCAGTCCAATTAAAAAAGATACTTGCACCATTAAAGAATGAAACGATAGTAATTGGACCAACAGACGAATGTGTCCAAACACAGCACAGTCGAAATAATGAAACTTCTTATTATAATCACGGATATTATCCCTACAGCACGCAGCAGCCATATTATTCTAATGGCCGTTATTAAAGGACACGATAGATTGGAAAAGTAATGCCTTGTCCTGCGAATTGTAGGGAAAATCAGAACTAAAGGGAAAGCGTATATCAAGCGTATAAACGATAAAAAATGCCGTCCATTTTAAGGATATACAGTCACTCCAATGCTTTTCCCCACATAATATATTCAGACTATAAAATATACCCATCCCATAGTTCATAGCTGGCAAAGGCAAGGAGGGTTACACTACTTGAAGGAGAATGAATTTACTCACAAGCCATTATTAACAAAAAGGGAAAGAGAAGTATTTGAACTGTTGGTCCAAGACAAAACGACCAAGGAAATCGCGAGTGATTTGTTCATCAGCGAAAAAACAGTTCGCAACCATATTTCTAATGCGATGCAGAAGCTGGGCGTTAAGGGGCGTTCACAGGCTGTTGTAGAACTCCTAAGAATGGGAGAACTAGAGCTATAAGCTAACGAAAGGTGACTTTATAAAAAGCTGACTAAAAGAATCCTACCAATGGGAAGGATTACTTACGGCTTTTTATGTCACCTTTCAAAGTTTTACCTGAAAAAATACATAATGAGTTGCAAAAAGAAGCTGTGTCAAAAGTACTTAAAATAACAAATCCGAATTATTATGCGATATTCTAATGAAACTTGCTCATAATAGTTTGGTTTTTTTCTGTTGGATAAAATGATTGAAGGCCTTAACGGAGTGGAGCGGAGGGTACTCGATATCTCGGCTATAAGAGAAAATTATTTATTATTCATTTTCAAAGATATATTTTGTATTGTTCAAGCCTCTTTTTAGTTGTCACAGCAATATAAAGGCATTTTAGTCTATACGTTTACGATTTGCCCAATCTAGACTATAATTATTATTAAGTAATGAGGATGATAGATAAATTGGACAGATAATAGGAGATGTAGCAATGAATGTAGAAGAAAAAAACTCAAAAGAGTATTTAGATATGATAGCAATCATTGAAAAAGATATGAGATACATTTCTGGAATCATTAAGCAGAAGGGTCGGGAAATCCTAAGTAATTATACGATTACTCCGCCTCAATTTGTTGCATTGCAATGGCTTTTTGAAGATGGGGACATGACAATCGGCGAATTATCTAATAAAATGTATCTTGCCTTCAGCACAACGACTGATTTAGTAGATCGGATGGAAAAGAACGAATTGGTGCAGCGTGTCAAAGACCCGAATGACCGCCGTGTCGTGCGCATCCATTTATTAGATGAAGGAAAAAGGCTGATTGACGAAGTAATCAAAAAAAGACAAATGTATTTACAAGAAGTGTTGGGTAATTACTCACTAGAAGAAGTTGGACATTTGAAAGACAACTTTATTAGACTACATCAAGAAATGCGGGAAAAATGAGGCGGTAAGTTTGGATAGACCAATAGGTGTTATAGATTCTGGAGTTGGCGGTTTGACTGTTGCAAAAGAAATCATGCGGCAGCTGCCAAATGAAAAGATTATTTATTTAGGTGATACAGCAAGATGTCCATATGGACCAAGATCTGGAGAAGAAGTAAAAGCATTCACATGGGAATTGACAAGATTTCTGTTGCAGAAAAACATTAAGATGCTTGTCATTGCCTGTAATACAGCAACAGCTGTTGCCCTTGACGAAATAAAGGAGCAGCTGTCCATTCCTGTCATCGGTGTGATTGTTCCCGGAGCTAGAACTGCGATTAAAGTGACGAGGAACAATTATATAGGCATGATTGGAACTATCGGTACGGTGAAAAGTAAAGCATATGAAAAGGCTCTTAAGCAAATAAACAAAAAAGTCCGCACGGAAAGTCTTGCATGCCCTAAATTCGTTCCCCTTGTGGAAAGCGGAGAGTACGATGGACCGGTAGCGAAACGCATCGTCAGACAAACGCTTGCTCCTTTTAAAGGCAGTGACATTGATACACTGATTCTTGGTTGTACACACTATCCCCTTTTAGAAAAAGTGATAAGAGAGGAAATGGGGGACAAGGTTAAGGTGATCAGCTCCGGTGCTGAGACAGCGCGGGAAGTAAGTACAATTCTTGCTCACAGTGAACAGCTGGCATCACCCCAGGAAAAGAACGAGCATGAGTTTTATACAACAGGTTCCAGCGATATCTTTGCAAGAATTGCATCAGATTGGCTCGACCAGAAAATTGAAGCAGTAGAGACGATTAAACTCTCCTAAAGACTAGGCAGCTTATGCTTAGTCTTTTTTATATGGATTAAAAAAAATTTGGAGAGCTCGGTCTAAATTTAGAAATAGCTCGTATACATATTAGTACAAACTGTCTTAGGAGTGATTAATGATGTCTAAGAATAAAAAGCTAACGATTTTGTCTGCTGCATTCGTATCAACAGTTATGCTATCTGGCTGTGGCCTTTTTGGTGGAGATAGTGGAAAAGAGAGTGTCGATCCGCCGCAAGAAACTACATATACGGATAATGCGGCAGAGGAAACGGCAGCCAAGGCTGGAGAAGAAGCAACTGCAGCTGATTCCATGCCAATCGAGCTTTATTTAGTCGATAAAGATGGATTTGTTGTTCCGCAAACCTTAAATATCCCTAAAACTAACAGTGTTGCGAAGGAAAGCCTTGAGTATTTAGTGAAGGATGGTCCTGTCACAGAAATGCTGCCAAACGGCTTCCAAGGCGTGCTTCCTGCTGGCACAAGTGTTAGTGTTAATATTAAGGATAAAGTTGCTACAGTTGATTTCTCAAAAGAGTTTAATGACTACGAAGCAAGTGATGAGTCAAAAATTATGCAGTCCGTTACATGGACATTAACTCAGTTTGATACAATTGATTCCGTTAAACTGCAAGTTAATGGCAAAGAATTGAAAGAAATGCCTGTAGCTAAAACCCCGCTTCAAAGTACCTTGACAAGAGCAGACGGAATCAATATTGATACGAAAGATGTTGCCGACATCACAAACACAAAACCGCTTACGGTTTACTATGTTGGCGGAGAGACTGGCGAATACTACTATGTTCCAGTAACAAAGCGTGTTAGCAATTCAGAAGAAAATAATATTGCTGCTGCAGTAGGGGAGCTTGCGGAAGGCCCTGGAACAGGATCTGCTTTGGCAACATTTATGGAGCAAGATGTAGCGCTGTTGGATGACCCTGTTGTCACAGATGGAAAAGTTACATTAAACTTCAATGAGTCTATTTATAACAGCGCAGATGGAGAAGAAAAAACTGTTTCTGATGATCTGTTAAATTCCTTAGTGCTGTCACTGACAGAACAGGAAGGAATTGAAAGTGTCGCTATTACGGTGAACGGTGAACAAGACCTTGTTAATGAGGAAGGAAAAAGCCTCACAGAACCAGTGTCTCGTCCTGAAAAAGTTAATACTGGAAGTTTCTAATAAGAAGGCTGCGCTTATGCAGCCTTTTTTAGTTTGTAGGAACTTTTCATATATGATTGGACTGTCCTATTTTTTGATAGTAAAATGTAAGAAGAAAAATCAAGAGTTACATAATTAAAAAACGCAGCAGGAAGTGGGAGCAAAATGAAAGAAGTTATTATCGCAACAAAAAACCGAGGCAAAGCGAAAGAATTTGTGGAAATGTTTGAACCACTAGGCTACTCTGTCAAAACATTGCTTGATTACCCAGAAATAGACGATGTAGAAGAAACAGGCACTACATTCGAGGAAAATGCGGTATTAAAGGCAGAGACAGTGTCTAAGCTGTTAGGAAAGGTCGTTATTTCCGATGATTCCGGATTGATGGTTGATGCATTAGAAGGCAGACCAGGTGTCTATTCTGCTCGCTATGCAGGGGAGCAGAAAAATGACCAGGCAAATATGGATAAAGTTCTAAGAGAGTTAGAAGGAGTTCCGCATGAAAAGCGAACAGCACGCTTTTGCTGTACCTTAGCTATTGCTAATCCGGAAAACAGAACACAAACCTTCACAGGAACTTGCGAAGGCGTTATTTTAGAGGAAAAAAGAGGAGAATACGGCTTTGGCTATGATCCAATTTTCTTTGTAAAAGAAGAAGGGAAAGCAATGGCTGAATTGCCGCCAGAAAAGAAAAACAGCATCAGCCACAGAGCGAATGCACTGAAAAAACTAAAAGAACAGCTGTCAGATGTTCTTTAAGGAGAGGAATGGACAATGAAGGTTCTAATCGTCAGTGACAGCCATGGACTTGTGGACGAGCTTCAGCAACTAAAGGAAAGGCATAAGGATGAAGCAGATCTGTTTCTCCATTGCGGAGACTCAGAGCTCCCAGCTGATGACCAAGCCATCGCTGGCTATGTCGTAGTTCAAGGAAACTGCGATTATTACGCAAAATATCCAGAAGAAACAATACAAGAAGTGAACGGAAAAAAACTTTTAATGGTTCACGGCCACCTCTATGGCGTGAAATCATCTGTCAGCAGATTGCTGTACAGAGCAAAAGAGGTTGGCGCGCAAATTGCCTGCTTCGGCCACAGCCACTACCTTGGCATGGAAATGATTGAAGATGTCCTCTTCATCAATCCAGGCAGTCTTCGTCTTCCAAGAGGAAGAATGGAAAAGACATATGTCATTCTCACAGTCGAAGATAAATCATTAAAAACAGAAGTATACGATTTTAATTCAGGGCTGCTCTCTGAATTAACAGCAGAGTTCCCACTGTAAAAACTTTCTGAAGAGGAAAAAAGATAATTTTCCTCTTCAGGAAAAAAACTTTCAAAAACATGTTGACTTTATTTCGCCTAGAACATATAATAAATATTGTCCTGATGAGGACGTTAAATAAATATTCAAAGCCATGTCCCAGTAGCTCAGCCGGATAGAGCATACGCCTTCTAAGCGTACGGTCGGGAGTTCGAATCTCTCCTGGGACGTCCTAACAAAAACCACTTATGAATTCTTTCGTAAGTGGTTTTTTGTTATAAACTCTAATTTCTTTTTTATGGTGATTTTAGTTGTCTTTGATATTAGACTATCAGCTATTTACTAGCATTTAATTTTGCGAAGCAAATTTCCATTATGGTTTTTTCCAGTGTGGCAGGAGGTATGTACTCCACTATCGGCTACCAAAATACATATTATATTTTAAGTGTTGTTGTACTGGTTATTACAATTATGTCAATTTACACTTTAGAAAATGATAAGAAGCATAAAAAGATGAAGGTTTCCGGCAGTTTTTCCCCAATAACTGTGAAAAAATAGTTTCATAAAAAAAAGCATCCATCGGGTGCTTTTTTTATCTTTTGGATAAGGCTGTCAAGAAATACAAAAACCAAACAGCATGGTTTTGTTCATCCATCGCTGCCCTTTTAAATGATTCTTTAATAAAATTATTATTTGTGCTGTCAGAGATTTCTAAATAAAAATCGACAGCTTCTTGTTCGTCTACAAAGGCAGAATTAACTCCTGCATGATAATTTTGCGGGCAGGCTTCTGAAATGGCAGCTGAGTGCTTTTGACCAGTGAGCTCGGTGTAAATATAGGAGAACATATTATAATGGTTGATTTCGTCTCTGCGTATCTCGTTAATTATCTTTCTTTCTCGTTTAGTTGGTGCTAATGATTCTAATTGTTTGTAACAGTGAATAGCGGCATACTCCTCATCTATTGCCTTTGCAATTTTTGCGGCGAGCTCTTTGCTACGCTGTTGAAATGATGCATAGTCATAGTATAAATGCACAATTAATCATCTCCTTGCAGTCGTTATAGGTTACTATATGCCGTCTGGGGATTAAGGAAACATGTCCGATTCTTAAAAGGGGAACCTCATAAATAACGAGGAATATTGTTCAGGGGGGCGATCGAAGTCTATTTCGCTGTTTTTAAAACTCGTACTAGCTTTACATCAGGATTCTTTCGCTGCTTCTGCACCTTTTTAATTCCTTCTGTACCAACCATACTGCCAATCATGCTGATGATTATACTCGAACACATCCATTGCAAGGCATAATAAATGCCAGAACCGACTATTATATCGAGAATCATAATTCTTTTAATCACAGACCCTTCTATTACAACAACAAGAAATACCTGTTCCTTTTTTTTAGCCAATTGCGTCACTCCTTCCCATTTAGATTATGTGCTGTACTGCTTGGCTTATTCAAAATAAAAAATCACTTCATCATGAGTGACTTTTGATTCAACCTATTTATTGGGCGGAAATTTATCTTAGAACTCATTTTTTTAATCTATTGTTGATTATTTTTTGTGAATTTATAACAGGGGATAAGAGATATAGATGGAATATATAGACAAGAGCTTTTTTAAAAGTTATAGAGAATGGTGGGGGGAATCATGAAAATAAAGACATCTAGGCTGCTAATCCGCGAGTTTAACGATAATGACTGGCAGGATGTAATTCGTTATACTTCCAACAGTAATGTAATGCATTATATCCCTGAAGGTGTGATGACGGAAGAGAAAACAAAACAATTTGTGCGGAAAAATCAAGGTCAGTCTGCTGAATATTTTCCTGTCATATTAGCTGTGGAAAATAAGCTGATTGGTCATCTCGGTTTTTTTAAGTACTTCGGTGATCATACCTATGAAATCGGCTGGGTGTTCCATCCTGATTACTGTAACAAGGGCTATGCTTCAGAAGCGGCCAAGGCTATGATTGGATACGGATTTGAACATATGCAGCTTCATCGGATTATCGCCACATGTCAGCCAGAAAATATTGCTTCCTTTAAAGTGATGGAGAAGATTGGCATGCGCAGAGAAGGATATTTTAAAAAATGCATTCCGGCAGGGGAAAACTGGTGGGATGAATACTATTATGCGATATTAAGCGAAGAATGGAAATGAATCAGATTAACCTGTATGTTCAAAGGGGTTGCATAAGCAAACGTATAATCGGCATATTAACCCCTAAACTATGCGCAGCCAAGTTTTACTCTTTGTTGCGCATCAAATAATAAATAAGCAGCTTCTGTGTATTATTCTTAAGGTTTGTATTATAAAAGCGGTGTGGTTCATGATATCCCCTGCAGTAAAAATCATATTCTGTAGCAAATCCGTCATTTTTGCCCCGTTGTACTCTCAATTGATTCCTTTTCATATCCTCCTTGATTACTTTCAAGTCGGCTTGCACCTTCAGCATCGTATGTTCAATCAGATTCAAATAAACATTTTTGATTTTAAAAGAAGTACCCTCTATTTTTTTGCGATCATATTCCAATACAGATAATACAAGGGCAAGATGTACGGATTGGCTGATTAATCTTCGATCTGAATCAAGTATTGCTGTCATGTCCCTAATCTCCTATTCCGCTCTCTTGCTTGAGAGGAGACTAGCAAATGGCACAAAATGAATATGATGCTCTTTATCCTTAATCCGCAGCTCTTTTTTTAGATAATCAATAAAAACAGTCGTTCCATATAGCGAATGAATGGAGTCAGCGAATGTTAGCTTGTATTCAAGCGTCCAGTTATACTCCATTGCTTCATGTATGAGCATGTCGATGTCTGCTGGGAAACCTCCGTCTGTTTCTGCGCTATTCTCAGTATCCTCCTTTTCCGGCAGTTGCCGAGTAATCATTGCAGTCCATTTCATTCTTCCTTTGTCTTTAATCAAGTTATCCATCTCCTTTTGCTCTAAGTAAAATATACCAGAACAAATGTTCTTTATCAAGGTTGATTTGGAACGTTTGTTCGTATATAATATATGCAAGAAGGGAGTGAATTATTAGATGAATCGTCAATTGGAAAGAGCGTTAAAGGAAAACAAAGAAATTGAAATTATTTATATGAGCGGCAATGAAATCTTCTCTAAAAGGACCATTCTTGTTCGGGAAGTGAAGGGTAACTATATTAAAGCCTTTTGTCTGCACAGAAAACAGCCAAGAATTTTTAAACTGGATTCAATTCTCGCAGCTTCTTATCCAGGAATGAGAGGAAGGAAAAATGCATAAAAAACCCTGTAATAGGGATTTAACGTTTTCTTGCTATCCAGGATGCCGGTTAATCTTCTCAACGCCGACGTGAAGATAAAAGGATATTTACGCTAGGTGATGCAAGGAGAATAACAGCGACTTCCTCTCCAAAATAACATTGCAGAAGTTTTAATAGAAGTTTCGCCGATTCCAACCTTTTTAAATCAGTAAGATTGCAGCAATAGCTGAAATCTGTCACCGCATGTGCTACTCCTACACTATTTTTTCCACTTCAAGCAATCAACAAAATATTCGCATGTTTAATTTGCTGATCGTATAAGGCCAACGTACCAGAAAACTTGTGAAAGCTGTAATAGGAGTTATGGCCTCATTTAATTATTTTATCGTTTTTACTGTTATCATTTTATAGTGAAAGCACTAATTAGCAAGGCAAAGTACTCCTTGATTAGCTATCCTTTAAGAAATTCTAAAATCCTTATTCCAATATAACTTTGCATTCTTTTCCTCTTTAAACTGCTAATTTCTGTGGAGGTGATAGATATTGTATGACGCAGTGCTTTTGTTACATCATTTGTTAGTTTTCCTAAAAAGGGAGCTTCGTCTATAATTGTTAAAATGGAAAAATAAACTAGTGTAAACGGTTAAGAAATGGTGAATTGGATATATTGAAGATATAACCCTATCGTTTTTGTAAAAAAGTTCACAAATTGTTCATAAAAAAGTTGCAAACGCTTACTAATTTTAGTGTATACTATACATATAGTAAATTCTAACTATGATAATTATTTGTGAAAATAGATGAAACAGATAGGAGTATAAGGCAAAGGAGGAGAAGCAATGATCTTAAAGGAGCTGGCAAGAAATCGTCAACTAGTCATTAACTACTATAAAAATGGTCTTTTGCAGACATGCAAAGGCAATGTAGAAATGCTGAATCTGCATGAGCAGACAATTGGCTTAAAAGATGAAAAGGAAAATATCCTGCAGATAAAGCTATCATGGATACATGACATTACACCGACAGCAGGTTGAATACACATATTTTTGCAACCGCTTTCCTACTGGGGGGGCGGTTCTTTTGTAAAAAACCTGTTAGGAATTCTGACAAGATAATATACAGCACTCTCATTATCGTATTATAATGAATTCTCCATAATCAAAAATGGCAGGCTAAGAAGAGTAAGAATAAGTAAGAATAGAACAAAGTATTCGGAATAAAAAAATTTTTTGTAATTTTTCAAAGTACAGGCATCATTTATTTATCAATATTGTAAGCGTTTACTGAGTATTATTTTTTGTTTGAATTATCGAACAATTCTTAAAAAGGGTGTTGACTCTTGTTTCAAATCGGCGTAAGATAACCTCAACAAAAGCAAAACGGAGCTGATAAATACAGCTTTGAACTTTGTTGAAACCATTTGAAATGCTGTTTAAGAAAAATCCTAATAGCCTAAATAAAAGATAATGAAAAATACGATGATGAGGATAAGTAGTTTCTAATTTTGGGATTCCACAGAGAGCCGGTGGTTGCTGAGAACCGGTGAAGCCGATTAGAAATGAACTCACCTCTGAGTGTTAGCTTGAAACACAAAGTGAAGTAGAGCTGACCGAGTGACACGCCACTCGTTACCAAAAACGAACGAACTGTTCATTGAGTGCATACATGTGTTTCATGTATGAATGAGGGTGGTACCGTGGAAAGCTGAAATGGCCTTTTCACCCCTTTGTCTACTTATAAAGTATACATTGGGGGTGTGAAGGCTTTTTTTATGATATAGGTCTATTTTAGCTGTTGTAACATCGTAATCGCGCTGTTTGATCATTGGAGAAAAGGAACCACTTTAATAAGGAGGTTATATTGATGATACAGAAAACCGCCTTTGAAGAGACGAAGGCTAAAACGAAGCCATTAACTGGGGCAGATCTTTTGCTGCAAGCTTTGGAAAAAGAAAATGTGGAATGTATTTTTGGCTATCCAGGAGGAGCAGTACTTCCTATTTATGACAAAATATATGACTCGAAAATATTTCATGTTCTTCCTAGACATGAACAAGGCGGAATACACGCAGCCGAAGGCTATGCACGTATCTCTGGAAAACCAGGTGTTGTGATTGCTACATCAGGACCTGGTGCTACAAATATAGTAACAGGCCTTGCTGATGCAATGATGGATTCGTTGCCACTCGTTGTTTTTACAGGACAGGTAGCTACAGGAGTAATCGGGACAGATGCTTTCCAAGAAGCAGATATTCTTGGGATAACAACACCGATTACAAAATATAATTGCCAAATCAGAAACTTGGAAGACATTCCGAAGATTGTAAAGGAAGCTTTTTATATCGCAACAAGCGGAAGACCAGGTCCAGTGCTTATCGATGTGCCGAAAGACATTGCTGCAACTGTGGCCGAGGAACCGAGGGAGCAGGAAGTGGACTTGCCGGGTTATCAGCCTACAACAAAGCCGAATTATCTGCAAATCCGAAAGCTGACTGAGGCTGTCAGTTCAGCAAAAAAACCAGTTATCCTAGCTGGCGCAGGTGTTATCTTTTCTAAGGCGTCAGAAGAGCTAAAAAGCTATGCTGAGCAGCAGCAAATACCGGTTGTTCACACATTGCTTGGCTTAGGAGGGCTGCCTGCTGATAATTCCTTGTTTGTTGGAATGGGTGGAATGCATGGCTGTTATGCAGCAAACATGGCTTTATATGAGTGTGACTTGCTCATAAATGTCGGTGCGAGATTTGATGACCGTTTAACGGGTAACTTGCAGCATTTTGCACCAAATGCAATCAAGGCCCATATTGATATTGATCCAGCTGAAATTGGCAAAATCATCCCGACAAAAATACCTGTTGTTGCAGATGCAAAAGAGGCTTTAACAGAGCTGATCAGCCAAAATGGTAAGCAATCCGAGCATAAAGACTGGTTAGAAAAGATTGAAAATTGGAAAAAAGACTATCCTTATTATTACGAAAATTCCGACAAGTTGAAACCACAGCAGGTGCTTGAACTTCTTCATGAGAAAACAAACGGCGAGGCAATTGTAACAACAGATGTTGGCCAGCATCAAATGTGGGCAGCTCAGTACTACCGCTTTAAAGACCCTAACAAATGGGTAACTTCAGGCGGACTAGGAACAATGGGCTTCGGATTGCCGTCAAGTATCGGCGCGCAAATTGCCGATAAGGATGCAACAGTCCTTTCAATCAGCGGTGACGGCGGCTTTCAAATGTGCAGTCAGGAATTGGCTCTTATTAGGGAGTTGAATTTGCCAATCAAAATTATCATTTTCAATAACCAGGCATTAGGAATGGTAAGACAATGGCAGGAGTTCTTTTATGAATCACGATTCTCTCACAGTAAAGAATCAGTTCAGCCATCCTTTGTTAAGCTTGCTGAAGCATATGGAATTAAAGGGTATCAAATTTCGAATGTGGAGGATGCTGACAAGATATTGGATGAAGTGCTTCATGACAGGGAGCCGGTTGTTTTAGACTTCCGCATTGATCCAAATGAAAATGTTTATCCAATGATTGCTCCAGGCAAAGGTTTACACGAAATGGTAGGGATGAAGCCATGAAAAGAATAATCAGTTTAACAGTGCTGAATAAATCAGGTGTTTTAAACCGGATTACTAATCTATTTTCGAAGAGAAACTATAATATTGAAAGTATTTCTGTGGGTCATACAGAGCAGGAAGGCGTCTCAAGAATCACATGTGTTGTGCATGTTGATAGTGAAGGAGTCATTGAACAGGTGACGAAACAGCTCAACAAACAAGTCGATATTTTAAAGGTCGTTGATATTACAGACCAGGCTATCGTTGAAAGGGAGCTTGCGCTAATTAAGGTGCTTGCGACGCCTTCAACACGAAATGAGCTTTACTCCTTGATTGAACCTTTCCGGGCATCTGTAATTGATGTGAGCAAAGAGAGCCTTGTCATCCAGATAACCGGCGAATCATCAAAGGTTGAAGCATTCATTGAGTTGATAAGACCATATGGAATTAAAGAAATTGCCAGAACAGGAACAACGGCATTCCCTCGTGGTTCTCAGAAAAACACTAGTCAAAGAAACCATTACTCTATTGTTTAATTAAATTTATATAAAAACAAATCTACTAATAAGGGAGAAATTTAAAATGGCGAAAATGTACTATAACGGAGATGCAAGCTTAGGATATTTTGAAGGAAAAACAGTTGCTGTAATTGGATATGGATCCCAAGGCCATGCACATGCTTTAAATATGAAGGACAGCGGAGTAAATGTTATCATCGGCTTACGACAAGGAAAATCATGGGATAAAGCAGCAGAGGACGGCTTTGATGTATATTCAGTAGGCGAAGCGACAGCAAAAGCGGATGTTGTTATGATTTTGCTTCCAGATGAGCAGCAAACAAAGGTTTATAATGAAGAAATTAAACCGAACTTAACAAATCAAGCATTGATGTTTGCACACGGCTTCAATATTCATTTCAGCCAAATCGTACCGCCATCTTCCAGCGATGTATTGTTGGTAGCGCCAAAAGGCCCAGGTCACTTAGTAAGAAGAACGTTTGAACAAGAAGCTGGAGTACCTGCATTATTTGCCATCTACCAAGATGTAACTGGTGAAGCTAGAGAGCTTGCATTAGCTTACGCAAAAGCAATCGGATCATTGCGCGCTGGAGCTTTGGAAACAACATTTAAAGAAGAAACAGAAACAGATTTGTTTGGTGAGCAAGCAGTATTATGCGGTGGTTTGACTGCACTAGTAAAAGCTGGTTTCGAAACATTGGTAGAAGCTGGTTACCAGCCTGAATTAGCATACTTTGAGTGTTTACACGAGCTGAAATTGATTGTTGACTTGATGTATGAAGATGGAATGGCTGGAATGAGATACTCTATCTCAGATACTGCACAATGGGGCGATTTTGTTACAGGACCAAGAATCGTGACAGAAGATGTGAAGAAAGAAATGAAAGCTGTATTGACAGACATCCAAGAAGGGAAGTTTGCAAAAGGCTGGATCTTAGAAAACCAAGCGAACAGACCAGAGTTTAATGCAATTAATGCTAGAGAAAGCGAGCATTTGATTGAGAAAGTCGGCAAAGAACTTCGTTCAATGATGCCGTTTGTAAAAAGCTCACGTAAAAAAGAAGTGGTTGGCAGCGGCCAAAAGTAAAACCTAAATTTATACTGGTTTTGCTCTAAGTTGAGCATAAACAAAGACGGTGCAGGGTTCATTCCCTGGACCGTTCTCTACAAAAAAACAAACACTGGCTGTTCATCCATGGGCTAGGAGGTCGCGATAAATGAAGAAGAAAATTGCCGTATTGCCGGGAGATGGTATCGGACCAGAGATCATCCAAGGTGCAATTGACGTCTTGCAAGTAATAGAAGAAAAATTTGGTCACTCATTTGAGTATGAATATGCTAATATTGGCGGCTGTGCCTTTGAACAAGAAGGAACTCCGTTGTCAGACGCAACGATTTCCCTCTGCAAATCTAGTGATGCCATTATGCTTGGAGCAGTTGGTGGTCCGAAGTGGGATAATCTGCCTGTTTCCCAAAGACCAGAACAAGGTCTGCTTCGCATCAGGAAAGAGCTGAACCTTTTTGCTAATTTAAGACCAACTAAATATTTTGAGAGTTTAGCAGCTGCTTCTCCGCTGCGCCAGGATGTCATTGAAAATGTTGACTTAATCATGGTTAGAGAACTGACTGGCGGTATTTATTTTGGTACTCCTAGTGAAAGAAGATCAATTAACGGAGAACCAGGAGCTGTTGATACACTCCTTTATACAAAAGAAGAAATCGACCGCGTTTTAGAAAAGGCATTTGAAATAGCGAAAACTAGATCTAAAAAGGTTACCTCTGTTGATAAGGCAAACGTGCTAGAGTCAAGCAGACTTTGGAGAGAGTGTGCGAATGAGATGGCAGCGAAATATCCTGAAATTAAGCTTGAGCATATGCTCGTAGATAATGCAGCGATGCAGCTTATCAGCAATCCAAGACAGTTCGATGTAGTAGTCACGGAAAATATGTTTGGAGATATATTAAGTGATGAGGCAAGTGTGTTGACAGGATCATTGGGAATGCTTGCATCTGCGAGTATTTCACAAGCTGGTCCATCCCTTTATGAACCAATTCACGGTTCGGCTCCGGATATCGCTGGACAGAATATTGCTAATCCCTTGGCAACCATCTTGTCTGCAGCAATGATGCTCCGTCTGTCTTTTCATATGGAGCAGGAAGCGCAGGCTATCGAAGATGCAGTAGGCCAAGTGCTGACACAAGGCTACCGGACGAAGGATATTCTATCTGCAGATACTACATTGCTTACTACTTCACAAATGGTGGAGCAAGTAAAAGCGGAAATTATCAAAACCCTACAAACAGTTGAAGTAAGATAAATAGAGAGAATGGTAAGAAAATTGGAGAGATACAAAGGATAATATTATATAGAAGAAAAAAGTCGAAAGAAAGGGGAGGACCATAATGGGCAAGTCCATTATTGAGAAAATCTGGGAAAAGCATATTGTTCATCGGGAAGAGGGAAAACCGGATCTGCTGTACATCGATCTTCATTTAGTGCATGAAGTGACATCACCACAGGCATTTTCAGGGCTTAGGATGAAAAACCGCAAAGTCCGCAGACCAGATCGCACCTTTGCTACAATGGACCATAATGTTCCAACAATCAATCGCTTTAAAGTGGATGATGAAGTAGCATTGAATCAAATGACAACATTGGAAAAGAACTGCCTTGAATTTAATGTTCCCTTGGCAAACTTGGAGAGTCCCGAACAAGGTATTGTCCATGTCATTGGTCCAGAGTTAGGACTTACACAGCCAGGAAAAACGATTGTTTGCGGTGACAGCCATACATCAACACATGGTGCATTCGGTGCATTAGCATTCGGAATTGGTACAAGTGAGGTAGAGCATGTATTGGCGACACAAACTTTATGGCAAACAAAGCCGAAAACTCTAAAAGTAGAAGTGAACGGTAAATTGGCTGAAGGTGTTAACGCTAAGGATGTCATTTTGTATGTTCTTTCCAAGCATGGAGTGAACTTTGGAACAGGTCATGTTATTGAATATACTGGTGAGGTTATCAGAAATTTAAGCATGGAAGAAAGAATGACTATTTGCAATATGTCCATTGAAGGCGGAGCAAGAGCTGGGTTGGTATGTCCGGACGAAACAACATTCAGCTATTTGCGAGGCAGAAAATATGCTCCTGAAAACTTTGAAGAGGCAGTAAAAGCGTGGGAGGAAATAGTGTCAGATGAAGATGCTGTTTATGATCATGTCATTGAAATAGACGGCAGTGATATCGCACCAATGGTAAGCTGGGGAACAAACCCGTCTATGACAGCGAAAGTTGATGACAGAATCCCGACAGAGAATGATTTTGCAGATGAAACAGACCGCCGTGCTTTAAAGAGTGCCCTTCACTATATGGGACTTAAAGAAGGACAAAACATTAAAGATATTGCAATCCAGCATGTTTTCATCGGTTCCTGCACAAATTCTAGAATTGAAGACCTACGTCAGGCAGCAAGTGTAATTAGCGGTCAAAAGGTGCATCCAGGTGTCCGTGCATTAGTCGTACCAGGTTCACAGCAAGTAAAGAAGAAAGCAGAAGAAGAGGGTCTGGATAAAATCTTTACAGAAGCAGGCTTCGAATGGCGAGATGCAGGCTGCAGTATGTGCTTAAGTATGAATAATGATGTTGTCCCAAGTGGAGAGCATTGCGCATCTACCTCTAACCGTAATTTTGAAGGACGACAAGGAGCAGGAGCAAGAACACATCTGGTCAGTCCGGCAATGGCAGCGGCAGCAGCGTTGAATGGACGTTTTGTCGATATAAGAAAAGGCAATGTAGCAGAACTTGTATAAGGAAAAAGGAGGGACGTCCCATGGGCGGTTTTAAGAAATTGGCCGGAAAGGCCGTGGCGATGGATCGTGTAAATGTGGACACAGATCAAATCATCCCTAAACAATTCTTAAAAAGAATTGAAAAAACTGGATTTGGACGCTTTGCTTTCTTTGACTGGCGTTATAAGGAAAATGGTGAACCGAATCCTGAATTTGAGTTGAATTTCCCTGAAAATCAAGGGGCGACTATTTTGGTTGCAAACAAGAACTTCGGCTGCGGATCTTCTAGGGAGCATGCTCCATGGGCGTTGAATGACTACGGCTTCCAAGCTGTAATTGCACCGTCATTTGCCGATATTTTTTATCAGAATTGCTTGAAGAACGGCATGCTGCCTATAGTGCTCGAAGCAGGTGAAGTAGAATACTTGTTAAAGGCGGCAGCGCATCAGCCATATACCCTTCATATAAATTTAGAAGCAGAACAGGTAGAGGATGAGAGCGGCTTTACCGCTAAATTTTCCATTCATCCATACTGGAAGAAAATGCTGATTAATGGCTGGGATGAAATCCAAATTACTTTGCAGTATGAGGATAGTATTACAGCATATGAAAACAACATTAATACATTTGAATTAGCGAAATAACAGAAAAAGAGTTTTCGAACGGTGGATGCTTGATATTGCAGAGATGGAGCTGCATGCAGAATCAAGGTATTTACACCGCAGGAAGCTCCTTTTTCTTTTTTGGAATCTTTAGGCAATGTTGCAATAAAAACCGCAACCATGCTAAACTAGCAAAAAATAGAATAATTAGGGTGTTATGACATGAAGAAACGGGATTTGACCAAAAAAGGCAATATCATCCTTTTCCCTGATTTGGACCAACGTTATTTAGAAAAAGGTTTGGAAGCTGTTCAAGACAGAGATTTCCAGGAGGCTGTTTCCTTCTTAGAGAAGGCAATGGAAATCAATCCTGATAACAGTGAGATAAAAACAGGGCTTGTTTTAAGCTATTATGAGCTGGGCATGCTGCGGGAATCCAAACTAATGGCGAAAAGCATGCTAGAGGAAGGGCAGGGCGATTACCTGCAAGTATTGGATCTATATATGATGATTCTTGTTCAGCTCCATGAATATGATGAGATTGTGTCGACTATTGAAATACTGCTTGAGGACGGACATATCCCAGCCGGAAAAATGGAGCATTTCTCCAAACTTCTCGATTTCAGCAGAAGGATGGCAGCATTAAGCGACACAGCTGAAGAGGAGTATGTATTTGAGGACATAGGCACAGACAAGCTTGAACTGTCTGCCATTCATGATCAGAATGAGATGCTGCTGCTTGCAGCCAAATTAGAGAAGGCAAATATACGGCCATACATAGAAGAAATAAATGAATACTTGGAAAATCTTGAAGCAAACCCATTTTTCCAGTCTATGCTTTTAAATATCCTGAAAGAGCAGGAGTATGACAAACCGATATGTATAAGGAAATTGGGCAGAGAGATGACTGTTGTCCCTGAAAGTTTGGACGATATCCGTTTCCATAAGCAAGCTGTTGACATCAAGAGTGTTCTAAAAGACCAACTTGAGCATGAGAATCCAGTAATGCTCGAGAATATTAACGCATTGCTTGAACGTCACTTCTTCCTGCTTTTTCCGTTCACACTTGAAGGGAAAACGAGTGCTGTATGGGCAGCTGCCTACCATTCTATCGTTCAAGAGTACTATGGAATGGGTGCTGAAATGGGAGAGGATTTACCTACTCTTTATCATGTTTCTTTTGATGAAGTGGAAGATGCAAAAGCGCTAATTAATAGATTAGAGGAAATTTCTTATCCTAATATGTAGCTTGGATGTTGAAACAACATGAACGTATGATATAATGTAATGGTTGCATTCTTAAAATGCGAGCGTGTATAACATTAGTAGATACCTGCTTTTAGTTATATAGAGCTGACATCTGCCGAGTTATTCGGAGATGTTCGTATCAAAATTCTCTATTAAAATAAAAGTACTATCTAAACAACTGTTAGAAGTATTGAAAAGTAGAATAGATTGTTGGAGGGAAATATAGTTATGTCAGCAAAATGGGAAGCATTAGAAGGGAACCGTGGTGTTCTAACAATTGAATTGGATGCTGAAAAGCTAAACGAAGGTTTAGATCTTGCATTCAAAAAAGTAGTAAAAACAGTTAATATTCCTGGATTCCGTAAAGGGAAAATTCCTCGTGGAATGTTCGAACAACGTTTCGGTATTGAATCATTATACCAAGATGCAATCGATATTCTATTGCCTGAAGCTTATGCTAACGCAATCGATGAAACAGGCATTGAGCCAGTTGATCGTCCAGAAATCGATGTAGAGCAAATCGAAAAAGGAAAAACACTTATCTTCAAAGCAACTGTAACTGTTAAACCAGAAGTTACTTTAGGTGATTACAAAGGCCTAGAAGTAGAAGCTGTTGACACGAATGTTACAGATGAAGATGTAGATGCTGAAATCAAAGCATTGCAAGAAAAACAAGCTGAATTAGTTGTTAAAGAAGATGGGAAAGCTGAATTAGGCGATACAGTTGTTATCGATTTTGAAGGTTTCCAAGACGGAGTTGCTTTCGAAGGCGGCACTGCTGAAAACTTCTCATTAGAACTTGGTTCAGGCCAATTCATCCCAGGCTTCGAAGAGCAATTAGTTGGTCTTGCAGCTGGAGAAAAGAAAGAAGTAGAAGTATCATTCCCAGAAGAGTATCATGCTGCTGAGCTAGCTGGAAAACCTGCTACTTTCAAAGTAACTCTTCATGAAATTAAAGGAAAAGAGCTTCCAGAATTAGATGATGAGTTCGCTAAAGATGTAGATGCTGAAGCAGAAACATTAGCAGAGCTTAAAGAAAAAATCAAAACTCGCCTTGAAGCTGACAGAAAGCATCAAGCTGAACATGCAGTTCGTGACACTGTAGTGGAAAAAGCTGCTGCAAATGCTACAATCGATATCCCATCTGCAATGGTTGATACAGAAATCGACCGCATGATGAACGAATTCGAACAACGCTTGCAAATGCAAGGAATGAACCTTGACCTTTACTTCCAATTCTCAGGTCAAGACGAAGCTGCACTTAAAGAACAAATGAAAGAAGATGCAGGACAACGTGTTCGCGTTAACTTGACTCTAGAAGCTATCGTAAATGCAGAAAACATTTCCGTTTCTGAAGAAGAAGTTACAGCTGAACTAGATAAAATGGCAGAAATGTACAACATGAGCACAGATGCTATTAAACAAGCACTAGGCGGCGTTGAGAATCTGCAAATGGATCTAAAAATCAGAAAAGCAATCGATTTCCTTGTAGAAAACAGCAAAACTGTTGCATAATAGAAGTAGATAAAAATAACTAAGGCGCGAAGTATCGTGCCTTAGTTTTATATTAGTAATAACCAACATATAATAAAGTCACAAGACTTTAATTCCCTCACTTTTCTTGTACAGGAATTTATACATATAAAAAGAGTGGCATATTTCCAGACTTAAAGCAGGCAATTCTGGTTATGCTTAAAAGAAGTACATACGTTTTACCGCAATGGATTACATGGATAGATTTATCCAAGCTGTATCATTTCCTGTACAATCGCTAATGTGGTACAATGCAATACATAACTGTTGTAAAAAAGATAAATAGATGATTAACTTTATAATCCGTGCGGTAAAACATATATATAAGAGTTTTAAGGGGTGAACACATGTTTAAATTTAATGATGAAAAAGGTCAATTAAAATGCTCCTTCTGTGGAAAGACACAGGACCAAGTCCGCAAGCTTGTTGCAGGACCAGGTGTGTACATATGTGATGAATGTATTGAATTATGTACAGAGATAGTGGAAGAGGAGCTTGGAACAGAAGAAGAAGTGGAGTTCAAGGATGTTCCGAAGCCTGCAGAAATCCGCGATATACTTGATGAGTATGTTATTGGACAGGAGCAAGCAAAGAAATCCTTATCTGTAGCCGTATATAACCACTATAAACGTATCAATTCCAACAGCAAAATTGATGATGTTGAACTGTCTAAGAGTAATATTGCTATGATCGGGCCGACAGGAAGCGGTAAAACGCTTTTGGCACAAACACTGGCAAGAATTCTGAATGTTCCATTCGCAATTGCTGACGCAACATCATTAACAGAAGCTGGTTATGTTGGGGAAGATGTCGAGAACATTCTTTTAAAACTAATCCAGTCTGCTGATTATGATGTGGAAAAAGCAGAAAAAGGAATCATCTATATTGATGAGATTGATAAAGTGGCCCGCAAATCAGAAAACCCGTCTATTACAAGAGATGTTTCTGGTGAAGGTGTGCAGCAGGCATTGTTGAAAATCCTTGAAGGAACTGTTGCAAGTGTTCCGCCTCAAGGTGGGAGAAAACATCCGCATCAGGAGTTTATCCAAATTGATACAACAAACATCCTTTTCATCTGCGGCGGTGCATTTGATGGCATCGAGCCTATCATTAAAAGACGTCTTGGTCAAAAGGTAATTGGGTTTGGCGGAGAAACGAAAGTGGAAGAAGTGGAAGACAAAGACTTGCTTTCAAAAGTACTTCCAGAAGACTTGCTTCGTTTTGGTCTTATTCCGGAATTCATCGGGCGTCTTCCTGTTATCTCAAGCTTAGGACAGCTTGATGAAGAGGCGCTTGTAGAAATACTGACAAAGCCGAAAAACGCTTTAGTGAAACAGTACAAAAAGATGCTTGAACTAGATAATGTTGAATTGGACTTCGAAGAGGATGCCCTAAGGGAAATTGCGAAAAAAGCAATTGAAAGAAAAACAGGTGCCCGCGGACTTCGTTCCATCATTGAAGGCATTATGCTTGATGTGATGTTTGACCTTCCTTCACGTGAAGATATCGTCAAATGCATTATCACAAAAGAAACAGTCGCGGATAACGCTGCTCCGAAACTTGTATTAGAAGACGGAACAGTTGTTGATAAAGAAACGAAAACATCTGCATAACAACAGTTAGCTGTAACTTAAGGGCTGGAATCCTCCGTGGATGCCAGCCCTTTATTTGTTTGTTTTAAGATAATCTAACCAATTCTGTGATTTTTTCCATTAAAATTTGTTTATTCCAACTCTGGGAAGGAGATACTACTTCCTATCAGCAAGATATAATTCAGGAGGTAATAATATGAGTTGGACAGAGATTGCTTTATTTGTACAACTATTCTTTGGCATCATAATCGGTCTGTATTTTTGGAACCTTTTAAAAAGTCAAAGAACACAAAAAGTATCAATTGATCGGGAATCAAAAAAGGAAATGGATCAACTGAGAAAAATGCGTTCTATCTCATTGACAGCTCCGTTATCGGAAAAGGTTAGACCGACAAGCTTTGAAGACATTGTTGGTCAAGAGGATGGCATCAAGGCATTAAAGGCTGCTCTTTGTGGTCCTAATCCGCAGCATGTCATCATATATGGACCGCCTGGAGTCGGGAAGACAGCTGCAGCGAGGCTTGTGCTCGAAGAATCGAAAAGAAATTCAAAATCTCCTTTTAAAAAGAGTTCTGTTTTTGTAGAGCTTGATGCAACTACTGCCAGATTTGATGAAAGAGGTATTGCCGATCCGCTGATTGGATCAGTTCATGACCCAATATACCAAGGGGCTGGAGCGATGGGACAAGCTGGGATTCCTCAACCTAAGCAAGGTGCAGTAACGAATGCCCATGGAGGAGTACTATTTATTGATGAGATAGGTGAACTTCATCCAACGCAAATGAACAAGCTCCTCAAAGTCCTGGAGGATAGAAAGGTGTTTCTTGAAAGTGCGTATTACAATGAAGAAAACACCCAAATCCCAACACATATACATGATATTTTCCAAAATGGTCTTCCAGCAGACTTTAGACTGATTGGAGCGACAACAAGAACACCGAATGAAATTCCTCCTGCTATTCGTTCCAGATGTATGGAAGTATTTTTCCGTGAATTAACAGCAGACGAGGTCGTAAAAATCGGCAAAAAAGCCGCTGATAAAGTGCGATTGGATATTAGCGAGAAAAGCTTAGAAACATTGGCTGAATATGCACGCAATGGGCGCGAAGCAGTCAATATTATTCAAATATCAGCAGGCCTTGCGATAAGCGGTGATCGTACATACATTAAAGACGATGAATTAGAATGGGTTATCCATTCAAGCCAGCTTTCTCCAAGAATGGAGCGTAAGATAAACGATGTATCCCACGTCGGTATAGTCAACGGCCTGGCAGTACATGGTCCAAATATGGGGGCACTCCTTGAAATAGAAGTGACTGCTATACCTGCAGAAAAGGATAAAGGCTCTATCAATATTACGGGAATTGTAGAAGAAGAAAGCATTGGCGGCCAAGGCAAATCAATAAGACGGAAAAGCATGGCTAAAGGATCGATTGAAAATGTCATAACCGTACTAAGGTCAATGGGTGTTCCAGCAGACCAATATGACATCCACGTCAACTTTCCTGGTGGTGTCCCAATAGATGGTCCATCGGCAGGGATTTCAATGGCTGCAGGCATTTATTCAGCCATCTATAAACAACCGATTGACAGAAAGGTAGCAATGACGGGCGAAATAAGCATCCATGGAAATGTGAAGCCTGTCGGCGGTGTGTTTGCAAAAGTGAAAGCAGCACAGAAAGCCGGTGTCAGCACTGTCATTATCCCTGAAGAGAATATGCAATCTGTTCTCAAGGAGATTTCGGGTATAACGATTATCCCAGTTGCATCGTTTAATCAAGTGCTGGAGCTTGCTTTGCTGAAAGAAGCTCCAGATAACGAGGAAGCAATACCTGCTTCGATTAATATATCTAAAAAGGAAAGTGTATAACTGATAAATAGCCCTGCACTAAAAATTGTTGATTCTAACAAATAAAAGTGCAGAGCTTTTTTTATATGAGTAAATGCCAATTAATTTAACAGCAGGCAAAGATGCTTTATAATGTAAGCGACAGAAGGTTTGCTAATTCTTTTACAGAAAAGAGACATAATACAGCCCATTTGTTAAAATAATAACATTATGACATAAGTAAGAGTGGTAACTTACAACTTATACAATCATGCAATATTTCAATACGAATACAAGAACATCGGCAAGCATGCTTACAATTCTTAAGTAAAAATAATGAGGGCAAGTGAGTTCTATTTCCTTTTTTCCTATAATAACCCTAGTTAATAGACACTTTTTCCTAAATAGGATAGAATTGTACAAAGTATGAAATGCGATGCTGGAGGTGCAACGTCATGGAGGAAAAAAAGAATACATTAGTACCCCTCCTGCCGCTTCGAGGATTACTTGTTTATCCAACAATGGTATTACACTTGGATGTTGGTAGAGAAAAGTCGGTGCAGGCACTTGAAAAAGCAATGGTGGAAGACCACCTGATTTTTCTAACAATGCAAAAGGATATTGATATTGATGATCCTGCTGAGGAGGATTTATACAAGGTTGGAACACTGACTAAGGTCAAGCAAATGCTGAAGCTTCCTAACGGTACAATTCGTGTCTTAGTGGAAGGTCTGAAGCGTGCCGAATTAGTGGAGTTGTCGGAAGAGGACGGCTATTATGCCGCATCTCTTAAAGTGATGGAAGAGAACACTTCTAAGGATGTAGAGGACGAGGCATTAATGCGGACAATGCTTCAGTACTTTGAGCAATACATAAAAATCTCCAAAAAGATTTCCAGTGAAACGTATGCAACTGTTTCTGACATGGAGGAACCGGGAAGAATGGCTGATATTATCGCCTCCCACTTGCCGATTAAATTGAAGGAAAAACAGCAGATTCTGGAAACATTAGATAATAAAGAGCGCATGAATCATGTGATTGATATCATTCATAATGAAAAAGAAGTCCTTAACTTAGAAAAGAAAATAGGACAGCGTGTGAAGAAATCCATGGAAAGAACGCAAAAGGAATACTATTTGCGTGAGCAAATGAAAGCGATCCAAAAAGAGCTTGGCGATAAAGATGGAAAAAGCGGAGAAGTCAGTACACTAAGCGAAAAGATAGAGCAGGCCGGAATGCCTGAGCATGTTAAGGCTGCAGCGCTGAAAGAATTAGACCGTTATGAAAAGATTCCGTCTACATCAGCAGAAAGCTCTGTTATCCGAAATTATATTGACTGGCTCTTAGCATTACCGTGGAGCAATGCGACAGAAGATGATTTAAATATCATAAAAGCTGAAAAAATCCTTGATCAAGATCACTACGGTCTTGAAAAGGTGAAGGAACGGGTTTTGGAATATTTGGCCGTTCAAAGCTTAACCAATTCCCTTAAAGGACCAATCCTTTGCTTGGCAGGACCTCCGGGAGTCGGAAAAACGAGCTTAGCACGCTCCATTGCTAAATCTCTTAACCGAAACTTTGTACGCATCTCCCTCGGAGGAGTCAGAGACGAGTCTGAGATTAGAGGTCATAGAAGGACATATGTCGGGGCGATGCCTGGCCGCATCATTCAAGGGATGAAAAAGGCAGGAACCATTAATCCAGTATTCCTATTGGATGAAATCGATAAAATGTCGAACGACTTTAGAGGAGACCCTTCTTCTGCGATGCTGGAAGTGCTAGACCCAGAACAAAACCATAACTTCAGCGATCATTATATTGAAGAAACTTATGATCTTTCCAATGTAATGTTCATTGCAACAGCTAATAATTTGGCAACTATCCCAGGACCGCTTCGTGACCGTATGGAAATAATAAATATTTCCGGATACACAGAGCTGGAAAAAATCCATATTGCCAAAGATCATTTGCTGCTTAAACAGATTAAAGACCATGGACTTACAAAAGGACAGCTGCAAATCAGGGAAGATGCCATTCAAAATATTGTCCGCCATTATACCCGAGAAGCAGGCGTAAGAAGCTTGGAGCGTCAAATCGCGACGATTTGCCGCAAAACAGCGAGAATGATTGTATCAGAAGAAAAGAAAAAAGTAATTTTAACAAGCAAAAATGTGGTAGAATTTCTAGGTAAGCCTATCTTTAGATATGGTCAGGCAGAACTTGAGGATCAAGTTGGTGTTGCGACAGGACTTGCATACACGACAGTCGGCGGAGATACGCTGCAAATAGAAGTATCATTAGCTCCTGGTAAAGGTAAGCTTGTCCTTACAGGGAAACTGGGTGATGTTATGAAGGAATCAGCACAGGCAGCATTCAGCTATATTCGCTCTAAAGCGGAAGAGCTGGGCATTGACTCGAAATTCCATGAGAAGTATGACATTCATATCCACGTCCCAGAAGGAGCGGTGCCAAAAGATGGACCGTCCGCAGGTATTACGATGGTGACAGCTCTTGTTTCCGCACTGTCTGGTAGACCGATTAAAAGAGAAGTAGGCATGACAGGGGAAGTAACGTTGCGCGGCAGAGTTCTGCCAATTGGCGGTTTGAAGGAAAAGTCACTCAGCGCCCATCGTGCAGGCTTGACGACCATCATTGCTCCGAAGGATAATGAGAAAGACTTAGATGATATACCAGAAAGTGTCCGAGAGGAACTGAATTTTATTCTTGTTTCTCATGTGGACGAAGTGTTAAAACATGCTCTGAACGGAAGTGTAAATTCTTGAAAGTAAATAGTGCAGAAATAGTAATTAGTGCAGTAAAGCCACATCAATACCCGGAAACAGATTTACCTGAATTCGCGTTAGCTGGCAGATCAAATGTAGGAAAGTCTTCCTTTATTAATAAAATGCTTGGCAGAAAGGCGCTTGCTCGTATTTCCTCCAAGCCAGGGAAAACGCAGACATTAAATTTTTACTTAATTAACGAAATGCTTCACTTTGTAGACGTTCCTGGCTACGGATACGCAAAAGTATCCAAGAAGGAGCGGGAAGCATGGGGCAAGATGCTCGAAACATATTTTACGACAAGAGAGCAGCTTAAAGCAGTTGTCTTGATTACAGACATTAGACATGCCCCAACTGCAGATGATGTCACGATGTATGAGTTTCTCAAACATTATGGTATACCGGCAGTAATCATTGCAACAAAAGCAGACAAAATTTCTAAATCCCAATGGCAAAAGCATTTAAAAGTCACACGGGAAACTTTAGATCTTAGCAAAGACGATCATCTTATCCTCTTCTCAAGTGAAACAGGAGAAGGGAAAGATAAAGTCTGGTCATTGCTGCAGTACCTTTCCAAAAACTAAAATGCAAAAAAGCCAAATCGGACAACGATTTGGCTTTTTTATTTATGGGAAAATCACCAGAAGGATAATAAAAAGGGCGGAAACAGGAAAAGCTATTAGCAAATCATGGCTTAGTAGGAGGAGTAACTTGTGACAAGTGAGAAACCAATATCCATATTTGCTTTAGGCGGTTTAAATGAAATTGGAAAAAACATGTACGTATTGGAATATGGGGACACAATCTTAGCAATTGACTGCGGAAACAAATTTCCTGATGAAAGTCTGCTTGGAATCGATTTAATAATCCCTGATATCAGTTATTTAGTAGAAAATAAGGAGAAAGTGAAAGCACTTATTGTCACACATGGACATGAGGATCATATTGGCGGCATCCCTTATTTTTTGAAACAATTAAATGTACCTGTTTATGGAACAAAATTTACTCTTGGCCTTATTGAACTAAAGCTTAAGGAACATGGTCTTGCAGGGGAAACAGAATTGATTGAGATTACTAATAGCTCACAATTAACATTTGACGAAATTAAAGCCGAATTTTTCAAGGTGAATCACAGTATTCCTGATTGTGTAGGCATCGTATTTCGTACCCCACTTGGAAATATTGTGCACACGGGAGACTTTAAGTTCGATCTAACCCCTGCGAATAAGGAACACTCAGATATACATAAAATGGCTCAAATCGGTTCAGAGGGAGTCTTGCTGCTTATATCTGAAAGCACAAACGCTGAACGGCCTGGCCTGTCTCCATCTGAACAATTAGTAGGCAGCCATATTCTTGAAGCATTCCGAAAAGCAGAAAGAAAAGTGATTTTGTCAACATTTGCTTCCAATATTAACAGGGTACAGCAAGTTGTGGATGCAGCAATCGATACAAATCGCAAGCTTGCTCTTCTTGGCAGAAGCATGCTTAATGTCGTGGAGGTTGCGATGACTCGTGGCTACTTACAAGTTCCAGAAGGTCTGTTAATCGACCAGGACCAGATTGAACTATTCCCTCCAGAAAAGGTCGCGATACTTTGTACAGGCAGTCAGGGAGAACCATTAGCTGCACTTGCCAGATTATCGACTGGAAATTTTCGGGGAGTTGAAGTGCTTCGCGGTGATACCGTTATTTTTGCTGCCGGTCCAATTCCAGGAAATGAAAGATATGTTTCGCGAATTGTGGACAACTTCTTTGCAATCGGAGCAAATGTAATTTACGGTTCTGGCAGCATGTCTGGCATGCATGTTTCGGGACATGGGTACCAAGAAGATTTAAAGCTTATGCTGACATTGATGAGGCCGCACTATTTCATCCCAATACACGGTGAATACAGAATGCTTAACCAGCACCGTAGCCTTGCTGAATCAGTCGGTGTAGAGGAAGGCAACACTTTTATTATCGGCAATGGTGACGTTGTCGACATTCAAGATAAAAAAGCAAGATTTACAAGAAATGTCCATGCTGGCAACACCTATGTTGATGGTGTTGGTGTAGGGGATGTCGGCGAGGTAGTACTTCGGGACCGCAAGCAGCTTGCTGAGGATGGAATGCTTGTAATCGTGCTGACAATGAGCAAGCATGAGAAAAAGCTGATTGCAGAGCCAGATACTATTTCAAGAGGCTTTGTATACGTACGAGATGCCGAAGATCTCCTTCGGGAGGTAAACCGCCTTATTAAAGAAGCAGTCATGAGCATTGACGCAAGAGGTAAAAATCAATGGGGTGCCATTAAGCAGGAAGTGCGCAAAGCTGCAGGCCAGTATATCTTCCATCAAACGAAAAGAAAACCGATGATCCTGCCGATCATTATTGAAGTATAAAAAAACAGATAGCTTTAGCTATCTGTTTTGCTTTATTTCCGTTTCGAAAGCAGAAAATATCCGCCAATAAGCAGGAATAAAAGCGGTGTAAAGAATTTCAGTGTACTTTCACCGATATGGATGAACGTAATGGAAGCCACTATTTCTTCGTAAAAAAGCAGCAAGCCTGCCAACAGTAGAAACAGCACACCATTTACCAGGCCCGAACCTGCTCTTTGATTGAAGAGAATAAACCCTAACGCGATAATCAATAAAAATGTTCCCGTATCATCCGGCCAAATCGCCAGTTTATTAACAAGGTGAAAGTGAAGGCCAAACCCTGTTAAAATCACCCCAGGCAAGATAGAGCCATGATCCTTGCCTATAAAGCCTTGACATAAAAAGGCAAGGCCAACGATGATTAGCAATGTAGGCCAAGAATAAAAGTCAGGGAATGGAGACATATTTAATTCATTTAGTAAAAAGTATAATCCGAATCCAACTAGCACAACACCAGTAAATAATTTATAAGATTTCATATTTCCTCCGTTTCCAGTAATACAAGCTTGAATACAACCGATATCTTTGTTACTGTACATTGAGTAGATAGTATTAGATAGGCTGTTTTTTGAACAGCAAAAAACAAAAAAAGCTGTTTTAATAGATGATTTTGGCATACACTATTACTAGTAAATACACATAGTATAAAACTGACTTTGCCAATAATACTATATGTTAACATATCAATTCACAATTTGTTCACAATTAAAAGCATATTTCTTGCCCATAATTAGTGTTTTTTTGTTATAATAAGTACATGTTTAGAATTATTATAAATAAAGAATCGATTTTTGGTTGAAATCCTTTGGGGGTGTCATTTACTTATGCATATAGTTGTGGTTGGACTAAATTATAAAACGGCCCCAGTAGAAATTAGAGAACGGTTAACATTTGACTCTTCGAAAATAGGGGAAGCAATGAGTCAGTTGCAAAAGAAAAAAAGCATATTAGAGAATATCATCATTTCTACTTGCAATCGTACAGAAATTTATGCTGTTGTCGACCAATTGCATACTGGTCGTTATTATATAAAAGAATTTTTGTCTGAATGGTTTGAGATTGACCAGTCAGAATTCAGTCCATATATATTTGTATACGAACAGGATGGAGCTATGAACCATCTTTTTCAAGTTGCGTGCGGATTAAATTCTATGGTGGTAGGGGAAACTCAAATTCTTGGGCAAGTGCGTGCAAGTTTTCTAGAAGCCCAATCCATTCAGTCTTCTGGCACAGTCTTTAACCAGTTGTTCAAGCAGGCTATTACGCTTGCGAAAAAGGCTCATACAGAAACAGATATCGGTGCTAATGCAGTTTCTGTCAGCTATGCGGCTGTAGAATTGGCGAAAAAGATTTTCGGAACTTTAGAGAACAAAAATGTACTCATATTAGGTGCGGGGAAGATGGGCGAGCTGGCAATTCAGAACCTGTACAGCAATGGAGCTAAAAACGTGACGGTCATTAACCGCACTTTTGAAAAGGCACAAAGCCTTGCAGACCGGTTTGAAGGTCAGGCGAAGTCATTGAGTGAGCTTCAATGTGCATTGATTGATGCTGACATTCTTATCAGCTCTACTGGTGCAAGCTCGTTTGTCATTACGAAAAGTATGATGAATACAGTGGAAAAGATTCGCAAAGGTAAACCGTTATTTATGGTTGATATTGCTGTTCCTCGTGATTTAGACCCTGCACTAGCAGAGTTGGATAGTGTGTTTTTATATGATATAGATGACTTGGAAGGGATTGTGGAAGCAAACCTTCAAGAGCGTCAAAAAGAAGCAGCAAAAATCATGCTTATGATTGAAACAGAAATTGTAGAGTTTAATGAATGGCTTCATTTATTAGGAATCGTTCCAGTGATTTCTGCCCTTCGCGATAAAGCTTTGGCAATCCAGGGAGAAACGATGAAGAGCATTGAAAGAAAGCTGCCTCATTTAAGTGACCGTGATAAGAAAGTCTTAAATAAACATACGAAAAGCATCATTAATCAAATGCTGAAGGATCCAATCCTTCATGCGAAAGAACTTGCCTCTTCCGATGATCGGGAAAAGGCGATGGAGCTGTTCGTTAAAATTTTTAATTTAGAGCAGGATGTCCATTCTCAAGCAACAGTTGTGAAGGAAGACAAGAAAACAGTTTCTTCTTTACAGCCAAACTTTCAAGGTTAAAAAATCAACCTGAAAGCTAGATTGTTTATAAGAGTTTTGGCATTATAGTATATGGAAGCAATCTTTACACAAGGCCTTAATTGTTAAAGGGGAAACACATATATGACAGATGCTTATTTGACAAGACTTCATGAATTAACGATTATTCTTTATGCAATATCTGTGCTCTTATACTTTTTTGATTTTATGCATAATAACCAGAAAGCCAATAGAGCAGCTTTCTGGTTACTTTCCGTTGTTTGGCTCCTGCAGACTTCGTTTCTGTTTATTTACATGATGCAGACAAAACGGTTTCCGGTGCTGACTATTATGGAAGGACTGTATTTCTACACATGGGTCTTAGTTTCCTTTTCGCTTTTAATTAACAAGCTGCTGAAAATAGACTTTATTGTCTTTTTTACAAATGTACTTGGGTTTATTATTATGGCCATCCATACGTTTGCGCCGATGAGCGAGGGAACAGAAATGGCCAAGCAAGTTGTTTCAGAGCTGCTTTTTATTCATATTACAGCAGCGTTGCTTGCGTACGGGGGCTTTTCATTATCTTTTATTTTTTCTTTACTGTATTGTGTTCAATATAATCTTTTAAAAAAGAAAGCATGGGGAAAAAGGCTGCGGCGCATTCCCGACTTATCGAGGTTAGAAAACCTCTCCTATTTGTTTAATGTGTTCAGTGTGCCTACATTGCTGATTTCCTTGATACTGGGAATTCAATGGGCAAGTGTTCAAGCGCCAGGGTTTATCTGGTATGATCCGAAAATTCTTGGTTCCTTTTTAGTCCTATTTATTTACGGATGCTGTTTATATATAAGGGTAACGCACAAACTAGTAGGAAAAGGAATTGCTTTCTTTAATATTGCATGTTTTTTAGTATTGTTGATTAACTTCTTTTTAATAGGGAATTTTTCAACGTTTCACTATAAGTGATAAAGCTACATAAGCCGACGAAAAGCGGCTAAAAGTTGAAGCTGGAGGCATACTTATGCGAAAAATTATTGTCGGTTCAAGACGAAGCAAATTAGCGATAACACAAACGAAATGGGTTATTAATCAACTGAAAAGATTAGACCCGTCATATGAATTTGAAATTAAGGAAATGGTTACAAAAGGTGATGTCGTCCTTGATGTTACGTTATCAAAGGTTGGCGGAAAAGGACTGTTTGTCAAAGAAATTGAGCAAGCGATGCTTGATAAGGAAATTGACATCGCAGTGCACAGCATGAAAGATATGCCTGCAGTACTGCCACCGGGACTTACAATCGGCTGTATTCCAGAAAGAGAGGACCATCGCGACGCGCTTATCTCAAAAGGCCATATTCCATTAAAGGACTTGAAGGAAGGCGCTATTATTGGGACGAGCAGCTTACGACGCGGTGCCCAGCTGTTAGCTGTAAGACCGGATTTGGAAATCAAATGGATTCGTGGAAATATTGATACAAGATTAAAGAAGCTGGAAACAGAGGAATATGATGCAATTATTCTTGCAGCTGCAGGGTTAGCGAGAATGGGCTGGACAAGCGATGTTGTTACAGAGTTTCTTGATCCAGAAACATGCTTGCCGGCAGTAGGTCAAGGTGCATTATCTATTGAATGCAGAGAAGATGATAAGGAAGTGCTCGAATTATTAAGCAAGCTATCATCTGAGGAAACGACGAAAACAGTTTATGCTGAAAGAGCCTTCTTAAACAAAATGGATGGCGGCTGCCAAGTTCCGATTGCCGGATTTGCCACAATGGTTAATAACGAGGAGCTGACATTGACAGCCCTTGTTACCTCTCCAGATGGCAAAACGGTGTTTAAAGAGGTACTGACAGGTACAAACCCTGTAGAACTCGGTGAACAGGCTGCAGAAATTCTTACAGAGCGCGGAGCAAAGAAATTAATTGATCGTCTGAAAGAAGAGAATATTATTGATGCTTAAGCCGCTGCACGGCAAAAGCATTCTGGTTCCCCGCGCGAAAAAACAAGCTACTGAACTTTCTGCAACAATTAAGCAATTAGGAGGCGCGCCTGTCGAGATACCGTTACTTGCCTTTCGCAGCCTCCCATTAGCTAGTAATATGCAAGCAAAGCTTAAAGAAGGCGTTTATGATTGGCTAGTATTTACAAGCAGCAATGGAGTGAACGCTTTTTTTTCAACAATGGAGCTTAAAGACTCTTTATATAAGATTGCGGTAATTGGGGATAAAACAGCCGAAACATTAGCCAAATATGGCCATAAGGCTGCTTTTATTCCGTCCTCGTTTGTTGCTGAAACATTTGCTCAGGAATTCGCAAAGGAAGTAGCAAAAAATGAACAGGTTCTTATTATAAAGGGCAGCTTAGCAAGAAACGTTCTTTACAAAAGCCTCTGTGCGGCAGGGATTGCGGCAGAGGAAGCAATCATTTATGAAACTTACTTTCCAAAGGAGAGCGAGACTCTATTAGTAGAGGCTTTAAAGAAGAGAAGTTTGGATGTGCTTTTGTTTACAAGTTCATCCACAGTGGAATATTTTATGGATGTAGTCCATACATACAACCTTTACGATTATATAAAGGACTGCATCATCGGATGCATAGGTCCGATAACAAAGAAAAAACTAGCTGATAATGGAATAAATGTTCACATTTTTCCCGACAATTTTACAGTAGACAGCATGCTGGAGCAATTAGTTCAATATTTAACAGAATAGGGGAGAACAAACATGTCATTACAATTTAAACGTCACCGCAGACTTCGTCAATCTGCAAGTATGAGAGCATTAGTAAGGGAAACGCATGTTCATGTAGATGATTTGATTTATCCAATTTTCATTGCTGAGGGTGAAAACATTAAGCGGGAAATCTCATCAATGCCAGGTATCTATAACCTGTCGATTGACCGCTTGAAAGAGGAAATGGACGAGGTGCAAAGCCTTGGTATTAAATCAGTGCTTTTGTTTGGAATACCGTTAGAAAAGGATGAATGCGGAACACAGGCATTTCATGATCACGGTATCGTGCAAGAAGGAATTCGGTTTATTAAGAGTAACTATCCGGAGATTGTTATCATCGCGGATACTTGTCTTTGTGAATATACAAGTCATGGACATTGCGGCATTGTCGAGAGCGGCCGTGTCTTGAATGATGAATCATTAGAGTTGCTTGTGAAAACAGCTGTAAGCCAGGCTGAAGCAGGTGCAGACATTATCGCTCCTTCCAATATGATGGACGGCTTTGTCGCTGCGATTCGCAAAGGTCTTGATGAAGCAGGTTATTTAGATACACCAATCATGTCATACGGAGTGAAATATTCATCTGCATTCTACGGACCATTCAGAGAAGCAGCTGACAGCACTCCGCAATTTGGTGACCGCAAAGCATATCAAATGGATCCTGCTAACCGTATGGAAGCTTTGAGAGAAGCTGAATCAGATGTGGAAGAAGGCGCGGATTTCATGATTGTTAAGCCTGGTATGCCATATTTGGATATTGTCCGTGATATGAAAAACACGTTGAAAATGCCAATCGTGATTTATAATGTAAGTGGAGAATACAGCATGGTTAAAGCTGCAGCACAAAATGGCTGGATAGATGAAGAAAGAATCGTGATGGAAATGATGGTAAGCATGAAGCGTGCAGGTGCAGATTTAATTATGACTTATTTTGCGAAAGATGTTGCTCGCTGGTTGAAAGAACAATAAGAAAAGAGGGATAGCATGCGTTCATATGAAAAGTCAGAGAAAGCATACAAAGAAGCAGTCGAATTAATGCCAGGCGGGGTAAACAGCCCTGTTCGTGCCTTTAAATCTGTGAAGCGGAATCCTGTGTTTATGAACTCGGGAAAAGGATCAAAAATTTACGATATTGATGGCAATGAATACATTGACTATGTTCTGTCATGGGGTCCCCTTATCTTAGGGCATGCCAATGATCAGGTAGTCGAAGGAATAAAAAAAGTTGCAGAGCAGGGGACAAGCTTTGGAGCACCAACTTTAATCGAGACTGAGCTTGCTAAGCTAGTTAAGGAAAGAGTGCCAAGCATTGAAATCATCCGCATGGTATCCTCAGGAACTGAGGCGACAATGAGTGCAATCAGGCTGGCTAGAGGCTATACTGGCCGAAATAAAATCATCAAGTTTGAGGGCTGCTACCACGGCCATGGCGACTCTCTTTTAATTAAAGCAGGTTCAGGAGTTGCAACACTAGGCTTGCCAGACAGCCCAGGCGTTCCAGAAGGAGTTGCAGCAAACACTATTACAGTAGCCTACAATGACCTAGAAAGCATTAAGTATGCCTTCGAAACCTTTGGAGATGACATCGCCGGCATCATCGTAGAGCCAGTAGCTGGTAATATGGGCGTAGTGCCTCCTAAGGATGGCTTCCTGCAAGGGCTGCGTGAAATAACAGAACAATACGGCGCATTGCTGATTTTTGATGAGGTTATGACAGGCTTCCGTGTAGACTATGGCTGTGCCCAAGGCTATTTCGGTATTACGCCTGATCTTACTTGCCTTGGCAAGGTTATTGGCGGAGGACTCCCAGTTGGCGCGTACGGCGGAAAAGCAGAAATCATGAATCAAGTTGCTCCAAGCGGACCGATTTATCAAGCAGGTACATTATCAGGTAATCCGCTGGCAATGACAGCAGGCTACGAGACATTGTCCCAATTGACGCCTGAAAGCTATAAAGATTTCATTTTAAAAGCAGATAAGCTTGAAGCAGGCCTAAAGGCTGCGGCTGAAAAATACGAGATTCCATTTACAATTAATCGTGCCGGTTCTATGATTGGCTTCTTCTTCACAAACGAAGAGGTAGTTGATTATGAAAGTGCGAAAACTTCCAATCTAGATTACTTTGCTGCATTTTATAATGAAATGCTCGAGCAAGGTGTATTCCTGCCGCCATCTCAGTTTGAAGGTTTGTTCCTATCAACTGCTTTAAGCGAGGAAGATATTGACCACACAATAAAAGCAGCAGAAATTGCTTTTTCTAAGTTGAAATAATTTATCCATAAAAATCCAAAGTGCTATTGCAGGCGCTTTGGATTTTTTTGTTTTTAAATTCATAGACTTTCTATACAAAGAAATATTCATAAAAGGGCATTTCTGTTCATAAATTGTAATTGACATAGTGATTATACGTGAAAGGAATGAAGGGAGGAGTCGCTTTGTCTCAAGAAAATTCGTCTATCTTACGGTTTTCGTTGGAAGAGTCAGTCTGGTTTCAAAAAGGACAGGAAGTAGAGGATCTGCTGTCTATTTCACTAGACCCGAATATAACCATCCAAGAAAACGATCAGTATATTACCATTCAAGGATCATTAGAATTGACAGGTGAATACAATCGAACACAGACAAATCAGCCAGAAGAAGAGGAGGTATTTAAGGCTCCTAAGTTAGTTCATTCCGTTTTGGAGAGGGAAGAAGGAGTTAATGAGTTTCTTCATCATTTCCCTGTCGACATTACGATTCCATTCTCACGCGTTCGCAGCATCGAAGATATTGAAGTTGAAATTGAAACATTTGATTATGTCTTCCCAGAAAGAAGCTGTCTGAATCTTACAGCAGAATTATCTATTGCAGGCTTAACGAATGAAGAGCAAGCCTCAGAAGAGGAAACTGAGGAGGATGAATGGACTTCCCATTATCCGGCAAGAGAAGAGAGCACAGAGGCAGAGCAGATATTTGTTCAACAGGAAAACAATCAAGAGGATGAACTAGAAGCATTAACAAGGGGCTACGAACAAAGGCAGCAGCCTGAAGAAATCGAGCTTTCTGCAGGCTCTAGCAGAGAAGATGTAAACTTTGGGGCTGAAGAGATTGAGAATGAGCCTGTGTTTAGGGACAGTGAAGAGGAATTAGAACCTGTTAAAATTGAAGTACAGCCGTTTCAAAGAATCAGTCCATTGATGGAAGAGGAAGAACGGATTTCCGCTGAGTCTGGTCTGGAGGAATATGAGCCGTTTGAATTGGAAGTCCGCAAAGCACCTTCGCAAAAGGACGATGATTGGGAAGAGGACACGACGACAGATGTACCTTTATTCGCTGAGGCTGAAGTATTAGAAGAGCCTCCAGCAGCTGTTGTTGAACCTGTTGCAGACCATAAACCTGAAGTAAAGGTTTCCTTGTTTAGATCAGAAGAGACATTCCCTGCAGAGGATGTTTTCGATAAGCCTGTTCCAGAATCTTCTGAGCAAAAGCTTGATGAATCAACAGCAGAATTCTCAGAACACGATAAGGATGAATCTGAAGAGTCCTCTTCTGAGAATGATAATGGACCGAAGAAGAAAAAAGGAATTTTCTCGAAAAAGAAATCATTGACCTTTACAGAGTTCTTCGCCCGTAAGGAAGAAGAAACACATACAAAGGTAAAGGTAGTTATTGTTCAGCAGGGAGATACGATTGAGAAGCTAAGTGAACGTTATAATGTTAATGTTCATAACCTGCTGAAGGAAAACCACCTTGAGGTCAATCAGGATGTTGTAGAAGGGCAAGTTTTATATATCCCAGGTAAAATTGCTGAAAAGTAAGTTTTGTAGGTGCACCTAAAAGGGTAAAGCGGGCCCCGAATCAACATGTAAGGAGATGTTAGTCAATCTCTTTTTCCTAATAAGAAAGTGTGGGCGCATATGAGTGAAAAAAACACGATTAAAAAATATACACCCATTTTAGAGCCATACGGAGTGGAGCCGCATTTTGTGGAGGAGTTCGGCAGAATCGTGAAAATTTATTCCAGCAAAGGCACATTTGCACTAAAAACGATTGATCCCCATAAAGGCTCTGATTTTATCCGGCACGTTCGGACATTGTACCAAAAAGGATATAACAGAATTGTGCCGATTTATCCGACAGTCGATGGCAGGTATGCAGTCTTGTATGAGCATAAGCTCTATTATTTAATGCCGTGGCTTCCGAACGAAGAGCGGGAGAATTATTTCAAGAAGCATCAGCAAATGTTCAGGGAGCTCGCAAGACTGCATGTCCTATCCTCTAAGGAAGTGAAAATTGAAAAGGAAGATCGGGAAGAGCATTATGAAAATACGCTATTGGAGCTGGAAAAGGAACAAGAATTTTTGGATGGCTATATTGAAGAGTGTGAAAACACAGAATATATGTCACCGTTCCAATGGATGTTCTGCATGTATTACCATGATGTGAGGCAAGCGCTGAAATATTCGGAAGCGAAGCTGAAGGAATGGTATGAAGAGACAAAGGATGATGAGAAGGCAAGGGTATCGATCATTCATGGGAAAATCTCGCCAGAACATTTTTTATATGACGAGAAAGGGTATGGGTATTTCACTAACTTTGAAAATGCCAAGTTTGGCTCTCCAAGCCATGACCTGCTTCCGTTTATTGCTAGGTCTCTGAAAACCACTCCGAAGCAGAATAATGATTGCTTAGAATGGATTTATACTTATTTCAATTATTATCCGCTCAAGTCGGATGAGATGCTGCTTTTTTTGAGCTATTTAGCACATCCTGGACCTGTAATCCGCATATGTGAAAAATACCATAAAAGCGATAAGAAAAAGAATGAGCGCAAATATGCGCAAAGCTTATTGAAGCAATACTGGCTGCTGAAAAATACCGAATATATTGTCATGCGTATTGACGAAATGGAGCGGGAAAAAAAAGCGCAGCAGGAAGCACAAAAAGAGACCCAAGATTCTTAACATCTTGGGTCTTAAATAATTTCCAGATAAATAGACAAAGCCAGCACGATTAAAAGAGATAAAAACAGCACATCAAAGGTTGTCGGTAAAAGCATTGTTCTGACAGCCTGAAAGATGCAAAAAGGTATAATAAAACGGGCACATGCATTGCGGACGCCTTTAAGCCATGGTGGATATGTGTAGGGATTAAACTTCTTTTTCAAGGAACACAAACCTCCTTTTTTAACCTTACTATCAATATATGGCGCGGTTAACCTGTTAAGTACTGCAAATTAACTATGCTGTGCTTTTAAGGCCAGTATGTATAAATTTTAAAAAATAAGGTTATCCTTATTGACGAAAATAACTTTTATTCGGTATTATCTATATAAATAAATAAAAAAGGCAATGACAGGGAGTAGTACAATGCCAGTTGTTTTTTAGAGAGGAAATCACATGCTGAAAGATTTCCATTCAACACATTGGAAGGTAGCCCTCGAGCTTCTTTTGCGAACGGGAAAGCTTATTAGTGAAAGACGGACAGCATCCGATATCATCTTTGAAAGAGCCAATATTTTTATATTGGAAAAAAGGTGGTACCGCGAAAAACTCCCTTCGTCCTTTTATGACGAAGGGAGTTTTTTATTTGCCAAAATGTAAGTATTGAAAAAATTCTCACAAGGAGGATAATGGGTATGGAAACAAACGAGTTATCAATGCCGACTAAATACGATCCCCAATCCATCGAAAAGGGACGCTATGACTGGTGGCTGAAAGGTAAATTTTTTGAGGCAAAGTCAGATGAGGGAAAACAGCCATATACAATCGTGATTCCGCCTCCAAACGTAACAGGGAAGCTGCATTTAGGTCATGCTTGGGATACAACTTTACAAGACATCTTAACAAGAATGAAAAGAATGCAAGGCTATGATGTTCTATGGCTGCCTGGAATGGACCATGCAGGGATTGCCACACAAGCAAAGGTGGAAGAAAAACTGCGTGCAAACAATGTCAGCAGATATGATCTAGGAAGAGAAAAGTTTGTTGAAGAGACATGGAAGTGGAAAGAAGAATATGCAAGTCATATTCGTGAACAGTGGTCAAAGCTTGGACTTGGATTAGACTATTCAAGGGAACGCTTCACTCTTGATGAAGGGCTGTCAAAAGCGGTGCGTGAAGTATTCGTTTCTCTTTATAACAAAGGTTTAATCTACCGTGGTGAATATATCATTAACTGGGACCCGGCAACAAAAACGGCTCTGTCAGATATTGAGGTAATCTACAAGGATGTACAAGGTGCATTCTATCATATGAGATATCCGCTTGCTGACGGCTCCGGCTATATTGAAGTTGCTACTACTCGTCCGGAAACGATGCTTGGTGATTCTGGTGTTGCTGTACATCCAAAGGATGAAAGATACCAGCATTTAATCGGAAAAACAGTAATTCTGCCGATCGTTGGAAGAGAAATTCCGATTGTGGCAGATGATTATGTAGAAATGGACTTCGGTTCTGGCGCTGTTAAAATGACACCAGCACATGACCCGAATGACTTTGAAGTAGGTAACCGTCATAATCTAGAACGCATCCTTGTAATGAATGAGGATGGAACGATGAATGAACGTGCCGGTAAATATGAAGGCATGGATCGTTTTGAATGCCGCAAGCAAATCGTTAAAGATCTTGAGGAGCAAGGTGTTCTGTTTAAAATTGAAGAGCATATGCATTCAGTTGGACATTCTGAGCGCAGCGGCGCAGTTGTTGAGCCATACTTGTCCACACAATGGTTCGTTAAGATGCAGCCATTAGCAGATGCAGCTGTTGCTTTGCAAAACCACGAAGAAGAGAAAGTACAATTTGTGCCGAACCGCTTCGAAAACACTTATTTACACTGGATGGAAAACATCCGCGACTGGTGTATTTCTCGTCAGCTGTGGTGGGGTCATCGCATTCCAGCTTGGTATCATAAAGAAACAGGCGAAGTGTATGTAAACCACGAGGCTCCAAGTGACATTGAAAACTGGGAGCAAGATACAGATGTTTTAGACACTTGGTTCAGCTCTGCCTTATGGCCGTTCTCTACATTGGATTGGCCTGACACAGATGCTCCTGACTTTAAGCGTTATTATCCGACAGCTGCACTTGTTACTGGCTATGACATCATTTTCTTCTGGGTTTCCCGCATGATTTTCCAAGGGCTTGAGTTCACTGGCGAAAGACCGTTTAATGATGTATTAATCCATGGACTTGTTCGTGACGAGCAAGGCAGAAAAATGAGTAAATCATTGGGTAACGGTGTTGATCCGATGGATGTTATCGCACAATATGGTGCTGATTCCCTGCGTTACTTCTTGTCAACAGGCAGCTCGCCAGGCCAAGACTTACGCTTCAGCATGGAAAAGGTAGAATCGACTTGGAATTTCGCCAACAAGATTTGGAATGCATCCCGTTTTGCTTTAATGAACATGAACGGCTTATCATATGAAGAAATTGACTTGTCTGGAGAAAAATCTTTTGCAGACAAATGGATTTTAACACGTCTTAACGAAACAATCGAAACAGTGACACGTCTGTCTGACCGCTATGAATTCGGTGAAGTAGGACGCATCCTTTACAACTTCATCTGGGATGATTTCTGTGACTGGTATATCGAGATGGCGAAGCTGCCGCTTTATGGCGAAGACGAAGCTGCTAAGCTGACAACACGTTCTATTCTTGCATATGTATTGGATAATACAATGAGATTGTTGCATCCTTTCATGCCATTTATTACAGAAGAAATCTGGCAGAACTTGCCGCATGCAGGTGAGTCTATTACAACTGCAGCATGGCCGGAGGTAAATCCAGCATTTACAGATAATAAAGCTGCTAACGATATGAAGCTGCTTGTAGAAATTATCCGTTCAGTAAGAAACAGCCGTGCGGAAGTAAATACACCAATGAGCAAGAAGATTAAAATCCTCTTGAAAGCACAAGATGATACAATCAAAGCTACATTGGAAGACAACAAAGCATATATTGAGCGTTTCTGTAATCCAGAAGAGCTGGAAATCGCAACAGATATTGCTATTCCTGATAAAGCGATGACTTCTGTTATTACAGGTGTGGAAATTATTCTGCCACTTGAAGGCCTCATCAATATGGAGGAAGAAATTGCCCGTCTTACTAAAGAGCTTGAGAAATGGACGAAAGAAGTAGACCGAGTTCAGAAGAAGCTAAGCAATCAAGGGTTTGTAAGCAAAGCACCAGAGAAAGTCATCAATGAAGAAAAAGCAAAAGAGCAAGACTATCTGCAAAAAAGAGCAACAGTAGAAGCTCGAATTAAAGAACTTAAGGGCGATGCTTAAAACCTCCCTTTTAAACTAAGACGAACCCTATCCTACATAGGGTTCGTCTTCCCTATTTAAAGATAAACCAAGAAGAGGTGGAAATTATGTTCCAGACATATGAAGAGGCATTAAAGTGGATACATGGACGGCTTAGGCTCGGAATTAAGCCTGGGCTCACTAGAATGAACATCATGATGGAGAAGCTTGGTTTTCCAGAGAAAAAGATTAAAGCTGTTCATGTGGGCGGCACAAATGGCAAAGGCTCAACGGTTGCCTATTTGCGCAATATAATGGAAAGTGCCGGGTTAACAGTTGGAACCTTTACTTCCCCATATATTGAACAATTTAATGAAAGAATCAGCATCAATGGCGTGCCGATTGCCGACGAGGAAATTAAGGAGCTTGCTAATATTCTTTATCCGATAGTTATGGAAATGGATAAAGACGAATTAGGCGGACCGACAGAATTTGAGATTATTACAGCAATGTCTCTTTATTATTTTGCATTTGTCCATCAACCAGATGTTGTTCTGTATGAAGTCGGCTTAGGTGGTCGTTTTGATTCTACTAATATCATTACACCTCTCTTATCTGTCATCACAAGTATCGGTCTTGACCATACTGCTATTTTAGGAGAAACATACAGCGAAATTGCGTTTGAAAAAGCTGGGATTATTAAAGAGAACACACCGGTAATTGCTGCAGTCAAGCAACAGGAATCAGAGGAAGTAATTGTACGCAGAGCTAAAGAGGAAAACGCTTCTTACTATTTATTAGGCAAACATTTTGTGGTGGAAGATTATCAATCGAATGAAGATGGAGAGGTTTTCACCTTTAAAACAGCAGCAACAAAATTTCTACATTTGCAGATTGGCATGCTAGGAGAGCATCAAGCAGAAAATGCTGCTCTTGCCGTTATGGCTGCATTGCTTCTTAAAGACAGCTTACACTTGAGTGAAGCAGATATCAGAACAGGATTGCTTCAAGCACGGTGGGCAGGCAGATTGGAGATTCTCTCTAAACACCCGTATGTGCTTGTAGACGGTGCACATAATCAGGAAGGTGTTGAGGCGTTAGTTGATGTCTTAGAAACAAGATACAAAGATAAGAAGAAGAGTGTTTTGTTTGCTGCATTATCTGATAAGAAAACAGATAAAATGATTGAAAAGTTAGGACAAGCAGCTTCTGACATCACTTTCACAAGCTTTGACTTTCCCCGCGCAGCAGCAGCTGAAGCGCTGTTTAGAGAAAGCAGTCATTCAAATAAACGCTTTACTGATGATTGGAAAAAATTAATTACAGAAAAACTCGAAAGACTTCATGAAGATGAGCTGCTGGTCATCACTGGCTCCTTGTATTTCTTGTCAAATGTGCTTGCCTTTTGGAAAGAACGAAATTTAGGAGGAAAGTAACAGAATTTTTTACAAATTTTTATATATTTTTGCAATAAAAAAATATAGTATAATACTAATAGGTAAAAAGTTTGAAATTTCGTAATATGAAATAATAGCCTGTTAAAGGCCAAATAGGCAATGCATCTTTTTAGAAAAGAAATTAGGTGGAGCATTTGGTTAAATCATCTACTAAAAAAATAATATGGGCAATTTGGATAGTGCTTATCCCTATTGGCTTATTGCTGACATATCACTTCTATCCACCAGACATTACGGGGGAATATGGTGATGTCCTTGCGTTTTTAATATTTATGGCAATCGTTGCAAGCATGCCAATGATGATTAATGGAACTCCTGTTTTCTTCCTGCAGTGGGCAACGATCTCTGTTTTCTTGATATTTGGTTTATTTATCGAGACAGTGCTTGTGCAAATAGCATTGTTCACCTTAATGCTGCAGATGCGTCTCGATAAAAAATCATTATTCCGGCTGCCGATGAATTCAGCAATGTTCTTTCTCGTTTCTGTATTGAGCGGAATTATATACTACAGTCTTGGCGGAAGCCATGGAGCGGACCTTCTGTTCCACTTTGACTCTTTTATGCTCATTCTTTTTTATCCTTTTATTTATTTTGTTCTGAATGCGCTTTTCATTTTTTGCATTGACCGTCTAGTATATAAAAGAAAAGTAAATTTTCTCACGAAGGATGTTTTGTGGGAGTTTTTCACTACGCTTATTACATATCCTGTCGGCTTCGCGCTGTATATTATGTACTTGGATATTGGGTTAATGGCTCTCGTTTTGATAGGAATTCCTTTCATCTGTCTGTCTGTTGTATTGAGACTGTATCATTCAAGCCAATCAATCAATGACTATTTGAAAAAAATTGCCGAAATTGGACATCAGCTGTCACAAGCCTTATTTGTAAAGGAAACAATCAATTTGTTTATCGACAGCATATTTGAATTGATGAAGGTTGATGTTGTGTATGTGGATCAAGTAAACAGCAAAAATGAGCTAGAGTCGATTGCCAGGGTAGAGAAGCAGAAGAAGCTCCCGATTTTTTCCGATGTACTGAAGGAAAATGAGGGAATTATTGGCCGAGTACTTGCCGCAAAAAAACCAGCTGTCTATCATAGGCGCAAAGATTGGGAAGAGCTTAACAAAGGCTTTATGCCCGATTATATTGAAAGTGTGCTGTGCATGCCAATCATCAAAAACAATGGTGTGATAGGTATCTTGCTGCTAGGAAGCGTGCAAAAAAAGGCATTCGCGCATACAAAGCTGATGATATTGGATCTGTTATGCACCCAGTTTGCAGTTGCTCTTGATAATGCGCGATACTTTGAAAAAACGAAAGAAAAGAGTGAGCGCTGTGCGCTGACAAAGCTATACAATTACCGTTATTTCGAAAAGCACTTAACAGCAAAATTTACAGAGATGAACAATAATGTTATTAACAATTTAACTGTCATTATGCTTGATATTGACCATTTTAAGTCAATTAATGATACGTATGGTCATCAAGCAGGAAATGAAATATTAACAGAGTTTGCAGACAGAGTCTCAAAGCTTATCGATAAACACGGAGTGGTAGCGAGATACGGGGGAGAAGAGTTTGTGATTCTCCTTGAAAATACGGAAATCGAGGAAGCACAGGAGCTTGCAGAATTTTTAAGAAAAATGATTGAAACCCGGCCGTTTTTCATCAAACAAAATATAGATGAAAAACAAAAAGAATTGCAGGTAAGCATCACAGCATCACTGGGACTTGCATGTGCTCCTGAACAAGCTGATGAAGCAATGGCGCTGATAAGGCATGCTGACAGAGCCCTGTATGTTGGGGCGAAGCGGGCAGGCAGGAATCGCGTCGCTTGTTATATGAAATAGCTCATAAAGTGCAAAGGAACTTCTATTGATTTAGCAGTTTCTTTTTTTTTTGCAAAGATTTAGTAACACGAGAAACAGGCTGAAAAAATAGGGGGAAAGGACGATAACACAAGAGGCTAGAGCGTAATATATTCCCAGCAGAAAAGACTATCCTAGTTCAAAAGTCCTTGATATAATGAAGATATTATACTAGTTTAACAGTAGTAAGAACGGAGTGGGGAAATGAGGAGAGCGTTACGTTTCAGTAAGTTTATTATATTGTCAATACTGTCATTGCTGTTGATACCCTTCCAAGCAAATGCGGCTGCATCAGCGCCGACAGTTAATTTTACAGTGACACCATCTCAAAGTGTTATCGTTAAACCGGCAAACAGTTCGGCACAGGGAAGTTTAGATATTCGTTTAACTCCTGAGGGGAAGGCAACAAATGCAAATCGTTCTCCAATAGATGTTGCATTTGTTTTTGATAAATCAGGCTCCATGGATGAGCTAGGCAAAAGCCCGTATAAGTTTTTGAGTGCAAAAAATGCCATGGCTGAAGCGGCGGCTTTCTTTAGCCAAGATCCTAATAAAAATGACAGGTTTTCTCTTATTCCTTTTTCTACAGATGTGGAAACAGATAAGGTTGTAAGTTTTCCGGTTGTGTCCACGCCAACGACAGATAATGTGAGAACAAACCTGCAGACTATTAACAACCGAGTGAAGGAGCTTTCTGCCGTTGGCGGAACAAACTATACACAATCCTTCCAAAAAGCAAGGAGCATGTTAACAACTGGAACAAGCCAAGCGAGGAAGTATATCATCTTTATGACAGATGGAGAGCCGACATCTTCTAAAAACGTAGAGACATTTACTGATAGAGTTTGTCAATCTAAGTACTTCTGCTATGACAAAAAAGTGCAGGATACAGTAACATACACTGTTTATACAAATAATACAGCGACTGCTGTCCGTTCTAATGGGACAGTTGTTTCCAACAGCTTAAAAACAGTGCAAACAGCCATTAAATCATATGTTGATGAAGAGGTCGACGAACTTGCTGCCAATAACATTAAGCTGTATTCCGTCGGCTTTGGGACAAATAGTGAAGTAGATATGAGCTATTTAAGTAAGTTATCAGAGAAGACTGGTGTGACAGCACAGCAGGCTTCAACAGATACTATTGCGAAAATATTTGAAGATATATCACAGAAGGTATCCACACCAACTATCACGGCTACTGTTAAAATTAATATTGCTAAGTTTGGGGATACTGTTAAACTTGCAGACAATGCCAATGCTACATTGGATTCTTCAGGAAATATAATCATTAAAAAGGACATATTGTTCCCAATCAATCAAAATGTTACGACTCCGATTGATGTGTCACTGCCTTTGACATTCAGTCAAAAAGGGACATATAATTTTGATAATATTAAGCTTGAATATACCGATCTAGATGGAAAGCTTCAGGAGAAATCAACCTCTGCAACGATTGTTGTTAAAGATGATGCACCTGCCGGCTTCCAGTCCTCTATGACATTGTCAAAAGTAGTGAATGACTTAAATAATTTAGTCAAAACTAGCAATTCGAATGACAGAACAAATTATTTTAATGTCAATTATTCTTTAAAGCCTATTAATTTAGTGAACAGCACTGTCAGCGGCAAATTACAGAATTTAGTTATTGAACAGCCATTGCCAGCTGGGATTACGGTTATTCCTAAGGATAATGTGAAGGTAGAGTCAAGGAATGGTAAAAACTATGCAGTGATGTCATTAAGTGATGTGGCAAACTACGCAAAAGGCAGCTTTACGCCCTCAGAAATTACGGCTTCCTTGCCGCTGAAAGTAGATTGGGCGGTCACTAATATGACGATGCCAATCGCCAATTTATATTTTACAGATTCTCGTTTTTCATACAGCAGTCAAACAACGATTCCAGCATCATCGCAAATGATTAATATGAAGGTACAGTTAAAAGAAAACACAGCGAATGTATACACAGGTGATGCTGCAGGAACGATTGAAAAGAGAGATCAGGCAACAAATACGAAAATAGCAAGCACTGCTGATTTCAAGGAAGATTATGGACTTGAAAATAAGCCTGTGAAAGATATGGTTTTTAAAGAAGGGACGAATAATCAGGCAATAGAAATCACGTATAATGATGACAGTAAAGCCTATCTGTATTTCACGCCAGATTATGATTTGACCGGAAAGTCTACAGGCGATAAATATGGAAGTGGCGAAACAGCATCAGAAACGGTAGAGGCAAGGCTTGTCCAGAAAGTTGCAGGAGATGATGTTGTCTACTCCTATAAAGTGGACAATGGCAAGGAGACAACAGGTTGGATTAAATTTAATCCAACTGAAGCAATCATAATAGACAAGACAGGCAAGAATACGATTCACGTTAAGGCTGAAGGTGGTTTTGCTAACAGCCAGGAAATCACAAAGACAATTACAATACAAGATAAAGTACAATCTATTTCGGTTGCTCCTAACCCTATAAATATTATCGTAGGAAGCACGACTGACTTCACTGTTACCTTTAACCCGGAAAATGCCACAAACAAAGACTTGGATATTAAACTAGCTGACATATCAATAGCTAATATCCTTGATGGAAAGTACAGCATTTACGGAAATAAGGCAGGGGAAACAGAGCTGATTGTGAAGACAAAAGACGGTTCTAATCTTGAGGTAAGAATTCCGGTGACAGTTACGGACCCGTATATTGCCCTTGATGAAATTAAATTCACGAAACCAGCCTACCAAGTGGAGGTTGGGGAAGAGCTGCCAGTAACAGATAACTTAATCTTCAACCCAAGCAACGCAACAGACAAAGATATTATTAGTGTTGTAGCAGATCAGCCAGATAAAGTAGAAGTCATTCATAAAGATGGCGAATACTACTTGAAAGGGAAAGAAGTCGGTTATTCAAATGTGACAGCAACTGCAGAAGAACAAAGAGATAGCACAAGTCCAAGTGCATCCACCTTGATTGAAGTTGTGGAGGATACTAGTACAGACGATGGTGATAACGGCGGTTCTGGAAACAGCACGGACGGTAAATGGTAATAAGGAAGGGATGCTAAATGTAAGCATCCCTTTTTTTGTAGAATTAAAAAGGGTGCCAGATAGGGCACCCTTGAATGGTTATTGAATAACAAAATCATCAGGAATAATCTGCAAGCGGTCAACTATCGGCAATGCATCTATTCCTTGCAATAATACGTCTTGGTCATAATCAACAATGAATCTGGACATGTAACCTTCTGTTGACCCAGGAACATTTTCGATTGCTTTAAATGAGCGGTTCGCTCTGATCGCATTGATTTCAAGAGAACCTCTGGCAAATATGCCTCCTTTAATATAAAACAACGAACCTACTCCATATAATTCTGCATCCCTTTCTGTATAGAAAAATGCTTGTAATGGCTTGATATTCATTTCCTCGATTGGCAAGTACGGATAGCTCGGCTCATTCATGTCAGCATAATTGTTAAATTCATTCATCCTTGTAATCGTAAGCCTGTCTTTTGAAAGCAGTATCAGCTGCCCTTCCGTTGCGTTACCTAAAGTATTTGTGTATGGCAGGCCAATAATATTAACGTTGGAGATAAAGCTGTCTGCATTCGAATAAACAACAGAATTAAAGCGCACAATGTCATTTTCTTGTTCAGATTCCCCTGTTTCATCGCCCTTGACTGTAAAAGAACCAAGACTGATAATATTACTGTTTAAATCCATTTCTGTATTAAGGGGGCGAATGCTGAGTGTTGTTCCTGAGAAGATATCGCCATTCAGCTTCACTCCGTTTGCTGTGTTAACCGTTTTGTCAGCGCTGGACTCTATTACGATTTTTCCGGCAGCCACCATGTCTTGCGCAACTGTGACATTGCCGTCAAAGTTAATAAGATGAAGATTGCCCGCTGTCTTGACAGCTTGAAGGGATATATCCTTATTGCTGACAACATATAAATCACCATTAACGATAAGATCTTTGTTAAATGTAATTGGATAGTTGCTGCTGTTTATAACAACATCTCCATTAACTTGTACTGTATTATTAAATTGAATTGGACCAGTTTTACTGTCAATCGTGAAACCGCCCTCCAGCTCCTCAAGGGAGTCTCCTAGCACAGATTGAGGGACTTGCTGTGTTTCTGTCTTTGCAATCTCACTTTCGGTAACATTTGTAGTCACCTTAGAGCTTATTTCCTGCTTTAATACACTTGGAAGATACTTTATATCCTCTGTTGTTGAAACAGTTGCTGTTAAGTTGTTATTTCCAAGGATTGTGTTAATTCGGTCTCTGAGTGTTTTATCAAACTCAATATTGATAAATTGACTATCATGCTTAAGATCAGGTACATCTTCCTGATAGAAATTGCTTTCCTTCAGTAGCGGAAGTATATGCGCTCCTGTGCTGTAGAAGTCACCATTAACTGATGGCGGGAGAGAATGTATTGTTCTTGCGCCTCCTTGCCGGTCTTGATATTTTGCATCATCTGATATCGTCAGATAATTAGCAAAGGCATTTCCGTTAATATTAGAAGAACCATTCAAGAAAAGTCCGCCTTTATCATCTTCTGAAGCTGACCCTGCAGCATACTTAAGGAAGCTTGGAAGTGGGGACAGAATGATCTTTTTCTTCAACGTACGCGTGACATCTCCCTCATTTTCATTCGGGTTGTTCGTTACAAGCACAATCTCCAGCACTCTTGTGTAATCATCATCTCTGTTAATGGAATAAGAGCTTGTATTTTCCAACGTTGCAGCCTCACATTGGTTTTGTGCCGAAGTAGGCTGGATAGGTAGAATGTCGTTGGTATTGCTTAAGTCTTGTATGCTTAAACATTTAATAGAGTCATCGTAATTGGTATTTTCAAGGATATGGTCAAGACTGGGAACGAGCACTCTATTTTGCAGATTTCCTTCAAATGATGCATTTACTCGGTAAGTGCCATCTGTTCTTTTCACCATATCTAAATTTAATGTATTCAGCCTTGCCGCAATTTCAGATGTAATTTCCTCGAGCACCTTTTTGCTCTCAAACGTTACGGTGATGTCCGATTCCCTTGTTTCCACTCGTTTTGCTCCACTGATGGAAGATGCCACAATGGCAAGACCAATCGTCGTGAATACAATCGACACTAAAAGGACTGTAAGGAGGGCATTTCCTTGTTCATTCAGTTTCTTCATATAATACTCCTTAAAAGCCAAATCGACTTTCTAATGTTAGTGGCCGTTCTATTCTGGCATTTTGAATGGTGAAATCCACTGCAATAATGCCGTGTAAACATTTGTTGTTATCATTTCTATCGGTATCACTGCACATTAAATTAATAGTGGATGCACTGTAATCGCCGTTTCCTTCCAGTGTATTTCCATCAATGGAAACAGACTGAATTTCTTTGCCACCTACTGTTTTTTCTACAAATTCAATCGATCGTGTTTCTGTGTTCTCTTCATCAATTTCTTCTTTACTGTAGGAGTAAAAGGTTGAATTCTCTTTTTCATTTTCGTTAATAGCTGTCTGCTCTGAATTAACAAGGACGATTTTGTCGCCATCTTGTGTGACATAATCAAACGGAATGCTGTTAAAGGAATTCATCATCACAGACACCGCATAATCAGCATCATCACGGAGCTGCCCTTCTACTTGTATCTTATTGTACAGATTAATACCTGTATGAAAGACACCATATATAACAGGCAGCACGATAGCTGTTATCGCAAGCACTGCAAGAACCTCAACCAAGGTCAGTCCTTTTTCATCTAAGATCTTCACTTTTAATTGCCCCTTCCATTGAAGTTGTGTAGTCATGCTGCTTCACCGTCCAAGCCACTTCAACAGTTAAGGGAATGAAATAAGCTGTATTGTTTTCATCCAGCGAAGGAACAATAGTAACATTGTAGGCTACATTATTTATGGTGATTAGCTCACAGCCCTGTACCTCATCATTCCAAAATACTTGATAGGAATTATCACAAATTCTTAATGTACCTTCTGTGGCCGGATTTTTTTCCAGCCTGTCTCTTAGCGCAATAAACGAGTTATTGCCTGAAGACTGTTCCATATACGTTAAAGCGTTTCTAGCAACATTAATGGCAGCAGTCTTTTTTTGGTTCGAGTTTGTAAAAGAATAAGCTTGATTAAAAAAGTTCATTATACCTAATAAAATTAGACTGAGTATAGTAAGGGAAACGAGAACCTCAATCAAAGTTAAGCCTTTATTACTAGATAGAACTTTAAAAAATTTCATATATTCCCCTGCTTTCAAAATTACTAATCTTATTATACAATATTTATTAGTCGTAAATTGACTAAAAAAGTCGAAAAAGAGTGCTAAAGTATTGGAAAAATAGAAAAAAATGTCGTTTTTTTAGGAAATTAGATATCGTTATAAGGAGGTGTACCATGATATCGTATGTTCTAGCTCTTTTCTCCCTAATTTTGATTGTGCCAATTGTGTATTTTCTCCCATTAGGGTTTACGAAAAAGGGCAAATGGTGGATTATTGGTGCTGCACTGCTCACATCTGTATGCGGGTTATTGACACAGCGATTGTTTGCATGGTGGCAAACAGTGCTTTTAATGCTTTTATTTTTAATTATATTTACTTATATCTTCATTAAAAAATCCCCAGAAATGATGTTTGAAGCAGAGGAAGAAATGGATGAAGAAGATTATGACTGGGAAATGGCTACAGCTCAGCAGGTGACACAGCGAAATAGCACATGGGATATCAAAAGCGAAAAGCTGCCTGCAGCAGCTGAAGTAAAAGAAGTCGAGCCAGTTTTAACAGCTGAAAAAGCAAATGATGAGGAAGATATTATTATTCCGGCAGTTTCTGTCGAGGAAGAATTTATGAAAAGTGATTTTTCTGCGAAAGAAGATGTTAACAATTCAGCTGTTGCGGACGAAATAATCATAGGGGAATTAGAGGATGCAGAGGAAATTCCAGCAATGGAAGTTCTCACATCGCCAACTGAAAATGCGGTAGCAGAACATTCAGCAGAAAGCTTTTCTTATATGGAGGAGCTGGAAATGCTGATGAACTCTGATGAAAATGAAACACAGCAAGAAAATAAGCAGAGCAAAACAGCAGCCGAGTTTGCTGATTTTGATATGTCTTTACTAGAAGATTTAGATCAAGCAGCGGCAAGTATAGAGGATGACCAAGATGCCGTAACACCGGCTGCTAATGATGAGAGCTTAAAAGAACAAGAAGTGGATGATTTTGTTATAAACCCTGACTTGTTGGAACGAGAAGAAGTCGACACTGTAGCAGAAGATTTGCTGCCAGACATTCTAGCCCATAAAGAACCGTTATTAGAACTAAGCACAGAAAAAATCAGCGAAGAAGAAAATATTAAAGAAGAAAGTATGGAAGAAGTCGACGTCATAGAAGACGAAGTGACAGTTAAAGACAATAGAGTGGCGCATCAGGTTATCAATAATACGTTAATGCAGCTTGACCTGATGAAGAACAGCCTCAGCAGAGAGGAATATGAAGTAATCCTGCTGAAATGCCTAACAGAGACATTGCCATTACATGAATACTTTGCTCTGTCTAATTTACTGATCGAGCATTATGTTCAGCATAACGAAAGTTCCAAGCTGCGGTCATTGTTTGTTCAATTGCAAACTAAATACCAACATGAACCAATCATCTTAGAACAGCTAAGCTTCATGGAGAAGAATTACTTAAATAATTAAATATGTGAATAAGGTGAGGATATTTTATGAAAAACAGTACACAAATTAAAGGATTGCCAATCATTAGCATTTCAAACGGACAGCAGGAAGGAAAGGTTCAATCACTTATTATTAACCCAGAAAAGGGTACGGTAGATTTCTTGACAATCGAACAAGAAGAATGGCAGGACAACAATTTTGCTATTCCGTTTAAAAAAGTGGTCGGTGTCGGCGAGTATGCAGTAACGATTGAAAATGCCCATGCCATCATGGATTTGAACGAAATTCCGATTGCCAGTGAATTAGTAAATAAAAAAATCGGTCTTATCGATGCAAATGTTATTACTAGAAAAGGGGAACTTATCGGCAAAGTTTCCGAATTTGTCGTTGATGACGAAAATGGCGGTGCAATCACGGCACTTCAAGCTAATGTGAAAAACAAAGAAGTGCTGATTGATGCCGAATTTGTGTTGACTTACGGAAAAGACATCATTGTTGTTAAAGAAGAAACAGCTGCCAGCCTTAGAGAGCTTGGTGCAAAAGAAGAAGCTTCAGCACTAGATACAGCTGAGGAGACGGAAGAATTATTAGAAGAGCTGTCTGCTCCTGCCATTAATCACGCAGAGGAAGCAGAACGCCTGCAAGCATTAAAAGAAAAGCAAGTAGAATTATTGCTGAATAAAAAAGTAGTTAATGATATATACACAAATGAAGGTCAACTACTGCTGACAAAAGGAACTGTTCTGACATTAGCGGATATTGAAAATGCCCAGCTAGCAGGACCAAGTGTAGTAATTGACCTTTCAATGAATGTGGAAGCTTAATAACAAAGGAGCAAACACTGCATGAAAAACATCCAAGCTGCAAAGCTATTTGCCGCAATTTTGTTCGCGACTTCCTTTATTTTTAGCTTTTCTCAATTTGGGGCGAAGGCATACAGTAATTTTTTTCAGAGTAATGACGGATATGAGGAGCATACAACAATTGCCGGCATCGATGTTTCTGGGATGAATCAACAGGAGGCCTTAAGCGCAGTAAGCGAAAAGCATACAGAATGGGAGAAGAACACAAATATTCAATTGAAATTCAAAGAAAAGACAGTGAGTTTTGATCTAAGCCAGTTTGCATTTCAATTGAAGGACGCTGTTGCTTCCATTAAACAAGGGGAGAACAATAATGTTCTTGTGTCCCTTGACTTGCAGGAAATGGAAAGCTTCCTGACATCTGTATCAGCCGAGCTGACGACAGATAATGCTTTTTATTTGTCTAAGTTGAATGATAGTTTAGTAGGAATGGCAGCAAGCTTACAATCTGGCAATCAATTAATCGACTTGAATGAATACAAAATAAGCAAAAAAGAAGAGAACGCTAAATTAGCAGAGGCGACAGTGGATACGGACGACCAGAAAAACAGTGTGAAAAAATGGGTAAAGCAATTCCCGACTTTAACGATTAAACCGCAAGCAACCATTTCTTTGCTTGAATGGATGAACGAAAATAATGGGGAAGCTTACTCAGATAAGGTGCTAAGCATTGTGGCTACTGCTGTTCATTCAGCAATCCTGCCAACGAACTTCACTGTTTCAGAAAGGTATACAAGCAATACGTTGCCAGACTTTGCTGATATCGGCTATGAAGCAAGAATAAATAAGAATCAAAAAATGGATTACCGGTTCAATAATCCTAATGAACAAACCTTTACTATGTCCTTCCAAATGGTTAATAACAAACTGTATGTAAGTTTAAATGGAGCTAGTTTGCTATATGACTATAAAGTGATTTTGTCTGATAAAGAAACATTTTCACCAAAAACAGTTCTTCAGTTTGATCCAAGTCTGAGCTTAAATGAAACGAGAATTGTAGAAGAAGGCTCCGCCGGACAGTTGATCAAGGTATACAGAGAGTCGAAGGATGAGAACGGGGAAGTTGTAAAAAAAGAACTAATCAGTGAAGACTTTTATCCACCAGTGAATAAAGTCATTGCACACAGCCTGCTTGTTGAAGAGGATGTTACAATCGACGCTGATAACAGTGCTGCAGAAGACACAGACAGCGATAATAGTGAAGCAAAGACAGATACAGAAGCTTCTGAAGACGACTCAAGCAATACAAAAGATACGGAAACAACGGAAACGGATAGCAAAACAAATGACAGCACAGAAGCGGACAAGACTGCTGCAAGTACGGAAGAAACAGCGGAAAGCACTAAATAATTTTAAGGGAGGGATGCAAGGATGAAACAAATTCGAAAACGACTTGGTGATTTGTTGGTGGAAGCTGGTTTGCTGACAGAAGAACAGCTGCAGCAGGCGCTGCAAGATAAGCATCCGGATCAAAGGCTTGGCGACAGTTTGCTTCAAAAGGGATTTATTACAGAGCAGCAGCTTATTGAAGTATTGGAATTGCAGTTAGGCATTCCCCATGTAAGCTTGTACCGCTATCCTTTTGACCCTAAATTATTTACGATTGTTTCCAAGGAAACAGCGAAAAGACAGTTGATTATTCCGCTCAAGAAAGATGGAGAAAAACTGTATGTCGCAATGGCTGATCCAATGGACTTCTATACAATTGATGATTTGCGCTTGGCTACTGGCTTTCAAATAGAAACAGCTATTGCTTCTAAAGATGATATCCTGCGGGCAATCAATAAATATTATGATATGGACGAAGGCTTTGAAGAATTGCTGTCAGATCCGAATGAGATTGGTGAAAGCCAGAGCGATGGGATGATTGAGCAAGATTCTCCAATCGTAAGACTTGTTAACCAAATATTGACGAATGCAGCAACATTAAAAGCAAGTGATATTCATATTGACCCGCAGGAAACGAAGGTGGTTATCCGCTACCGTATTGATGGCGTACTTCGTGTCGAACGGGTCCTGCCAAAGCATATGCAAAGTGTATTGATTGCCAGGCTGAAAATCATGGCCAATTTAGATATAACAGAGCATCGCATTCCCCAGGATGGGAGAATTAAGATTAATCTGGATTTCCATCCGATTGATTTGCGTGTATCAACATTGCCGACAGTATATGGTGAAAAGGTTGTAATGCGTCTTCTTGATTTAGGGAGTACCTTAAATGACCTTAATAAGCTTGGCTTTAATAAAGTTAATCTTGGCCGCTTCGTTGACATGATTGAAAAACCGACAGGGATTATTTTAATAACAGGCCCGACTGGTTCAGGTAAATCTTCCACTTTATATGCTGCACTTAATCGCTTAAACAGTGAAGAGGTTAATATCATTACGGTCGAGGACCCTGTTGAATATCAATTAGAGGGCATTAACCAAATTCAAGTAAACGGAAATGTCGGCATGACATTTGCAGCAGGATTGCGCGCTATCCTGAGACAAGACCCGAATGTCATCATGGTCGGGGAGATACGAGATAAGGAAACAGCCGAGGTTGCTGTCAGAGCGTCGTTGACAGGACATCTTGTTCTTAGCACTCTTCATACGAATGATTCTTTGGGCTCTATTACACGATTGCTTGATATGGGAGTGGAGCCATTTTTAGTTGCTTCCTCCTTAAGCGGAATTGTCGCACAACGGCTTGTGAGAAAAGTGTGCAGAGACTGTGGAGAGGTTCATCCTGCTTCGGCGCGAGAGAAAGAAATTTTCGCAAAAAGAGGGTTGTCCATCGAGAAGGTGGCAAGAGGGAAGGGCTGTGCTTCCTGCAACATGACAGGCTATAAAGGCCGTGTTGCTATCCATGAGGTGTTAGTTATCAATGATGAGATGAAAAGTGTCATCATGAATGGCGAGTCCTTCACGAAGCTGCGGGAGCTTGCTATTAAAGCTAAAACAATCTTCTTAATTGATGACGGTCTTTTGAAAGTTAAACAAGGAATTACTACAACAGAAGAAGTGCTTCGTGTAGCTATCCCTGACTAGGAGGGGCTAATATGTACAACAATATCGACCATTTGCTGCGGGTCGGCTTTGAGCTTAAAGCTTCTGACATCCATTTGACAGTCGGAGTGCCTCCTGTCATGCGTATAAACGGAGAGCTGAGACGATACGGCAAGGAAAGCTTAACCCCTGCAGATACAGAAACGATGGCAAAAGCGATGATTCCTAAGGAGTTATGGGATGTGTTCACGGAAAAAGGAGAGCTGGACTTTTCCTACAGTCTAAAAGGTGTTTCCAGATTTCGTGTTAACACATATAAGCAAAGAGCGTGTGTTGCTCTTGCAATCAGGGTGGTGCCAACATCTATACCCAATTTGGATGATTTGAAGCTGCCGCCAATCTTAAAAAAAATCAGTGAAAAGCCGCAAGGATTAATACTCGTTACAGGACCGACAGGAAGCGGTAAATCAACAACACTTGCTGCGATGATTTCCTATATGAACGAGACGATGAGAAAGCATATTATCACATTGGAAGATCCGATTGAATACTTGCATAAGCATGGTAAATGCATTATTGATCAGCGAGAGGTCGGCTTTGATACGAAGAATTTCGCCAATGGGCTGCGGGCTTCGTTAAGGCAGGACCCGGATGTTATTCTAGTCGGCGAGATGCGTGATTTAGAAACAATTCAAACCGCAATTACAGCAGCAGAAACAGGCCATCTTGTGCTCGGAACGCTTCATACGTCTAGTGCGCCGGCGACAATCAACCGGATTATTGATGTGTTTCCGCCGTCCCAGCAGGATCAAATCCGCATTCAGCTGGCATCTGTGCTTGTGAGCATCGTGTCCCAAAGGCTGTTTCCAACACCAGACAAGACGGGCAGGGTGTCAGCAACAGAAATCTTAATTAATAATGCAGCTGTTGCGAATTTAATCCGCAACGAAAAGATCCATCAAATTCAAAATATCATGCAGACATCAAGAGCAGCTGGGATGCATACATTAGAAAGCAATGTGAAGGAGCTCGTCCAGGCTGGAGCTGTATTAAGAGAAGCTGCACTTCCATATTTACAAGAGAAGGAGCAAAGCAATGGCTCGTTATAAATATGAAGGAAGAGACCGCAGAGGTAAAAAAACAGGCATTGTTACAGCACAGTCAAAAAGAGATGCCATGCTGCAGCTGAAGGAAAAAGGAATCAGAGTCATGGAAATCAATGAGATTCCCGAAACACTGCTTACAAAGGAAATCACACTAGGCAGTCCGGTTAAGCTGCAGGATTTTGTTATTTATTTACGTCAATTTGCCACATTGCTGAAAGCAGGTATTTCTGTTGTGGAAGCAACAGCTATTCTTGCACAGCAGACAGAAAGCAAAGGCCTTCGTAAAGCATTGCTGTCTGTCGAACAAGATTTGCGTGACGGAAATCCGCTCTCGCAAGCAGCCAGCAAGCATCGCAAAGTGTTCTCCAGCATGTTTGTCAACATGATACGTGCTGGTGAAGCAAGCGGCAGCATGGACGAGACATTGGAAAGACTTGCAGTGCATTATGAGAAGCAGCATTTCACGAAACAAAAGATTATTTCGGCACTTACTTATCCAATCGCGATTGCTATTATTGCCATTATAGTCGTTATCTTTTTGCTCGTAAGCATCGTCCCGACATTTGTTGATATGTTCAAGGATTTCGGCGGTGAATTGCCTGCAATCACCAAATTTGTACTGAATGCTAGTGAATTCATGCAAGTATACTGGTGGCTGATTGTACTGTTGATGATTGCATTTGTTGTCAGCATTCTTGTGATACGAAATAATAAAGCTTCAAAATACTATTTAGATTATTTTCTGCTTCGGCTGCCTGTTTTCGGTAAAATTTTGCAAAAAGCAGCATTAGCAAGAATGACAAGAACATTAAGCTCGCTGTTTTCTAGTTCCGTGCCGATTCTGCAGGCGATCGCGATTGTCGAAAGCGTCATTGAAAATGAAGTGATGTCAAAGGTGCTTATAAAATCAAGAAGCGCACTAGAACAAGGTCAATCATTAACAACACCGATGAAAGCACACTGGGTGTTCCCGCCCCTTGTGACCCAAATGATTGCCATCGGTGAAGAGACAGGCTCACTCGATGCGATGCTTTCAAAAGTTGCTGACTTTTACGAAAGAGAAGTCGAAAGTGCCACAGACAGACTGAAGTCCTTAATCGAACCGATTATGATCGTGCTCCTTGCCGGAATTGTCGGCACAATCGTCACATCCATCATGGTGCCGATGTTTGAAATATTCAACCACGTTCAATAAAAAATATAGGACATTTTCCTTAAAATAACTGTATGAATGAGTCTATTTATCTAGTATAATAGTAATAGGTTGTACACAACCAAAATAAATAACTTTTTTAAAAGAGGAGCAACTAAAAATGGGTCAATTATTAAAAAAACATATTAAAAACGAAAAGGGTCTTACGCTAATTGAGCTTTTGGCTGTTATCGTTATTTTAGGTATTATTGCTGCGATTGCTATTCCTAGCATTGCGAATATTATTGAGAAATCTCGTTTTGATGCTGTTAAAGCAGATGCTGTACAGATTTTGAATAGTGCACAGACTTATATCTCTGCAAATGATTATCAAACAGGAACTTTAACAAATGAGCAATTAGGAACATATGTTCAAAATGTTGATACATTTAAAACAACTGGAACAGGTGCATATAGTGTAACTGTTGGCGCAAATGGTGCATTAACGTTCACTGGTACAGGAAATAAAGGGAATGTAACTGTTACAATAACGAATGCTACTCTAAAACAAATTAATGATGCTAAAAAAGCGACTAGCGGTAATAGCACAGCTATTCCAGCTAGTTAAGGATATAGAATATGATCTACCTACTAATCTTCCTATACGGAATAACACTAGGCTCCTTTTATAACGTTGTCGGGCTCAGGGTTCCATTGCAGAAATCGATTGTTAGGCCAAGATCACATTGTACGAATTGCGGGCATACTTTAACACCGCTAGAATTAATACCTGTTTTAAGCTATATGTTCGTAAGGGGGAAATGCAGGTGCTGCAAAGCATCGATTTCCCCCTTATATCCTATATTTGAGCTTTTGACAGGTGTTCTTTTTGTTTTATGCCCTGTTATTCTTGGCTGGGAAGCAGAGCTGTTTGTAGCGTGGACGTTCATCTCATTATTGATGATCATCACTGTTTCTGATATAGAATATATGATTATTCCAGATAAGGTGCTGCTGTTTTTTGGCATCTTGCTGTTAGGAGAACGAATTTTTATTCAGTTGGATCCCTGGTGGGACAGCTTGCTTGGGGCAGTTGTCGGTTTTGTGCTTTTGTATGTGATTGCAGTGGTCTCAAAAGGCGGCATGGGAGGCGGAGATATAAAGCTGTTTGCCGTTATTGGATTGGTGCTTGGTATGAAGCTCGTCCTTTTGACCTTCTTCCTTTCCACCATATTTGGAACTGCAGGCGGCCTTATTGGCATGGCTGCAGGTAAAGTGAAAAAAAACAAGCCGATTCCGTTCGGTCCGTTTATCGTGATTGGTGCGCTTGTGAGTTATTTTTATGGCAATGACTTAATCAATTGGTATTTAAATGTATTTCTTTAAGGAGCAGAGGTATGGCTATACGATTTAATTTAGGAAAAAGCAAATATGTCAACTTAACAGTGAAAGACCATTGTATCCGCTATGTGGAAATGAAGCACGGCCATGATACATCTGTCCAAAGCTGGGGTGAGCGTTTCTTGCCGGCAGGCTTGATTCAAGATGGTGCAATCCAGGATTTGCAAACCTTCTCCATGATATTGGAAGAGTGTATTCAAGAATGGAAAATTGCCAAAAAACAAGTCCGCTTCCTTGTTCCTGATTCATCTGTGGTTATCCGAAAAATTTCCATTCCGGAAGATGTAACCCCTGATGAAATTAAAGGATACTTATACATGGAATTGGGGACGTCTATCCATTTGCCGTTTGAAAACCCTGTTTTTGATTACCATCTGTTAGCAGAAAAAGATAAAAATAAGCAACAAATCATTCTGTTTGCAGCACCAGAAGACAATATTGCAGAGCTGTCCGAGATTCTTGATGAAGTGAAGCTGAAACCAGCAGCTGCTGATATTTCCGCACTTGCCCTTTATCGTTATTATCACCATACAAGCAACTCGCCGTCCAATGACGGGGTGATGATTATTGAAGTGGATTTAAAGACAGTAAATGTGAGCATTTTTGAAAATCATCATCCGCTTTTTATGCGCCATTTGATTATTGAAGTAGACAATGAGCAGTGGGTGCAGAAAAATGCATCAGAAGGACTTACATTTACGGGAGATAAAGCGGAAGTTTGGAACGGCCTTGACGATATCTATAAAGAAATAGAAAAAGTAATGAGCTTTTACCGTTATACTCTCAACAAGGGAGATAGACAAGTAAAAAAAATAGTGATTACCGGAGACCATCCTTGGCTGCCTGCAATTGTTGAGCAAATTAAGGAAAGATTTGATAATGCAGAACAGATGAAGGATTTTGGCCCGAGTTTGAATGATGAGCCTATACCAACGAGCGTACATGTCAACATTGGTTTAGGATTAAAAGAGGTGTAGGTCATGCTTGTAGAAATTAACCTCCTTCCTAAAAAAGAGCCTAAGAAAACAGCCATGCTTGTTTGGGTTCTTGCAGCAGCAGCTCTTGCTGCCCTGCTTGCAGGCTTGTTCTTTTGGCAGTACACCAATGACAAGAAAAAGCTGAATTCGGTTGAGGATAGCCTTGTACTTTCCAATAATATTGTAAAGTCTTCAGAGGCCAGCTTGAAAAACTATCAAGAATCAGATTCTGCAAAGGACTTGAAGAATGCCATCACTTGGGCGAATGAACAAAAAGTGGACAATGTTTTCCTTTTGAAACAGCTCACAGCTATTCTGCCTAATAGAGGATTTATTCAAGAACTGGAAGTGAGTGAAAAGCAAAAAGTTACGCTTAAAGTACAGTTCGATACAAAAAGTGATGCTGCGTATTATTTGAATTCGATCCTGCAATACAGCTGGGTCGATGAAGCGATATTGGTAGACAGCAAATCTACGGATATATTAGAAGGCAAAGTGAGTGAAGAGATAGACGAGGCTATTGAAACACTGAAGGAAGGCGATATTGAACCAAGATATTATGCTTCCTATGAAATATTGTTTACAACTGCTGGTTTAACGGCAGCAGCAAAGAATGAAGAAGGGGAGGAGTCCCCATGAGATTAGGTGAAAACAGATCGCTGTTTTTGTTCCTGCTTTCTGCTTTGCTTATTTTAGGTGCTGGTGCTTATGTTTATTTTGCATACTTACAGCCGCTATCTAACCAGGTGGACACAAAAGAGACAGAGCTTCAGCTTGTGGAGCAGCAGGTCACGATTCTTGATTCGAAAATTAAAGCAGCTAAAGAAAGCACTAAAACAAGCACTGTTCAGCTACAGCAGCAGGTTCCTGTTAAAAGACTGCTTGAACAGGCACTCCTGGAAATAGAAAAAGCAGAAATTATTTCCGACACGAATCTTATTGAAATAAAGCTGAATGGTACAGATTCAGACGAAACGGTGACAGAGGAAGATTTAACAACAGCTGATAAAGCTATTGATGATGCCAATAAACAAGCAGGTGACGAATCAGAAAATGATGCTGCAGCCTCTGAAACAACGTTGCCAAATGGCATTAAGAAAACAGCCATTAATATATTAGGAGAGGCTAACACCTATTTCGACCTGGAGAAATTGCTGGAAGAGCTGCAGTCCTCAAAACGGATTATGGATATTGATTCCTTAAAAATTACTGGAACGAAGGAAGTAATGGAAGTGGAAGACAATGACCAGAAAATCGAATTTGAAATGACTGTATCCATTTACTACTATCCAGAGCTGGAAGACTTGATCAATGACTTGCCGTCAATGGAAAGCCCTGCTTCAGCAGACAGGAAGAACCCATTTGCTGGGGTGTCTACAGAGGAAGATGAGTAAAACGAATAGATTGCTATATACTAGACTCAATGAACGAGGATTGACCCTTGTAGAGCTTCTTGCAGTAATTGTCATTATAGGTATCCTTGCGGCAATTGCAGTCCCATCTATCATAAAGGTAATCCATGATATGAGAGACAAGTCATTTGTTGCTAATGCATGGAATATGAAGGAAGCAGCAGACTTCTATATCAAGGAAGCTACCACAAGCGGTCATGGTGCAAATGATCGGATTACGTACGAAGAGCTTGTTGAGAACGGTTATATGAGTGCATTTAATGATCCAGATACGGATGATCCCCTCCCGCTCTCTGCCGACAGCTATGTGACGATAAATAATAATGAAACGATTGCGGTGTGCATTAAAGGGGAAAAACGAAATCTTTGCACAAGTGAAGGCGAGGAACAGCCGATTCAATATAAGGACTTAAAAGTGAGTCTGATTATGTCTAATAAAAACTGAATTTGACGAAATCATTCTATAACAAGACGACAAAAGTCTTGTTATTTTTTTTTGCTAGTATGATAGGATGAACAAAACTAGTAAATGGAGGTAGGACGAGTGACAGAAAAGCCGGAGAACCGCAAAACGATCACTATCAAAATCAACGGAAAAGACCGTCCGTTCCAAAACAAAGAAAATCAAATGAAATCAGATGAACAGCAGGATGCTTTTGTAAATAACAAGGATTCTATTCTGCCGAAAAATTCTGCAGAGGAAGTGGCGGCAGGCAGCGAGGCACTGGAAGATGAGAGCTTTGACTGGATTCTTCCTAATGCTGCTGATGAAGAGGAATCCGACGACATAAAGGAATTTCAATTGCAGACTGACCAGAAAAGCAAGGGCAATATGCTTGCAAAGATGAAGCAAAAAGGCAGCAAAAGAAATCTATCAAAAGGAATGGTTGCATCGATTTTTTTTGCTGTGTTCTTTGCGATTGTGCTAGGGACGGGGTTTGGTTTCGTGCTGCTGAAAATGGTCGATACAGATAAGGCAGCAATCGCAGGCAATAATGCAAGTGCACCTGCACAATCAGCAGGCACGGATAATACCGGTGAAGCTGCAGCAGGCACAGTTGCGGCAACAAAAGCAGAAATCAGCACCTTTGTTGTACAGAATAACATTTACACAGCAGAGGATGGAGCAGATAAAGAGGTGGACCGACTTACAGAGAAAGGCATTGTTGCCCAAAAGGTGCCGATAGATGGGAAGTTTGCGATTTACCTAGGCATAGCTGCTGATATAGACAATGCGAAAAGCATGAAAACAGAAAAAGAAGCAGACGGAGCATCTGCATTTGCCAAGGAAATGGTGTTTCCGGGAGGCGAAGCAGGTAAGGTGACTTCAACAGAAAAGCAGTTCCTTGATGCTGCACCAGAAATATACGGTGCTGCAAGCGACGCTTTAACAGCTGCATATGCTGGCGGCACAATCCAGGAAGATACAGCGAAAAAACTAAGTGATCAGCAAAAGATTCTTGATGAGATGAAAATAAGTGAATTTAAGGAAGCTTCCATCAAGAAAGCAGCCGAAGGTCTTGCATCAGGAGTAAAAGGTGCAGCTGCCCTCGGACAGGACAGCAGCGCAGCCAATCAAGAAGCTGTTCAAAAGTCACTTTTAGCTTTTTTGGCAAACTATGTCGAAATTGGTTCATAAACTTTATATTACCTGGGAAATAATAAAGGGAGCAAAATGCTTCCTTTATTTTTCTTGGCGAAATTTGCAACTCTCCTGAAACTAATTGCATGATGTTTACGTCATATTTAGGAAGAGAAGCTAAAGGGAATTTTCGATATATTTCTACATATTACGTCATGTTACATTTCATTTACTATTTGTTAAAAAATTCTCGTTGAAAATTGTATCTGTATGTATTCTTTGATAGGATAGGTTTGTATCTCCCATTATGAAATGTTAGGTTGGTGGAATCATGATTAAGAAAACCCTCATATTAGCCTCATCTTCTCCTCGACGAAAAGCGCTCCTTGAAGATCTTCATATATCTTTTGAAGTTTCCAGCAGTGACGCAGATGAAAGCTTTGACAACTCCCTTGCACCTGGAGAAATAGTGATGGAATTGGCCAGAAGAAAGGCGGACGCTATCTCAAAGGCGAATCCAGACAGCTATTGTTTAGGTGCGGATACGATTGTATACCATAATGGGAATGTTCTCGGAAAACCTGCTTCCAGACAAGATGCGTATCAGACCTTAAAGGCATTGTCCGGGGCGGAGCACGCCGTTTATACAGGTGTATCCATCGCGGTGAATGGAAAGCATACTGCTTTTTTTGAAAAAACAAATGTTCTGTTTTGGGAATTGACAGATGCAGAAATAAACGCATATCTCGACACCGGGGAACCGTTTGATAAGGCTGGTGCCTATGGCATTCAAGGAGTAGGCAGACTTTTAGTGAAAGAAATCAAAGGAGATTATTTTACGGTAGTTGGACTGCCGATATCCAGGACCATCCGCGAGCTGCGGGCCCTTGGATTTGACATGCCTCATTAAAAAGGTTAACACCCCCATCTCTGTTCTCTTCATAGAATAGGTGATAGGAGGATAATATAAGCATGGACTCTATATTAATGAAAGACTATCCGGAAGAGGAGCGGCCCAGGGAACGTTTTATGCTTAAAGGGGCTGAAAGCCTGTCCAATAATGAACTGATTGCCATCCTTATTCAGACTGGTTCAAAGGAAGAATCAGCTTTGGATGTTGCCAACAGACTGCTCCATCACTTCAATGGTTTAAGAACCTTGAAGGATGCGACATTGGACGAGCTAAAGGCGATTAAGGGCATCGGAACGGCCAAAGGGTTGCAGCTTTTGGCGGCTTTGGAGCTGGGCGGGCGTGTTTCAAAGCTTGCCTTTAATGGGAGATATACAATACGCTCTCCTGAGGATGCCGCCAAATACATGATGGATGAAATGAGATTCCTGTCACAGGAGCATTTTATCTGCTTGTACCTCAATACGAAAAACATTGTCATGCATAAGCAGACAATTTTTATTGGCAGCTTGAATGCGAGCATCGTTCATCCTAGAGAGGTATATAAGGAGGCAATTAAGCGTTCAGCAGCTTCGGTCATTTGCCTGCATAACCACCCATCCGGTGATCCTTCTCCAAGCAGGGAGGATGTGGAGGTAACAAGGAGACTGGCGGAAAGCGGAAAAATCATCGGGATAGATTTGCTCGATCATATCATTATTGGGGAAAATAAATTTGTTAGTCTAAAGGAAAAAGGATATATATGAGACTGTTCTTTTATCCATATTTAAGATATAATATTGTTTATGATTTTTTTGCCTAAATATGTCTGAATATGACAAAAAATATATGATTATGATAACAAGGAGAAAATCTACCTGCTTAAAAAATAGCATTTAGTTTCAGAAAGGGAGATACAATATGTTTGGAATTGGAACAAGAGACCTTGGAATTGATTTAGGAACAGCGAACACATTAGTTTATGTAAAAGGGAAGGGGATTGTTGTAAGAGAGCCATCTGTTGTCGCACTGCAAACAGATACGAAAAGCATCGTTGCAGTCGGAAATGATGCAAAGAACATGATCGGAAGAACACCTGGAAATGTGGTTGCACTTCGACCAATGAAAGATGGAGTTATTGCTGATTACGAAACAACAGCTACAATGATGAAGTACTATATTAAACAAGCTACAAAAAACAAAGGGTATTTCTCTGGAAAACCTTATGTGATGGTTTGTGTGCCTTCAGGCATCACAGCAGTAGAAGAAAGGGCTGTTATCGACGCGACACGCCAAGCAGGAGCCCGAGATGCATATACAATCGAAGAGCCGTTTGCAGCAGCGATTGGAGCTAACCTTCCTGTATGGGAGCCGACAGGTAGCATGGTTGTTGACATTGGTGGAGGTACAACCGAAGTGGCAATCATTTCATTGGGTGGTATCGTAACAAGCCAATCAATCCGTATCGCCGGTGATGAAATGGACGATGCTATTGTAAATTATATCCGCAAAACATATAACTTGATGATCGGTGAAAGAACATCAGAAAGCATCAAAGTGGAAATCGGCAGTGCAGGCAGCCCGGGAGAAATGGAAAACATGGATATCCGCGGCCGAGACTTGCTGACAGGTCTTCCAAAAACAATCAAAATCACGGCAGAAGAAATTGCGATTGCCTTAAAAGACACAGTTGCAGCAATTGTGGACGCAGTGAAGGTAACATTGGAGAAAACTCCTCCAGAACTTGCAGCTGATATTATGGACAGAGGTATCGTCCTTACTGGAGGCGGTGCGCTTCTTCGCAACTTGGATAAGATTATCAGTGAAGAGACAAAAATGCCTGTCGTTATTGCAGAGGATCCACTAGATTGTGTGGCAACCGGAACTGGAAAAGCCCTTGATCACATCCATCTGTTCAAAAACAAAGCAAAAGATTCACGATAATTCCTTTAGAGGTGTTTTGTCATGCCACAGTTTTTTATGAATAAACGATTGATTATTTTGCTTGTTAGCATTATTATTCTCGTGGCATTGATAGGGTTTTCTTTGAGCCGTTCAAAGCTTACCTGGCCGGAACAGTTTATTAAAGACACGACCGGCTGGGTGCAAACCCTAGTTTCAAGGCCTGTCCACTATGTGGCAGGTGTCATTGATAATGTAAAAGACTTGCAAGATACATATCAAGAAAACAAAGAATTAAAAGCAAAGATAGAAGAGTATGGAGTTTTAAAAGCACAGGTGCAGGGTTTGCAAAAGGATAATGAAGAATTGCAGAAGATTGTCGACGAATATCCTTCTTTAAATGACAGTGGTTACCTAAAGGCAACAATCGTCAGCAGAGACCCTTACCAATGGAATGAACTGATTACGATTAACAGAGGGAAAAACGATGGCGTGGAAGCCGATATGGCTGTCATCACATCTGCAGGTTTAATCGGAAAGGTGAAATCTGTCAGTGCTAATACAGCCACTGTCCAGCTGTTAAGTTCGGAAGACCCTTCAAACAGAATCTCTGCCTATATACAAAAGGATGAGAACACAAAAGATAAAAATAAAAAAACATCTGTATTTGGATTAATCGAAGATTATGATAAAGAATCGAAAAACCTTATTATGACATGGGAGGAAGTTCCCGACGGTCTGAAAGTGAAAAAGGGACAAATCGTCTCCACATCAGGTCTTGGCGGAGTATTCCCACCTGATTTAGCAATCGGGAAAGTAGTCAAGGTTGAATCGGACGAATACGGGTTAGCGAAAAAGGCTTATATTGAGCCGTCAGCAGATTTTTATGATATTGAACATGTACTTGTCGTAAAACGGGAGAGCGGCGAGGAAGACAAATGAGGAAGTTTCGGATCGGATGTCTAATTGCGTTAATGTTCATCCTCGAGAGCATCTTTGTCGAGCTGCTGCCTGGGGAAATTTTATCAAATAAAATTTTAGTGCCGCACTTTTTAATTATTACTATTTTCTTTTTCTCCATTTATGCAAACCGCAACTTGGCCATCATCTATGCATTTGTTTTTGGGTTGCTAGTAGATGTTGTGTATACGGAAGTACTTGGAATCTATTTTTTTGTATTTCCATTCACCATCTATTTGCTCAGCAAAATAATGAAGGTGCTGCATGCCAATTTGCTAGTGGTTTCCGTGATATCTTTATTGGGTATCAGCATATTAGAACTGATTGTATATGAAATGAACTTTCTTATTCATTTGACAAGCATGGAATTTGCTGACTTTCTTAAATTACGCCTTGTCCCAACGTTATTATTAAACGCGATTTTTCTTGTGATTGCAGCATACCCATATAAGCGTATTTTTGAAAAGTATGCTGGGGAAAGCAATGATTAATATTGCATGTTAATGGTACGGAAATAACCCTTTTTCATAAAGCGTTTTTTTGCTTTATGGGAAGGGATTTTTCTAGTATTGCCATCATTTAATGCCTATTTTTCAATTCTTCCTCACCATAAAAGAGGATTTTTATAATGTTTTGTCGAATATATAGCAGGAACAAGACTAATTTTTTTAGATAGACTTAATAAGGATCATTCCTTTTTCTAGCAGAGGTGAACATCTTGAAATGAAAAGAAAGCAGTTAGTAACCATTAAGGGGACAAAAAATGGCTTAAGCCTTCATCTCCATGATAACTGTTCCTATGAAGACATGATGAGGGAGCTTGATGGCAAGCTTCGTGAAAGCTCAAACATGCACGGGGAAAAGCAGAACATTACGGTTAATGTAGAGCTTGGCAATAGATACATAACAGAGGATCAGAAAGAAGAGCTGATTGAGGCGATTCAATCGAAGAAAAATCTCTCTGTCCAAGATATAAACAGCAATATTATCACAAAATCGGAAGCGGAAAAAATGGTTGAAGAGTCGGACATTGTATCCGTTGCCAGCATTGTCCGGTCGGGGCAAGTTTTGGAGGTTCCAGGTGATTTACTGCTGATAGGTGATGTCAATCCTGGCGGGAAAGTAGTAGCAGGAGGCAATATTTATATTATGGGAAGCTTGAAAGGTGTGGCACATGCAGGTGTCAATGGTAATGAGAAAGCGATTGTCGCAGCATCTGTCATGAGGCCCACACAGCTGCGAATTCATAACTTAATTACCCGTGCTCCTGATGAGTATCCTGCTGGTGAAAAGCGGGATATGGAATGCGCTTATGTCGATAACAGTGAAATAATGATTGATAGATTACAAGTGTTGACACACCTAAGGCCGAATTTGACAAAATTGGAAGGGGGACAAAATAATGGGTGAAGCTATCGTTGTAACGTCTGGAAAGGGTGGAGTCGGAAAAACCACCACATCAGCTAATATAGGAACTGCTCTTGCATTGCAAGGAAAAAGAGTGTGTTTAATAGATACAGATATAGGTCTTCGCAATCTTGATGTTGTAATGGGATTGGAAAATAGAATTATTTATGACTTGGTGGATGTTGTGGAGGAAAGATGCAAAATTCATCAAGCGCTGGTTAAAGATAAAAGATTTGATGATTTGCTTTATTTGCTTCCTGCTGCGCAAACAAGTGATAAAACAGCAGTTCAGCCAAAGCAAATGAAGGAGCTTGTCCTTAAATTAAAGCAGGATTATGATTATATAATCATCGATTGTCCGGCAGGGATTGAACAAGGCTATAAAAATGCCGTTGCAGGTGCGGATAAAGCGATCGTTGTTACAACACCGGAAGTATCGTCTGTCCGTGACGCTGACAGGGTTATTGGCCTTTTAGAAAAAGAAGATCATATTGAAAGACCGATGCTTGTTATTAACCGTATTAGAAATCATATGATGAAAAGCGGTGACATGCTTGACATCGATGAAGTAACTTCACATCTTTCCATTGATTTGCTTGGAATAGTAGCAGATGATGATGAAGTCATTAAAGCTTCAAACAGCGGCGAGCCAATCGCACTTAATCCGAACAGCAAATCATCCCTTGCATACCGCAGTATCGCAAGAAGAATTTTAGGGGAAACTGTACCGCTTCAGCACTTAGAAGAAGAATCAAAAGGTGTATTTGCCCGCATTAAAATGTTCTTTGGCGCAAAATAATAAGCTTGCCGACAAACTTAGTTTGTCGGCAGTTTTTTTATTTAGACAATAGCAACTTACAATCATCAGCTGTTAAAAGGAAGGTAACTGATCTAAATTATTTTCTTTAATACCATCAGGTTCACTGCGTATAATATCCCTGCCATACTTATGAAACACGTCGACATGAGCTAACTTTCCTGCTTTTGCTTCATCCAGAGCAGTAAGGTAATCTAATTCTCTTCCGCTGCTTGTTTTAAAAGCGATAATATCATCATCGTCATTCTTCCGAACAGCTACTATTTGTTCTACTCCCGCATTAATCTCTTCAACAACTTCTAATTGGGCTTGTTCTTCTCCTTGGTGTTTATATTCTTTATAAATTTGTTGAAAGTCTTTTTTATCCATTAACCCACCTCCAAAACATTCTATTATTATGACCTTCAAGCTATCGTTTTATGAATCCGAATAAGAGCAAAATAAAAACAGCTTTACTCAAAGCTGTTTCATTATTTCCGCCAAAAAGTTGTGCAGTCCGCTTTATCAGCAATATTAAATTCAATTAGTTTTTCAAGCAATGAGTAATCAACTGGACTATCCCACTTCATGCGTATTAATTGGTTTGTGTGATCATAGCCAGACTCTTTAATGTCGTTTGTAAACCGCTCGATAACAACCTTTTCAGGAGCTACCGCCATATGATGCTTTGCAATGCTGAAGCCGATTATAAATGTTTCATGATCCGTAAACATCGGCTGCTTCCATGCTACTTTGGGCACTAAATTTGGATATTTTTCTCCTACCCAATTTAATACTTCTTCTGTGCGCTCCCGATGCTGCGGGTTATCAATATTTGCTAAATATTCGGCGAAAACCTCCATGCTATTCCTCCTCTAAAGTATGTAATTAAATGGATGAATCTTGCCCCCTATTATTACTCAGGGGGCTGTTGCTTTCTTATGATTTTACAAGGCGTTTGCGAATATACAAGAATAGGAAAGCAATGATTGCAATCGCAATAATGGCATAAATGATGTTCGAGTAAATGTCCATATAGCCGACAATTGTTTCCCATGAATCACCTACAGCAGCTCCGATTCGAATCAGCACAAAGTTCCATATCAGTGTACCGAGGGAAGTCAACACAAGGAAGATGGCGAAGTTCATTTTTGCCATTCCTGCCGGCAAAGAAATCAAGCTTCTAATCAGCGGGATAAAACGGCAGAAAAAGACAGTCCAATACCCGTATTTTTCAAACCAGCCGTTTGCTTTATGTACGTCTTCTTTTGTCAGTCTTATAATATGTCCCCATTTATCTACTATACTCTCTATCTTTTCCATGTTTAATAGTGTTCCAACCCAATAAAGAATAACAGCACCAAGCACGGAACCGATTGTGGAGACTGCAACAACTCCTAATACTGTCATATCTGTATAGGTTGTCATGAAACCACCGAATGTCAGAATAATTTCGGACGGAATTGGAGGAAAGATATTTTCCAAAGTTATTAGTAATAGTATCCCGATGTAACCAAATTCCTCCATTGTGTGTGTAATCCAATTGTCCATGAAAGACCTCCTTCTAATTAACGATTATGTAAATTGACGTAAGACACTTACGAATCGCTTGCCTTAGCCATTGAATTCCATAAACAGTTACATTAATAATAACAAAATTGCTTGTGATAATGCCAACATTAACAGATAACTTCATGATTTTAGCTATAGAAAATTATGATTGTCCTGTCATACTCTGTTCAGCCTTTTCATAGAATGGGAGTATTAGGACAAGTGTTAGGGAGGAGAGATTTGTGAGTTCACGGGCAGATGAAATCCGAAGAAGAATCGAAAAGAGAAAGAAAGAACGAGAGAGAATGCAGAAAAATGTGGAGAGAAGGGTTCTTTGGAATGATGAGGAGGAATCTGGCGACCACAATACTTTCTATTTTGAAAACGATAAAAAAGAGGATGATTTTCATCCGCTGTTTCGGAAGGACTTATTTTTATTAAAAATCCTCGGTGCTGCTGTCCTGTTTTTAATAGTGGCAATTGTCGTGAGGAATCAATCTCCTGCCTTTCAAAAAGCTGAAACATCAATAAGACAAGCAATGAATCAGGAGTTTAATTTTGCGTTTGTTTCTAATTGGTATGAGGATCAGTTTGGAAAGCCGCTTGCTTTTTTACCGTCAACTGCAGAGGATGACTCAACTGGAGAAGAACAATTACAGCAGTATGCCTTGTCGGCGTCTGGGAAAATCCTAGAGGACTTTGCTGACACAGGGCAGAGAGTGGCAATTGAAACAGGCATTGACACAAGCGTTCAGGCTTTGAATGAAGGAACAGTTACTTTTATCGGCGAGAAAGAGGGGTTCGGAAACACCGTGGTTATACAGCATAGTGACAAAAGTGAGTCATGGTATGGAAACTTAGAAGAAGTTGATGTGAATATTTATCAATCTGTCAAAAAGGGGAGCAAGGTTGGGTTAGCTTCCGGGTATGGAACAAATGAGACATTAGGCTTGTTCTACTTTGCGATTAAAAAAGACAATGATTTTATCGATCCTATACAGGTGATTGAGTTTGAATAAGTACCTCCGAGTATTTCAATCCATTTATATACATCCATTCTTATGGGCTGTTATTGGCATAGGCGTCATAACTGCCCATTTTTATGAATTATGTTTGCTGCTGTTCATCATTTTAGTTCATGAACTAGGACACGCAATGGCGGCTGCATCCTTCTCTTGGAGAATTAAACGGATTGCCCTGCTCCCCTTTGGCGGTGTGGCAGAAATGGATGAGCATGGAAACAGACCGTTGAAGGAGGAAGCAATCGTTACAGCAGCAGGTCCAATCCAGCATATATGGATGGTAGGTTTAGGTTATTTGCTTCATGAACAAGGCTTAATGTCTGAATATCTTTTTGACAGCTTTCTAGAATTTAACTTGATGATTTTCTGTTTTAATTTGCTGCCGATCTGGCCTTTGGACGGAGGGAAAATCCTGTTTTTGTTCTTATCTTTAAAGAAGTCATTTCCTGCTGCTCATAAATGGACGCTGCTTTTATCTCTTGCAGGCACTATGCTGTTTTTAGTTTGCGTCCTTTTATTTATGCCCGTCAATCTTAATGCCTGGATCATCCTTTTGTTTCTGTGGTTTTCTATTTTTTATGAATGGAAGCAAAGACGCTATATATTCTTGCGGTTTCTGCTGGAGAGATATTATGGCAAGACAAATGAACTTAGAAAGCTAATGCCGATAGAGGTGAAGGAAGAGGAGCTAGTATTTCATGTGCTAGAACGGTTCCATCGCGGCTGCAAGCATCCGATTATTCTGAAAAAAGGCAAGGTGAGTCACTCCTTAGATGAGAATGAAGTGCTTCATGCTTATTTTGCAGAAAAGCTAGTTACGGCAAAAATCGGGGATTTGCTCTACCGGTAAATAAAGAGATGTCTGGTACAATCCAGACATCTCTTTATGCTGCTTCCTTTCATCTAGCTATTTCAGGTACAATAGAAGAATCATGGAAAAAAAGGATGAATGTATTGAAAAAGGTGTTAGTGAATATGAAAACGAGGGAAAAGCGATTTGCTTATCTCCTTGATTCTAGACTAGAAAGATTGTATATTCAGCAGCCCCAGCAAAAGTCAGCTGTTGGCAATATTTATGCGGGCTTCGTAACAAAGGTTATACCTGGCATGAATGCTGCATTTGTCGATATTGGAGAAGAAAAAAATTGCTATTTGCAAAAGGATAAGCTCAGCTCCTATTCTGCGGACGATAGGGCATTAGAAGATAAAAAAGGCAGGAGCATCTCCGCATATGTGAAACAGGGTGAAAAGCTGCTCGTTCAAGTTGTCAAAGATGCGACTGGTACGAAGGGGCCGAAGCTGACAGGCATCATTGAACTGCAGAAGGAAAACCTTGTTTATATGCCGCAAGGACGTTACATAGCTGTTTCAAAAAAAATCGCTGACCCCAAAAAGCAAAAGCAAATGCGGGCAATTGGCAAAAAACTGACATCAGCACCAGAAGGTCTCATTTTCCGAACAAGTGCTGCTGATATGCTAGAAGACCAGCTTGCAGCAGAAGTTGATAGTCTACGACAGGAGCATCTCCGCTTAATGCAGAAAGCTGCCAGCACAAAAAGGCCGGCATTGCTGTTAGAAAAGGATGATTTTACAAAAGAGCTGTTTCGGATTTTTGAGCAGATGGAATCTGGAGAGGTGTTTGTAGATGTTCCAGAAGAAGCAAAAGCATGGAGCACTGCATTTCCCCACTTAAAGTTCCACTATCATGCTGATAAAGAAAGTTTATTTTCTGCCTTTCACGTGGACAAAGATATTCAAGATGCCCTGAAGAGAATTGTATGGCTTGATAAAGGTGCCTATCTTATTATTGATGAAACAGAGGCAGCGACAGTTATAGATGTCAATACAGGTAAATTTGAAGGTAAGCATGATTTAGAGCAGACGGCTTTTGAGGCAAACCGTTTTGCTGCAATAGAAGCGGCGAGACAGCTGAAAATCAGGGATCTTTCAGGGATTATCTTAATAGATTTTATTGATATGCCAAAGGAAAACCAAAAGAAAATTGAAGAAATCATCAAAAATGAGCTGCAGAAGGATAGCAGACAAACGCGTGTGGTCGGCTTTACAGAGCTTGGCATACTACAAATCACCCGCAAAAAAACAATCATTCCATTAGCGGAAGCAGTTAAGACTAAATGTCCAGTCTGTGATGGTACAGGCTCTGTCATGAGTGCAGAAAGTGTGGCATTTAAGCTTGAGCGTGAATTATGGGAATATCAAAGAAGTGACCATGAAATGGTTGAGATTCAAGCAGGAGCCGAGGTTATCAATGTGTTTGCAGGAGAGAACAATGTCCATTTAAAGCGTTTGGAAGAAGCAATCGGCCTTCATATTCACTTGGTCGAAGAAGCCTTCGCTCTTCCTCATTATCATATTAAGTATATCGGTCCCCAAAAATAGAGAGCTAGAAAAAAAACGATTGATTGACAGTATCCAAAAATCATGATAGTATTTTAATGTTGTTTGTAGCACCCGCTACGCTACAACCGCTCGGAACAGGTATACATAAGACTTTGTTCATACAAAGCGCCTGTGATTGGCGAGTCTTAGTCTAACAAGGAGGTGCAGTTTAATGTACGCAATTATTGAAACAGGCGGAAAGCAAATCAAAGTTGAAGAAGGTCAAGCTATCTACATTGAGAAATTAAACAGTGAAGCTGGTGAGACAGTTACTTTCGACCGTGTTCTTTTCGTTGGCGGAGAAAATGTAAAAGTAGGAAGCCCAGTTGTTGAAGGAGCTACTGTTACAGCTAAAGTTGAAAAACAAGGCCGTCAAAAGAAAATCATCGTTTTCAAATACAAAGCGAAGAAAAACTATCATAAAAAGCAAGGTCATCGTCAACCGTACACTAAAGTTGTTATCGAAAAAATCAACGCGTAAGGTGTTTGTATGATCGATATTACGATTAACAAAACAGATTCAGGCTTGATTGAATCATTTACGATAAGCGGTCATGCCTTGTTTGCTAATCACGGGAATGATATTGTCTGCGCTGGAGTCTCAGCTGTCTCCATTGGAGCGATTAATGCTGTAATCTCCATTACAGGCATTACACCTGATATTGAGCAAGGCAAAGATGGCGGATTTTTGAGCTGCAGCATACCTGCACATATCGCGGAAGATACCCGAGAAAGAATTCAGCTTCTTTTAGAGGGTATGGTTGTTTCCTTAGAAACGATTGAACGTGATTATGGCAAGCATGTTGCTATCAAATATAATTAAATAGGAGGTGGAACGAATGTTAAGATTAGATCTTCAGTTTTTTGCATCGAAAAAAGGGGTAGGTTCTACAAAGAACGGTCGTGACTCCATTTCTAAACGTTTAGGTGCTAAACGTGCAGACGGTCAATTAGTAACTGGTGGAAGCATTCTTTACCGTCAACGCGGTACAAAAATCTATCCAGGAGTAAACGTTGGTCGTGGTGGCGATGATACACTATTCGCAAAAGTTGACGGAATCGTTAAATTTGAGCGTCTTGGTCGTGATCGCAAACAAGTTAGCGTATACCCAGTAGCACAAGAAGCATAAGTTTCTTATGAAAAGGCTGGCTCTTTTGGAGTCAGTCTTTTATTTTTTCATTCTATTTCAGCACTTAGACAGACAGCATTTATGCTCTCTGTCTAAGTGCTGAAAGAAAAGATTTGCATTTTTTTGCTATATTTTTACGTGTCGTTTCATTTTTTGTTATACTTACATACGAGAAAGTCTTCTGACACTAAATAACCGTGTAGGAGTACGATAATGAACAAAGACTGGGAAAGAATCGAATTTTTGAGACATGTACGCCATGATTGGCTGAATAAAATCCAATTGATTAAAGGAAATATGGCATTAAACAAAAAAGACCGCGTGGAAGAGATTATTGATGATATTATTTTGGAAGCGCAGCAGGAAGCAAAATTGTCCAATTTGGATATCCCTGCTTTTGCGACAAAAATACTGACTTCCAATTGGGAAAACTATTCATTCCGTCTGGAATACGAAGTGCTGAATGATGAAAAGTGTCGATACATAGAAGACTTGGCATTGACTGGCTGGACAAGCCGATTTTTTTCCATTTTGGATGGCAGCATTAAAAAATATCACGATAATCACCTTTCTGTGTCAATTGAGCCCCAATTGGCGGAAACCCGATTGTTTTTTGATTTTAGCGGAATAATAGAAGAGAAACAGCAGCTTATCCATTTTTTACAGGAAGAGCTGCAAGATGGTTTTTACGTGCAAAACAGTGAAATTTCAGATGAGGAATTAACGATAGAGCTGCTAATAAAGCAGCATCCATAAAATTCCCTACATTACTTGTATTTCGATTCATAGGCATACTGCCTAACTAGGAGGAAGTTGTAAAATGTTTGTTGATCAGGTCAAGATATACGTGAAAGGCGGAGACGGCGGAAATGGAATGGTTGCCTTTCGCAGAGAGAAATATGTTCCTAAAGGCGGACCAGCTGGCGGAGACGGCGGTAACGGCGCAGATGTAATTTTTGAAGTGGAAGAAGGCTTGCGTACATTGATGGATTTCCGTTATAAGCGCCACTTTAAGGCACCCCGCGGAGAGCATGGAATGAGCAAAAACCAGCACGGCAAAAACTCTAAGGATATGATTGTTAAGGTTCCACCGGGCACAGTCGTTGCTGATGCGGAAACAGGAGAAACAATTGCTGATTTGACGAAGCACGGCCAGCAGGCTGTAATTGCCCGCGGCGGACGCGGCGGACGAGGTAACTCACGCTTTGCAAGCCCGTCAAATCCAGCTCCTGAGCTTTCTGAAAACGGCGAGCCGGGACAAGAGCGTGAAGTTACATTAGAGCTTAAAGTATTGGCAGACGTAGGGCTTGTTGGCTTTCCAAGTGTCGGAAAATCAACATTGCTTTCTGTTGTGTCTGCAGCAAAGCCGAAAATCGCTGATTATCATTTCACGACAATCGTCCCAAATTTAGGGATGGTAGAAACAGAAGATAGCAGAAGCTTTGTTATGGCTGATTTGCCAGGACTGATTGAAGGTGCACACTCTGGTGTCGGCCTAGGTCACCAGTTCTTGCGCCATATTGAGCGCACAAGAGTTATTGTCCATGTTGTCGACATGGCGGCAATTGAAGGCAGAGATCCTTTCGAAGATTATATTACGATCAATAAGGAGCTCCAGGAATACAATATGCGTCTTTTAGAAAGACCGCAAATTATTGTAGCTAATAAAATGGACATGCCGGATGCAGAAGAGAACTTGAAGGTCTTCAAGGAAAAACTCGAAGAGGATTATCCAATCTTCCCAGTATCTGCCTTAACGAGAACAGGTTTACGTGATTTGCTGTTTGCAGTAGCTGATAAGTTAGAGCACACACCAGAATTTCCGCTTGAGGAAGTCGAGGAAGAGGCTGGAGTTCACCGCGTATTGTATAAGCATGAAGCAGATGAGCGTCAGTTCTTTATTTCTAGAGACTCTGACGGAAGCTTTGTCCTTACTGGGGAAGGAATTGAAAAGCTGTTCAAGATGACTGACTTCTCTAGAGATGAATCTGTGAACAGATTTGCTCGCCAGTTGAGAGGTATGGGTGTGGATGAAGAGCTAAGACAGCGCGGTGCTAAGGATGGAGACATCGTTAAATTAATGGATTATGAATTCGAGTTCATTGATTAATTTTTCCTTTAAGATTATGTAATAAACTAAATTTGCTGACTCCATGGGAATCTTCCCATGGAGGTTTCCCTTTAGCTTAAGAGAGGTTGAGCGAATGAAACAGAATAAGTTGGACCAGCGTTTTTTTCTTGTCCGTGAGGATGTTCTTTCAGAGGCGATGAAGAAAACATTGGAAGCAAAGGAATTGCTGGAACGGGGCAAGGCAGAATCTGTTTTTGATGCAGTTCAAAAAGTCGATTTAAGCAGAAGTGCCTTTTATAAGTACAGAGATACAATTTTCCCCTTTCATACAGTCGTGAAGGAACGTCTGATTACGTTATTCTTTTATATTGAGGATCGTTCAGGTACGCTTTCTAAACTGTTGAATGTTGTTGCATCAGGAGGATGCAATGTATTGACAATCCATCAGACTATACCGCTGCAGGGACGGGCAAATGTGACCCTTTCCTTAAATACAGCTGAAATGGAAATATCCATTGATGCATTACTCGAAAGACTGCGAATGCTTGAGTTTGTCGAGAAAGTGGAAGTTTTAAGCTCAGGAGCATAATCTGCTCCCTTTTTCTTTTTTGAAAAAAGATGCATTTATACAATGAGAATTCAGAATTATACATAAATAGTGCTTTTAAGTTGGAGGAGAAGGAAATTGAAAGTAGGGTATCTAGGACCGAAAGCAACATTTACGAATATAGCAGTAAATAAAATGTTTCCAAATGCAGAGAAGCTTCCGTATATGACAATCCCGAATTGTATGGATGCTGTAATGAAAGGCGAAGTAGAGGCTGCTCTTGTGCCTGTTGAGAACACATTAGAAGGCTCTGTTAATATCACGCTGGATTATTTAATTCATGAGGTGGACATTCCGATTAAAGGAGAAATTACTGTTCCAATTAAACAGCATTTAATGGTGCATCCAAACTTTAAAGACCGTTGGAAAGATGCAGAGGTTGTATTCAGTCACTCCCATGCGATTGCCCAATGTCACCGGTTTTTGCATGCTAAATGGAATGGAATCAGATGTGAAAATACAACATCAACAGCTGCCGCAGCTCAATACATAAAGGAAAATCCCAACCTCGCTGCTGCATCAATCGGCAATGAATTGACTGCAGCTGAATATGGACTTGAAATAGTCAAACGGAATATCCATGATTTTGATAATAACCATACACGCTTTATCATTATTTCCAAAAAGGATACTGCCTTTCAACCGGTTGACTGCATTCATCTTGGCTATAAAACTAGCTTAATGGTCTCCCTTCCTGCCGATGAGTCTGGTGCTTTGCATCAAGTCTTGTCTGCATTCGCATGGCGCAAGCTGAACTTAGTTAAGATTGAATCAAGACCTACTAAGACTGGTCTTGGCAATTACTTCTTTATTATTGACATTGATCGGGAGCTTGATGATGTCCTCATCCCTGGTGCAATGTCCGAACTAGAAGCGATTGGCTGTGATGTAAAGCTGCTCGGATCATACCCGTTTTATGCAGGAGCAAAAAGTTAAGGAGCCCAAAATTGTTGGGCTCCCTTTTTAAATAAATTAGTCTTCTAGTCCAATTAAGAAGCCGGCATTTCGCAATGCAGTTTCGGCATCAATAAGCGCCTCTTTAGAAGGAGCTGTTAATGTGTGTAAATGAATGCCGGACGTCAGCTGTGATAGATAGACAGCATTTGTGCTTTTAATCTTTTTCATAAATTGCTGTACTTCCTTCCGGTTTGACACAAGGATGGAGGCAGTTAAATCACCGTAAACAGGATGTTCGATTTTAACATCTTTTACTGTTACTCCAAAATCCACTATGATATTTAACTCTTCCTCTGTTTTTTCGGGAGGGTGGTTGCAGGCAATGATTTTTTCATGCAGCTCTGGTTTAGATTGCTGCAAATACAAATATCCTTGACTAGTGGCGATAATCGGTTCATTTTTTGCCTTCAGCAAGGTAATATCTCCGACAATAATCTGTCTGCTGACACTTGTCAGCCGTGACAGCTCGCTGCCTGTAAAAGGACGGTTATTTTCTTTAAGCAAGGATAGTATAAAGCTTCTTCTTTCCTCTCCAAGCATTTTTTCCATGTAATTCCTCCTTCATAATCTTTCTTAAATGGATATAAGCTTGCTATATATCGTTTTAAGGCATTTTAAATGATATTTTCAGGTATCTTGTCCTATTTTACCAAACTATTTGCTGTGACCGCCATCAATATCAATTTTTCCTTATAAACACTGATAATGCGGCAATATACTGTCAAAGAACATTTCTAAAGACAGCACATAATTACTGAGAAAAGCGCATAAATTTTTCTGAAGAACAATAACACTTTTTCCGCGACAACATAGACTATATGGACATATGCATAGGAGGGAATCTATAGTGAAGATCCATATCGTACAAAAGGGGGATACTCTTTGGGAAATCGCCAAGAAGTATGGCGTTAACTTTGAAGAGTTAAAAATGTTAAATTCCCAGCTAAGTAATCCAGATATGATTATGCCCGGTATGAAAGTTAAAGTTCCGACTGCTGGCGGCAGTATAAAAAAAGAAGCGCCAATAGCAGGTATGAAGAAGGAGCAGCCAATCATAAAGGAACAGCCAATCATAAAGGAACAACCGATAGTGAAAGAGCAGCCAATCATAAAAGAACAGCCAATCATAAAAGAACAGCCTAAAAAAGAAATGCCTAAAAAAGAAATGCCGAAAAAAGAAAAACCGAAGGAAAAGCCGTATACTCCAAAAATGCCTACACCAATTATTCCAGAAATTGATATTCACAATTATTATTCCATGAATATGACAAATATTGATGTAGAAGTGGATATTGAAGAAAAACCTGTCCCGCCAAAGCCTGTAAATATTGTACCTGTAAAGGAAGAACCAAAGGCAGAGGTCTGTCCGCCGATTATTCCATATCAGCCATATTGTTATGAAATATCGCCAATGATGCCAGGTTCAGGCTTCCCGCCAGGTGTATGCATTCCAGAAGGAGTTCCGATGGATTATTATCCTGTCCAACATGCTAGCATGCCAGGGGCGATGCCGATGCAGGGAATCAAACATAAATGGGAAGAATCTTCATCTTCTTATGCGTCGCCATTCACACCAGCAGCACAACCGTTTCAACATGCAAATATTGGCACAAATCCAGTAGCTGGTCATAAAGAGATGCCAGTCCAGCAGCCGTTTCAACATGGACTTCAGCCAATGCACCATAATCACATGCACTCTTCTTATGATATGCATGAATCGTCTTCTGATTATGCAAATGTTGCTCCAGCATCATACCAAGCACCGGTTCAGCTTCCATATCAGGAGGATTGCGGCTGTGGCGGGCCTGCTGTGCCATACCCAGGTCAAGTTTATGGCAGTGACCAATTCGCTCCTGGTACAGCAGGAATGCAGCAAGGCTTTAATCCAGGAATGGGAATGGGTGGCGAAATGGCATTCGGAGGAATGCCAGGAATGCAACAAGGCTTCGATCCAGGAATGATGGGAGGCCAGCCACCATTTGGAGGAATGCCGGGCGGAGATCAATTCGCTGAAATGCCAGGAATGCAGCAAGGCTTTAACCCAGGAATGATGGGAGGCCAGCCGCCATTTGGAGGAATGCCGGGCGGAGACCAATTCGGAGGAATGCCAGGAACGCAGCAAGGCTTTAACCCAGGAATGATGGGAGGCCAGCCGCCATTTTCGGGAATGCCGGGCGGAGACCAATTCGGAGGAATGCCAGGAGGGCAGCAAGGCTTCAACCCAGGAATGATGGGAGGCCAGCCGCCATTTTCGGGAATGCCTGGCGGAGACCAATTCGGAGGAATGCCAGGAGGGCAGCAAGGCTTTAACCCAGGAATGATGGGAGGCCAGCCGCCATTTTCGGGAATGCCGGGTGGAGACCAATTCGGAGGAATGCCAGGAATGCAGCAAGGCTTCAACCCAGAAATGGGCGGCTTACCAATGACAGGAGGTCCAGGTTATCCATTTGGAGGTACAATGCCTGGTGGCTTTATGCAAGAACCACCATACCCCCAAGGTGCGCTAGGAAACGTGCCAATGCAAAACACTATGGGTGAGATGGGCACTGGAATGCCTGGGATGCAAGGAATGCCAAGCGGAACTGCAGGAGCTCGTGATGTAATGGGATCTCCTATATTTGGACCAGGCGGCAATGCGCCAATCTTTGCACCTCCATTTCAAGGAAATGGTCAGCCCCCATTAGTTCATCCGTATGGAATTAATGAGGTAACTCCATTTGGCATGCCTCGTTATTTAGACGAAAGCAGCGATTATGAAAATTAATAGTAGAGGAGACGATGATTCAGTCTATCGTCTCCTCGCTTTATTACAAAATAAGCTGCCTTATCCAGTAAAGGATTTGAAACGCATCCGCAAACAAGTATATTTGGTAGTGACAGATTATGCTTGGCTAATCCTTAAAGAGTTCCCAAGCTATAAAAAACTAAAAATCCAAGAGGCATTCACAAACTCGCTTCACTATGAAGGATTTCATGCAACCTATCGCTTCTTCTCTTTTGAACAAGATCCTATTATTATTGATAACCGAATATATGGCTGCATTGAATACATACCTGGAAGCCTTAAGCCTTTCTCCTATATGGATAAAGACAGCAGAAACGAGGCTTTATCGTTAATGGGCCATTATTATAATTGCACAGAAAGGCTAGTCGATACTTATCGATATATTTTGCCTGACTTTGATATTTTTGAAAAGTGGTCAGAAAGAGGTAACCAGTTTAAGCTAAACTTGCCTGTTGCCGCCCAATTTTTAAAAGGAGACATTCTCCAAGAATTAAATGGTTGGATAGATTGGTCTCTATATCATTTGGAAAGAGAAAGAGACAATATTAAAAACCAAAAAAAAGTGATTTTGCATGGAGATGTTGCACATCATAACTTTCACCGCGGCCTTAATGGAGAGCTGTATTTAATTGACTTTGACCTTATTAGTATTGGACCTAAAAGCATGGATTATTTACAATATGCCAATCGGATTTTGCCGCTAATTGGGTGGTCACATCATCAGCTTCAAAAAATAAGCTTGCTTCAGCCATTTTTAAATGAAAGATCCTTTTTAATTGGGCTTGCTTTTCCTACAGATGTACTGCGGGAATGGAACAGGATTATTAGACAAAACAAGCTTAATAATGAGCTGGCCAGAAACCATGTAGTAGAGCTTACAGAGCAGCAATTCTCCAAAAGAAGAAAATTTGTGCAAAAAATGATGAAGTTAGCAGACCGCTTTCAATAGCTTTCCCTATCTTGATTAAACGAAAATGCCTATACTTAACAGCATGAAAGGTTCCTGATTCGCAGAAAATAATTTTGAGCTTTATTTGCTCAAAATGAATTGTGAAAGGGAGTATGCGAAGGATGAAGTGGATGAAAGCGGCAGCTCCATTTACGCTGTCTCTCATGTTGTTGACAGGGTGCGCCAATACGGACCAGGATTTAAATAATAGTGAAAATGATATACCCCTAGGCTATTACTCAAACGAAAGACATGAACAGGAGAGTACAGGGAATGCAAGGGTGTTAGGCAATCAAGATAATGACGGACCTTTGACAGAGGCAATGGACCACACCTTTGGATTAGAAGGGCAGCAAAACCGTGCTAATGCGAGCAATATAAATGATCAAACATCGCTTGGCAATAACGAGGAAAGCTACAATACAGAACTTGCAGACAAGATTAACAATGCTGCCTTAAAAGTAAAAAATGTAAAAGATGTTCGAACTGTTGTTTATAATGATAATGTGTTAGTGGCATTAGAAGTAAATAACAGAAAAACAATCACTACTACTAAAGCAGATGTCAGAAAAAATATAGGCAGTTATATAAAGGGAAAAGAAACATCCATTGTAACAGATAAAGGGATTTTTCTTAATATAGATAGTATTAATAAAGGAATTCGCAAACGTCTTCCTGAAAAAACGATAGACAGGAATAAACGTAATATTATTAAAAAAGCAGATCCAACAAGCAATTTATAAATAAAAAGCTGATTTTAAAAGAAGTTTCTTTTAAAGTCAGCTTTTTTTGTGAAAGTGAGATTTATTAATAAATGTTCTTAATTAATAACATTTTACAGCCAAAAGAGGCAATTGAATCTTATAATTGTTCGATATAATGAAAAAATACAAAGATTTTCCTTTCCATAATGAAATGTTTGCTTTATAATGAAAGAAACATTCGTTATAGAGAACAATTGAAGAACGTAAGGTGGAGGGACAAATCGTGAAGGTACTTGTGACTGGGGGAGCCAGCAATAGCATGGCATTTGAAGTGATCATGAAGCTTATAAAAAAGGGGATAGATGTAGTAATTGCCGATAACTGTGAATGGAAGTTCACATCTCCGTTCCACAGTAATATTACTTATTATCATACAGCGCTTGATAAGGAGCTTTTAACACCTATTTTACAAAAGGAAAAGGTAGAAGTTGCACTACATTTCAAAAGTGAACCTATCACATCAAATAAAATAAAAGACTCCTTCGACCAGTCGGAAGAGAATATTCACACAACGATGCATGTACTCGAAGCTTGTGCGGAAGCTAAAGTGAAAAAGGTGATTTTTCCTAGTACGATCTCTGTTTATGGCAATCAATCAGATGTGGCTGTGGAAGATTCATTTTTAGACCCTATTCTTTTTGAAGGCCTTTCGAAAAAAGTGGAAGAGAAATATGTCATGCATTATCACAAGCTTTACGGCTTGGACTTTTCTATTTTAAGGTTCGCTGATATATATGGAATAGATAATGGCGGATATATAGCAGAAAATATCGAGAGAGCAATAGATGGACATGCACCCCTTATCAATGGAACAGGACAAGAACTGCGAAACTTTCTTTATATCGATGATGCTGTCGATGCTATTTTAGCTGCTTTAACTAGTGGAGATAATCAGGTCATAAATATTGCAGCAGACTCTATGCACAGTTTGGAAGAAGCGGCGGTTTGTGTAAGTGAGACGGTTGGAAAATTAGAGCCGGTTTATGATAGAGAAGAGGAGACATTAGTTTCCACTTGCCCTGTATCGACTCATAAAGCAAAAGAACTATTAGGCTGGGAAGCAAAAATCCCGCTGTGGGAAGGGCTGCAAAAAACCTTAGAGAAAACCGAGGTAAGAAAGCATTTTTAAAGTTTGTTATTTTGTAAAGAAATTTATTCGCATGTTTTTAGATAATATGGTGAGACTAATAGGGAATTTAAGTTTGTTCTAGTAAGTTAAAGAGGTGGTTCATAATGAAAACCAGATTCCTTTTATTGTTCTCTATTCTTCTTATCATTCTATTATCTGCATCTCCCGGGTGGGGAAATGGAGCTCATGCACAGTCTCCGAAGAAGTTTTCTGTTATGTTGCAGAGAGTATATTTGGACGGGGAAGTTAGTGAAGAGTGTGTAGAGGAAACAATATGGTCGATGGAAGATTTCTGGTCTAAATATGAGAATTGGCAGCTGGTGAATATGGATAGTCACCAATTTGTCTTTAGACAGGAAATGGACGATATTTCTCCATTGCTTAAAGCGAATGGCTATTTCGGAGTATCAGCAGAAGGCGTTTTAGGCGTTTATAATGGTAAGCCGAATAAGTCGAATATTATTCAATCCTTCTTCCAAATAGATTTGGAGAAGCTGGAATCAAAGCAGCAAAAAAATCTGCAAAATGGGATTCCGATTAAGAATAAAAACCGCTATGTGGAAGTGCTTGAGACATTTAAAAATCTTGATACAAACAATCAAGCAAATTAACAATGGATAGTCAAACAGGCTAATCGAAAGAATGGGGAAACTTTCGATTGCCTAAAAAGTCTTATTAGGAGCCTTTAAAACCATTATTTTTAAAAGTGGTTTTTTTGTGTTTTATAAAAGCTATTTTTTTGGAATTTTACGAAAATATCTTATATGGTAGTTTTTCTTTATTGTATGCTAAAATAGTCTTTATAGCTTTAATAAGGGAGCGAAAAGGATTTGTACGAATATATTAAAGGGAAAATAGAGTATATTGGACCTGAATACATAGTGGTTGAAAATAATGAAATCGGTTATCAAATTAAGACTCCGAACCCATTCTCTTTTTCTTCCTTATCAAACCAGAAAATCACTGTTTATACGTATCATTATGTAAGAGAAGATATTATAAGCTTATATGGTTTCCGGTCAAAGGATGAAAAGACATTATTTATAAAGCTGCTTAATGTTTCTGGTATCGGACCAAAGGGCGCTCTTGCTATTCTGGCTTCAGGACAGCCGGATCAAGTAATTTCTGCTATTGAAAATGAGGATGAGGCATTTCTTGTGAAGTTTCCTGGTGTCGGCAAAAAGACAGCAAGACAAATGATTCTTGACTTAAAAGGGAAGCTGTCAGATATCATGCCGGATTTCTTTCCAGACTTGTTCAATGTGGAAGAAGTGGAACAGAAAAAAGCTGGTGAGTCTCTTCTTGATGAAGCACTGCTTGCATTGTCTGCGCTCGGATACACGGACAGAGAGGTTAAAAGAGTTATACCACAATTGAAAAAAGAACAGCTTACAACAGACGAATATATCAAACTGGCGTTAAAGCTGCTGCTTAAGTAATCGGAGATATCTTTTAAGGAGAGGAGTGGAATATGTTGGATGATCGCATCGTATCTGGAGAAGCCGATTCATTAGAAGTTTCCTTTGAACAAAGTTTGCGTCCCCTTCAATTAAAAGAGTATATCGGTCAGGATAAAGTCAAAGATAATTTGGAAGTGTTTATTAAAGCTGCTAAATTTAGGGAAGAAGCCCTTGACCATGTCCTTTTATATGGACCGCCAGGCTTAGGAAAAACAACATTGGCAACAATTATCGCTAATGAAATGGGCGTTAATATCAGGACGACTGCCGGACCGGCAATTGAAAGGCCGGGTGATTTGGCCGCCATCCTCACCGCCCTTGAGCCTGGAGATGTTCTTTTTATTGATGAAATACATCGGCTTCCCCGAGCTATCGAAGAGGTACTTTATCCAGCCATGGAAGATTACTGCCTCGATATTGTGATTGGAAAAGGGCCTAGTGCAAGATCTGTGCGCCTTGATCTGCCGCCGTTTACACTAGTTGGTGCAACGACAAGAGCTGGCTCCGTATCTGCGCCGCTGCGAGACCGTTTCGGCGTCTTGAGCAGGCTTGAGTATTATCAAGAGGAACAGCTGAAAAGTATTGTCGTTCGTACGGCACAAGTGCTCCAAGTAGATATACATGACGGGGCTGCATGGGAAATCGCGCGAAGGTCGAGAGGAACACCGAGGATTGCAAACCGATTGCTGAGAAGGGTCAGAGACTTTGCTCAAGTAAAAGGTGATGGAAGTATTACGGAAAAACTTGCCCATGATTCTTTAGAACTTTTGCAAGTCGACCGTTTAGGTTTAGACCATATTGACCATAAATTATTAATAGGTATGATTCATAAATTTAGAGGCGGTCCTGTCGGTTTAGAGACAATTGCAGCGACGATCGGGGAAGAGGCGCACACGATTGAGGATGTGTATGAACCGTATTTACTGCAGATTGGTTTTCTGCAGCGGACACCTCGAGGCCGTGTCGTTACCGATTTAGCCTATGAGCATTTAAATATAACCAAAGAAGTATAACGAATCATGGCACGCTCATTATAGCCATGATTCCAGTTTGAATACAATAGTTTTTAAAAGAGAAAAGGTGAAGTATAGTGAAAGTAGATTTATTTGATTTTCATCTGCCAGAAGAATTGATTGCACAAGTGCCTTTAAAGGATAGGACTAGCAGCAGGCTAATGGTGGTAGATAAGGAAACAGGAAGCTTAGAACACCGTACATTCAAGGATATTATTGAATACATAAACCCAGGAGATTGCCTTGTTCTTAATGACACGAGAGTCTTGCCTGCAAGACTGCACGGAGAAAAGGAAGATACAGGTGCGCATATTGAGGTCCTTCTTCTTAAACAGCAAGAAGGAGAGCAATGGGAAACATTAGTGAAGCCTGCAAAGCGTGTTAAGAAGGGGACAGTTATCTCCTTTGGCGACGGTAAGCTGAGGGCTGTTTGTAAAGAAGAGCTTGAACATGGTGGCAGAATTCTTGAGTTTGTCTATGATGGAATCTTTTACGAAATTCTCGATGAGCTTGGCGAAATGCCGCTGCCTCCATACATAAAAGAAACGCTGGACGATCAAGACAGATATCAAACGGTATATGCTAAGGAAAGAGGATCGGCTGCTGCACCAACTGCCGGCCTTCATTTCACAGAGGAGCTGCTAGAGGAGCTTAAGCAAAAAGGAGTTCATATTGCATTTATCACATTGCATGTTGGTCTTGGCACATTCCGTCCAGTGAATGTGGAAGATATTGATAAACATGAAATGCATGCAGAGTTCTATCAGATTACTGCAGGCACCGCTAAGCTGCTAAATAAGGTGCGGGAAAGTGGCGGGCGTATTTTGTCTGTCGGCACAACTTCCACACGCACATTAGAGACAATTGCCACAGCAAATGACGGTCAATTTGTGGAAAGCAGCGGCTGGACAAGCATTTTTATATACCCAGGATATGAGTTCAAAGGGATTGACGGCATGATCACTAATTTCCATTTGCCAAAATCGACGCTTATCATGCTAGTAAGCGCACTTGCCGGCAGGGAACATATTCTTCATGCATATGAGACAGCTGTTAAAGAACACTACCGCTTCTTCAGCTTTGGAGATGCTATGTTCATCCGCTAAAAAGCAGCAGCTGCAAATTCTTATTGGTGGATTTTTAAATAAAGGAGATTTTACATTGACTGCAATACGTTATGAATTAATTAAGACGTGTAAACAAACAGGAGCAAGGCTTGGTATCGTGCACACTCCGCACGGTTCCTTTGAAACTCCTACATTTATGCCTGTCGGTACATTGGCGACAGTAAAAACGATGGCGCCAGAAGACTTGAAGACTATGGGTGCAAATATTATCTTGAGCAATACGTATCATTTATGGCTCCGCCCTGGTCATGAAATTGTGAAAGAGGCGGGAGGCCTGCACAAATTCATGAATTGGGACAAAGCGATTTTGACTGATTCAGGCGGTTTCCAAGTGTTCTCATTAAGTGATTTCCGCAAAATTGAGGAAGAGGGAGTTCATTTTAGAAATCACCTAAATGGAGATAAGCTGTTCCTTTCACCTGAAAAAGCGATGGAAATCCAAAATGCGTTAGGTTCAGACATTATGATGGCATTTGATGAATGTCCGCCATATCCTGCAGAGTATGACTATATGAAAGCATCGGTAGAGCGTACATCAAGATGGGCTGAGCGTTGTTTGAAAGCACATGGCAGACCAGAGGACCAAGGCTTGTTCGGAATCATCCAAGGTGGAGAATATGAAGAGCTGCGCAAACAGAGTGCAAGAGATCTTGTATCTTTAGACTTCCCAGGCTATGCAGTCGGCGGCCTTTCTGTCGGCGAGCCGAAGGATGTTATGAACCGAGTGCTTGAGTTCACAACACCATTAATGCCGGATAATAAGCCGCGTTACTTAATGGGTGTTGGTTCACCTGATTCCTTAATAGATGGGGCAATCAGAGGGATTGATATGTTTGACTGTGTTCTTCCGACACGCATTGCCCGCAACGGCACATGCATGACAAGCGAGGGCAGACTTGTAGTGAAAAACGCAAAATATGCTAGAGATTTCGGGCCGCTTGACCCGGAATGCGACTGCTATACATGCAAAAACTACAGCCGAGCTTACATCCGTCATTTAATCAGATGTGATGAAACTTTCGGAATAAGACTTACATCTTACCATAATCTCTATTTTCTGTTAAACTTAATGGAGAATGTCAGACAAGCGATTCGTGAAGATCGATTGGGGGACTTCAAAGAAGAGTTTTTCGAGCGCTACGGCTTCAATAAGCCAAATGCTAGAAACTTTTAAATAGAGAATTTGAAAGGAGGGGAAATGAATGCAAAACATTATGGGGCTACTACCATTTATTTTAATGTTTGTTCTATTCTACTTTTTGCTTATCCGTCCGCAGCAAAAGCGTCAAAAAGCGGTAAGGCAAATGCAGAGTGATTTGAAAAAAGGGGACAAGATTGTCACGATTGGCGGACTTCATGGCACAGTCGATGCAATCGATGAAGGCACTGTTGTTCTTAAGTCTCCAGACGGAAGCCGTCTGACTTTTGACCGCAATGCAGTTCGTGAAGTTCTGGAATCTTCCAGCACTGTCCTGGACAAAGCATAATACAAAAAGCTGGAAGCAAGTTTTGCTGCCAGCTTTTTTTAATGTAAAGTTATTCTCCATTAAGATTTCGAAAGATTAACTCCTAATATGCCGCCCATCATCGCGATCAGCGTATAGCAAACATGGTAAATGAACTGCTCGAAAGTAAAGAGCTGATCCAAGCCTAAAAAGCTGAACAAGAACACTATCAGGAAATAAATCAAGCCTGTTATCCCCCCGAGAAACCAGCCCTTTTGCTTACCTTTCCCACCAGATATAAACCCTCCTGCAAACAAAGTAATAAACGACACAGCAGTGATTATGTATTGCAAGGATGCTTCCTGAAGGGAAGTGAATCTCAGCAGCAAGGAAAAGACAATGCTGCTTGTAATAAATAGGGTAAAGATCGCTATCAGGCCATATAATACAGCACTGCCGACATTTTTGCTTTCTTCGATCTTAAACCTCTCCTTTCAACCATTTTCTTTTTTAATGAGACAATCTTGGAGTTTCATACTAGTACAAGCATATTCGCCAACTGTCCTAAATAGAATCATGAATTTGATTACTTCGCATAAAAATCATCGGCGAGAAGAAACTAAAAAGGTTGTTTATTCGAAAAGAAATACTTTTGGGAGGGAATATAATGGAGGAGTATATTGTCATTCTGCTGAGGACTCTATTGCTTTATGCCATCATCGTTCTCGTTTTCCGCATGATGGGTAAACGGGAAATAGGGGAGTTAAGCATTCTTGACTTAGTTGTATATATTATGATTGCAGAAATTGCTGTTGCTGCGATTGAAGATATTAAAACAGAGCTAGTTCCTACTATTTTGCCAATATTTATTCTGCTTCTGATTCAGATTGGTCTGGCAGCTCTTTCCCTTAAAAGTAAAAAAATTAGAGATTTGATTGACGGGAAACCAACCATCATTATCAATAAAGGGAAAATTGATGAAAAAGCAATGCGTTCCCAGCGCTACAATATGGACGATTTACTCCTGCAGCTTCGCGAGAAGGATGTTCGTAATGTTGCTGATGTTGAATTTGCGATATTAGAAACGTCTGGAAAGCTGTCTGTTTTCGAAAAGGAGCCGAACAAATCAGGCGTTACCATTCCTTTAATAATCGATGGGGTCATTCAAGAGGCAAGTCTTAAAGAAATTGGAAAAAGTCATGGCTGGTTACAGCAGGAGCTGAAGAAACAGGGGCATCTAAAGATAGATAAGATATCCTTCTGCAGTTTCCAGGATGATAAATTTTATATTGATTATTTTGACGAAAAATGAGGCAGAGTCAAGACTCTATCCTCATTTTCCTGTCAATATGGGACCGATCCACGGAATCCGTCTAATATCTTCTTTTTTAATGAGCTTAAAAACAAAAAGCAAAATCAGGTACAACAAGCTAATGATAATTGTATCTGCTGCCACCATTAACACAAGGCTGTCTATCCAGCTTAAGTTAGCCAGAAATGCTCCAGCATAGCCGGAAATAAAGATGACAGCAAGCATTTTGGCGTAATCTTTTACATAAATAGAAAATCCTATAGATTTAGTTATAGTAGCGAAATGAAGCAATGTTGTGAGAACAAAGCCGACTATTAAAGCAATGGCTACCCCGTAAATACCGAACTCCGGCCTGCTGGCAAGAAGGAGAATAACGGCTGTTTTCACAGCTGCTCCGATAAAACTGTTTATCATCGCAGCCCTTGCCAAGTTAAGCGCCTGCAGTGCTGCTTGAAGCGGTCCTTGATAGTAGTTCAAGATAAAAAATGGTGCCATCAGCAAAATAAAGGTTGTCCCCTTTGTGCTGCCATACATGACGGTCATTAAAGGCTCTGCCAATGCATACAGCACAATCACAGCAAGTCCGCCTGTCATGAACGTGAACCTTAACGCTTGCTGCAGCAAATAATCTATCGTTTGCTTTTGATTGCTGGCATTGGCTTCACTTATGGCAGGAACAAGCGATGTGGACAGTGATTGTGTGAAAAACGAAGGAAGCATCAAAAGAGGCAGTGCAAATCCTGTTAACACTCCGTATTGCTTCGTAGCATTGACGGCAGTAAGCCCAGCGATAGCCAAGCTTTGCGCCACCACAATAGGCTCTAAAAACCATGCAATACTCCCAATCATTCTGCTTCCTGTAGTAGGAAGGGCAATTTGCATAAGCTCGTTAAAGGTGGTTTTCCCTTTCACTATATACTGCAAGAATTTGTTTCGAAGGGAAAAGCTCTTTTTCCATTTGAAAGAGGCGAGCAAGTAAAGAAGAGAAGCCAATTCTCCAATAACCCCAGCGAGCATCGCTCCTGCAGCAGCATATTCAATTCCCATAGGCAAAAATGCTTTCGTAAGAACAGCTATTAACGTGATGCGGATAACTTGTTCAATTACCTGTGAAACAGCTGCCGGCTTCATCGTTTGTTTCCCTTGGAAATATCCTCTTAGAACAGAAGAGACAGCGATGACAGGAATAATCGGTGCGATGGCCATCATTGGCACTAGTGTTCTTCTGTCATTAAATAATGTTTCAGCCAAATATGGAGCAAGCAAATATAAAAGCGGTGTAAAAACCAATGCAAGTCCAAGTGTCGTTGATAAAGAAACGACAAGTATGGATTTGACTTTGCGCTGATTCCCTTCCGCATATGCTTCTGCCACGTTTTTTGAAATGGCGACAGGCAGTCCAAGTTGAGTGATGGTCACGACTAAAATGAGTGTGGGATATACCATCATGTACAGCCCGACTCCATCTTCCCCTATAAATCGGGCAATAACGATGCGATTGATAAAACCTAAAACTCTAGTGATCAGTCCTGCTGCTAGCAGTATAATGGTGCCTTTCAAAAACTTAGACATTCTATTTCCCTGCCTTCTCAAATAACGAATAATGCTATACAATTAACTATATGCATTCATGTGGACAAAGCATGACAAGTATATAAAGGAATTTGAAAAGAAGCAGAGATTGGATCGAAAAGGAACTATTGCCTTTCATCATGAAAAACGTAAGAGGTTTATGATAAGAGGAAAAGGACCATCATGTTAAAGGAGCTGTTTGAAAGATGCCATCTGAGCATTTGTATGATCATTTTCGCCATCAAGTGAAGCCAGCGCTGAAGAGCAAGCTGGAGGAATTTCATCTACTGGGCTATGACACTATAGATGAGAACGAACTATGGTTCTTCTTAACGAAGAAAAAGTGGAAGAAAACCTCAACGGACTACAGGATTGCAGAAATTGTTCAAGATGTAATGAATGTTAAAGTATTAGACTTCATGAATTTTGCCACAGTGGAAGCCTACAAGGCAGACGACTATTTCTCTGTGCTTTCAGAGGAGGAAAAAAAGGAGCTGCTAAAATAACCTTTACATACAGAGCATTTGTGAATTTTTTGTGAAGAAGTTCGATAATTTTTAGTACAAATTGACAGCACTCATAAACTGTTTCATAATGTTTTATTATAGAAAGAAAATGTTTAATTAACGAAGAATTCATGAACAAATTCTGTAATGAATAGTGCTTGCCGTCCTGTCAAGCTGTCAGGATGGCTTAAGCTTGTCAATAGGTGTAATCATATGTACGCCTTTTTAGAACGAGGAGGAAAAATACATAATGGTAAAGCGGAGCAGAATAGTTGCCTTCCTATTAATTGTAGTTGTCTTTGCAGGATTGATGGGAGGAACAACAAATAATATTTTAAAGGATATTAAACTTGGTCTTGATCTCCAAGGTGGTTTTGAGGTTCTTTATAAAGTAGAACCAATAGATGGGAAAAAGATTAATACGGATATTCTTAACAGTACGGCTCAAGCCTTAGATAAGCGAATCAACGTGCTCGGTGTCAGCGAACCAAGCATTCAAATCGAAGGAAAGGACCGCATCCGTGTACAGCTAGCAGGCATAACTGATCAGAATAAGGCACGGGAATTGCTGTCGACAGAAGCGAACCTGTCGTTCCGTGATGTTAACGATAAAAAGCTGATGGATGGTTCTGACTTAGTGCAAGGCGGAGCTGAACAGGTATTTGATGAATATGGTAAACCTAGTGTTTCCTTAAAGCTGAAGAATGCTGAGAAATTTAAGGACGTAACGACAGAAGTGCTTGGAAATCCGCTTGTCATCTGGCTCGATTATGAAGAAGGCGATTCCTATGCGGAAGAAGCAACAAAAGCTGATCCTAAATTCCTGTCTAACCCAATGGTAAGCAGTGTATTGAACACAGATACCGTTTCGATTACAGGGAACTTTACGATTGAAGAAGCGAAGACATTGGCTGAGCTTCTGGATGCGGGAGCTCTTCCTGTTAAGCTGACTGAGGTTTATTCAACAAGCGTTGGAGCCCAGTTTGGTGACCAGGCTCTTAAAGAAACAGTATTTGCCGGCATTGTTGGTGTTGGACTTGTGTTCTTGTTTATGCTGTTCTACTACCGTTTGCCAGGCTTAATTGCAGTCATCACCCTGTCTATATTCGTATACTTAAATCTGCTTGTTATTGATTTAATTAACGGGGTACTGACACTGCCGGGAATTGCCGCCCTAATACTTGGTGTCGGTATGGCGGTTGACGCCAATATCATCACATATGAACGGATTAAGGATGAACTTAAAGTAGGGAAAACACTGAAATCGGCTTACCAAGCTGGTAACAAAAACTCAATATCCACCATTATTGATGCTAACCTTACAACGATTCTTGCGTCCGTTATCTTATTTGCATATGGTACAAGCTCTGTTAGAGGATTTGCGACATTGCTGATTGTCAGTATTCTAGTGAGCTTTATCACGGCAGTATATGGGACAAGATTGTTGCTTGGGCTTATTGTTAACAGCAAAGCATTCAACAAGAGACCGTCATGGTTTGGTGTCAATAAGAAGGATATTAAGCATATTGGCGAAAACTACGATACACTTACATTGCCGACGAAATTTGACCGTATTGACTTTGTAAAATACAAAAACGTATTCTTTGGAATATCAAGCGTGCTTGTTGTTGTAGGTATCATTGTTATTGCTGTGTTTAGACTTAACCTTGGCATCGACTTTGCAGCGGGTTCACGGGTGGAAATAAGCTCTGAGAAACCATTGACAACAGAAGCGGTTCAAGCAGATATGGATGCTCTCGGCATTACAGCAGATGATATCACTATTTCTGGTGAAAATAATGACAGAGCTGCAATCCGCATAAAAGGGGATATGAGTCAAAGCAAAGTCGCAGAACTGAAAACGACTCTGCATGATAAATACGGCTCCGATCCGAATGTCAGCACCGTATCACCTACAGTCGGAAAAGAGCTGGCCAAAAATGCGTTCTATGCCATCATTTTAGCATCACTAGGGATAATACTTTATGTAACAATCCGTTTTGAAATATATATGGCATTAGCAGCTATTATCGCCCTGCTTCATGATGCATTCTTTATCATTGTCATCTTCAGCTTTACAAGGCTTGAAGTTGATATTACATTTATCGCGGCAGTACTTACGATTGTCGGGTATTCTATTAACGACACGATTGTTACGTTCGACCGTATCCGCGAAAACCTTGTGAAAAAGAAAAGAATTACGACTGCGAAGGAAATCAAAGATATTATCAATACAAGTATCCGCCAAACATTTACACGCTCCCTCAATACAGTTCTCACAGTTGTTATCTGTGTAATTGCTTTGTTGATTTTTGGAAGCGAGTCAATCCGAAACTTCTCATTAGCTTTATTGATTGGTTTAATTGGCGGTGCATACTCTTCTATCTTTATCGCATCCCAGTTATGGTTTGTATGGAAGAAAAAAGAGCTTAAGAAAAAAGGCGTTCTGATTACGGTTAAAGAAAAACGTGTAAGTTCAGATGAGCCGCAAGTATAAGTTTGATTTAAGACAGGTCCTTGATTGAAGGACCTGTCTTTTTAGTTTAATACCTGCATATTATGGGAAAGTTATAGGGAAGGACTTAGTATTGGAGGTAGCTTATGAAAATCCAATGGAACTTATTATTTGGCATTGTTTTTGCACTTATAGTAGCTGTTTTTGCTGTGATAAATGTTGATTCTGTTACAGTGAACTATTTATTTGGAACAGGAGAATGGCCGCTCATTCTCGTAATTCTAATCTCCGTATTGCTGGGAGGACTTATGATAGGCTCTGCTGGCTTGATAAAAATTTATTCGTTGCAGAGAAAATGGAAGGCTGCAGTTAAGGAAAACGAGTCACTTCAATTGCGGCTGCAAGAGCTTGAACCAGTACAAGCTGGTGAGGCAGAACCAGTAGAGACAATAGCTGCTCCAACAAAATAATTTCACACACAAAAAAGCTTATGCTCAGCAATGGCATAAGCTTTTTTGTGTGTAATCAAAGTCTGTTTCTTCCACTATCAAACATTGAAAGGATTAACTCATACTTGTATAATGATAGATTGAGGTGATAAGATGCTTCATCCTAAATCTAGATGGATTACAGAAAAGAAAAATAATGATAATGCTGCAATACTTGCAGACCAGTTAAAAATCACACCTCTTGTAGCAAGTTTACTCGTAAACAGAGGGTATGACAGCCTTGAAAAGGCAAAAGCATTTTTATACAGCATAGATGAGTTTCATGACCCATTTTTAATGAAGGGCATGGATATAGCAGTAAACCGCATAAAGCATGCCATCGATAAACAAGAGCCAATCCTTATATTTGGCGACTATGACGCAGATGGTGTAACAAGCACCACTGTTATGATGAAAACATTGGAGGATTTAGGCGCCGATGTTCAATTTTATATACCCAATCGTTTTACAGAAGGCTATGGACCGAATGAAGGGGCATTTCGATATGCAGCAAGCATCGGCATTAAGCTGATTGTTACAGTGGATACGGGAATAGCTGCTGTCAAGGAAGCAGATGTGGCGAAAGAGCTAGGGATAGACTATATCGTGACAGACCACCATGAGCCTGGATTAGTTCTTCCAGATGCGCTAGCAATCATTCATCCAAGATTGGATGGGAGCGAGTATCCTTTCCATGAGCTTGCCGGAGTCGGTGTTGCTTTAAAAGTTGCGCATGCGCTATACGGCGAACTCCCAGAGCATCTTCTGCAATTTGCTGCAATTGGGACAATTGCCGACCTTGTATCACTGACAGGGGAAAACCGGATTATCGCCAAACTTGGAATCAAGAAGTTGAAGCAGACTGCTAACATCGGCTTACAGGCATTACTGAAGCAGATGAAGACAGAAGCAAGCGGGATAGATGAGGAAACAATCGGATTTATGATTGCCCCTAGGATAAATGCTGTTGGCCGGCTCGACAGTGCTGACCCTGCCGTTGAACTGCTCTTAACAGATGACCCAGACCTTGCTGCATCTCTTGCAGAAGAGATGGAAGCGATAAATAAAGAACGGCAGGCAATCGTTAACCAAATTACGGAGGAAGCGATTGAACAAGTTGAGACGCTGTATCCGTTGGCCGAAAACCGGGTGATTATCGTCGGTAAAGAGGGATGGAATCCGGGAGTAGTCGGTATTGTGGCTTCAAGGCTAGTCGAGAAATTTTACAGACCGACCATTGTTCTCGGCTTTGATCAGGAAAAAGGTATTGCAAAGGGGTCGGCACGCAGTATTGCCGGATTTGATTTATACCAGAATCTGTCTACATGCAGAGAGATACTTCCCCATTTCGGCGGACATCCGATGGCAGCAGGGATGACACTTGCATTGGAGGATGTGGATCAGCTTCGTCAGCGCTTGAACCAACTCGCTTTTGACAAGCTTGTTCCTGAAGATTTAGTTCCATTAACAGCCGTTGATATGGAGATTGACCTTAAAGATGCGCATTTACAAGCCATTGAGGAAATGCAGCTGCTTGCGCCATTTGGTGTGGATAATGCTAAGCCGCGGATTGTGATGGATTCTGTTGAGATAAGCACTATAAGGAAGATTGGAGCTAACCAGAATCATTTGAAGGTGCAATTTCAGCAGGAAGACACAAGCCTTGATGGAATTGGGTTTGGGATTGGCGAGCTTTATGACCATATATCGCCAAGTGCAAAGGTGTCTGTACTAGGACAGCTTTCTATCAATGAATGGAATAATATAAAAAAGCCGCAAATATTTATTCAGGATATTGCTGTAAAGCATTGGCAGCTTTTCGATTACCGAGGTATTAGAAATTTGGAGAAGCTCGCATCTGCCATACCAGGCAACAGTGCAACATGGATTTTCTTTCACAAGGATTCGGTACCTGAGGCTCTTAATTCTATTTCTGATTATAAAATTATTGAAAATCTTGATGATGCAGCATCCTTCCAAACCGAAAATCGCATACTAGTACTGGCAGACTTTCCGCATAGCAAAGATATCGTTCAACAATTGTTAGCTAGCACTGCCCCTGAACGAATATATGCAAGCTTTTTTAAGCAGGACAGCGACTTTTTCAGCACGATGCCGACAAGGGATCACTTTAAATGGTACTACGCTTTTCTTGCAAAGCAAAATGGCTTTGACCTTAAAAAGTACGGCGGAGAGCTTGCGAAACGCCAAGGCTGGAGCAAAGAAACAATTGTTTTTATGTCAAAGGTGTTTTTTGAGCTGAATTTTGTTACAATGAAGGATGGGTTTATTACGCTGAATAAGAATAGCAATAGAAGAGATTTAACAGAGTCTCCTTCTTTTCAACAGAAACAAGCACAATTTTCGCTCGAAAATGAATTAATATACTCGTCTTATGAGCAGTTAAAGAATTGGTTTGATCTTATTCTTCAGAAATCCGTTAAGAATGAGGAGGAAGTGCAAGAATGGATTTAAAACAGTATGTAACAATTGTGGAAGATTGGCCAAAACCGGGCATTCGTTTCAAAGATATTACCACACTTATGGATAATGGTGATGCATATAAATACGCAACAGATAAAATTGTTGAGTACGCTAAAGAAAAGGAAATCGATATTGTTGTCGGACCAGAAGCCCGCGGCTTTATCATCGGCTGTCCTGTTGCTTATTCATTAGGAGTAGGCTTTGCGCCAGTTCGTAAAGAAGGAAAGCTGCCAAGAGAAACAATCAAGGTTTCTTACGGCTTGGAGTACGGCAAGGATGTGCTGACAATCCATAAGGATGCAATTAAGCCTGGCCAAAGAGTCCTAATTACTGATGACTTGCTTGCAACAGGCGGCACAATTGAGGCTACAATCAAGCTTGTAGAAGAATTGGGCGGTGTAGTAGCTGGGATTGCCTTCTTGATTGAATTGTCTTACCTAGAAGGACGCAAAAACCTTGATGGCTATGATATTTTGACATTGATGGAATATTAATAACGAAGAAGAGCGCTGTGATAGCGCTCTTTTTTTTTGCAATAAAAAAGCATCGGGAACTTTCGACTGTTTTCGACAAAAATTCTAATGTTTTGCAAAAAAATTACATGGATTCTCTTTACATTCTCTCTCTTTTTTTTAATAATAGAAATAATCATTCTAAAATTGTTTTAATTCTATTAAAAATTGCATGATGCAATATAAGGAAAAACATATAGCGGGATAGATAAATAGTCGAACTTATGATAAATTCTAATAATACACTCGGAATATGAAAGGTGATTACATGGCGAATGATCAAGTGTTAACCGCCGAACAAGTCATCGATAAGACTAAAGGATATTTAAACGAAGAGCATACAAAATTCATACAAAAAGCCTATGATTTTGCCCAAAATGCTCATCGTGAACAATATAGAAAATCTGGGGAGCCATATATAATCCACCCTATTCAAGTGGCAGGGATTCTTGCTGATTTGCAGATGGATCCGGCTACTGTTGCTGCAGGTTTTCTCCATGATGTTGTTGAAGATACCGATATCACATTAGAGGATATTAGTGACAGCTTTAGCAATGAAGTGGCCATGCTCGTTGACGGCGTTACGAAACTAGGGAAAATCAAATACAAATCCCATGAAGAACAACAAGCAGAGAACCATCGCAAAATGTTTGTCGCAATGGCGCAGGATATACGAGTCATACTGATTAAGCTTGCCGACAGACTTCATAACATGCGAACGCTAAAGCATCTTCCTGCAGAGAAGCAGCGCCGCATTTCAAATGAAACGCTTGAGATTTTCGCTCCATTAGCCCACAGACTAGGGATATCTACAATTAAATGGGAGCTTGAAGATACAGCTCTACGTTATATGAATCCACAGCAATATTATCGAATTGTTAACTTAATGAAGAAAAAGCGCGCTGAGCGTGAACAATATTTAGAAGAAGTTGTTTCCGAAATACGGGAAGGCACGGATGAAGTAAAAATTCAATCTGACATTTCGGGACGTCCAAAGCATATATACAGCATTTACCGCAAGATGGTGCTACAAAACAAGCAGTTCAACGAGATTTATGATCTTTTGGCAGTGCGCATTGTGGTAAACAGCATCAAAGACTGCTATGCCGTGCTTGGAATTATTCATACACGCTGGAAGCCGATGCCAGGACGCTTCAAAGACTATATCGCGATGCCTAAAGCTAATATGTACCAATCCTTGCATACAACAGTGATTGGGCCGAAGGGTGACCCGCTGGAAGTGCAAATACGCACAACAGAAATGCATCGAATTGCAGAGTTCGGGATTGCCGCACACTGGGCATATAAAGAAGGAAAAACAGTTGATGAAGGCTCCTCCTTTGAAGAGAAGCTGTCATGGTTTAGAGAAATTCTCGACTTCCAGGAAGACAGTATTAATGCCGAGGAGTTTATGGAAAGTCTGAAAATCGATTTGTTTTCCGATATGGTATTTGTGTTTACCCCAAAAGGCGATGTATTTGAGTTGCCTTCAGGCTCCGTTCCGATTGACTTTGCTTATCGAATTCACTCGGAAATCGGTAATAAAACAATTGGTGCCAAGGTTAACGGCAAGATGGTTACACTTGATTATAAGTTAAAGACTGGCGATATCGTCGAAATTCATACAAGCAAGCATTCATATGGTCCTAGCCAAGACTGGATCAAGATTGCACAAACCTCACAAGCAAAAAATAAAATCAGGCAGTTCTTCAAAAAGCAGCGCAAAGAGGAGAACGTGGAAAAGGGCAAGGAGCTTGTCGAGAAAGAAATCCGCAATATGGAGTTTGATCTGAAGGAAATTCTTACCCCTGATAATATTAAGACAGTGCTTGAGAAGTTCAATTTTGTTGGTGAAGAGGATATGTATGCTGCTGTCGGTTACAATGGCATAACAGCCCTTCAAGTCGCCAACCGCCTTACAGAGAAATGGCGCAAGAAGCGTGATGCGGAGCAGTCTGCAACAATATCTAATGCTGTTGCTGAATTAAAGTCATTTCCTAGTGCGAAAAAACGTGCTTCTGGAGTGCGGGTAACCGGGATTGACAACCTGCTAATCAGGCTGTCACGCTGCTGTAACCCAGTGCCAGGCGATGAGATTGTCGGCTTCATTACAAAAGGACGAGGCGTTTCTGTTCACCGCTCAGATTGTACTAATATCGATACCGAGGATGCAAAAGCAAGACTGATTCCTGTTGAATGGGAAACAGCGCTGAATGATCGGAAAGAATATAATGTGGAAATTGAGATAAGCGGATATGACAGAAGAGGCCTTTTAAATGAGGTTCTTCAGGCAGTTAACGAATCGCAAACGAATATTTCTGCTGTTTCAGGCAAATCTGACCGCAATAAAATGGCAACCATCACGATGTCTATTCTCATTCTGAATGTCAATCACCTCCATAAAGTGGTGGAGCGGATTAAGCAGATACCTGATGTCTATTCTGTACGTAGAATCATGAACTAAGGAGAAACGGTATGCGTATTGTGTTGCAAAGAGTGAAAGAAGCAAAAGTGGAAGTCGACGGGAAAACCGTTGGACAAATTGATAAGGGCTATATGCTCCTCGTTGGCGTCACACATGATGACACAGCAGAGGATGCAGCCAAGCTTGTAGATAAAATTGCCCATCTGCGAATTTTTGATGATGAGGATGGGAAAATGAATCACAGCATAATGGAGGTTGAAGGCGCTATTTTGTCTGTTTCCCAGTTTACTCTGTATGGAGATACGCGAAAAGGGAGACGGCCGAACTTTATGAATGCCGCCAAACCGGATTATGCAGTAAATCTATACGATCAATTTAATCTTATGCTGAGGGAAAAGGGCTTGCATGTGGAGACAGGTGTTTTCGGTGCCATGATGGATGTCTCATTGGTGAATGATGGCCCTGTTACTCTTATACTCGAAAGCAAATAAAAGAACCGTTCCGATTGGAACGGTTCTTTTTATTATTGGAAATAGCTTTCGAGCCCTTCATAAATGGCTGCGGAAACTGTCTCCTGGTATTTTTGGGACGAAACAAGCGCCTCTTCTTGCTGGTTGCTTAAATAACCAAGCTCTAAAAGCGTTGCTGGTTGTGTGTTTTCTCTAAGAACAAAATAATCGTTCTTCCTTACACCTCTGTCCTTTAATTGGGTTGCTTCAATAATGTTTTCATGCAGACTGTTGGCAAGCTCCTTTTGGGAAGAGCTGTAATAATAGCTTGTCATCCCTCGGACGCTGCTGTCCTTTATGCTGTCATAATGGATGCTGATAAAGGCGTCAGCTTTATAGAAGCTGCTCATATTGACACGGTCCTGCAACGAGATAAAAAAGTCATTCTGTCTTGTCATCACAACATTGCTGCCAGCAGCCTGCAGTTTTTCAGCAAGAAGGTTAGCTGTTCGGATTGTCAGCGTTTTTTCCAATGTGCCGACAGCTCCGATTGTTCCGCTGTCTTTACCGCCATGACCAGGATCGATGACAATTGTTTTTCCTTTTAAGTCGCCTGTTTTGTTACTGTCTTGTGAGGAAGGTGCTGTTTGCTTTTCAGCAGATTCTGACACTATCCAGCTGGCTACATAGCCGGCTTGACCGTCTGCCAGCTCAATTTTATACCAGTCGCCAATCTCTTCTGTTGCTTTAAAGGAATCCCCTTCACTTGCAATACTTAAGACTGAGGCTTGTACGGATGCTTCACTCCGAATGTTTGTCCCATCATGAAGAATAGTAACAGATGCATCAATTGGTTTTGCAGAAATGTTTTCTACCTCGCTGTCCTCAGTCAGCAAGGTTTTAGACACCCAGCCAGTATTACCTGAAAATTGGATTTTAGCCCAATCTCCATCCTCTGCTACTATATGTATTACCGTTCCTTTTGCCAGCTTGCCAATGACTACTCCATTCAAAGAAGCTGTGTCACGAACGTTTATATCATCGTCAGCTACAATCGCAGTTTGGCCGTCTGTTTGTGAGACGTCCGTTGTGTCTGAAGTGTTTTGCGCGCCGCCGATAATATATTGGCTGTTAACCCAGCCTGTTCCGAGCGCTGTTTGGATTTCAGCCCAGTCTCCTTCATTTGAAAGAATGGTGACAGGAGTATCTTTGCTGAGTGTTGTGATAACCTGATACTCGGTTCCAGGTCCTTTGCGCAGTCTTAATCCATTTTCAGAAATGGTTCCTTCTGAAGCTGTGACGCTGTCTGTTTGCGTATTGGGAGCATCATTACTCGAACCTTCAGACTTTGTTACTAAGTAGGCTGCCACCCAGCCGGCTTGACCATTTCCTAAATCGATTTCCAGCCAGTCCCCATTGTCAGTCAGCACTTTATAGCTTGTGCCTATTTCCATTTTCCCAATAATTGAATCATCAAGGCTAGGACCTTCTCTTATATTAAGGACTGTCGTCGATTGCACAGATAGACTGCTTTCCGCTTTAGCTTGGATTGCAGGAATCAGCATTAGCATCATAATGGGAATTATCCATATATGCTGTTTCTTTATCATTTGATAGCTTCTCCTCCCTTCCTTGAAAGAGCATAGTTAGTTGCATTTTAATACATTTCTCTTTCAAGATACAATCTCCTTTGATAACTTTTCTCTTTTTCTTTTCAATTTTAGACAATAAATATAACATATGATGAAAAATTTTTTAACTCATGGGGATAATAATAGAAATTAACAAGAAAAAAGGGTGAAAACAATGAGATTTGGTGAAAAAAGCATAAAAACCCATGATGTAAGCTCGAAATTACTCGGTGTGGACTTTCATGATTTTATCGAAAAGGAAGCTAACTCGACAGCTGTTGAGCTTGCTTCAGAGTTTGGGTTATCTGTAGGAGAAGCAAGAAAACTGAAAAAGCAGGTTGGGAGATATTAAAGGGCTATTGACAATCAATTCATCTCTTATTATTATTAATAAAATAATAAGGGATAAATTAAAAAAGCCAATGAGGGAGAAAAGTAGTTAGGATACACATGAAAAGAGAGGAAATGCCAAAGGCTGGAAGCATTTCTGCATGATGACTTAATGAACGAACACTCCGTAGGTTTTCTTCTGAACATGTTTTTTAACATTACTAGGTATGAAACGTTAGCAGGCGTTAACTGCAAAGTGGAAGATGCATTTCTTTAAAGATGCATTTCTTCAATTAGGGTGGCACCACGGGATTCCAAAATCTCGTCCCTTGTATATTTCTTGATATACAAGGGGCGGGATTTTTTTGTTTGCTTTTTTAAAATTGCCCATCCCTAATTCCGATACATAAGCCAATACAGGAGGATAATAATATGCAAATAAATATTCCAAGAGGAACGCAAGATATTCTGCCAGGCACAGTGGAAAAATGGCAATATATTGAAACGCGTATTAAAGAGCTTTGCGACAGATTCCAATATAACGAAATAAGAACACCTATCTTTGAGCATACAGAGCTGTTTTTGCGCAGTGTTGGAGATACAACAGATATTGTCACAAAGGAAATGTACACATTTGAAGACAGAGGAGAAAGAAGCCTGACACTCAGACCAGAGGGTACTGCTTCTGTCGTTCGTTCTTTTGTAGAAAATAAAATGTTCGGGTTGCCATCACAGCCAGTTAAGCTTTTCTATTTAGGACAAATGTTCCGTTATGAGCGTCCACAAGCAGGCCGTTTTCGCCAATTCGTCCAGTTTGGTGTAGAGGCAATCGGCAGCAAGGATCCTGCGATTGATGCGGAAGTAATGGCACTTGCCTATAGTGTATATGAATCACTTGGGCTTTCAAAGCTGAAGCTCGTTGTAAACAGTCTTGGTGATAAAGAAAGCAGACTTGCACACAGAGATGCACTAATCGGCCACTTTAAGCCAAGCATCGGCGAATTCTGCAGTGACTGCCAAAGCCGTCTCGAAAAAAATCCAATGAGAATTTTGGATTGTAAGAAAGATCATGATCACCCGTTAATGAAGTCGGCACCGTCGATCCTAGACTACTTGAATGAAGAGTCTAAACAATACTTTGAGAAAGTGAAAGCATATTTAACTGCCTTAAATATTCCTTTCGTAGTCGATTCAAATCTAGTAAGAGGCTTGGATTACTATAATCACACTGCATTTGAAATCATGAGTGAGGCAGAAGGATTTGGAGCCATTACGACACTTTGCGGAGGCGGTCGTTATAATGGGCTTACAGAAGAGCTTGGCGGACCGGAAGCACCTGGTATCGGGTTTGCGATGAGCTTGGAAAGATTGCTTGCAGCCTTAACAGCAGAAGGAATCGAATTGCCTGTTGAGAAGAAAATCGATTGTTATCTTGTTGCATTGGGAGAAGAAGCAAAGGATTATACGGTCGGACTTTTAAATGATTTGCGCAGAGCAGGCTTATCTGCTGAAAGAGATTATATGGACAGAAAAGTAAAAGCTCAATTTAAAGCTGCCGATCGCCTTCAAGCTAAATTTGTCGCTATTATAGGCGAGGATGAGCTGAAGGAAAACAAGATTAATGTGAAGAGTCAGGAAACTGGTGAACAAAAACAAGTGAAGCTGGAAGAATTAGCGGCAGCGCTGCAAGATTTTCAAAGCTATTAAAAATAAATAGTAGGGAACTAAAAGGAGGATGAAATATGTTTGGAAGAACGTATTTTTGTGGTGAAGTAACAGAAAAGGCTATTGGCGAAAAAGTCAGCTTAAAGGGCTGGGTTCAAAAACGCCGTGATTTGGGAGGACTTATTTTCATTGATTTGCGTGACCGTACTGGCATTGTTCAAGTCGTGTTTAATCCAGAAATAAATAAAGAAGCAATTGAAATTGCAGAAAAAGTAAGAAATGAATTTGTTCTAGATATTAAAGGAACGGTTGTGGCAAGGCAGGAAGGAACAATCAATGAAAACCTGCAAACAGGTAAAATTGAGATTGTTGTAGACGAAATTATCATTCTGAACGAAGCAAAAACACCGCCGTTTGCTATCTCTGATAAAACAGACGTAGCAGAAGATGTTCGCTTAAAATATCGCTATTTAGATTTCAGAAGACCAGTTATGTTTGAAACATTAAAAATGCGTCATCAAGTAACAAAGATTATGAGAGATTATTTAGACAGCGAAGGCTTCTTGGATATCGAAACACCAATCCTTACAAAAAGCACGCCTGAAGGAGCAAGGGATTATCTTGTGCCAAGCCGTGTTCATCCAAATGAATTTTATGCATTGCCGCAGTCTCCGCAGCTTTTCAAACAGCTGCTGATGGTAGGCGGAATTGAGCGCTATTACCAAATTGCCCGCTGCTTCCGTGATGAAGACTTGCGTGCAGACCGTCAGCCTGAATTTACACAGCTTGATATTGAAACAAGCTTCTTAAGTCAGGAAGACATCATGAAAATGATGGAAAACATGATGGTGACAATTATGCGTGAAGTGAAAGGAATCGATGTTCCTTCACCATTCCCAAGAATGCCTTATGATGAAGCAATGGCACGCTACGGATCGGATAAGCCAGACACAAGATTTGAAATGGAGCTTACAGATCTGTCTGAAATCGTTAAAGACTCCAGCTTTAAAGTGTTTGCAGCTGCTGTTGAATCAGGCGGCCAAGTAAAAGCAATTAATGTGAAGCAAGCAAATGACAAATATTCTCGTAAAGATATTGATGCTTTGACAGAATTCGTGAAAGTTTATGGCGCGAAAGGCTTAGCATGGTTGAAGGCAGAAGAGGATGGATTAAAAGGTCCGATAGCAAAATTCATCTCAGAGGAAGAGCAAAAAGCGTTTGAAGCAGCACTTGCTATTGAACCAGGTGATCTGCTGCTGTTTGTTGCAGATAAAGCAAGCGTTGTTGCAGACTCATTAGGTGCACTTCGCCTTAAATTAGCAAAAGAGTTGAACTTAATAGACCCAGAGAAATTCAACTTCCTATGGGTGACAGACTGGCCGTTGTTTGAATTTGATGAAGAAGAGAACCGTTTCTATGCAGCTCACCATCCGTTCACAATGCCAAAACGAGAAGATATTGAACTGCTTGATTCCAATCCTAAGGCAGTTAAAGCACAAGCGTATGATATTGTATTGAATGGTTATGAGCTTGGCGGAGGATCACTTCGTATTTTCGAAAAAGATATTCAGGAAAAAATGTTCGGACTGCTTGGTTTCTCTAAAGAAGAAGCTTATGAGCAATTTGGTTTCCTGCTGGAAGCATTCGAATATGGAACACCTCCGCATGGCGGAATTGCAATCGGCTTAGACAGACTGATTATGCTTCTGTCTGGCAGAACAAACCTGCGTGATACAATCGCATTCCCGAAAACAGCAAGTGCAAGCTGTCTGTTGACAGATGCACCAGGCGAGGTTTCTCAAAGCCAGCTTGATGATTTGCATCTAGCACTTAAATCACCGAAAAAAAATGACTGATAAAAGAGGGCTGTCTAAAAGTGACAGCCTTTTTTTCCTGTCAACAGTCCTGAGGACAAGGGCTAGAACCTGTCAATAATTTATGTTATAGTACAAAAGGGTTTAAGAGTATAATACTAGAAAACATATGTATAATTCCTATTAACGTAAATCTAATAATGGAGTTGAAGAAATAGATGTTGCACCAGTTTTCAAGAAATGAATTAGCGATCGGTACAGATGGATTAGAAAAGTTAAAAAACAGCACGGTGGCAGTGCTAGGAATTGGCGGGGTCGGCTCCTTTTCTGCTGAAGCTCTGGCTCGTTCAGGAGTCGGAAAATTAATATTGATTGACAAGGATGATGTTGATATTACCAACGTCAATCGCCAAGTGATTGCATTATTGTCAACTGTCGGTCGTCCGAAAGTTGATATCATGAAAGAGCGCATTGCAGATATCAATCCAGATTGTGAAGTAATCGCACTGAAAATGTTTTATACAGAAGAAACTTATGAGGAAATCTTTGCATACGGCTTGGACTTTGTTGTGGATGCATCTGATACTATTTCCTATAAAATTCACTTAATGAAGGAATGTTTACAAAGAAATATTCCTATTATTTCAAGTATGGGTGCAGCGAATAAGATGGATCCGACTCGTTTCCAAATTGCTGATATCAGCAAAACACATACAGATCCAATTGCTAAAGTTATTCGTCTTCGTCTGCGAAAAGAGGGAATCCGTAAAGGAATTAAAGTAGTCTTTTCAGATGAAAGCCCGATCGTTATCAGAGAAGATGTCCGCAAAGTGGTTGGGAAAGAAGATGCGCCGATTCGCAAGGCAAAAATGCCGCCTTCTTCCAATGCCTTTGTTCCATCTGTTGCCGGTTTAATTATGGCAAGCCATGTGGTGAAGGAATTACTGGGGGACATTAAAATTAAGCGTGTAAATGACTAATATAAACGAAAGATCCTAGGCTATCGGCCTAGGATCTTTTTTTAGAGTAAAAATACTGGTTTAAATTTACAAATAACCTATTGCAGGCATTGGTGTATTAGTGTACTATCTACTTAGTACACTAATACAAAGTTTTGGAGGAAGAATATGAAAGCATTTAAAGGCTTGTTGAGGAAGGACTTAAAAATAACCATCGGCTATTTTTATACGATATTAATTTTTATGGCAATCGCCTATGCGGCTGGCTGGTTCCTTTCTGGTTATTACAGCACTAGCATGCTGGCAGGAACCATTTCGATTGCTTTAATTATTGCCCATGTTATTTATTTACCAGGGTCTTTGCTGACATCACTTAATTTGGAAGGCAAAACGCAATTGTGGCTCCATAATCCAGCAAGCAGTGTGCAATTATTGCTGTCAAAGCTTACGGCCTGTTCGATATTATCGTTATGCTCCGCTGTCCTTATAACCATTATTACCATTTTAAGTCTTTTGCCGATAGCAGAATTTCAAGAAATGTTTACTGCATTTGATATTGTATTTATGGCTGCGGCAATATGGTTAATCTCTTTTTACTTGAGCATCTGGGTCATCTTTTATTGGACTGTCTACCACAGTTTAGGAGCCATCCTATGGTTGAAGAAATTTCGCTGGATTATCCTCATTGCCTTTTTCTATGGATGGGAACTGTTAAAAGAACAGTTTGGGAAAATCAGCTTTATTAAAGATTTAAAAGAAATAGGGATGTTTAATTTAGGTAGAGCTTTTCAGATGGAAACAGGTATGAATTCCTTTCAAGCTACCTTTGAAGCAACAGACATTTCCGTGTTTGTCCTAGCAGGCTATTGTCTGACAGCTCTTGTTATTTTTTGGGTTTCGTCTTGGCTGTTAGATAAGAAAGTAGAGGTGTAAGCTGCATGGCAGATGACTACAAGCAATCACGGCCGATTTATATGCAAATTGTTGATCGGATTATGCGGCAGATTGCAAGACAGGAATTAAAGGTTGGCCAAAAGCTGCCTTCTGTACGGGAAATGGCCATTGATTCAGGAGTGAACCCAAACACAATTCAAAGAACCTATAGTGAATTGGAGAGGATGAATATCGTGGAAACGAGAAGAGGGCAAGGGACATTCATTACCGAAAAGAAGGAAGTGCTAGAGGAAGTGAAGAAAAAATTGCAGCTTGAACTTGTTGGCAGGTTTGTCGAGAGTATGAAGGAACTCGGAATATCAGAAGAGGAAATGATTGCAGAACTAAAAGCTGCATTTAAGCAGGGGGAGGAGGCTGAAAAGATTGATTAAATTAGAGAAAGTTACAAAAAAGTATGGCAAAGAAACAGCTTTAGAAGATGTTGATTTCTCTTTTCTGCCAGGGAAAATCTACGGCTTAGTCGGTGCTAATGGCAGCGGAAAATCAACAACCTTAAAACTTATTGCAGGACTCGTTCAGCCTTCCTCTGGAACTGTCACTGTAAATGGCAAACAGGTTAATCGAAAAATAGCAGCAGATGTATCGTATTTGACGGAATTAGATATGTTCTACGATGGTTTTACTGTTGCTGACATGATCAGCTTTTCTGCCTCGCAGTTTCAGGATTTAAACCTTGAGACGGCAACGGAGCTACTTCATTTCATGGAGCTTGATAAGGCCAAGAAAATTAAAGAGTTGTCAAAGGGCAACAGAGGAAGATTGAAGCTGGTTCTCTCTTTAAGCAGGCAGGTTCCAGTTCTGTTGCTGGATGAGCCGTTTTCCGGACTAGACCCGATGGTAAGAGATTCGATCGTTAAGGGGTTGCTCCATTATATTGATTTTGAAAAGCAGACAGTTATTATTGCTACACATGAGATTGCTGAAATAGAGCCAATTTTGGATGATGTTGTTGTTATCAATAAGGGACATTTAGCGGCGCATTTTCATGTTGACCAGCTGAAAGAAGAGCAAGGGTTGTCTATTGTGGAGTGGATGAAGAACAATATCAAACATTGATAAAAAAGGGGAGATAAAATGGGAAGCATTGTTGAACTGAAAAATGTTTCAAAGGTGATTAAAGGCAGGAAAATCATTGATAATTTAAGCTTTAATGTAGAAGCAGGTGAAGTGTTTGGATTTCTTGGCCCAAATGGTGCCGGAAAAACAACGACCATTCGAATGATTGTTGGCCTAATAAACATTTCAGCCGGTGATATTTTAATAAGCGGAAAAAGCATTACCAAGGAATTTGAAAAGGCTGTGCAGCATGTCGGTGCAATCGTAGAAAACCCAGAAATGTATAAATTCCTGTCAGGTTACGATAATCTAGTCCATTATGCTCGGATGACAAGAGGAGTAAGCAAGGAGAAGATTAATGAGGTGGTTGAGCTTGTCGGCCTGACAGATAGAATACGTGACAAGGTTAAAACCTATTCTCTTGGGATGAGACAGAGACTTGGACTTGCACAAAGCTTATTGCATGATCCAAAAGTTCTAATATTGGATGAGCCGACAAACGGCTTAGATCCAGCAGGAATAAGAGAAATTCGCGACCATTTAAGAATGCTCGCCAGAGACAGAGGGATGGCCGTAATAGTTTCCAGCCATCTGTTGTCGGAAATGGAAATGATGTGTGACCGGATTGGTATTATCCAGCAAGGCAAACTGGTGGATGTCCAATTGGTGAAGGACTTTGTCAACAACACAGAAAAGCTCTATGAAGTGGAAATAGACCGTAGCGACGAAGCTTTAAGTGTTGTACGTGAGTATATGCCTGGCATAGAGGTGTCCAAAAGTGCTGCAGGCATAGAAATCCCAGTAACGAAAGAGCAGATTCCAGCATTGGTAAAACTTCTTTCGGGTCAGGATTTCTCCATTTATGGAATTAAAGAAGTTTCTAAGACACTCGAAGACAGATTCTTAGAAGTAACAAATGAGAAGGGGGAATTGTAATGCTGCAGCTGTTGCAAAATGAATGGATGAAGATATGGAAGCGTGCAGCCACACACGTAATGGTTGTCCTTTTGCTTCTAAGTGTAATCGCTATTGGAGCCATTACGAAGTATCAGGAAAATGGATTATCTGTTCCTGACAATGAAAATTGGCGCCAAGGTTTAGAGATGGAAAACAAGGAATATCAAAAACAGCTCGATGAAGGAACAGTCTCCCCTGATTTAATAGAATATACAAGGTCACAGATTGCCATTAATGAATATCGATTAGAGCATGATATTACTACAAATGTGGATTACTCTGTGTGGGATTTTATATCAGATAGTTCAGAACTCATCTCCTTTGCCGGCTTGTTTACTATTATCATTGCAGCTGGCATAGTTGCAAACGAGTTTGCATGGGGTACGGTAAAGCTGTTGCTAATACGCCCGATTGGAAGAGCCAAAATACTGTTTTCTAAGTATTTGTCCGTAATATTGTTTGGGGTATGTTTAATTTTGGTTCTATTTGGTTTTGCTTTATTGCTGGGCGCCATATTGTTCGGATTCCCAGAGAGCAGCACTCCCTATTTAAATTATCATGACGGAAAAGTGACAGAACAAAGTATGATTCTCCATCTGTTAATAACATATGGACTGAATTCAATCGATCTGCTGATGATTACGACAATGGCGTTTATGATTTCGAGTGTATTCCGCAACAGTTCACTTGCTGTTGGAATCTCGATATTCTTAATGTTTATGGGCGGCACAGTGACCTACATGCTGTCGACAAAGTTTGAATGGGCAAAATATATTTTATTTGCTAATACAGATTTGACTCAGTATTTTGAAGGTACTCCATTAATGGAAGGCATGACATTAACATTTTCAATTGTAATGCTGTGTGTTTATTTCCTGATTTTTCACTTGCTTGCCTTTTTCGTATTCAAGAAAAGAGATGTTGCGGCATAAGTTAGGTTTTTGCGGATGGAATATAACCATCCGCTTTTTGGTGTTTCATCTAAACTTTTTCGTTTATGGGGTAAGTTGCGATATAATAGTTTTTAAAGAAGTGCGAGTAAAGAGGTGTACATATAGTGAATGGAGAACCACTAGCCTATCGAATGCGGCCGACTACCATTGATGAAGTAGTCGGGCAAAAGGATATAATCGGCAAACAAACAGGCTTATATAAAATGATTAAAAATGGTCATGTTCCGTCCATGCTTTTATATGGGGAGCCAGGCATAGGAAAGACCTCCATTGCCTTTGCGATTGCCGGTACGACGAATTTGCCGTTTATTGCCTTAAATGCGACAACAGCAGGCAAAAAGGATGTGGAGGCAGTCGTGGATGAAGCGAGATTAACAGGGAAAGTGCTGCTGTTTCTCGACGAAATTCACCGCTTCAACAAAGCACAGCAAGATTATTTGCTTCCCCATGTGGAAAGAGGGGATATCGTTTTAATCGGTGCAACTACTGAAAACCCGTATCATGATGTGAATCCTGCCATCAGAAGCCGCTGCGGGCAGATTAAGCAGCTTAAAAGATTGACAGATGTTGATATTGAGGAGCTACTTACTAGGGCTATTAAAGAAGAACGGGGTCTAGGCACCCTGTCGATAAAGATAAGCGATGAACAAATAAAAAAAATTGCCCAAGGAACGAATGGAGATGCTCGGAAATCCTTAACCCTTTTAGAGTCTATTGTCTATTCCTCTGATAAAGAAGAAGATACATTTGTTGTAACAGATGAAACAGTCGCACAAATGATTGAAAGAGTCGGAGTTTATGGAGATAAGAAGGGGTCTCATTTCTATAACCTTCTTTCCAGCCTGCAAAAGAGCATTCGCGGAAGCGATGTTGACGCAGCTCTTTATTATCTTGCTCATTTGCTCGAAACAGGTGATCTTGTTGCTGTTAACAGAAGACTGCTTGTAATTGCCTATGAAGATGTCGGTCTTGCGAAAACATCTGTAGGCAATAATGTACTTGCAGCCGTTACAGCAAGTGAGCGGCTTGGATTGCCTGAAGCAAGAATTCCTTTATCTGTTGCTGTTGTAGAAATGTGTTTATCTTCTAAATCAAATGCAGCCTATAAGGCCCTCGATGCAGCAATCGCTGATGTTAGGAGTGGCCATGTTGGGGATATTCCGATGCATCTCCGCGACGGCCATTATGCTGGAAGCAAAGCGCTCGGCCATGTTGGCTATGTGTATCCTCATGATTATCCAATCGGCACATTCGGCGGCTGGGTCAATCAAGAATATTTGCCAGAAAAGCTTAAAGGAACGCAATACTATCAGCCAACTGAGGCGGGAGAAGAGAAAAAGCTTAAGGCTATTTACGAACGGCTGGCAGGATTCCGGACAGAAAACGAGAAAAAACAATAAAGCTTTACCGAATTTAACGATTAAGGGACGTGTAGTTAGTTTTGAAGATTGAAAGAATCGAGCTTCTTCATCTAAAGATGCCGTTGCTGCATCCGTTTGTAACAAGTATCGGGAGTTTAATGGAAAAGGACTTCCTGATTATTAAAATGTTCAGCGGCGGGCATGTAGGCTACGGAGAGTCCGTTGCTATGCCCAATCCAGGCTACAGTGAAGAAACTACAGGCACTTCTGTGCATATAATAGAAGAATTTTTAATTCCTCTTTTGTTTAATAGCACCATTAACCATCCAGACGACGTTTCTAATATATTCGCACCAATCAGAAGAAATAATATGGCAAAAGCAGCATTAGAAGGAGCTGTTTGGGATCTTTACAGCAAAAAAAATGGAGTGTCCCTTGCCCATGCACTTGGCGGGACGAGAAAAAGCATTGATGTTGGCGTAAGCATTGGAATAGAGAAGTCGCTAGACGAGCTACTCTTGAAAATCGAAAGATATTTGGCAGATGGCTATAAAAAAATAAAAGTTAAAATAAAGCCAGGCTATGATTTGGAGCCATTGGCGAAAATCAGGGAGAAGTTCGGATTTGGGATTCCTCTTATGGCCGATGCGAATTCAGCATATTCCCTGCAAGATTTGACACATTTAAAAAAATTAGATGCATTCAAGCTGATGATGATTGAACAGCCTTTAGCCTTTGACGACATGATTGACCATGCTGTTCTGCAAAAGGAGCTAAGCACTCCGATTTGTCTGGATGAAAGTATCCATTCAGCTGAGAATGCCCGCAAGGCAATCGAGCTGGGCAGCTGCAGAATTATCAATTTGAAAATTGGCCGCGTCGGCGGTTTGACAGAAGCAAAGAAAATTCATGATTTATGTGATAATTATAATGTTCCTGTCTGGTGCGGAGGAATGCTTGAAGCTGGTGTCGGCAGGGCTCATAATATTGCTATAACCTCGCTTGCGAACTTTACAATTGCCGGTGACACTTCTGCTTCTGATCGCTATTGGAAGGAAGACATTATCCAGCCTGAGGTGATTATGTCTGCTCCAGGAAAAATAGCAGTCCCGACAAAGCCAGGCATCGGTTATGAGCTGAACGAGCAAGTGATTGAAAAATACTTATTAGGAAAAAAGACATTCACAATTAATTAATCAACATACAGCACAATCTCTTGCAATGCTAAGATTGTGCTCCTATGATTTGAAAACACAGAACATTCGGTATATTGGCTGGTAACAGGGAGCGGAGGACGAACAGTGAAGGATAGAGTAATAGATTGGGTGAACAAAAAAGAAGTAGAAATAAAAGCGATGTATCATTATTTGCATGAACATGCAGAGATTAGCTGGGAGGAACATCATACAACAGCTTTTATATGCAAACAGCTTGATTTGCTAGATATACCTTATAAAACTTTTTCGGACCAAACAGGAGCAGTCGGCTATTGGGGCAATAACAGGACCGGACCAACTATCGGTGTGCGCACAGATATAGATGCATTATGGCAAAATGTCGACGGTGTATGGAAGGCAAATCATTCATGCGGCCATGATGCCCATATGACAATTGTACTCTTTACACTCAAATGCCTAAAAGAGCTTGGGGTACAACCGAGAGGAATGATTAAAAGTTTTTTTCAGCCTGCAGAAGAAACAGGCGGCGGTGCCCTTTCTTTTATCAATAAAAATTTATTAGATGATGTGGACTATTTACTTGGGCTTCATTTGCGGCCGATTCAGGAAATGAGGCATAATGAAGCATCTCCAGCTATCTATCACGGAGCAGCAGCGTCATTTAAAGGGCGGGTTTTTGGCTTGCAGGCACATGCCGCCCGTCATCATTTAGGAATAAATGTTATAGACAGTATTACGGCTATTAATACGGCAATCCGCGCTATACCGCTTAATCCTATCATACCTGCATCAGCAAAGATGACCTTCATTCAAGGCGGAGGGAAAAGCTTTAATATCATTCCTGATTATGCAGAATTCGGCATTGATGCGCGAGCACAAACGAATGAAGCAATGAATGACCTTATCGATAAACTAAAGAGGAGCATCTATCACGCTGGAGAAGCAAATGGAGCTAAAGTAGAGTTAGAGCTCTTGTCTGAGATGCCTGCAGCACAGAAGGATAATGCGATGGAAGAAGCAGTAGCAGGCAGCATTAAAGAAGTGCTTGGTAAAAAAGGACTTGTTCCGCCACCAGTCACACCAGGAGGCGAGGACTTCCATTTTTATGCAAAAAAATTAAAAAACCTACACTCGACAATGATCGGCTTAGGTACAGACCTAAAACCAGGCCTGCACCATCCAAAAATGTCATTTGAACTGGATAGTTTGCTAAATGGCATTAAAATTATGGCATTGTCTGTCATGAGACTGAATGAGTTTACTGCAGATGAAAATTAATGCAATGGCAGCTTTTTAAAAAAGCTGCCTGTTTGTCATGGAAATAACAAAAATACAGCCTTTAATACGAAATTTTACGTAAGCAACCACTTAAAAACCAAAAAAAAGACCAGAAATATGATATCCTATTGAATAGATAGGATATATCATATTCATAATGAAAGTATTAGTGTTGAAGCAAGCGGCGTGAAGAGGGAATATGTTATAATGCATATTGTTCAATTTGCTGCGGATATTTGTAAACATGTAAAGGTGGATATAAAGAATGGAAGCCACATTGAAGATGAGACAGCTTACATGGCGAACGGTAATATTCATTGTCGGCCTGCTTATCATGTCATTTGGAATTGTTCTTTTGATAGAAGCAGACTTAGGTTCTGCTCCGTGGGATGTACTGAATATCGGCTTGTACTACCAACTTGGTTTGACAATTGGGAGCTGGACGATCATTGTCGGCTTTTTTGTCCTTTTTGTAAGTGCAATCCTTTCCAAGTCAATCCCGCAGATCGGTGCATTTCTCAATATGCTGTTAGTAGGTATTTTTATTGATTTATTTTTAATGATGCCATTTATTAAGACACCTCCCACATTACTTGGCAGGGAAGTGATGTTTTTATTTGGTCTTGTTATCATGGCTTATGGAATGGGCTTTTATATCTCTGCGAACCTGGGAGCGGGGCCAAGAGACAGTTTGATGCTTGTATTATCACAAAAGCTTGGCTTAAGTATTTCTAAAACCAGGTTTATCATGGAGGCGGCTGTTCTGTTTTCAGGCTGGCTTATGGGCGGACCTGTATTTTGGGGAACGGTCGCATATGCGGTTATCATCGGTAAAATCGCTGGTTTCAGTATTCCGCAATGCCGGAAATGGACGGAATTGCTGCTGGCAAATGTGAAAAAATCACATCATCGACATAAAAAAATAGCTAATAATAGGAGTGCTGGTTTATGAAAATCTCAACAAAAGGCCGCTACGGCTTAACAATTATGATGGAATTAGCAAAAAAACATGGAGACGGTCCGATTTCCCTTAAGTCAATTGCACAGACAAATGACTTGTCAGAGCATTATTTAGAGCAGCTTGTAGCACCGCTCCGCAACGCAGGATTTGTCCGAAGCATCAGAGGAGCATACGGCGGCTATGTTCTTGGTGACGACCCGAAAAACATCACTGCAGGTGATATCATCCGCACTTTAGAAGGACCAATCAGTCCTGTTGAGGGGATTGAAAACGAGGAGCCTGCTAAAAAAGCTCTATGGATGAAAATCCGTGATGCAGTTAAAGAAGTGCTTGATTCCACAACAATTGAGGACTTGGCGAACCATAAAGAGGAAAATGATACAGATTCATACATGTTCTATATTTAATCGTTGAAACAAATAATTGGAAAGAATGTGCCTATCCTATTACTATAAGATAGTTGCTATTTAGAATAAAACTTTAGTAGGTGAAGAAGTTGGAACATATATATGTGGATCATGCGGCAACGTCGCCGATGCATCCTAAGGTTATCGAAAGAATGCATGAAGTGATGCAATCGATTTATGGAAATCCTTCAAGCATTCACACATTTGGAAGACAGGCCCGAAAGATTATTGATAATGCCAGAGCCAGCCTTGCATCAAGCATAGGAGCGCAAGAGTCGGAAATCATTATCACAAGCGGCGGGACAGAAGCGGATAACCACGCAATATTTGGAGTGGCTGAAAGCTATCAACATCTTGGGAAACATATCATAACAACAGAAATTGAACATCACGCAGTTTTGCATGCATGTGAGGAGCTGGCGAAAAAAGGTTTTGATGTTACCTATCTTCCTGTTAATGAATTTGGTGTGATTGATCTTGATGTGTTGAAAAAGGAATTGCGAGACGATACTATACTTGTGACAATTATGTATGGAAACAATGAAGTTGGCGCAATCCAGCCTATTGCTGAAATAGGAGAAGTCCTAAAAGACCATCAGGCCCTTTTCCATACAGATGCTGTCCAAGCTTACGGTATGGAGGAAATTGATGTGAAGAAGCAGCATATCAATCTTCTGTCCGTTTCTTCTCATAAAATCAATGGCCCTAAAGGAATTGGTTTCCTTTATATTGAAAATGGCATTCAGCTTTCACCACGCTTATTTGGCGGTGAACAGGAAAGAAAGCGCAGAGCTGGTACGGAAAATGTTCCAGCAGTAGCAGGCTTTCAACTGGCCGCAGAAATCGCCATTTCTGAGAGACAGGAAAAAAAGCAAAAGTATGAAAGCTTTAAAAAAACGCTTGTTCAAACATTGGAAGAAAATAAAATTGAGTTTGTGCAAAACGGATTAGTTGAAAATATGCTGCCACATGTTTTAAACTTAAGCTTTCCTGGAACAAATGTAGAGGCACTGCTCGTAAATCTAGATTTGGCAGGCATTGCTGCTTCAAGCGGTTCTGCTTGTACAGCAGGCTCTATCGATCCTTCCCATGTACTCGTAAGCATGTTTGGCGAGAACTCAGAAAGGACGAAGAACTCTATTCGATTTAGCTTCGGGTTATACAATACAGAAGAACAGATCAAAAAGGTCGGATCTGAGCTGTCTAAAATCGTGCAAAGATTAACAGGCAATAAGCTTATCTGACTAGCTTGAACTGTATTCTTCCAAATAGATAGGACTATGGAATACAGGGGGGAATGAAATGGAAAAAGCACCAAAAGATACACGCGTAGTTGTCGGCATGTCAGGTGGAGTCGATTCCTCTGTTGCTGCACTGCTTTTAAAAGAGCAAGGCTATGACGTTATCGGCATATTTATGAAAAACTGGGATGATACAGACGAATTCGGCGTCTGCACAGCAACAGAGGACTATGAGGATGTTATCCGTGTCTGCAATCAACTGGGTATCCCTTATTATGCGGTCAATTTTGAAAAGCAATATTGGGATAAAGTATTCACTTACTTCCTTGATGAATATAAGGCAGGAAGAACGCCAAACCCTGACGTTATGTGCAACAAAGAAATCAAGTTCAAGGCGTTTTTAGAGCATGCAATGAGTCTTGGCGCAGATTATTTGGCTACAGGGCATTATGCGCAAGTTGTCAGAGAAGATGGCAAAGTCCGCATGCTGCGCGGCAAGGACGAAAATAAAGATCAAACGTATTTCCTTAACCAATTGACAGAAGAGCAGTTAAGCAAGGTTATGTTCCCAATTGGCGGGATGGAAAAATCAAAGGTGCGGGAGCTGGCTGCTAAAGCGAACTTAGCGACGGCAACGAAAAAGGACAGCACAGGTATCTGCTTTATCGGCGAACGGAACTTTAAGGAGTTCTTGAGCGGTTACTTGCCTGCACAAAAAGGAAATATGGAAACATTCGATGGCAAGGTTGTTGGTAAACACGATGGTTTAATGTACTATACAATCGGGCAAAGACACGGTCTTGGCATCGGCGGAAGCGGTGATCCTTGGTTCGTTATCGGCAAAGACTTGCAAAGAAATGTGCTGTATGTAGGTCAAGGGTTCCATCATGATATGCTTTACTCTGACAGCATTATTGCTGATAATGTGAGCTGGGTTTCTAATGATTCAACTCCAAAAACATTCGAATGTACAGCTAAATTCCGCTATCGTCAACCAGATAATAAAGTGACAGTGGAACTGCTCGATGATTCGAAAGTGAAAGTAACTTTCCATGAACCAATTCGTGCAGTTACGCCAGGACAAGCAGTTGTCTTCTATCAAGGAGAAGAATGCCTTGGCGGCGGAACAATAGATAAAGTGTACCGCAACAACGAGCAATTAACATATGTAGGCTGATAAAAAAAGAGAAACTTGCTGCTTTTCCTTTGGAATTAAGCAGCTGTTTCTCTTTTTTTTAAGAAAGAAATGCAGAGTGAATTGGAAGATTTCCATTAGGCTAAAATATGCTATACTTTTAGTGAGAAACGGAGTGTGTTTATAAGTGGAGACAAATCAATTAGGAATTAAATATATGCAAGAAGGCAAATTTGAAGAAGCAGCAAAAGTGTTTATGGAAGAAATTGAAAAGAACCCTGCTAACGCAGTATCATATGTTAACTTTGGAAATGTGCTGTCAGCGTTGGGTGATTTAAGCAGAGCTGTTTCCTTCTATGAAAAAGCGATAGAAATTGATCCAGATATGGCCGCAGCTTACTATAGTGCAGGAACAGTCTATTTTGAACAGGAGGAGCTTGAGTCTGCTAAAGCGATGTTCGAGACAGCACTTGAGAAAGGACTCGAATCGAGTGACAACTATTTCATGCTGGGCATGACATATATTGGGTTGGAAAAATCGATTCTTGCTATTCCCTTTCTGCAGCGTGCCGTTGAGCTGAACAGTGAGGATGCAGAAGCATTGTTCCAGCTTGGTTTATGCCTTGCGCAAGGGGAATATATTGATGAAGCAATGGAGAAATTTACAAGCTGCATTGAGTTAGACCCAGAGCATGCAGATGCTTATTATAATCTTGGTGTTGCATATGGATTTAAGGAACAGGAAGAAAAAGCGCTTGAGATGTTTAACAAAGCATTGGAAATTCAGCCTGATCATCAGCTGGCTCAAATGGGAAAACAAATTCTCGGAGGCTGATGGTATTTTAAAAAATTTAAAAGAGGGGGGAGAAAAAATTGGAAGAGCAAAATTCACTGGATCTTTTCGAGGAGCAGGGTAAGTATGTGAAGGGGCGCCATCTTGTCACGATATTTCACAACGAAGATAATCTTTATACCGTGCTCAGGATAAGGGTAGATGAAACGAATGACAGCTATGAAGATAAGGAAGCCGTTGTCACAGGATATTTGCCGAAGATGCATGAAAATGATACATATACATTCTTTGGTGAATTTAAAGACCATCCCCGCTTTGGACTCCAATTCCAGGTCTCCTCTTTCCGAAAAGAGATGCCGCAGACAAAACAAGGGGTTATCACCTATCTGTCTAGTGAGCTATTTAAAGGAATCGGCCAGAAAACAGCAGAGAACATCGTGGACACTTTAGGGGAAAATGCCATCTCTAAAATTTTGAATGAACCATCTTTGCTTGATACTGTTCCCAAACTTCCTCCAGACAAGGCGAAGCTTCTTTATGATACGCTCATGCAGAATCAAGGGCTGGAGCAGGCGATGATATCGTTGAATCAGTATGGTTTCGGGCCGCAGCTATCCATGAAAATTTACCAGACTTATAAGGAAAACACATTGGAGGTTATCCAGTCCAACCCTTATAAGCTTGTAGAGGATGTAGAAGGAATCGGTTTTGGTAAAGCAGATGACTTAGGCTTTCAGATTGGCCTAATTGGCAGCCATCCTGACAGAATTAAAGCAGGCTGCCTCTATGTGCTCGAGCTTGGCAGCAGCCAGGAGGGACATGTCTACCTGGAAGCAGAATATGTGCTGAACAGAGTAAAGGATCTTCTCGAGGAAAATAAACAGGAGCAAGTAGACTTTTCAGCTATTGCAGACCAGATTGTCTTGCTTCAGGAAGAAAAGAAAATCATCGTCGAAGATAAGAAGATTTTCCTGCCTTCCCTTTATTACTCAGAAAAAGGCCTTGTCCGGCATATTAAAAGAGTGATGGAACAGAAGGAATACGAAGATCAGTTTCCAGAATCGGAATTTTTGCTTGCACTCGGAAATTTGGAAGACAGGCTTGGAGTTCAATATGCACCATCACAAAGGGAAGCCATCCAAACAGCACTGATGGCGCCGATGCTTATGCTGACAGGCGGACCGGGGACAGGAAAAACCACGGTTATAAAAGGGATTGTAGAGCTTTATGGTGAACTGCATGGCTGCAGCCTTGATCCGAAGGATTACAAAAAGGAAGAACCTTTTCCTTTTATTTTAGCGGCTCCCACAGGAAGAGCGGCTAAAAGGATGACAGAATCGACTGGTTTACCTGCTGTCACCATTCATCGTCTGTTAGGCTGGAACGGAAGCGGCGGTTTTGACAAGGACGAGGAGAATCCTCTTGAAGGAAAAATCATTATTGTTGATGAAACCTCCATGGTTGATATTTGGCTAGCTTTTCAGCTGTTTAAAGCATTGCCAGCCAATATTCAAGTCATTCTTGTCGGAGATGAAGACCAGCTTCCGTCTGTTGGACCAGGCCAGGTGCTGAAGGATTTGCTGGCATCAAGCTGCATTCCGACAGTCCGGCTTTCTGATATTTACAGGCAGAGTGAAGGTTCTTCTATCATTGAACTTGCTCATGAGATAAAGGACGGCAGATTGCCAAGTAATTTAACTCAGCAGCAAACAGACAGGTCCTTCATTAAATGTGCCTCTGGACAAATAGCACAGGCTATAGAGAAGGTTGTCCTCAACGCGAAGAAAAAGGGCTATGCGCCAATGGATATTCAAGTTCTGGCACCGATGTACAGAGGCCCTGCAGGAATAGACCGGCTCAATGTCATTCTCCAGGAAATATTGAACCCAAATCCAGATGGAACACGTAAGGAATTGAAGTTCGGCGATGTTAAATACCGAATTGGCGATAAGGTGCTGCAACTCGTTAATCAGCCAGAAAACAATGTCTATAATGGAGATATGGGAGAAATTGTATCCATCTTTTATGCAAAGGAAAATACAGAAAAACAAGACATGGTTATTGTCTCCTTCGATGGAATTGAAGCAACTTATACTAGGCAGGATTTAAATCAAATTACCCATGCTTATTGCTGTTCTGTTCATAAGTCCCAAGGTAGTGAATTTCCAATTGTTATTATGCCGATTGTAAAAAGCTACTATAGGATGCTGCGGAGAAACTTAATATATACCGGCATTACAAGAAGTAAACAATTTTTAATATTGCTTGGCGAAGTGGATGCGATGGAAATAGGGGTAGGCCGAAATGATGAGCTGAACCGCCAAACTTCCCTGCAGGAAAAGCTGAAAGAAGTCTTTTCGCAAAGTGATGCAGATATCGAGGCAGCAGAAGAAGATGTTTCCTTGTTTTACAGTGATCGGATAATGGAAATTGATCCGCTTATCGGAATGGAGAATGTTACTCCATATGATTTTATGCCAGCTCAAGAAAGCTGACACAATAAACGATTAGTGGAAATGTTTGTATCACATTGTTTTTATATAAAGAAGCAAGCTATAGATGTCATTCTAAGGAATGGCATCTGTTTTTTTTGAGAAGAAAACAGCATTAAAAAGCCGGCTCCTATAAAAAAAGCTATGAGATGTTTATTTATGGTAAGAATTGGACACACTGGAAACACCAGTGACAACCATTTTGAGAAATGGCTGTCTATAAACTTATTGTTAGAGGTGTTTTCAGATGTTAGTCTGTCCAAATTGCCAAAGCAAAGATATCGGGAAAATTGGAATCAGCCAGTATTATTGCTGGAACTGTTTTATTGAGCTGTCATTAGTAAAAGGGGTTATCCATACACATCAAGTGGAAGAGGATGGAAGCCTTAGTTCATTAGATGACTTGTTCGAGGAAGACAATCGCAGATACAGTTAAGAAATCAGGAGGCGTGTAATTCGCCTCCTTTATTTGTATAAATTACCTCCTTTTCACACAAATTATGGGTGGGAGGAGTGTAGAATGGAAATAAGAGTCAAGTGGTATTATCGCTTAGCATTTACACTATTGCTGTTTATTGTAGTTTTTATCTTTTTTAAATTATCTCCAATTTGGACTCCAATCTTGCAGCTGTTGATGAAGGTGATATTTCCTTTCGTCCTTGGTGCATTTATTACCTATTTGCTTCATCCGATTGTTGAAAAAATCCACGAAATGGGACTGCATCGCGGCCTTGCTGTGGCATTTATATATATCCTCTTTTTTGGAGGAGTCGGCTATGGACTTTATAAGTGCATTCCGATTTTCATTGAGCAGATGAGAGAGCTGACAGAAAATGCGCCAGAGCTTGCAAACCAGTACAGAAGCTGGATTGACTATATACAAGAGCGAACAAGGGCATGGCCTGATAATTTGCAGACGAAGGTTGATAAAGGGATTGAATCTTTTGAAGTTAAGCTGGATGGATTGCTGACAAAGCTTATTAAAGGTATCATGGGTTTTGTTAATTCATTCGTAATTATGATGTTAATACCGTTTATTTCTTTTTACATGTTAAAGGATATTGAAGCAGTAAAAAGAGCGGCCTTGCTTTTAACTCCTAACAAATGGCGTGAAAGCAGTGTTTTATTTTTGAAGGATGTAAATCAGTCTTTGGGCAGCTATATAAGAGGACAGCTGCTAGTTTGTTTTATCATTGGCAGTCTATCATCGATTTCCTTTTATTTTTTTGATTTAAAGTACCCGCTAGTATTAGGAATAATCATCGGAATTACCAATGTTATTCCTTACTTCGGACCCATTATAGGGGCAATTCCAGCCGTTATAATTGCAAGTACAATGTCTGTTAAAATGCTGATCATTGTTGTTATCATCATTGTAGTGCTGCAGTTTTTGGAAGGTAACATCCTTTCGCCCTTTATTGTTGGGAAAAGCTTGCATATGCATCCTCTATTTATTATGTTTGCCCTGCTCCTTGGTGGAGAGGTAGGCGGTATTGTCGGAATGGTAGTAGCAGTTCCTGTCCTTTCTATTTTGAAAGTAGCAATCATGCATTTGCACGTTCATTTTGGAAAAACCACTAATCCTTAGCATTCTTAAGTGATTCACATGTTGACAATTGCAGAGAAAAATCAGTATAATTCGAGAGAAGAACATAGTGACAAAATGATGATAGAATCAAGTAGATTATAGTCCACTTTAGGCGTATGCTAAATAGAGAGGTGTTCCCGTGGCTGAAAGGAACATAAGTGAAGGATAGTCGAAAGCTAATTCTTGAATGCAGTTAATACCTGCCGTCCATCCGCGTTAAGGAGATTTGAGAAATGGCAGTGTTTTGCCATAAATCAGGGTGGTACCACGAGCATACTTTCGTCCCTGTCCAGGGATGGGGGTTTTTTTTATGCTTTAAAATTATTACTCCTAATCAATATTTAAGGAGTCATACATAGAAGGAGGCAAACTTTTTATGAAAGTATTAACAGGGGCAGAAATTAGAAGAAAGTTCCTTGATTTTTTCCAAGAAAAAGGGCATAGTGTGGAACCTAGTGCATCATTAGTTCCTCATGAAGATCCTTCTTTGCTTTGGATCAACAGCGGTGTTGCAACATTGAAAAAATATTTCGATGGCCGTGTAATCCCGGAAAATCCGCGAATTACAAATGCACAAAAATCAATTCGCACAAATGATATTGAGAATGTCGGAAAAACCGCAAGGCACCAAACATTCTTTGAAATGCTTGGAAACTTCTCAATTGGAGATTATTTCAAAGAGGAAGCAATTGATTGGGCTTGGGAGTTTTTAACAGACGACAAGTGGATTGGTTTTGACAAAGAGAAACTATCTGTCACAGTGCATCCTGAGGATGAAGAAGCATATGCGTTATGGCGCGACAAAATAGGGATTCCTGAAAGCCGCATTATTCGTTTAGAAGGAAACTTTTGGGATATCGGGGAAGGTCCAAGTGGGCCGAATACAGAGATTTTCTATGATCGTGGTCCAGAATACGGAAATGATTTAAATGACCCAGAACTATATCCAGGCGGCGAAAATGACCGTTATTTAGAAGTATGGAATCTTGTTTTCTCTGAATTTAACCATAATCCAGATGGAACATACACACCACTTCCAAAGAAAAATATTGATACAGGGATGGGACTTGAGCGCATGGCTTCTGTTGTGCAAAATGTTCCAACCAATTTTGATACAGATCTTTTTACACCAATTATTGCGGCAACAGCACAAATTGCTGATGTGAAATATGGTGCAGATAAGGAAACAGATGAAGCATTTAAGGTAATTGCTGACCATATTCGTACAGTTGCATTCGCAGTAGGTGACGGAGCATTGCCTTCTAATGAGGGCAGAGGATATGTTTTAAGAAGATTGCTGCGCAGAGCTGTCCGCTATGCGAAAAAGATCAATATCCACCGCCCGTTCATGTTTGAGCTAGTACCTGTTGTTGGTGAAATCATGTTTGATTACTATCCGACAGTGAAAGAGAAAGCCGACTTTATTCAAAAAGTAATGAAGAGCGAAGAAGAGCGCTTCCATGAGACGTTGAATGAAGGTCTCTCCATTCTTGGGGAAGTAATGGAAAAGGCGAAGAAGTCTAACAGCTTGGTTATTTCAGGTGAAGATGTATTCCGTCTTTATGACACATATGGTTTCCCTGTAGAATTGACAGAGGAATATGCAGAAGAGCAAGGCATGAAAATTGACCATGAAGGCTTTGAGAAAGAAATGGAAAGCCAGCGTGACCGAGCTCGTAAGGCACGTCAAGAAGTGGGAAGCATGCAAGTTCAATCGAGTGTTCTTGGGGAAATCAAAGTGGAAAGTGAATTCGTTGGCTATCAATCTCTAACTGCTTCTGCTGTTGTATCTGCTTTGCTAGTAGATGGAGAGGTAGTAGAGAAAGCAGAAGAAGGCCAAGAAATCCAGTTCATTTTGGATAAGACACCATTCTATGCGGAAAGCGGCGGACAAATTGCAGACGCTGGAACCATTTCATCAGAAGCTGTTACTATTTTGGTCCAAGATGTTCAAAAAGCACCAAACGGACAAAACCTGCACCGAGGCATCGTGCAATCAGGTGTTATAACAGTTAATGACGAAGTGGAAGCTGCTGTTGACAGAAGCAACCGTTCAAAAATCGTTAAAAACCATACGGCAACACATTTGCTTCATCAAGCATTAAAGGATGTGCTTGGAACGCATGTTAACCAAGCAGGTTCTCTAGTACAAACAGACCGTTTGCGTTTTGACTTCTCTCATTTCGGGCAAATTACAGCAGAAGAGCTTGAAAAAATTGAAAAAATCGTTAATGAAAAAATTTGGGAAAGTATTGCTGTTCAAATTGATTATAAAGATATCGAGGAAGCAAAAGCGATGGGAGCAATGGCTTTATTCGGCGAAAAATACGGAAAAGTTGTTCGTGTTGTTCAAGTTGGCGATTACAGCCTTGAGCTATGCGGTGGGTGTCATGTTGATAACACATCCACAATCGGTTTGTTCAAAATAATTTCAGAAGCTGGTATTGGTGCAGGTACAAGAAGGATCGAAGCTGTAACAGGACAAGCTGCTTACCAGCAGTTGACAGATCAGCTTAACATCTTGAAGGATGCAGCAAGCAAGCTGAAAACAAACCCAAAAGATGTCGGCACTAGAATTGAGACAATTCAAGCAGAGCTGAAACAGCTTCAGCGTGAAAACGAGTCGCTTGCAGCAAAACTAAGCAACATTGAAGCAGGCAACCTAGTTGACCAAGTAAAAGACGTTAATGGAGTTAATGTTCTTACAGCAAGCATTAAAGGTGTGGACATGAACAATTTGCGCACAATGGCTGATGACTTGAAGCAAAAGCTTGATTCTGGAATCATTGTTCTTGGCAGCGTAAATGAAGATAAAGTAAACTTAATTGCTGCTGTTACGAAAGACTTGATGGACAAAGGTTACCATGCTGGTAAGATCATCAAAGAAGTGGCAACACGCTGCGGCGGTGGCGGCGGAGGACGTCCGGACATGGCTCAAGCTGGCGGAAAAGACCCTCAAAAATTGCAAGAAGCGCTAAACTATGTTGAGGAATATATCAAATCCATTTGATAATGTGGGCAAGTAGTGTAAAATGTAGGTATCAATTAACAGAATCTGTCTGAAAATAGGGGTGTTGTAAATGAGCTCATTCGACAAAACAATGAGATTCAATTTTCCTGAAGAACCATATGAACATGACGTAAAAGAAGTGTTGAATCAAGTATATGATGCTCTTCAAGAAAAAGGCTATAACCCAATTAATCAAATTGTCGGTTATCTACTTTCAGGAGACCCTGCATACATCCCGCGCCATATGGATGCACGAAATATTATGCGCAAACTAGAGCGTGACGAGATTATTGAAGAGCTTGTTAAGTTCTACTTAAAACAGCAGCGAGAGGATTAAAGAAATGCGAACAATGGGCTTGGATGTAGGCTCAAAAACGGTAGGGGTTTCAATTAGTGATGCTTTTGGGTGGACAGCCCAAGGCATTGAAACTGTAAAAATCGACGAAGAGAAACAAGAATTCGGATTAGACCGTTTAGGAGTATTGATTGTTGAGCATGATGTAAGTAAAATAGTGGTTGGCCTTCCAAAAAACATGAATGGCAGCATCGGCTTTCGCGGTGAAGCAAGCCAACATTTCGGCAAGCTTCTTGAAGAAAGATTCGGTCTACCAGTTGTATTTTGGGATGAGCGCCTGACGACGATGGCTGCTGAAAGAGTCCTTCTTGAAGCAGATGTCAGCAGAAAAAAAAGGAAAAAAGTAATTGATAAGATGGCAGCATCTATGATATTACAAGGCTATTTAGATAGCCAGAAATGATGAGGTGAAAGTAATGGAACACGGAGAAACTAATACAATTACAGTAGTGGACGAGCAAGGAAACGAACAATTATGCGAAATTTTGTTCACATTTGAATCAGATGAATTTGGAAAATCATATGTTCTTTATTACCCAATCGGGGAAGATGACGGTGAAGACGACGAAATCGACATTCATGCATCTTCATTTATCCCGAACGAAGAAACTGGCGATGGTGAGCTATCTCCTATCGAAACAGATGAAGAGTGGGATTTAGTAGAGGAAATGCTTAACACATTCCTTGCTAACGAAGAAGAAGAATAAGAAACAGATGGGGGACAGCAATGGTGCTGTCCCTTTTTTTATGCTTGAAAACGGTCGTGGACAATGGCATAAATATGGAGGGTTTTGTTTGTGGATATTATTTCCAAACACTATTCTCCGATAGTAAAATAGACTTCATTCGCTATTTTTTTCACTTTCTTTGTTAGAATATAGTATAATTAGTCGAGATATGGTTTTATTATAGGTAATACATACCCGGTTTTAGGAGGGAAAGATAATTGTCAATAAAAGAGGGGAATAATGAAGGAAAAAATAAAAAAGAAATGTTTTTTGAGAAGATAGCGGAAAGACGAAATGAAGCAAAAACAATCAGGAGATTCGTTGGCTTAACCATTCTCGTACTTGCTGTCGTAATTGCAGCTGTGTCACTAACCAGTTATTTTTATATTAAATCAAGCTTAGAACCAGTGGACCCTGGCAGCAAAAAAGAAATCATTGTTGATATTCCAATCGGTTCAAGTGTCTCCTATATAGCTCAGACGTTAGAGGACAGCGGACTTGTTAAAAACGCGCGAGTATTTAAATACTATGTAAAGTTTAAAAACGAATCAGAGTTCATGGCAGGGGAGTATCATATGAATCCCTCGATGACTTTCCAGGAAATCATCGAAAGCTTAAAGACTGGTAGAATCATGCAGGAGCCGGTATTTACTATGACGATACCGGAGGGTAAACAGCTTGACGAGATAGCAGCTGTGATAGCTGATAAGACAAAGCAGCCTGAGAAGGAAGTTTTCAAAAGTTTAAATGATGAAAAGTTCATTCAGTCATTAATGGAAAAGTATCCGTCCATTTTGACAACAGAGGTTTGGGCTAAAGATATTAAGTATCCATTAGAAGGATATCTTTTCCCTGCTACGTATGCTTTCTACAAAAAGGACCCTAGCCTCGATGAGATTGTTTCTACCATGCTTGATAAGACGCAAAGCGTTGTGGAGAAGTACAGGCAGGATATTGAAAGAGAAGATATGACTGTTCATCAATTCTTGACTATGTCATCCTTGATTGAAGAGGAAGCAACAGAAAAGGCAGACAGAGATAAAATTGCGAGTGTGTTTTATAACCGCATAGATGAAGGAATGCCGCTGCAAACAGATCCGACGGTCCTGTATGCACAAGGCAAACATAAAGCAAGAGTCACATACAAGGATTTAGAAGTAGATTCTCCGTATAATACGTATAAAAATAAAGGGTTGACGCCAGGGCCTATCTCCAATTCAGGTACGATGTCCATGGAAGCAGCGCTTCATCCAGCTGATACCGACTTTTTATACTTCCTGGCATCCAGTGATGGAACTGTATATTTTTCGAGCACACTTGATGAGCATAACTCATTAAAGGCAAAATATATTACAAATAATTAAAACGATGTGGGGAGAGCATGATTAATTAGCTTTCCCCAGCGTTTTATGTTAAAATAGTACAAGTGTTTTTAAACAGGAACAAGTTATACGTAATTAACAAATTTGGCATACACCGCAAAGTTAGGTTCTTAATAAAAGAAGCTAACATTTTTCAGGTGGAGGGAAACAATTCCTGAAAATTTAGCCATTTAAAAAGAGACATTCAGTAACGTCTGGCAAATGTAAATAGAGGTGAATTCTGTTGCAGAATGAAGAACAAGTGCTGAAATATATCGAGAATTTAATTCCAGATAGAAGTGAAGCCTTTTTAGGTATTGAAAAGTATGCTGAGGAAAATGAAGTCCCAATTATGGAGCTTGTAGGCATTGAAACATTGCTTCAGCTGTTAAGAATGCAGCAGCCCAAAAAAATTCTCGAAATTGGGACAGCGATAGGATATTCTGCACTGCGGATGGCAGACGCTTTGCCAGAATGCAAGATTGTATCCATTGAGCGTGATGAGGACCGATATAATGTGGCCTTATCCAATGTGGAGACATTGAACAAAAGCTCACAAGTTCACTTCATTAAGGGTGATGCGTTAGAAGTGGAGAATCTTGTGCAGGAGCACGGTCCTTTTGATGCCTTATTCATAGATGCTGCAAAAAGCCAATATCGGAAGTTTTTTGATATATACTCCAAGATGCTTTCCCCTGAAGGCGTGATTTTTACGGATAATATCTTATTCCACGGGCTTGTTGTGGAGGAAAATATAGACAGCCGGAATGTAAGGCAGCTTGTCCGAAAAATTAAGGATTTTAATCAATGGCTAATGCAGCATCCAGATTACCATACAGCAATACTGCCTGTTGGTGATGGATTAGCAATTAGCAAAAAGAGGAGATAAAAAATGAAAAAACCTGAATTGCTCGTTACACCAATTACGGTTGAAGACATTATTCCACTGATCGAAAGCGGAGCAGATGCCTTTGTGATCGGTGAACAGAAATTTGGATTGCGTTTAGCAGGAGAATTTAAGCGCGATGATGTAAAAAAAGCGATTGAACTTGCCCATGGACGAAACAAGAAGGTATATGTAGCTGTCAACGGTCTTTTTCACAATGAAAAAATAGATGACCTTTATGATTATATTGCTTTCTTAAGAGATGTGAATGCGGACAGCATTATTTTTGGTGATCCGGCAGTTCTTATGGTGGCGCGTGAAGTTGCCCCAGACATGAAACTGCATTGGAACACAGAAACCACTGGAACTAACTGGTATACTTGCAATTACTGGGGGAAAAAAGGTGCTAAACGAGCGGTGCTCGCACGGGAACTGAGCATGGATGCAATCATTGAGATGAAAGAGAATGCAGAAGTCGAATTGGAAATCCAAGTTCACGGCATGACGACAATGTTCCAATCAAAGCGCACCCTTTTAGGGCATTACTTCCAACATCAGGGCAAAGAGCAAGATATGGCCGATAAACAGAAAGACAGGGATTACTTCCTCCATGATAAAGAGAGAGAGAACAAGTATCCGATCTTTGAAGACGAAAACGGCACACATATTATGAGTCCTAATGATATTTGCATTGTTGATGAATTGCAGGAATTGATAGAAGCAGGCATCGATTCTTTTAAGATAGACGGTATTTTAAAGGATTCTGCTTATATTCAAAAAGTGACGAGCATTTATCATCGAGCAATAACGATGTTTGTAAATAATCCTGATCAGTACGATGAGGAAAAGGATAATCTACTAGCAGAAATTGAACAGATACAGCCGGCAAATAGACCGTTGGACACAGGGTTTTTCTTTAAAGAAACAGTGTATTAATAATTAGGAGGAGTACAGACGATGACAGCAGTGAAAACACCTATCTCTGAAATTCGAGACGGTAAAAGAATCATTGTCAAAAAGCCGGAGCTTTTGGCGCCTGCAGGCAATCTTGAAAAATTGAAGATTGCCGTTGCTTATGGAGCTGATGCGGTTTTTATCGGAGGCCAAGAATATGGACTCCGTTCTAACGCTGGAAATTTCACTTTCGAGGAAATGAAAGAGGGAGTGGAATTTGCAAAAAACTATGATGCGAAAATATATGTAACAACAAATATTTTTGCGCATAATGAAAATATCGACGGACTGGAAGAATATCTGCTTGGATTAAAAGAAGCAGGCATTCACGGCATTATTGTTGCTGATCCGCTCATTATTGAAACATGCCGCAGAGTAGCACCTGAAATAGAAGTACACTTAAGCACACAGCAGTCTCTTTCCAACTGGAAAGCTGTTCAGTACTGGAAGGAAGAGGGCTTAGAAAGAGTTGTGCTTGCCCGTGAAACCAGTGCAGAAGAAATCCAGGAAATGAAAGAAAAAGTCGATATTGAAATCGAGACATTCATTCATGGAGCAATGTGTATTGCGTATTCTGGAAGATGCACACTAAGCAATCATATGACAGCAAGGGATTCTAACAGAGGCGGATGCTGTCAATCATGCCGTTGGGATTATGATCTGTACAGACTGGAAAACACAGAAGAAAAGCCGCTTTTCTCTGAAGAGGATGCACCTTTTGCGATGAGTCCTAAAGACCTTAAGCTCATTGAATCGATTCCCCGCATGATTGAACTGGGCATTGACAGTCTGAAAATTGAAGGTCGTATGAAATCTATTCACTACGTGGCAACAGTTGTCAGCGTGTACCGTAAAGTAATTGATGCTTACTGTGCTGATCCTGATAATTTTGTTATTGACGAAGAATGGCTGAAAGAGCTGGATAAATGTGCAAACAGAGAAACAGCACCAGCATTCTTTGAAGGGCAGCCAGGGTATAAAGAGCAAATGTTTGGTAATCATAGCAAAAAGACAACTTTTGATTTTGTTGGACTTGTTCTTGATTATGACAAAGAGGAAAAGATTGTAACGCTGCAGCAGCGCAACTTCTTTAAACCAGGACAGGAAGTAGAATTCTTCGGTCCAGAAATATCTAATTTTACGACAGTTATTGATACGATATGGGATGAAAAAGGCAATGAGCTTGATGCAGCCCGCCATCCGCTGCAAATTGTTAAATTTAAAGTGGATCACCCTGTATTTCCAAATAACATGATGAGAAAGGAGCTCTAAAGCATGCAGCGCAAACCAGTTGTAATTGGTGTCGCAGGTGGCTCCGGATCAGGAAAAACAAGCGTGACCAAAGCTATTTTTGAGCATTTTCAAGGACATTCCATCCTGATGATTGAACAGGATTATTATTATAAAGATCAATCACATCTTCCATTTGAAGAAAGACTAAAAACAAATTATGATCATCCGTTGGCATTTGATACAGAATTATTAATTGAACATATCCAAACATTGCTTAAGTATGAAAAAATCGATAAACCTGTATATAATTACGCCATGCATACGAGATCAGATGAGACAATACTTGTCGAACCTCGTGATGTTATTATTGTGGAAGGCATTCTTATTTTAGAGGATGAAAGACTTCGCAATCTAATGGACATGAAGCTGTACGTGGATACAGATGCAGATTTGCGCATTATTAGAAGGCTTGTTAGGGATATTCAAGACAGAGGTAGAACAATGGACTCTGTTATTGATCAGTATGTGAGTGTTGTAAGACCGATGCATAATCAATTTATTGAGCCGACAAAACGCTATGCTGATATCATCATTCCAGAAGGCGGTCAAAATCACGTTGCTATCGACTTAATGGTAACGAAGATACAGACGATTCTTGAGCAAAAATCGTTATTATAAGCTCTGTAATTTATTTTTTCCCGAGAGAAATGATAAGGTTTTTTAAAATCTTTGATTTTACCTTTTAACCCCTTTTATATAAAGGATTAGAGGCATTATTATTTCCCTAAAATAATGCATTTTAGGGAATAATTATTCTTTTTTTGAAAGAAAATGCTTTCTTTTTTTCGGAATACGTATTAAACTCATCCTATTAGTAATTTAGCTTGAGTTTACATCATCAACTTTAATACATACCATAAACCAACAATCAAAATATATAGATTGTGCTGGATACTTTAAGGAGTGAACATTTTGGCTATCGAAAAAGAATTTCCAATGACATTGGCTGGTAAAGAGAAACTGGAACAAGAACTAGAACAATTAAAAACGGTTAAACGTAAAGAAGTCGTTGAACGTATTAAAATAGCGCGCAGCTTCGGAGACTTATCAGAGAATTCGGAATATGATTCTGCAAAAGAAGAGCAAGCGTTTGTAGAAGGACGCATCACTACAATTGAAAACATGATCCGCAATGCGAAGATCATCTCAGAAGATGAATTAGATCGTGACACTGTTTCACTAGGTAGTTCTGTTACTTTCATTGAGCTTCCTGATGGTGACGAAGAAACATACACAATTGTGGGCAGTGCAGAAGCTGATCCGTTCGAAGGTAAAATCTCCAATGATTCACCGATTGCAAAAAGCCTAATCGGCAAAAAAGTCGGCGATAAAGTAGTTGTTCAAACACCTGGTGGAGAAATGAATGTAGAAATCGTTACAATTAAATAACAATTTCACGGTAATTGTTTGAAAAAAGGACACCTCGTCAACACTCTTGATGAGGTGTTTTTTTATGTGGAGAAAGAGAGCAATATTTATCGGTGTATTTTTTATTTGTATGCTTGTTGTGCTGCTTGCAAGACTTGTGCAGATACAGCTTGTGGAAACAGAACATTTTACTAAACATAATATTAACTTAGTGGAAGCTAGTGTGAAGCAACGATCACAGGAGATGGTACTGGATAACGGCCGCGGGGGATTTTTGGACAGAAATGGGGAGTCGCTGACACAGCAAACGAAAACAGTTCTTATTCTATTTCCGTTTTTAAAAAATATGGAATGGGACAGTAGAAAAATTGCGGATATTATTGGGACAACTGAATATACTTTAACGAAAACGATAGCGGAGGCAAAAGAGCCTGTAGTCCTTGGTGGCAGCAAGCCGGTAGAGCTTTCCGCAAAACAAATGACCGATATTAATAATTTGAAAATTCCCGGTGTATTTGCCGTTAATAAAAAATTCAGGGTCCAAAATGAGTTAGCTGAACAACTGTTAGGGATTACCGGTCAAAATGAAGCAGAGCTTGAAATAAGATACCCTGACAAAAAACTGTCTTATGACACATTAATCGGGTTAACGGGACTAGAAAAAAGCTTTGATGAGTTTCTTCTCCCAGATGGAGAATCTAAGCTTGTCTATCATGTCGATGCCACAGGAGGTCCGTTGTTTGGAACGAACGTTAAATATGTGGAGCCTGGCAATCCATTTTATCCTGTAAATATTAAAACGACCATTGATAAAGAATTACAAGAAGTGGCAGAAGAGCTGGTGGACAAGCATAATATCAAAAAAGGCGGACTTGTGCTTTTAGATATAGAGACAAATTCAGTTGCCGCTATGGTATCTCGTCCTATTATTGATAAAAATCCTTATGAAACAGATGGTATTAATAATTTTATGCTTAAACAGCAGATAGTCGGTTCTGTTTTCAAAACCGTAGTGGCAGCAGCTGCGATAGATAATAAATTGAATAATGATGATGCCATTTATAACTGCAGCCAAAAAATAAATGGAGATCCAGACCCTGTTTATCAGCATGGTATGCTTAATTTCACAAACAGCTTTGCTGTCAGCTGCAATAATACTTTCGCAACAATTGCCAAAGAGTTAAAGGATATTGACAAAAATATCTTAGAAGATTACGCAAAGAAGCTGTCTTTAACAACAACGACAGGCTGGGAAGGGACTATTTTTCATTCAAGCGACTTTAAGCAAATACAAGATGAAGAAAAAGGCAGAGTGTTCCTTTCAGAGGATGCAAAAAAGGATAAGAATTATGTAGCATTGACAGGCATTGGTCAGAATGAAGTCAGGGTTACACCAATAGCTGTTGCCAACATGATGGCTACAATCGCCAGAGGCGGGGAAAAGCAGGCAGTCAGAGTGGCCTCTGAGATAGAATATAAAAATGGCAGTACATTGTTGAAATTCGATCAGAAAAAGCTAGATGGTGAAACGATTTCGCCATATACAGCACAAGAACTTCAGAAGCTCTTAAGAGAAGTTGTTGAGAACAAAGAAGGTACAGGAAGATGGTTTCAAGACTTGCCGTATGAAGTTGCCGGTAAATCCGGTACGGCAGAGACTGGCATCTATAAGGGAGAGGAACAGCTTCATAATAAGTGGTTTGCAGGCTATTTTCCATATGATAAACCCAAATATGCCTTAGTTGCAGTCAACCTTGAGGTATTCGCAGATGAAGGAGGAGTCAATCCGCTATTTGCTGATATGGTAAAGGCGGTTTATGACCATGAAGAGAGTCATGCTCAATAGAAAATACCCATTTTCCTTTTCACTATTCAAAAGTCATGATAGAATATGTACAGCCTTTGTTGGCTTAAATACAGATATTAATTAAAAGTAAATACAAATGTATGAACAATAGGGAGGAGAAACAAGTTGAGCACAGACACTAACGATAATGTTCGAAGCAGATCTGAACAGCGTTCAAAGAGGAAAAAAACGAATATTATTCTTAATGCCTTAATCATTCTTGTGATAGCATTAATTGTTTTTGTCTCTTATTCCATTTTCAGTGATGGTGATAATAAGACAGATAATCAGGAAAATAAGAAAACTGCCCAAACAGAGAGTACAAAAGACGAGCAAGCTTCCGCTCAAGCAGATAATGATGCTGCAAAAAGTACAGACGACTCTGAAAGTGATGAAGAGCAGGAAACACAAAAAGATGGAGAGGCTATTATCACCGAAGGCGGAAGTGATTCAAACGTCATTAAAACCATCGAGAATCCTTCATGGGAGCCTGTTGGAACAACGCAGTCAGGTGAACATACAGCTTCCTACTCAGCAGGTGTTGATTGGGATGAACAGTTAAAAGCTTTGGCATACGGAACAGGAATAGATGAAGGCAATATGGTTGTTTGGTTTTTAGGGAACAATAATAAAGATCAGAATAAATCAATCGGCACTGTTTCTACAAAGGATAAAAGCGAAAAATATCGCGTTTATATTGAGTGGGTGGACGGCAGCGGCTGGAAACCGACAAAAGTAGAGGAAATTAATGATTTAAATATACGTTAAATGAGTGAAACTGCTTATAATCTTATAAGCAGTTTCTTTTTTGTTATTTTTTTATTTTAAAATGAACCATAACCGTATGATAAGGTCTGCCGTTTTCTTGGAGTGTTGTTTGGTGATTGACAGAATGGACCTCAAGCAGGATTGCTTTGTTAATTTCAATTTGTTCTGTAATTTTTTTTTCGATAGTACTTAAAGAATCACCTTCAAAGAACTCTACTTTATCCTTTATAATATCTAGCTGGAAATTCATCCTTTACTTCCTTTCAATAAATAAAATAGTCTCTTTTCCTATTTTATCATATGTCATGAAACAAGGAGACATTGTCTTCAACACAATTATTGAAAAAGGCATAGGGGATGTGGTAAATTATGAACATGACTCTTGTCTAATTCATAGTATGTATATTGGAATTGTTTGCTATGAAAGGGGCATGAGAAATGGGTAAAGAATTTATGGAGATCTTTGAAAAATGGGCTGACACTTATGATGAAAGTTTAACAAAAGATATAGAATACAAAGAAGTGTTCCGAAACTACGAACAGATATTAGATGAAGTGGCAAACCGGGCTTACGGCACAGTAGTCGAATTTGGCCCAGGCACTGGCAACTTGACTTTAAAGCTTGCAGATAAAGGATTGTTTGTTACAGGTATAGAGCCTTCCAAAGCTATGCGGAAATTAGCAGAGGAGAAGCTGAATGAAAAAGCAGTGGTGAAGGATGGAGATTTTCTTAACTTCTCAACAGAGAGTGCGCCAGATGTTTTCGTGAGCACCTATGCTTTTCATCATTTAACAGATGAAGAAAAAGCAGAAGCAATTACTCTTTATAGTAATTTACTGCCTTCATCTGGTAAAATAGTTTTTGCGGATACGATGTTTCGTTCCGAAGAAGACTATGAAAAAGCAAAAGATGCCGCTGCAAAAAGTGGTTTCCATAACCTGGCTGAAGACTTAGCTCGTGAATACTATTCCACTATTCCCGTATTACAGAGGATGTTAGAGGAAGCAGGCTTTACTGCCGCATTCACCCGCTTAAATGAGTTTGTTTGGATCATGGAAGGAACAAAAGTGTAGCTTAGAAAGAGGGAAGTACATGAAAATAGCAATAATCGGTGCAATGGAAGAAGAAGTTGCCATACTCAGAGAACAAATGGACAATAAAAAAGAGCAGACAATTGCCGGATTTCAATTTATTGAAGGTAATCTTGCTGGGAAGGATGTTGTGCTGCTTCGCTCAGGCATAGGCAAAGTTAATGCTGCGATGAGCACGACTATTCTGCTGCAAACGTTCAAACCGGACTATTTAATCAATACAGGCTCTGCTGGAGGATTAAACCCTGACTTGAATGTCGGCGATGTTGTCATCTCAGACGAAGTGAGACATCATGATGTGGATGCGACTATATTTGGTTATGAATACGGTCAAGTACCGCAAATGCCTGCGAGTTTTGCAGCAGATAATGGTCTAATCCAGATAGCTGAATCAAGCGCGAAGGAAATAGGGGAGTATGCTGTTGTCAGAGGCCTTATTACAACAGGTGATTCCTTTATTAATGATCCGGAAAGGGCAGCCTTCATCAAGACGAAATTCACTGGATTACAGGCTGTGGAAATGGAAGCAGCTGCAATAGCTCAAGTTGCCTATCAGCATGAAATTCCATTTGTTATCATTCGTTCTCTATCGGATATAGCTGGAAAAGAATCACATCTTTCCTTTGATCAATACTTAGAAAAGGCAGCAGTCCATTCGGCGAACTTAGTAGTGGGAATCGTTCAAAAAATGAACTGATTATAGCGGGAAGTCCTAATAATAGGAACTTCCCCGATTCTAACATTTAATTCTGACTATTCAAATGGGAATAGCTGTGATAAGCGATAATCGGTATAAATTGCAAACAGAGTTAGAAGCAAAACAGGCAATGATATATAGAAGGAGGGAAATGATCATGAGAGTTTACAACAATGTGCATCAGCTTATTGGCAATACACCAATGGTTGAGATTACCCATTTTCCTTTGCCCAATGAAGTTCGTATATTTGCAAAGCTTGAGTATTATAATCCAGGAGGAAGTATTAAAGACAGACTGGGAATCAAGTTGATCCAAGATGCTTTTGAGACAGGGAAGCTGAAGAAAGGCGGAACGGTTATTGAACCGACTGCAGGGAATACAGGAATCGGCTTGGCTCTTGCAGCATTAAATCAAGATGTGAAAGTAATCGTCTGTGTGCCAGAAAAATTCAGCTTGGAAAAACAGCAAGTTATGAAGGCATTAGGAGCAGAAATTGTCCATACCCCAACAGCAAAAGGAATGGCTGGTGCGATTGAAAAGGCGAAAGAGCTGCAAAAAAGCATTCCCGATTCCTTTATTCCAGGCCAATTCGAAAACGAAGCAAACCCAGACACCTATTACCAGACACTTGGACCGGAGATTTGGGAACAGCTCGAAGGCAATATTGACGTTTTTATTGCAGGTGCAGGTACGGGCGGTACATTTATGGGTACCGCCCGATATTTGAAAGAACAAAAACATTCAATAAAAACGGTTATTGTCGAGCCAGAAGGATCGATCCTAAATGGCGGGAAGTCTGGCCCTCATAAAACAGAAGGGATTGGGATGGAGTTTCTGCCACCTTATATGGACCCAGCTTACTTTGATAAAATTTATACAGTCAGTGATAGCGATGCCTTTTTAAAGGTGAATGAGGCAGCGCTTAAGGAAGGCCTGCTTGTGGGAAGCTCCTCAGGGGCAGCCCTATATGCCGCCTTGGCAGAAGCGAAACTAGCTGCACCAGGCACCAATATAGTTGTAATCCTACCGGACAGCAGCGACCGCTATATAAGTAAAAAGATTTTTGAAGGAGGAATTTAAATGAAACGCAAAACGATGCTCATTCACGGAGGAATACCAGGAGATCCGCATACAGGTGCTGTCAATGTTCCAATTTATCAAGTCAGCACTTATAAGCAAGAAGGAGTAGGCAATCATAAAGGGTTTGAATATTCACGAACAGGCAATCCTACCCGCCACGCCCTGGAGGAGCTTATAAAGGATTTAGAGCACGGAACTAGGGGATTTGCATTTAGCTCCGGAATGGCAGCTATTACGGCGGTTATAATGCTGTTTAAACAAGGCGATCATATTTTAATAACAGATGATGTTTATGGTGGCACATTTCGGGTAATAACAAAGGTGCTTAATAAATTTGGAATAGAAGCTACCTTTATTGATACGAGCGATATCGACAATATAAAAGAAGCAGTAAAAGAAAATACCGTGGCACTTTATATCGAAACACCGACAAATCCGTTGCTGAAAATCACTGATATTCAAGCAGCTTCCTTTGCAGCGAAGGAGCTTGGATTAGTAACGATTGTTGATAATACCTTCTCCACACCATATTGGCAAACACCATTAACACTCGGTGCAGATATCGTCTTACACAGTGCTACAAAGTACTTAGGCGGCCATAGCGATGTTGTCTCAGGTCTTGTTGCAGTTAAGAATGAGAAACTAGGAGAAGATTTGCATTTTATTCAGAATTCCACTGGAGGAGTGCTTGGACCGCATGATTCATGGCTGTTAATCCGCGGAATGAAAACGTTAGGTATTCGAATGGAGGAACATGAAAAAAGCGCCAGCGAAATCGTCACATTCCTTGAAAAGCATCCTGCTGTATCTAAAGTGTACTATCCAGGACTGGAAACACACCCAAATCATGAAATCAGTAAAAAACAAGCGTCAGGTTTTGGCGGAATGATCAGCTTTGATGTTGGCAGTGCAGAAAATGCCGATAAGCTTCTTAGCAAAGTAAAGTATTTTACTTTAGCAGAAAGTCTTGGGGCAGTGGAAAGTCTAATATCTGTACCAGCAAAAATGACGCATGCATCTATTCCAGCAGAAAGAAGAGCAGAACTTGGCATTACCGATGGACTTGTCCGCATTTCAGTAGGTTTAGAAGACGTAGAGGACTTGTTAGAGGATTTGGAACAAGGCTTAAAATAAGAAGAAAACTGCCTTTTATAGAAGGCAGTTTTTTTCTTGTTATTATTTTCCTAACATGCTATCAATTGCTAAAGAAAAGACGACCATGCTTATGGTACAGTAGAGTTATAGAAAAGTAGAAAGCAGGGATAAAAATGGAGAAAACGTTGAAGGACTTGTCGGGTAAATTGGCAGACTACAAACGATTTGCCATTGTTTTGCTAGCTGTTGGAGTCTTTTTTTATTTAGGGGTTATCGTTCCGGCTGTTCATGAAGTGAAATGGCATGATGAAGCGATGGCAATTACTTCAGTCTTAACATTAGGTACATCTATTTTCTTTTTCGCTAAAGTAAAGAAATACAAAAAAATGATCAGTGATATGACAGATAACGATATGTAATAAAATATATATGCTACAAAGAGGATGAGAAAATCATGCTCTTTTTTTTATGCCCTTTAAATACAAGCATTAAACCTATTATTCAAAAACTTTAATATAAAAAACCCATATCTGGAAAAAGGGGTTTACAAAACTGGAAATCGAGGATATAATTGCCAATGTAAAAACTATTTCAAAAGGAGGTTGAATGATATGCAAAACGTATTTATCGGAGCAGCAGGCAAAATGACAACTCAATATGTTTATGCACGAATTCAACCAGTGATAATTTGGAATAGCTAATTCATTATAATAGCCTATCCAACCGCAGGTGAATTCTGTCCCTGCGGTTTTTTATATGCCTTTTTTTAAAACGTGCCGCAGGAGCCTAGATTAACTGCGGTTTTTTTTGCGCCTTTTTAATTAAAAATTTACATTTTAGTTAAATAATGGAGATGGCAACGTAAAGGGGGTGAGCGAATGACACTGAATATTCTATTTATGTCGATAACGATTAAAAAAAATCAAAAATCGCATGAGCAACATATGCATGATTTGCTAATGGAGCAATTAATAGAAGAAAACAACCAAAAGCAATTGCTGTTAGGTGATTTTCCCAGAAATATGTTTTAAGTAAGAAAAGTACGACTAAGAAGGAGGTGGTATAAATGACACTGAATCTATTGTTTTTTACCCTCATTATTCGCAAGCGGAAAGTAAGTACAGAGGAACATTTGCATCAAGCAAGAATTGAAAAGTTAATGGAAGAGCAGAAAGACAAACATATGTCACATCATCGATATTTATAATGTTTAATAAAAGAAAAAAGAAAGGGTGAACAAATATGATTATCATTTTGCAAAGGCGTCAATCAATCCTGTGGGTGGAGAAGGACTCCACCTAACGAAACTTAAAAGGAGAAGGCTATATGCATATATTTATTTTGTTGCTTTCGGCAGAATTTAAGTGGTGGTTAGAAAGAATCGGCAAGAAATCTCAATGAAAAAAGCTCATGCATCATAGTGATGCATGAGCTTCTAATTATCTCACTTTGTACCTGTATTCGAGAAGATGCTGGAGGTCGTCTCTTTGCTCGAGCAATTTCTCTCCTATGTTTGTTTCCATAACTCGTTTTCGCTTCAGCTCTCGGTCTACAACTCTTTTGACAGAAAGGACGTCTGTTCCTGTCTGAAGAACATCTTCTTTGCTAATAAAACGTTTATGTGCCACTAGCTGCATGCCATATGAGTTGTAAAGAAGGGTGTAGCCTGCTATCCCTGTTTTAGATTGATATGCTTTGGAAAAGCCGCCGTCAATAACAATCATCCTTCCATTAGCCTTAATCGGATTTTCTCCGTTTATTTCTTCAACAGGCGTATGCCCGTTGATAATATGGCCGTGATCAGGATTCATGTTGAATTCCTCAAGGATTCTTCTGCAAGTTGCTTCTTCTTCCCTTAACTGATAGTAAGGATTTTTCTGCTCTTTATGTATCGCTTTTTCCTTGATGAAATAGCGCTCAAAGGTAGTCATGTCTTTCTTTCCAAACAGCGAGGAATTTTCGCCTGTCCATAAATACCAAATCATATCTGTTGCCAGGTCATCCGTTATTTCAGGATGAGAGAAACTTTCGCGCAAGTATTTCTCAAACACATCAAGCAGCTTTTTGCCGCTGTACTCTTTGCCGTTTAGCTCCATTGTTTTCATACTGCCATCTTGATTTAACGGAATACAGCCATGGATCAGTAAGTTGCCGTTGTATTTTAAATAAAGGCTGCCTTTTTTCATTAAGAAAGTCATATGTCTTGCAAGCTTCTCAGAATGTTGAATCGAAAAAAGCAGCTTTTCTAAAACTTGTTCTTCTTCAGGCAAAAGCTTTGCCGGATCAGATGGATCAATGGTTGAAAAACAAGTGTTTTCAAGTTGATAGGTATTACCATGCAAAACAATCGTATTTGATTTGAAATCGATTTTATCTAAAAGGAGACGGTGCTCCATCTTAAAATCTGGTCTTCTTTTAATAATCGGCTGCTCTAATTTAAATTGTATCATGCTGATAGCCTGGTGGATTTTAGTGATTTGCAGGATATTCTCTTCGCCAATTTCTTCCCTTTTAGCATTCAGCTTCGGACGGAAGGCTTGGTTATCTTCATAATATTTCTCTGCAAGATTTAACAATGGTCTTAAATTAATGCCATAAGCATCTTCAATAATATCAAGGTTGTCATAGCGTGCACATATGCGGATAATATTGGCAAGGCATACTTTAGAGCCGGCAAATGCACCAATCCATAAAACATCATGATTTCCCCACTGAATGTCAACAGAATGATAGTCCATTAAGGTTTCCATAATTTTATCAGGATGAGGGCCTCTGTCGTATATATCGCCAACTACATGCAAATGGTCCACTACCAGTCTTTGAATCGTATATGCTAACCCTGTAATAAGCTTGCTTGCTTGACCAAGGGAGATGATTCTTTGGAGGATTTTTGAGTAGTATTCTTTTTTATTGTCGAGTTCGTCTTTTTTATACAGCAGCTCTTCAATAATATACACGAATTGCTTCGGCAGCTCCTTGCGAACCTTAGAACGAGTATATTTGGAAGAAGCATAGGAAACTAGGCGAACCATCTTTTCAATCGTTTCCACATACCATTCGTACAATAATTGGTCTGACTCGAATGAGTTGATAACAAGCTGGAGCTTTTCCTCAGGATAGTAAACAAGTGTAGCAAACTCGTCCATCTCTTTTTTGGAAAGCTCTTCATGAAACAATTCTTTAATCTTTTCCTTTACATTTCCAGAGCCGTTTCTCAAGACGTGCTGGAACGCATGGAATTCCCCATGCAGGTCACTGACAAAATGCTCAGTCCCTTTTGGCAGGTTTAAAATGGCATCCAAATTTATTATTTCTGTCACTACTTTTTCTTCACTATCGTATTTTTCTGTTAGCAGGTCTAAATATTTTGTATCCATCTGCACCTCTCCTATCGAAAAGTTGTCCAATTATTGTTAAAAAAACGCATAAGCCCATTTTATTCCTATTTTCCAGCCAAGGAAAGAAAAATCCTCTTTTAATTTACCTTTTTTCTAAAAATATAATTCCGCTTTAATGACTGCTTATACTTTTTTAGGATGTCCTTTATACCCTGCGGCAGATTATCGTAAACATAATTAATGGATATTTTCCTATTAATATTCGAGCGAGGACATGCAAGACATCCTCGACCTTTACATAGTAATGGAGTATAGGCAAAAGTGGAGGTGGAAATATGTCTGGGATAATTTATTCACTCGGGCTTTTAGTAAAAGAACTGTTATTTCTTGTGTCCTATGTAAAAAATAACGCCTTTCCCCAGCCGTTGTCTGCATCAGATGAAAAGAAGTACTTAAGACTGATGGCAGAGGGAGATTCACATGCACGGAATATGTTGATAGAACATAATTTGCGGCTTGTTGCACATATTGTGAAGAAGTTTGAAAACACAGGCGAGGATTCGGAAGACTTAATCTCTATCGGAACAATTGGGTTGATAAAGGGAATAGAAAGCTTTTCGGAAGGGAAAGGAACGAAGCTTGCCACATATGCAGCAAGATGTATTGAGAACGAAATACTTATGCATTTAAGAGCACTGAAAAAAACAAAAAAAGATGTATCCTTGCATGATCCGATTGGTCAGGATAAGGAAGGAAATGAAATCAGCTTAATCGATGTATTAAAGTCGGAATCCGAAGATGTAGTGAATACGATTCAATTGAATATGGAGCTGGAAAAGGTGAAAGAGTATATCGATGTGTTGGATGAACGGGAAAAAGAAGTTATTGTCGGCAGATTCGGGCTAGACTTAAAAAAGGAAAAAACCCAAAGGGAAATTGCTAAAGAGCTTGGTATTTCAAGAAGCTATGTTTCCCGTATTGAAAAAAGAGCGCTAATGAAGATGTTCCATGAATTTTACAGGGCGGAAAAGGAAAAACGGAGAAAGGGGCAGGATTAGCCTCTAAACAAAGGGCTGTCTTTCGTGCAGCCCTCTTTTTTGTCACAACGAAACTTCTATTGCTTGTATCTTAAATATTCCCGATTAGAAGTAGGAACATTTTTAACAACTTCACCCTCACGATTCTTATAAATCTCGTATTCTCTGTATGTTTCTACAACAAATCCATCCTCTACCTGCGTATCTTCTAATTTATATTCTAATTCTGGCGCTCCATACACCTCCGAAGACGTGCTTGCCGGTTCACTTTCCGTTGTCTCACCATAAAAATAAACATAATCCTCATTAATCTTCGCAGTAGGTGTCTCCACATATGCAATAAAGGCAAGCAGAACAATTACAACGATTGCTGCAAGGCGTTTCTTCATTTTCTCTCCTCCTTCCTTACATATTTATGCATGTCCTTCCTACATATTCTTACTATGTGGCAGGAATGGTAGGATAGTTTGATGAAAAGGAAAATATTATCATTTATTGGTTCGTAAACACATATTCTTTAAAAAGTACATGCCCTACACTTCAGCTGATTTTCCCTCCTGAAAAAAATTCGCAATTTGTAAATAAAATATAATAATAGTAATGTTTTTGAAATATAAATAAGCGTATAAGCGGATATGTAAGAACTACCCAGTAGGAGGATGAAGACTAAATGCTATTGAAACAGCTGCTTTTTTTATCCGTGTTAATTACTGCCATCATCTCGCCTTTACAGGAGGCGAAAGACGTGAAGGCAGGCATTGAGGATACATGTGAACGCAGTGATAATGAGTGGAAAGCAACACTGAAAAACCTTCATAATAAAGCTGATATAGAGGCGTTGCAGTTAGGGGATTACAAGTCAATGACAGACGCTATGAATGGAAATGAAGTGTGGCGTTTTGATTTGTGTACAGTCAACCATTACAGCTATCCAGCCGAAATGGATGCTGTCGATATAAATGGTCTTACGGAAGATTCAGTTGAAAGAATTATTTTTATAAGCTTCTCAGAGAGTAACATCATTAGAAAATCAATGTACTACAAAGCGGATGACGGAAGTATTAGGGAAACCGTTCTGTTTAGTGACAGGATGGAAAAGGATCTTGTTTTAATTACAAATTAGTCATACGTACAAGCAATGATTCACCGCCTTTCTATAATAATAGTAAGGTGGTGAATTATAATGGCGAAAATATTTATTGATCCAGGCCATGGCGGCTCTGATCCAGGAGCTGTGGGAAATGGAATTCAGGAGAAGGATATCACATTGCGAATTGCGACAATGATTAGAGATATGCTTGTCAGTGAATACGAAGATGTAACAGTAAGGATGAGCAGAACCTCTGATGAAACGGTCAGCCTTTCAGAAAGATCTAATGCTGCCAACGCATGGGGAGCTGACTATTTTGTATCTGTTCATGTAAATGCAGGCGGGGGGGTAGGATTTGAAAGCTATGTTTACACTGGAGTTGGTGCTCCAACAACGACATACCAGACGGCAATTCATAATCGTATAATCAACCTATCTAACTGGAGCGACCGCGGTAAGAAAAAGGCGAATTTCCATGTGCTAAGAGAAACTAATATGCCGGCTATCTTGACAGAAAACGGATTTATTGACAATGCAACGGATGCAAATAAACTGAAAAGCGCTTCTTTCCTTTCCACATTGGCAAGAGGACATGCAGAAGGCATAGCCGATGCCTTTAACCTAAACAAAAAAGATACAGGCGGCGGCGGTTCTGGAGATCTATATAAGGTGCAAATCGGAGCCTTCAGGAATAAAGAAAATGCAGACAGCTTAGCAGAACAAGCAAGACGAGATGGGCTTGAGGCAGCAGTATTGTTTAGGGACAATCTGTATAAAGTCCAAATCGGAGCTTTTGCAAATCGTGCAAATGCGGAAGCGATGGAAGACAGAGCCAAGGATGCAGGCTATGCAACCATCATTTTAACAGAATCATAAAACTACAGTGCTTGGGTCTTTTATAAAGACTCAAGTTTTTTTATGAGCATAGAAAATCAATAAAAAATAGGACTGGCGCCTAACCCACCAGGCTATCTGCCGAATAGGTTAATAGGGAGGGGAGGTTTCATTATGACAGCATTCGGCTACCCATATCAATCCGTGCCAGGGGCACCGTTTTTAGCTGGTGGCTACCCGCCTCAAGCTGGATACGGCTATGGTGCACAGCAAGGATACGGAGCATGGTATGCATTATTGATTGTTCTGTTTATTATCATTATTTTGTTTTGGGGAATTTGGGCATTTGGCAACTGTTTCTATTAAGCGTGATTATTCATCATTTGCCATCCTTTAGGCAAATGATTTTTTTTGCTGAAAACATATTTTGGTTAGTATCGTTTTTGCTTTCTTCTATTATAATAGATAGAAATTTTTTAATAATAAAACTATAATAATATAAGAAGTAATAAAGGGGGCGCATAACTTTGACAAACAAAACGTTTTCTGATGTATGGGATTTGGATGTTTTTTTTCCTGGAGGAAGCAGTTCGCAAACATTTGTACAACATCTTGATGAAACTGGAAGTAATATAGAAGAATTTGCAAGGGCTGTAGGTAAATATGTTCCAATGGATGGAGCAGCCGAAAGGGAGACGGTGCGGCATATTATTTTCCTGTTTGAAGGAACTGTCAAAAAAATCCGTCAAGCAGGCGCATTCGTCAGCTGTCTGCAGGCGCAAAACATGAATGATAAAGAGGCAGATGCCCTAAGGGGGAAGGTAACGGAGCTTAGTGCCAAGTTTCAGAATGTTTTAACCATATTTGACGGAAAATTATCGCAATATGAGGAAAAGCAATGGGCGATTCTGCTTAAAGATGAAGAGCTGAAAGAACTGTCTTTCGTTCTTACAGAAAGAAGAACAAATGCCAGGCAGAAGCTCTCCGAAAAAGAAGAAATGCTAATCAATAAGCTTAGTATTGACGGCTATCACGGCTGGGGACAAATGTATGATACAGTTGTGGGCAGTATACAAATCCCATTTGAAGAAAATGGTGAAGTAACGTTTCTGTCTGTAGGGCAGGCAGCGAATAAATTCTCCAATCCAGATCGAAAAGTGCGCAAGAAGGTTTTTGCTGAATGGGAAAAGGCCTGGGATGAGAAAGGTGCTGTATTGGCGAAGACATTAAACCATCTTGCTGGATTCCGGTTAAATACATATGAAATGAGAAATTGGGATAATGTGCTCAAAGAGCCTCTTGAATATAACAGAATGGAAGAAAAAACGCTTGAAGCAATGTGGAGGGTAATCAGCAATAATAAGAAGCCTTTCGTTGAATTCCTAAATAGGAAAGCCCAGATGCTCGGCATAGATAAGCTGACTTGGTATGATGTTGATGCTCCGATTGGCAAGACTGAATCAAAGATGAGTTATCAGGAGGGTGCAGAATTCATTCTCAATCACTTTGAGAAGTTTGGGGAGGAAATGACTGGTTTTGCTAAGAAGGCTTTTGAGAACGCATGGATTGAAGCAGAAGACAGACACGGAAAAAGACCAGGAGGCTTCCATACTTACTTTCCTGAAAGCGGGCAATCAAGAATTTTTATGACATACTCTGGGACGCCGTCTAACGTATCCACATTAGCACATGAGCTGGGGCACGGCTTCCATACATATGCAATGAGGGATATGCATACACTGAACCGCAATTATGCGATGAATGTGGCAGAAACAGCTTCTACGCTTGCTGAGATGATTGTCGCAGATGCTGCTGTGAAAAACGCTAAGACTAAAGAAGAGAAAATCAGTCTGTTAGAGGATAAAATTCAGCGGTCTGTTGCCTTGTTAATGAATATACATGCACGCTTTCTCTTTGAGACCAGATTTTATGAGGAAAGACGCAAAGGGCTTGTAAGCAAGGAAAGACTAAATGAGCTTATGACAGATGCGCAAAAAGAAGCTTTCGGAGATGCATTGGCAGAATATCATCCGTCCTTCTGGGGCTCTAAGCTGCATTTTTATATCACAGGAGTTCCTTTTTATAACTTCCCATATACATTCGGCTATTTATTTTCTCTTGGCATTTACGCCAAAGCCATTCAAGAAGGAAAAGGATATGAAAGGAAATATATTGCCCTATTGAAAGACACGGCAAGCATGTCTGTTGAGGAGCTTGCGAAAAAGCATTTAAATGTGGATTTAACAGATGATGCTTTTTGGGAAAGCGCCATAAAAGTATGCATAGAAGATGTGGAAGAATTTATGGAGTTAACTAGGTAAATGGAAAAAGGATGCCTGCAGGCATCCTTTTATATTTTTCTCCATTTGAAATTAGCGATCATTAAAACAGATAAAATCAGAAGAAGAAACAAATACATTTGAGGCGGAACATAGTTTATACCCAGGCTGAAGAAGGTGATGATGCACCCAGCTGCTGTAATCGGCAAACCAGTGAAAAAGCCGTTGTTTTCTGTAATGTTGAATCGCGCCAAACGAAATGCGCCACAGCAAATATACAAGACGGCAAAGAAAGAACCGACTGCATTAAATTCAAACAAAACTGCCTGGTAAATCAACAATGCTGGAGCAACTCCAAAAGAAATGATATCGCTCATAGAATCCAGCTGCTTTCCTAATTCTGATTCGATTTGGAACTTGCGTGCAGCCATTCCGTCCAACCTGTCTGCTAATGCAGCGATAAATATTAATAAAAGACTAAGCTGAATTTGGCCCTTTAAGCTGAAAATAATGGAAAACCCGCCAAGACCTAGATTTGTCAGGGTAAGGAAATTGGCAATCTGTGCCTTTAGCTTTTTTGCGGTTTGTTCTATCACTTCATGTAGAAACATCCCATTCACTCCTCGTATGAAATTTATTTCATACAAACTTTATTTTTTATATAATAATATTTAATTTTAATGTAATATATGATTGTTCGTAAAGAAAAATTTACAATTTACTGGAGGATTCTTCGTTGAAACAGTTTTTTTACCGATTATTAATAGAACTGACTAACAGCAGGTGGAGTTCTATGCTGATAAAAAAATTTGCTCATTCAAAAATCAGCACCAAGGTGATCCCTTCCTTTTCCAAAGTATACCAAATAAACCTTGGGGAAGCGGAAGAAAGTGTTGAATCGTTTTCGAATCTTCATGAATTTTTTGTTAGAAAGTTAAAATCTGGCGTCAGGGCAATACATAACAAGCATAATGGTGTAATAAGTCCTGTTGATGCTGTTATTGAAGACATCGGCAAAATTAAAAAAGACAAAACAATTACAGTGAAAGGCAAGATATACTCCATTGAAGAGATGCTGGACAAAGACGACACAATAGGAGATTATGAGGACGGTACTTATTTGATCTTCTATTTGAGCCCAAGTGATTATCATCGCATTCACAGTCCTGTTGCCGGAGAAATAGTTAAGCAATGGACTGCAGGAGAAAAATCATACCCTGTTAATAAATATGGCTTAAAATACGGAAAAAATCCTCTTTCTAAAAACTACCGAACAATTTCGGAAGTGAAAACAAATAGTAGCCATAATGTTGCGGTCGTTAAGGTAGGAGCAATGTTCATCAACTCTATTATTTTAAGTCATCAGCAAAATATGGTTGATATGGGTGAGGAAATTGCTTATTTTTCTTTTGGATCAACCGTTATTCTGTTGTTTGAAAAAGATGCATTTCAACTTCGGGAAGATATAAAAGCACCTTTCCAAGTTAAAATGGGAGAGCTTATCGGCGAATTAAAAAGCTAAATGCACAGAATAAAAAAAACCCGCGATAGGCGGGTTAGGAGGAAACTTTTATCTTATTGCTTAATGAACGTCGGTGGATTTCTGTTTCAATGAGACGTATAAATTCAGGGCTTAAATCCAATTCCCTAGCCTTATGATATGACTCAATCAACAATTCATCTGACAGTTTGCGCATGTCAGGAAATCACCTCCAATCCATATTTTGTAAATTCTGTAAACGGTTAGTGAATATATTATCTAGTAACCTAACTTTAACAAAAATAAACATTTAGAACAACTGTTCTCTTATCCACAATCTATGGTGGATAACCTGTGGTTAAGTTGTTTGTAAGTATAAAGATGTTTATTATAACAAAGGGTATAATGTGAATAAGGTTATCCACAAATGCGGAATTTTGCGATTTTTGTCGAAAAATATTTTTAGAATATAAAAAAAAACAGACATAAACTTCTTTTCACGGGTAGAAAAAGGTATAATATTACTTTCATTAAAATTGTTTTTCGGATGGAAAATAATCAGTGTGACATACATACAACGTGAAAAACCTTAAATGCAAATAATTTCTGATCAACTAGTAGATAAAAGAGGTGTCAATCATTGTTAAATAATTTTTTGCCTGATCAGTTTGTCAAAAATATATTCGAAATAACACCAGAACTTCTGAAAGAAAAGGGAGTAAAGGGAATTATTACAGATCTTGACAACACGCTTGTTGAATGGGACCGCCCTTTGGCGACACCAAAGATAATAGAGTGGTTCGAAGATATGAAGAAAAACAATATAAAAGTTACAATCGTATCAAATAATAAGGAAGGAAGAGTAAAGTCTTTTTCTGATCCTTTAAACATTCCTTTTATCTTTGCGGCCAGAAAACCGATGGGGAAAGCCTTTCGCAGAGCGCTTTTAGAAATGAAGTTAAGTAAAGAAGAAGCAGTCGTAATAGGAGATCAGCTTCTTACAGATGTTCTTGGCGGGAACCGCAGCGGCTTTCATACTATTCTAGTTGTGCCTGTTGCCCAAACAGATGGTTTTGCGACAAGGATAAACAGAAAAATTGAAAGAAGAATATTGAATTGGTTCCGGAGAAAAGGAAAATTGACATGGGAGGATTAATAAGTGACTGAAAGAATACATTGCTTTGGATGCGGAGTTTCCATTCAAACAGAAAATAAAGAAGAACTTGGGTATGCACCTGCCTCTTCTTTGCAGAAAGAGACGGTTATTTGCCAGCGCTGTTTCCGCTTAAAGCATTATAATGAAGTTCAGGATGTATCATTAACAGATGATGATTTCTTGAAAATTTTAAACGAAATTGGCAGAAGCGACAGCCTGATTGTAAAGATTGTTGATATCTTTGATTTTAATGGAAGCTGGCTTCCAGGACTTCATCGATTTACAGGAAAGAATAAAGTATTATTAATAGGGAACAAGGTTGATTTACTTCCAAAGTCTGTTAACAAGCAAAAAGTGATCAACTGGATGAAAAAAGAAGCAAAAGATCTGGGGTTAAGACCTGCGGATGTCTTTTTAGTAAGCGCACAAAAAGGGCAAAGTATTAAAGAGGTACTGGAAGCTATTGAATCTCATCGCGAAGGAAAAGACGTTTACGTGGTGGGCTGTACGAATGTCGGCAAATCTACGTTTATAAACTCTGTTCTGAAAGAGGTGTCAGGAGAAGAAAATGTTATCACAACATCCCATTTTCCAGGGACAACTCTCGATATTATCGAGATTCCTTTAGCAGACGGCAAGGCGCTGGTTGATACTCCTGGGATTATCAACCATCACCAAATGGCCCATTTTGTCGATAAGCGGGACTTAAAAGTCATTACACCGAAAAAAGAAATAAAATCAAAAGTATTTCAGCTTAATGAAGGACAAACTTTGTTTTTTGGCGGTTTGGCGCGCTTTGATTTCACAAGCGGAGATCGGAATTCATTTGTTTGTTATTTCTCTAATGAGCTTGACATACACCGCACAAAGACGGAAAATGCAGATGCTCTCTATGAAAAACATGCCGGTGAAATGCTGACACCGCCGAAGCGAGACGAAATGGACCATTTTCCTAAGCTTGTGAAGCATGATTTCACTATTAGGGAAGCAAAAACAGATATCGTATTTTCTGGCTTAGGCTGGATCACTGTCAACGAACCAAACATTAAAGTTTCCGTGCATGTTCCCCAAGGTGTACATGCAATGATTAGAAAGTCGCTTATTTAAATAAAGAGAAGAGAAAATACGGGAGAGAGTGGATATGAAGAGGTTTGCGGTTATTGGTGATCCAATTAAACATTCCATGTCACCATTTATGCATAACGACTTGTTCCAGCACTATCAAATCGATGCCCAATATGATAGGGTTCATATAGAAAAGGGAAAGCTTGAAAAAGGGCTTGAACTGCTTAAGAAAGACGGTGTCTCAGGTTTTAACGTGACCGTTCCCCATAAGACGGATATCCTCCCTTTTTTGGATGAACTCGACCCACTTTGTAAAGCAATTGGTGCTGTTAACACGGTTGTGAACGAGCAGGGGAGATGGATTGGTTATAATACAGACGGATCTGGATATCTTACTGGTATTCTTAAGGTCATGCCTGACATTAAGGATAAAAAAACATTGATGATAGGAGCTGGCGGTGCAGCAAGAGCCATTTATTTTACGCTGGCCCATTATGGAGTAGAAACGATTGATATCACAAATCGGACTGTTGGAAATGCGCAAAGCTTGAAAAGCTCTTGTCCGTTTCCGGTTAAGACAGCAATACTTGAACGGGAAGAAGCAGAAAGGCAGCTTGGTGAATACGACTTAATTATCCAGACAACTTCTATCGGCATGTCTCCAAATGTTGATGAAACCCCGTTAAATGTTGAAAATATAAAAGAAAATGCTCTTATAAGTGATATAATATATAACCCTCTAGAGCCTAAGATTCTGACAGAAGGCAGTAGGCGCGGGGCGATTGTTCAAAATGGAATTGAGATGTTTGTATATCAAGGAGCATTAGCCTTTGAGAAGTGGATCGGTCTTATGCCGGACACAGACAGAATGAGAAAAAATGTATGGAAACAACTAGGAGGCAATTAAATGCTAAAAGGAAAACAAAAAAGATATCTACGTGCAATGGCACATCACTTGAATCCAATTTTTCAAGTTGGAAAAGGCGGAGTCAATGAAAACATGATTAAACAAATCGCAGAGGCGCTTGAGGTAAGAGAGCTTCTTAAGGTGAGTGTCCTTCAAAACTGTGAAGAAGATAAGAATGTTGTGGCTAGTGAGCTTGCAGAAGGAACTGGGGCTGAGCTTGTTCAGCTGATCGGTTCAACAATTGTTCTTTACAAGGAATCAAAAGAGAACAAAACCATTAACTTACCATCATAATGGGTTAGAAGAGGCGATAATCTTGAAAAAAAAGATTGGAATATTGGGAGGCACTTTTGATCCTCCCCATATTGGTCATCTTATCATTGCAAATGAAGTCATGCATCATGAAAGTTTAGATGAGATATGGTTTATGCCAAATCATGAGCCTCCGCATAAACTGAAATCAGGGAGCGTATCAAATGAAGACCGTCTTAAGATGCTTGAGCTGGCTATTCAAGACAAGGAAGGTTTCCATGTCCAGACGATCGAGATGGACAGGGAAGGCAAGTCCTATACATTTGATACGATGACGATATTAAAAGAGATGTATCCGGATTTTGACTTTCATTTTATTATCGGAGCAGATATGGTTGAATATTTGCCAAAATGGTATATGATAGAAGAATTGCTTAAACTGGTTAGATTTATAAGTGTGAACAGACCGAATTACAGTAATGATACAAATTATCCTGTCACTTATGTAGCTGTACCGGATGTCAACATTTCCTCTAAACTAATCAGAGGCCGCCTTTTACAGGGAGAAACAATATCGTTTCTAGTTAAGGATGAAGTGGAACGATACATTAAGGAGAATAGATTATATGAATCGTGAACAAGCGCTTCTTATAGTGAAGGAACAATTGACGGAACAGCGTTATGTACACACAATGGGTGTTATGGGAACAGCGATTGAGCTGGCTAACCGGTATGATGAAGATACGGCCAAGGCAGAATTAGCCGCTATTTTTCATGACTATGCGAAATTTCGCCCTAAAGAAGAAATGAAACAAATCATTTTAGAGCAGAATATGGATAATCGATTGCTTTCCTTCCATTCAGAGCTGTGGCATGCACCTGTTGGAGCTTATTTAGTGGAAAAGGAAGCGGGCATAAAAGATGAAGCAGTGCTTAATGCGATTAAGTACCATACTTCTGGAAGACCTGGAATGAACAAGCTTGAAAAAATCATTTACTTAGCTGATTATATCGAACCGGGAAGAGTTTTTCCAGGAGTGGATGAAGTAAGGGAATTAGCGATGATTAGCTTGGATGAGGCTTTTTTGAAATCAGTAACCAACACAATAGCATTTTTAATGAGCCGCAGACAGCCGGTTTTTCCTGCGACATTCGAGATGTATAATAGTATTGTAATGAAAACGGAGGTTGAATAAATGGATGAACGCAATTTGCTTCTGACTGCAGTTAAAGCAGCAGATGATAAAAGAGCAGAAAATATAGTGGCATTAAATATGAAAGGTATCTCTCTTGTTTCGGATTATTTCGTGATTTGCCATGGTAATTCCGATAAGCAGGTACAAGCAATTGCCAGCGAAATTAAAGATAAATGTGAAGAAATCGGTGTTCCTGTAAAACGACTAGAAGGATACCAAGAAGCAAAATGGATTCTTGTAGATCTTGGGGATATTGTTGTCCATGTGTTCCACCGTGATGAAAGAACATATTATAACTTGGAAAGATTATGGGGCGATGCGCCGGCTGAAAATATTCAAAGCGAGATCGGACAATGAGTTATCAGAAATTCGCTTATCTATATGACAGGTTGATGGATGACGTTCCATACGATAAGTGGGTTGAGATTCTGATAGCTGCAAAAGAGGAATACCAAATTGAAGGCAGCAAGCTTCTGGACCTAGCGTGCGGAACAGGGGAGCTGTCTGTCAGGCTGGCGGAAAAGGGCTTTACGGTAACAGGAGCAGATCTCTCTTCTGATATGCTCAGTGTTGCCCAAAACAAAGCTGCAGAACAAGGACTTTCCGTGTTTTTTATGGAGCAGGATATGTCTGAGCTTGAAGACCTGCCTTTATTTGATATTATCGGTATATTTTGCGACTCATTGAACTATTTGCAAACAGAAGAACAAGTGGTAAACACCTTTAAAGGGGTGTATGAGCATTTAGATGAAGGCGGGTTATTTTTGTTCGATGTTCATTCTTTATATAAAATGAACCATTTGTTCAAAAACCAAACATACGCACTAAATGATGAAGATGTCAGTCTCATCTGGTTGTGTTATGAAGGGGAGTATCCTGACAGTGTGGAACATGATTTATCTTTTTTCCAGCTTGACGAGGCTTCCCAAAAATATGATCGTTATGATGAACTGCATTTTCAGCGGACTTATTCTGTTGAGCAATATAGCAGTTGGCTAATAAATGCCGGCTTTTCTATTTTGAAGGTAACAGCAGATTTCCATGATGGAGAATTAGGGGAAGATGCGGAAAGAATCTTCTTTTATTGCCGGAAGTAAGCGGAAAACACACCTAAAAGTTAATAGGTGTGTTTTCTTATGTACATCTAAGTGTGAAGAAGCCATGAAGTATAAATCCATGGCTGGAAAAAAACAAAAAAAAGCAGGAAAATCCTTTTATATCTCGAAAATACAAACTAAGAAACTATCGGTGTTTATTGATCAATAACGAATTTTTCACCATCTTTAAATCCTCTTCGAACTTATGTTGTGTCGCCTGAAACAACTGGTTAAACGTATCTCCGAGTTCTCTCTCTAACACATTGATGCCTTCTCCCGTAACTCCGCCTTTTACACTTACTTTCGCCTGCAGTGTCGGCAAGGTGTAATAGCCTTTATTTAACAGCTGACCGAGTCCAATTAACATTTCACTTGCTAGCTTTGTGGCAGTTTCCGCATCGATATCTGTTTCCTCGACAGCTCCGTCTATAAAACGCTGTGTCAAGTAGCTGAAGAAAGCAGGTCCGCAGCTTACGATATCGGATGCAACTCTTGTAATATTCTCCTCAATCTCAATTGGAGTGGAAAAGTGACTAAACAGTGTATTTAATCCTTGCTTCCATTCTTGTGTGCACTTGCTTCCGTATGAAAATAACGCCACACCACATTGCGCCCTGTTGGTGATGCTCGGAATAATCCGGGCAACAGAGCATGGCAGCATATATTCAAGCTGCTCTGTGTTGATAGGACTAGTAATCGAAACAACACATTTATCGGATGAAATATGTGGAGTAATTTCTGCTGCTACACTAAAGATGTCATGCGGTTTGACGCATAAAAAAATAAGATCAGCACTTTCCGCAATTTTTTTGGCAGTTTTTAAAACTGTGACAGCCGGATATGCCTCTTTGATCTGAAATGCTTTTGCGAGTGTCCGGTTTTGAATCAGCATATCTTCAGGAGAAATAGCCTTACTGTCAAGCAATGCTTCAATAAGAATCTTCCCCATATTACCTGTTCCAATCATTCCTATTTTCACGGTTTATTTCCCCCCTATAATGAGCGGTTTCTCATATAACGATATGACAGTTGCAAATAGAATATACCTGTAAAGGAGGATTAATGAAATGAAATGGATTACAGAACATAAACTTGTTCTGCTGCTTAGTGCAGCAATTATCACACTGCTAGTATTTCACTTTATCACTTCAGCCAATAAGACAGAAAACTTAGGAATAGCAGCAAAGGAGTTGCCTGTATCAGATGTGGAGGATAAGGAGAAATCGGGGGATGAGACAGAAATTTTTGTCGATGTAAAGGGTGCTGTAAATAACCCAGGTCTGTATGAAGCGCAACTTGGGGAACGGGTGATGGATATTATTGCAAGGGCAAACGGGTTCGCGGAGAATGCAGAAAGTGATGCTGTAAATCTTGCAGAGCGATTGAAAGATGAAATGGTCGTTTACGTTCCGACAGAAGGGGAAGAGCAGCTTCACACTCCAGCTGGTGGGGGAAACGAGCAAGGCGGCTTGATAAACATCAATGAGGCGTCAGCCATGGAGTTAATGACATTGCCTGGGATCGGAGAAGCAAAGGCTGCAGCCATTATTGAATACAGAGAGCAAAATGGCGGCTTTAAGGAGAAGGAGGAATTAAAGGAAATAAGCGGCATTGGAGAAAAGATGTTGGAGAAGTTATTGGATTTAATAAGAGTGAACTAGTATGATAGGTGAAATTGACGCCATGGTTTCTTGCATATAAACTAATAAGGATACTTTTTAAACTTTTACTAGGAGTGAATGTATTAAATGGATAGATTATCATGGAATGAATATTTTATGGCACAGAGCGAATTGCTTGCCTTAAGAAGCACATGCACAAGGCTTGCTGTTGGTGCAACGATTGTAAGAGATAAGCGGATTATCGCCGGGGGCTATAATGGCAGCATTGCCGGAGGCGTGCACTGTATTGATGAAGGCTGTTATGTCATTGATCATCATTGTGTTCGCACCATTCACGCAGAAATGAATGCGATATTACAATGCGCTAAATTCGGTGTGGCGACATCCATGGCAGATATTTATGTTACGCATTTTCCGTGCCTGCAATGCTGTAAGGCAATTGTACAGGCTGGCATAAAAACTGTTTATTATGCTCATGACTATAAAAACCATCCATATGCGCTAGAGTTGTTTCAACAGGCAAATGTGCATGTTGAAAAGGTAGAAGCACAGCAGGTTATTTTTGATGAGAAGCATAAGGAAAAGAAACTGCTTGTAAAGCAATTGCTGAATCAGTTGAAAGAGAGCGGGGAAGACAGCGAGGGAATTGAGGAATTAGAAAAGCAAGCAGAAGAACTGTTCTCCATCATACCTACAGAAACTTCTTCTGTTTAAAGAAGAAGTTTCTCCCTAAATAATCATGAATTTTCTTTATAATAATATCCTCTATTTTGCCGTAGCCGCACTTCTGGCTGTTCTTTTAGCGAATTTCTCCTCTCTTATCTTCCTTCTTGCTTTAATTGTGTTCATATTCTTCCTGATTATTGTAAAGAAATGGACAATCCCCTTATTATTATTACTAGTTTTTATAGGTGCTATCTTTTTTTACAGGGCCCATTTAGATGTCAAAAATAATTTCTCCTCCTTAAAAAGTACCCAAACAAACTTTTCACTGACAATAATGGAAACAACTAAAATCGATGGTGACAAGTGGACAGCCGTTGCAAAAGACAATCAGTCTGATGAGAAGCTGCTGCTTCATTACCAATTAAACACTTTTCAAGAGAAGCTAGATGTTACGGAACAGTCTTTCCTTGGAAAAACATGTGTGGTATCAGGGCAATTAGCGCAGCCGGCAGCAGCTGCCAATGAAGGAATGTTTGATTATCAGCTTTATTTAAAAAGGCAGTCCATTCATTGGGTATTACAAGTGAAGGATATCACCTCCTGCAAAGAGCTTAGCTTCGATTTGCTGTCTGCCATTAAAGTATTACGAGAGCAGGGAATCGCTTGGATTGAAGCCGTTTTTTCCGAAAATACGGCACCAGTTGCCATTGCTTTATTGTTTGGTGACAGGGTTTATATAGCAAGTGCTATTCAAAACGCCTATCAAAAATTAGGGATTGTACATTTGCTGGCCATCTCAGGTTCTCATGTCCTGCTTTTGATTGGATTAGGTTATTATTTCCTGTTGAGAGTTGGTATGACGAAAGAGAAAAGCATCACGATAATATTGCTTATATTGCCTGCCTATACGGTTTTGACTGGTTTAAGTCCTTCTGTTATCCGAGCGGTCTCTACTGCCAGCCTAATGCTTCTCCAGAGGAGGTGGCGGCTATCGAGTTACTCCTCGATCGATTTGCTGAGTATCGCGTTCCTCGGTTATCTTTTTCTGTTTCCGAAAATTGTGACTGATATCGGCTTCCAATTGTCCTTTATCGTCAGCTTGTTTTTATTGCTGAGTACGTCTATTCTTAAAGGCGAAAAGCAGCCGGTGAAAATATATCTGCTTACTGCTTATTTTTGCGAGCTTTCTGTGCTGCCCTTTCTATTGAGTTATTTTTATGAGCTTCCTGCTTTGTCACTCTTTGCAAACCTTGTATATATCCCCCTTTTTTCGATTCTGCTCCCATACTTCATCCTTGTATTTTTTCTATCGTTCCTTTTACCTAAAGTCACCATAGCTTTTCTTTACCCCATAGACAAAATATGTCAGCTGTCAGACTGGCTTGTAACAAAAACAGCAGACATTCCCTATATTACGATTATTTTCGGTAAACCGAACAATCTTGAATTGATACTGTATTTTTGTTTCATACCAGTGTTTTTCTGCCTTTATGAAGCATTGCCCCATTTGAGAAAACGTGCATTTTTAATCCCCTTTTGCTTGCTCTTATTTCAATACACAGGAGAATTTTGGAGTAAATATGGGGAAGTTACTTTTATTAATGTTGGACAAGGAGATAGTATTCTTATTAATGAGCCGTTCAATAGGGGGACATATATAATTGATACAGGCGGTACAATGGAATATCAAAAAGAAGAATGGCAGGAAAGAGAGAATAGTTATGAGGTCGGTGAAGATACTCTAGTTCCGTACTTAAAAAGCAAAGGAATTACCAAAATTGACAAGCTAGTTCTTACCCATGGTGATATGGATCATATTGGCGGAAGTGTTGCGCTAATAAAGAGCATTCCAGTTAAACAGATTCTTATGCCTAAATCTAGTAACCAACCAAATGATAAGGAAAAGGAAATATGGGAGCTGGCAAGGCAGAAAAATATTCCTGTCTTTTTTGTAGGAGAGGGAGATGGCTGGACAAATGGAAATTCCGTTTTTCAAATTATTGCACCAGGTAGGAATACTGTGAACAGCAGTGGTGAGAACGATGGATCAATTGTCATTTCTGCACAAATTGGAGGGCTGTCATGGCTGTTTACAGGGGATATAGAAGAAAATGGGGAGGAAATGCTCCTTGCCGCACAATCCAATCTAGAAACAGATGTACTTAAAGTAGCCCATCATGGCAGCAAAACCTCCACTACAGAAGCATTTCTGGAAGAAGTGAATCCTGATATTGCCATTATCTCAGCAGGAAAAAACAACCGTTACGGCCATCCGGATAAGGGGGTGCTTAAACGTTTACAAGCAAAAAAGATAACTGTGTGGAGAACAGATGTGAATGGAACCATTTCTTTTAAATTTTCTCAAAAAAAAGGCACCTTTTTTTTGCAACAGCCATAACATATAACAAAACAGAGGAAATTAGCTGCAATAAATAGTGAATATCCCTAGGGCAATACTTACATTTCGATTACCATGCAAAAGCGGAAATTTTCCTGTTTTGGATTTGAGTTTCATATATAAAGCTATAGGTGAGTGTAAAAACTAACCTTAGTGTACCGGAGCATGTTAAGTATCCTAGGCCTTAATATGCTGCGTTCATTATAGATTGAAAGCGGGCAGCTGTTATAAAAGCGAATGCCTTCTTTGAAAAGCATCTTCCCAGTTTTTCAAAGAAGGCTGGAGCTTTTCGTAAAAACAGTTGTCCGCTTTTTAGTTTAACGCTTGTCAAAATAGAAATGCTTCTTTACGATATAATATAGATGCTAAAAACATGCTTGATATGTAATATCAGGCTGTCCTTGCAAGTAAAAGGACATGATCGGAGAGAAGAATTTTGATGCAAGAAATTTGGAAAAAAATTAAAAGGCAAGAATTTGCGCCTGTTTATTTAATGTATGGGCCGGAATCATTTCTAATAAATGAAACAAGAACATTATTGGTTCAAACAGCTTTAAATCCTGATGAAGAAGATTTTAACCTGTCTGTATACGACTTAGAGGAAGTCAGTATTGAACTGGCAATAGAAGATGCGGAAACAATTCCGTTTTTTGGAGACAGAAAGGTTGTTATTCTGCAGAACCCGTTTTTTCTAACAAGTGAAAAGACAAAATCGAAAGTGGAACATGATGTAAAGAGACTTGAAGCTTATTTAAAGGAGCCCTCTCCTTATACGATTGTTGTCTTTACAGGCAGTTATGAAAAGCTTGATGAGCGGAAGAAAATTACGAAAGAACTAAAAAAAACCGCAGAAATTTTAGAAGCTAAGAAATTAAATGAACAGGAATTAAAAAACTGGATGAAACAAAGAGCATCCTACAATAAAGTCGAACTGGACAATGATGCCCTCGAAGCTTTGCTCAGCATTGCTGGAACAAATTTGTTCCTTTTAACAAGTGAAGTAGATAAGATGGCGCTGTATGTACAGGATTCTAAATTGATTACCAAGGAAATAGTGGAAGAACTCGCTTCTAAATCATTGGAACAAAATATTTTTGCGCTTGTGGAAAAAATCATTAACAAACGAATTGATGAGGCATTAAGAATTTATTATGATTTATTGAAACAAAATGAAGAGCCGTTAAAAATGCTAGCAATTATCACAAACCAATTCCGACTTATTTATCAAGTTAAAGCACTATCGAAAACGGGTTACGGACAACAGCAAATTGCGTCTGTTTTAAAAGTTCACCCATTTCGTGTCAAGCTCGCTGCAGGCCAAGCTAACCGCTTTACTGATGAAGAGCTAACAAGGTGTATCAGCATGTTTGCTGAAGCCGACTACCAGATGAAGACGGGCGCTGCGAATAAAACAATGATTATTGAGATGATTCTATTTAAATTGGGACAGGCTAAATAAACCTAAAAAAACGCTGCCTTGATGGCAGCGTTTTTAATTTGCGGCAATAAAAAAGGCTACCGAATGGATAGCCAATTTTGTTTGTGCTTGTGCTTATTATGCGTTGATCGCGTTGTTTCTCTTAGCTAGACGAGATTTTTTACGAGCAGCAGCATTTTTATGGATAAGACCTTTAGCAGCAGCCTTGTCTAGGTTGCTAGCAGCTACTGCAAAGCTTTCGTTCGCAGCATTTTTATCTTCAGAAGCAATAGCAGCCTCAGCTTTTTTAACAGCAGTACGCATTGCTGATTTCACTGTAGTGTTTTGAGCGTTACGAGCATTGCTAGTTTTTACGCGTTTGATAGCAGATTTAATATTTGGCATTTACGTTCACCTCCTAAAAAGAAGCATCGAGAATCATATATAAACTCGATTTTTACATTCCTAAAAAACTTAAAGAACAAATGATATTTTATCAAACCGTTTCTAATAATGCAATACTCTCCACTTAATTTGAACCGTTAACAGCTATTTTTTTGTTGTAACTGTTAAAAAACCTCCCTTTTCTGTCTGTTTCTCCATGAATTTTTTGGCTGCTGCACGGGCATGATAAGAATATATTACTTTCTATGAAGGGAGAAACTGTATGAGTGAACAGCTGGATTTAAGCAAGTATGCCGTCCGAACAGATTTGGCCATTGAAGCAACAGACATGGCGCTAGCACAGAAATCCCTTATTGAAACAGAACCAAATCAATCACAACTAGATGGTGTCATTATTAAAGAAAAAGAAGAAAAAGGGATAAAAGTTTCTTATGTGGAAGTGACGGAAAAAGGCGAGGAGCTGATTGGAAAGAAAAAAGGCAGATACTTAACTTTAGAAGTTCAAGGTATTCGCCAGCAGGATAGCAAGCTTCAAGCAGAAGTAGAAAAAGTGTTTGCTAAAGAGTTTTCTCAATTTCTTGTTACTAGCAATATTCCCGCTGATGCCTCCTGTCTTGTCGTTGGTTTAGGGAACTGGAATGTGACCCCTGATGCACTCGGTCCGCAAGTTTGCGAAAATATTCTTGTTACAAGGCATTTATTCGAATTGCAACCGCAAAATGTAGAAGAAGGCTACAGACCTGTCAGTGCACTTTCTCCTGGAGTCATGGGACTGACTGGAATTGAAACAAGTGACATTATTAGAGGAGTAGTGGAAAAGACAAATCCTGACTTTGTCCTCGTAATAGATGCACTTGCATCCAGAAGTATTGATAGAGTGAATTCTACTATCCAAATTTCTGATACAGGCATCCATCCTGGATCTGGTGTAGGAAATAAACGGAAAGAGCTAAGTGAAGATACATTAGGCAGGCCTGTAATAGCAATCGGCGTTCCGACAGTAGTTGATGCAGTTTCCATTACTAGTGACACGATAGATTATATCCTGAAGCATTTTGGGAAGGAGCTTAGAGAAGGAGACAGGCCGTCCAGAGCACTTGCGCCTGCTGGTTTGAGCTTTGGGGAGAAAAGAGTGCTGACAGACGAAGATTTACCAGAGGAGCACCATCGGAAAACATTTTTAGGGATTATCGGCACACTGCCGGAAGAGGAGAAGCGCCGCCTTATTCATGAAGTTCTTTCGCCAATTGGCCATAATTTGATGGTCACGCCGAAAGAAGTCGATGTTTTTATTGAAGACATGTCCAATCTCATCGCAAGCGGACTGAATGCAGCACTGCACAGTGCAATCAATCAAGATAATGCCGGATTTAATACACATTAATAAGGAAAGCTTGTTCGTTTAATAGAGAAATCTAGCATTCCTATTTAAATTACTAGTTCTATCTCTCCTAGCATTTACATAGTTATTAATAGACTTGCTAGGAGAGGTGAATATGAAACCACTACGAAAAAAACCAGAAGTTTATATATGGAATGCTAATGCGCTGAACATCCTGCCAGTATTATTTATCCTTTTTATTTTAATTTTTATTTCAGTAATTGCTATTTCTTCTGTAAAGCAGGAAATGAATATGAGTTCAACCTTACTTGAGAAATCGCCTAGCGAAATAGATGGGAGCTTCTTTTATTCTCTGCTTGGTGCAGAAAATCATCACTTTTTGTCCGTACTGTCAGAAGAACAGAGAAATACAAGCTTCAGCCAAGTGTTTATAAAACTAGCAACAAATATAAATTTGGATGATCCCCGCAGTTTATTAGGAAGAGAGCTTCCCGCCTTTTCCTTATATGACAGTGAAATACTAGTAGCTGGGGATGGAACCAATTATACGAACCTGCCTCTAGAATCAGCACCTCCTCAGCCATTTATTGAGGCTGGAAAAGAAGCGGCATTGCAGCGGACAGATGAAATTAAAAGACTGGAAGAGCAAGAGAAACAAAAACCTGCGGCCGCTCCTACAACTGGCGACAAAAAAATTGTCTATCTATACTTTTCCCATAACCGAGAATCATTTTTGCCGTACCTCAAAGGAGTCACAGATCCTAACTTAGCTCAGCATTCTAAAATTAACATTACAAAATTAGGGGATGTCATCAAGGAAGAACTGGAAATGAAGGGGATTGGCACAACAGTCGAAAAACAGGATATTCAAAAACTGCTAGATAAAAAAGGCTGGACTTATACTCAATCCTATCAAGGTTCAAGAGAAGTAGTAACAGCGGCGATGACTGACAATAAGGATTTAAGCTACCTAATAGATGTGCACCGTGATTCCCAGAGACGAAAAAACACAACGACGACAATAGACGGAAAAGATTATGCGAAAATCGCCTTCGTCATCGGCGGAAACAATAATAATTTTGAAAAAAATCAGCAGCTCGCTGAAGAGCTCCACTCTATTTTAAAGAAAAAATATAAATCTCTGTCTCGAGGAGTCATTCTAAAAAAAGGTGCTTATACAAACGGAAAATTTAATCAGGATTTATCAGAGAACAGCATGTTGGTCGAAATCGGCGGTGTTGATAATACATTTGAAGAATTAAATCGAACATCGAAGGCGTTAGCTGATGCTTTCAGTGAGTACTATTGGAAAGCAGAAAGTGTGAACGGCGGCTAAACTTGCGTTTTAGAAAGAGGTGTTAATACGTGAAGATGTTTACTTTGCGGGCAGTTGGGATTGCGCTATTAATGTTTGCGTGTGTGTTATTCGGCATGCAGCAGGCAAATGGGGGTATCCTAAGCTTGAAAGGATATGAAGATAAAAACTTTAACAGTGCACTATCAATCAGCAATGAGCAGGGCGGGTTAGAGGCGTCGATACTAGGGACGGATGTAACAAGCCATGATCTGCAAAAGAAGAAAGAGCAGATGGAGGAGATGAAAACCTTTAATCTTCTTTCAGGGATTGGGAAGGGAGTCGCTGACGGTGTTTCTTCCCTTGCGCAAAAAGGGGTTGATTTGGTGGGCGGTTTTATGAATAAGGGCCAAGACAGCGGTGAACAGCCATAATAGCAGGTGCGAAAAATCCATTGAATGCTGACAAAGTGTCTATGAATGCTTTTTCTTGCAGATAATTTCATTGAATCTTACCCATCACACTGCTATAATCAGAAATAGTGTATATGCGCGATTATTGTAGGAGTGAACTAGATGAACAGAGAAGAAATGCTTAAAAGACAATCAAAAATCCGTAATTTTTCCATCATCGCTCATATTGATCATGGAAAATCTACCTTAGCAGATAGAATATTAGAAAAGACAAATGCGCTGACAGCCCGTGAAATGAAGGACCAGCTCCTTGATTCGATGGATTTAGAAAGAGAGCGCGGAATTACAATCAAGCTGAATTCTGTCCAGCTTAAATATAAAGCAAAAGACGGTGAAATTTATACACTGCACTTGATTGACACACCGGGACATGTCGATTTCACCTATGAAGTATCCCGCAGTTTAGCAGCTTGTGAAGGAGCTGTGCTAGTTGTCGATGCTGCTCAAGGAATTGAAGCACAAACACTTGCGAATGTATATTTAGCAATTGACAATGACTTGGAGATCGTTCCTGTTATTAACAAAATTGATTTGCCAAGTGCAGATCCAGAACGTGTCCGCAATGAAATTGAAGATGTTATTGGATTAGACGCTTCTGAAGCAGTCCTAGCTTCTGCGAAAGCTGGTATTGGAATCGAAGATATCCTTGAACAAGTGGTTGAAAAGGTTCCTGCTCCTCAAGGAGATCCGGAAGCGCCGCTTAAAGCGCTTATTTTTGACAGCCTTTATGATGCTTATAGAGGTGTTGTTACTTATATTCGTGTAGTCGAAGGTACAGTTAAACCTGGGGATAAGATTAAAATGATGGCAACAGGCAAAGAGTTTGAAGTAATTGAGGTCGGTGTTTTCACGCCAAAGGCTGTCAATACAGATCAGCTGTCTGTTGGTGATGTTGGATACCTTACAGCAGCAATTAAAAACGTTGGCGATACACGTGTCGGGGACACAATTACAAGTGCGAAGAACGGAGCGGTAGAAGCGCTGCCTGGATACCGCAAGCTGAATCCGATGGTATATTGCGGATTGTATCCAATCGACAGTGCGAAATTTAATGACCTTCGCGAAGCATTAGAAAAATTAGAGCTGAACGATTCTGCCCTTCAATTTGAACCAGAGACGTCGCAGGCGTTAGGGTTTGGTTTCCGCTGTGGTTTCTTAGGACTTCTGCACATGGAAATTATCCAAGAGAGAATTGAAAGAGAGTTCAAAATCGATTTAATCACGACAGCTCCAAGTGTTATTTATGATGTAATTATGACAGACGGAACGGAATTGAAGGTGGATAACCCATCGGCAATGCCAGATCCGCAAAAAATTGATCATATTGAAGAACCGTATGTAAAAGCAACAATGATGGCGCCAAACGAATATGTCGGTGCAATCATGGAGCTTTGCCAGCTAAAACGCGGTGTGTTCATTGATATGCAATATATGGACGAGACGCGCGTTAAAATAATTTATGAAATTCCGCTGTCTGAAATTGTATATGATTTCTTTGACCAGCTGAAATCAAATACAAGAGGCTATGCATCCTTTGATTATGAGCTAATCGGCTACAAAACGTCGACGCTTGTAAAAATGGATATTCTCCTTAACGCAGAAAAAGTCGATGCATTAAGCTTTATTGTCCATAAGGACTTTGCTTATGAACGAGGAAAAATCATTGTTGAAAAGCTGAAGGAACTTATTCCGCGCCAACAGTTTGAAGTGCCTATCCAAGCTGCTGTCGGCCAAAAGATTGTTGCCCGTTCAACGATTAAAGCTATGCGTAAAAACGTATTGGCAAAATGTTATGGCGGTGACATTTCCCGTAAACGTAAATTGCTTGAAAAGCAAAAAGAAGGTAAGAAGCGGATGAAGCAAGTCGGTTCCGTAGAAGTACCGCAAGAGGCGTTCATGGCTGTACTGCGCATGGATGACAATAACACGACGAAAAATAATTAATGAGCTAAAATCGGGGTTAGGCTGCAGCTTTAGAGCAGTGCTAACCTCTTTTCTTATTTTTTGCAAAGAGAAAGGACTGTGACATATTGATTAAAGCAGCATATATCCATATCCCATTTTGTGAACATATATGTCATTATTGTGATTTTAATAAAGTGTTTTTAAAAGGCCAGCCTGTGGACGAATATTTGGATGCACTGGAACAGGAAATAAAGCTGACGGCAAGTAAAAATAATGCCCCGCTTAAAACCGTTTTTGTCGGAGGCGGAACACCAACAAGCCTTAATGCTAAGCAGCTGGAGAGGTTATGTGCGATTATCAGTGAAAATCTGCACTTAGCAGAAAATGCTGAATATACATTTGAGGCAAACCCTGGAGACTTGTCACCAGATAAACTGAAAGCCTTGTATGAAGGTGGAGTCAACCGCTTGAGCTTCGGTGTGCAATCATTTAATGATGACCTATTGCAAAGGATAGGCAGAACGCACAGAGCTAAAGATGTCTTCACATCGGTAGAGGCTGCCAAAAAGATCGGGTTTGACAATATTAGCATCGATTTAATGTACAGTCTGCCAGGTCAGACATTAGACGATTTTGCCGCTACCTTAAAGCAGGCCTTTACTTTAGATATCCAGCATTTTTCTGGTTATTCGCTGATCATTGAGCCAAAGACAGTATTTTATAATCTTCTCCGCAAGGGCAAACTGCTTACACCTGGTGAAGATGCAGAAGCAAGCATGTACCGCCTGCTTATGGAGGAGATGGCACAGCATGGTTACAAGCAGTATGAAATTAGTAATTTCGCAAAAGAGGGCTATGAAAGCATCCATAACATAACGTATTGGAATAATGAAGAATATTACGGATTTGGTGCAGGAGCACATGGTTACGTTAATGGCTACCGCCGCTCTAACTTCGGCCCATTAAAAAAATACATGGAGCCTTTGGCTGCAGGAAGTCTGCCTCTTCTCGACAATCATCAGGTTACTTTAGCAGAAATGATGGAAGAGGAGCTGTTTTTAGGGCTGAGAAAAAACAGTGGCGTCAGTCTCGCTGTGTTTAAGGAAAAGTATAAGCAAGACATTGAGACGCTGTTTGCTGCTGAACTGGAGAAATTATTGGAAAGAGGATTAATTTCCATTGAGGATGGGAATTTAAAACTCACATATAATGGCCGTTTTTTAGGAAATGAAGTATTTCAATCTTTCATCGGAATTCTTTAACAATACCTCCTCCTAAAATAGGGGGAGGTTGTCTGTTTAATTAGGAAAGAATTTCTTTTGCGAAATAAAAACCAAATTATTGACACACTCCCCTTTTATTTGATAATTTATAAGTAGAATTAGCACTCGGTGCTAATGAGTGCTAACAGAGGTGATGAATGTGTTAACAGATCGTCAATTATTGATATTGCAAGTGATTATTGATGATTTTATAGCATCTGCTCAGCCGGTTGGTTCTAGAAGCTTGTCGAAAAAACCGGAAATATCCTTTAGCTCTGCCACAATTAGAAATGAAATGGCGGATTTGGAGGAATCGGGATATCTGGAAAAGACCCATTCTTCATCTGGACGAATTCCAAGCGAAAAGGGCTATCGATTTTATGTCGATCACTTATTATTGCCGCAAAAGCTTCGTAAAGAAGAGGTGTTAACACTGAATTCTGTTTTTGCTGAGAAGATTTATGAGTTGGAGAACATCGTCCAAAAATCAGCAAAAATACTCTCAGAGTTAACGAACTATACGACAATAGTGCTGGGGCCAGCTGTAAAGGAAAACAAACTGAAAAGAATTCAGATTGTGCCATTAAATGCCCAGACAGCCATTGCCATTATCATCACAGATACTGGGCATGTCGAAAATAAAATGTTTCATTTGCCGGAATCGACAGATGCAAACGAAATTGAAAAGCTTGTGAATATTCTTAATGAAAGGCTCGCAGGAGTCTCTCTTGAGAAGCTGCACAACAAAATATATAAGGAAGTTGCCACACTCTTAAAACGTCATATTAACCATTATGATTTGTTTTTGAATTCAATCTATGATGCTGTTAAAATCGACACACATGAGAAGCTTTTCTTCGGCGGCAAGACGAATATGCTGAGTCAGCCGGAATTTCATGATGTCAGCAAAATTCGCGATTTGCTCAATATGATTGAAAAAGAGGAAGGCATCCATGACTTAATCCGTAATAACACAACAGACATCAACATTAAGATTGGGACAGAAAACAATATTACCGCAATGGATAATTGCAGTGTTATTTCCGCTTCTTATGCATTAGGGGAAAAGCAGCTAGGGTCCATTGCCATATTGGGACCAACGAGAATGGAATATTCACGGGTAGTCAGCCTGCTAAATCTGATGGCGCATGATCTCACAAAAGTGTTGACAAAGCTGTATCAAAACTAGCAGCGAAGGATATAGTTAATATGTAGTAACTCCCTATTATCAGTGATAAACGGTAGTAGGGAAACCATTTAAAAAAAATGATAGTTATTGGAAGCTTTATATAAGTTGATTATGTATAATAGTTCACTGTGAAGACTATTTACAAAGATTTAATTCATTTGAGGGAGGTGAACAAGTTGGCAGAAGATAAAACAACAATGAATGAAGAGATTCAAGAGGACAATGCTGAAGAGAATACGGAAGCGGTCTTTGAAGAAGTTCAGCAAGATGAAACAACTGCTGATGCTCAAAACACAAACTCACTTGCTGAGGATCTCGAAGCAGCAAATGCTAAAATTGCTGAGCTAGAGGCGAAAATAGAGAGTGAAACAAACCGATATTTGCGTCTGCAAGCAGACTTTGATAATTCCCGCCGCAGAGCGAAGCTTGATATGGAAGCGGCGCAAACATATAGAGCACAAAGCCTAGTTTTGGATTTGCTACCAGCTATCGATAACTTTGAGAGAGCTTTGAAGGTAGAAGCAACAGAAGAACAAGCGAAAAGCCTATATACAGGCATGGAAATGGTTTACAGAGGATTGTTGGATGCACTTGAAAAAGAGGGTGTTGAAACAATCAAGTCTGTCGGAACTGAATTTGATCCTCATCTTCATCAAGCAGTAATGCAAGTAGAAGTGGAAGATACAGAACCTAATATTGTAGTAGAAGAGTTCCAAAAAGGCTACAAATTAAAAGACAGAGTAATCAGACCAGCCATGGTTAAGGTTAGCCAGTAAGGTCTACATAAATGAATTGGAGGGAATTTTTCCATGAGTAAAATTATTGGAATCGATTTAGGTACAACAAACTCATGTGTTGCTGTATTGGAAGGCGGAGAACCAAAAGTTATCCCGAATCCAGAAGGTAACCGCACTGCTCCATCCGTAGTTGCATTTAAAAATGGAGAGCGTCAAGTTGGGGAAGTGGCAAAGCGCCAATCTATTACAAACCCTAACACAATCATGTCCATCAAACGTCATATGGGGACAGACTATAAAGTGGAAGTTGAAGGCAAAAACTATTCACCTCAAGAAGTTTCTGCGATTATCCTTCAATACTTGAAAGGCTATGCAGAAGAGTATCTTGGTGAAAAGGTAACAAAAGCTGTTATCACAGTTCCTGCTTATTTCAACGATGCTGAGCGTCAAGCAACCAAAGATGCAGGTAAAATCGCTGGACTTGAAGTAGAGCGTATCATTAACGAGCCTACTGCAGCAGCACTTGCATATGGTCTAGACAAAACAGATGAAGATCAAACAATCCTAGTATACGATCTTGGTGGCGGTACTTTCGACGTTTCCATCCTTGAATTGGGTGACGGCGTATTCGAAGTTAAATCTACAGCTGGTGACAACCGTCTTGGCGGAGATGACTTTGACCAAGTAATCATTGACTATCTAGTAGATCAATTCAAAAAAGAAAACGGAATTGACTTAAGCAAGGATAAAATGGCGCTTCAACGTTTGAAAGATGCAGCAGAAAAAGCGAAAAAAGATCTGTCTGGTGTAGCATCTACACAAATTTCGCTTCCATTCATCACTGCTGGTGAAGCTGGACCGCTTCACTTGGAAGTAACATTGTCCCGCGCTAAATTCGAAGAAATTTCTTCTGATCTAGTTGAACGCACGATGGGTCCTACTCGTCAAGCGTTGAAAGATGCTGGTTTAAGCGCTTCTGAAATCGATAAAGTAATTCTTGTCGGTGGTTCTACTCGTATTCCTGCTGTACAAGAAGCAATCAAAAAAGAAATCGGTAAAGAGCCGCATAAAGGCGTTAACCCTGATGAAGTAGTTGCAATGGGTGCAGCTATTCAAGGTGGAGTTATCACTGGTGATGTTAAAGACGTAGTTCTTCTTGACGTAACACCACTTTCATTGGGAATTGAGACAATGGGCGGCGTATTCACAAAGCTTATTGAACGCAATACAACAATTCCGACATCTAAATCACAAGTGTTCTCTACTGCTGCTGACAGCCAAACAGCTGTTGACATTCATGTTCTTCAAGGGGAGCGCCCAATGTCTGCAGATAACAAGACATTAGGTAGATTCCAATTGACTGACATTCCGCCAGCACCACGTGGAATTCCACAAATCGAAGTTAGCTTCGATATCGATAAAAACGGTATTGTGAATGTTCGTGCGAAAGATCTTGGAACAAACAAAGAGCAAACTATCACAATCAAGTCTTCAACAGGATTATCTGATGAAGAAATCGATAAAATGGTTAGAGAAGCAGAAGAAAACGCAGAAGCTGATAAAAAGCGCAAAGAAGAAGTAGAATTGCGCAATGAAGCTGACCAATTAGTGTTCACAACAGAAAAAACACTAAAAGACTTGGAAGGCAAAGTGGACGAAAGCGAAGTTGCAAAAGCGAACGAAGCGAAAGATGCGCTTAAAGAAGCAATCGAGAAAAACGAATTAGAAGAAATTCGTGCGAAAAAAGATGCGCTTCAAGAAATCGTTCAAAACCTTTCTGCAAAGCTTTATGAAGAAGCAGCTAAACAAGCACAAGCAGCACAAGGTGCTGAAGGTCAATCTGCTGGCAAAAACGATGATGCAGTTGATGCAGAATTCGAAGAGGTTAATGACGACAACAAATAAGCACTAATTTTCGAAAAGTCAAAGTCAGGTTATCCTTGGCTTTGGCTTTTTCTTTATGAGAGCTAATTTTTAGCGTTCCTTTCTAACCTATAAAAGTAAAGGCTTTTTTTAATCGTTTAGAATAAACTATTGTACATTAGAAATGCAAAATGATACAATATCATCTATGTGAAAAGAATCGGGGAGTGGCAATCATAAATGGATAAGCGAGATTACTACGAAGTCCTTGGAGTTGCAAAAACGGCTTCCAAGGATGAAATCAAAAAAGCATATCGTAAGCTGTCAAAAAAGTATCATCCGGATATTAATAAAGATCCGGGAGCAGATGATCAGTTTAAAGAAGTAAAAGAAGCGTATGAAGTACTTAGCGATGATCAAAAACGTGCCCATTATGATCAATTTGGCCACACAGATCCTAACCAAGGCTTTGGTGGTGGAGCTGGAGACTTCGGCGGCTTTGGCTTTGAAGATATTTTCAGCAGTTTCTTTGGTGGCGGCGGACGCCGACGTGATCCGAATGCACCAAGACAAGGAGCAGACCTGCAGTACACAATGACTCTGTCCTTTGAGGAAGCAGCTTTTGGAAAAGAAACAGAAATTGAAATTCCGCGTGAGGAAACTTGTGAAACATGCAGCGGAACAGGTGCTAAGCCTGGAACAAAACCTGTAACATGTAAACATTGCAGTGGTACAGGGCAATTGAATGTGGAGCAAAATACGCCATTCGGAAAAATTGTTAACAGAAGAACTTGTCAGCATTGTAATGGTACTGGTAAAGAAATTAAACATAAATGCGGAACATGCGGCGGAACAGGTAAAGTGAAAAAACGCCGTAAGATTAAAGTGAAAATTCCTGCTGGAATTGATGACGGTCAACAGCTTCGCGTCAGCGGCCAAGGGGAACCAGGCGTTAATGGCGGACCTGCAGGGGACTTATATGTGGTGTTCCATGTTAGAACACATGAGTTCTTTGAGCGTGATGGAGAGGACGTATACTGCGAAATGCCTATTACGTTTGCACAAGCAGCTCTTGGTGATGAAGTGGAAGTACCAACACTGCACGGTAAAGTGAAATTGAAAGTGCCGGCAGGAACACAGACAGGAACGAAATTCCGTCTAAAAGGTAAAGGTATTGCCAATGTGCGCGGCTACGGTACAGGGGATCAGCATGTTATTGTCCGCTTGATTACGCCGACAAAACTATCCGATAAACAGAAACAATTGCTGCAGGAATTTGCAGAGGTAACAGGAAATGCTCCTCAAGGGGAAGAAGAAGAAAGCTTTTTTTCAAAAGTTAAAAGAGCCTTTAAAGGTGAATAAAGATTGATTGGAGTTGGTAGAAAATGAAATGGTCTGAAATCACAATTCATACAACAAATGAAGCGATTGAACCTATTTCAAACATATTGCATGAAGCAGGTGCAAGCGGGGTGGTAATTGAAGATCCCTTCGATTTGATTAAAGAAAGAGAAGACCGTTTTGGCGAAATCTACCAACTCAATCCTGACGATTATCCAGAAGAAGGCGTATTGGTAAAAGCTTATCTTCCCATCAACAGCTTTTTGGGAGAAACGGTAGAGGAAATTAAAGAGGCAATCAATAATTTGATCCTTTTTAATATTGATATTGGTTTAAATAAAGTTTCCATTATGGAAGTGAATGAAGAAGAATGGGCAACAGCATGGAAGAAATATTACCATCCTGTTAAGATTTCGGAGAAATTCACTATTGTGCCAACTTGGGAAGATTATTCACCAGTTCACAGTGATGAACTAATCATTGAATTGGATCCAGGCATGGCATTTGGTACGGGGACACATCCAACGACTGTATTATGTATCCAGGCTTTGGAGAGAATAGTAAAAAAAGGGGATGCTGTCATTGATGTCGGCACAGGTTCAGGTGTTCTGAGCATTGCAGCAGCTATGCTTAAAGCTAAATCTGTTCTTGCCCTTGATTTAGACGAAGTGGCTGTTCAGTCAGCAAAACTTAATCTTAAACTGAACAAAGTGCATGAAACGGCTCATGTTCAGCAGAATAATTTGCTTGACGGTATCAGCGAGGAGGCAGACGTCATTGTGGCGAACATCCTTGCTGAGGTGATAGTCCGCTTTACGGATGATGTTTACCGTTTATTAAAACAGGATGGCTATTTTATCGCATCAGGAATCATTCTTCAGAAAAAAGAAGAAGTGAAAGCAGCGATTATAGCATCAGGTCTTGAAATTGTTGAAACGGTTCAAATGGAAGATTGGATCAGCATCACAGCGAAAAAAGGAAAGTAAGGTAAAAAAGAAGTTTGTTTGATACACTGCAAACTTCTTTTAGCATGCTTATAATGCTTAAGTAGTGCTTTGTCAAATTATTCCTGATTATATGTAAAGGCAGGTTTTATGCATTGCAACGTTATTTTGCGGAAAATGTAGAGGACACATTCCTAATAAAAGAAGATGACTTCCATCATATTACAAGGGTCATGCGCATGAAGCCTGATGAAGAAATCTATTGTGTCAATTCAAATCAGCAAACCGCCCGCTGTAAAATTGAAAATATTACCGAAAACGAAGTAGTGGCAAAGGTGATACAATGGGTAGAGGAAGACATTGAACTCCCTGTCAAGGTAACAATAGTAAGCGGCCTGCCAAAAGGGGATAAGCTAGAATGGATTATCCAAAAAGGCACAGAATTAGGTGCGCACGAGTTTATCCCTTTTATTGCATCTCGCTCGATTGTTAAATGGGACGCAAAAAAGTCCGATAAAAAAATCAGCCGCTGGAACAAGATTGCAAAAGAAGCGGCAGAACAGTCACACCGCGCTGCGATTCCCAATGTAATAGCCCCGGTTTCGCCAAAAGAGTTAATAAAGATGGCCGCTGATTATGATGTATTAATCATTGCCTATGAGGAAGAAGCTAAGGCTTTAGAATCAGCTAATCTAGCGAGAGCGCTTTCCTCTATGAAGAAGGGGCAGTCGATTCTTGCTGTATTTGGCCCAGAAGGCGGCCTTACAGATACGGAAGTCGAGCTTCTGACAGACAACGGCTTTATTGCCTGTGGACTCGGACCAAGAATATTAAGGACGGAAACAGCACCATTGTATTTGCTTTCCGCTGTTTCCTATCATTTTGAATTAATGAATGGATGAGGTGAAATATAATGCCAACAGTTGCTTTTCACACATTAGGTTGTAAAGTAAATCATTATGAAACAGAAGCTATATGGCAATTATTTAAAGAGCAAGGATACGAAAGAGTAGATTATGAGAACATGTCTGACGTTTATGTCATTAATACATGTACGGTTACAAACACAGGAGACAAAAAAAGTCGTCAAGTAATCAGACGGGCTGTTCGCAAAAATCCCGACGCAGTCATTTGTGTTACTGGTTGCTATGCGCAAACATCGCCGGCAGAAATCATGGCTATTCCTGGTGTAGATATCGTTGTTGGAACACAGGATCGTGTGAAAATGCTTGATTACATCACGCAATATAAAGAAGAACGCCAGCCGATTAATGCAGTCGGCAATATTATGAAAAACAGAGTGTATGAGGAATTAGACGTTCCAGCTTTCACGGACAGAACGAGAGCATCTTTGAAAATCCAAGAGGGCTGTAATAATTTCTGCACATTCTGTATCATCCCATGGGCTAGAGGTTTAATGCGCTCAAGAGATCCGCAGGAAGTAATCAGACAAGCTCAACAGCTTGTACATGCAGGCTATAAGGAGATTGTTCTTACAGGTATCCACACAGGCGGTTACGGCGAGGATATGAAAGACTATAATCTTGCAAGATTGCTTCGTGATTTAGAATCACAAGTAAAAGGATTAAAGAGACTTCGTATCTCTTCCATTGAAGCAAGCCAAATTACGGACGAGGTCATTGAGGTTCTTAATGATTCGAAAATAATTGTAAATCATCTTCATATTCCGATTCAATCCGGTTCTGATACTGTATTGAAGAGAATGAGAAGAAAGTATACAATGGAGTTCTTCGCAGAAAGAATCACTCGTCTTAAAGAGGCGCTTCCTGGTCTCGCTGTCACATCTGATGTAATTGTCGGCTTCCCAGGAGAGACAGAAGAAGAATTTATGGAAACTTACAACTTCATTAAAGAGCATAAGTTTTCTGAGCTTCATGTTTTCCCTTACTCAAAAAGAACGGGTACTCCTGCAGCTAGAATGGAAGACCAGATTGATGAAGATGTGAAAAACGAACGAGTTCATCGACTGATTGCCCTTTCAGACCAGCTTGCTAAAGAATATGCTTCTAATTACGAAGGCGAAGTCGTGGAAGTGATTCCAGAGGAAGTATATAAGGAATCTGGAAACGGCGATTTGTATGTCGGCTATACAGATAACTATCTGAAAGTAGTATTTCCGGCAACAGAAGAGATGGTTGGCCAAATCGTAAAAGTGAAAATTACTAAAGCAGGCTATCCAGTTAACGAAGGTCAATTCGTCCGATTATTGGAAGAATATACAGAAACAGAAAAAGCGATTGTATAATTAGCAGCAGTACAACAGTTTCAAAGAGTGGAAAAGCATCTGAAGCGATGCTTTTCTAATGACAAAAATCATACATACCATGTAAAAGGAGCCATTAATGATGAGCAGCCAAATTGCAAAAATGATCGATCACACTTTATTGAAAGCAGACGCAACAAAAGAACAGGTTAAAACATTATGTGAGGAAGCAAAACAATACAGCTTTGCTTCAGTATGCGTAAACCCAACTTGGGTTCAATATGCTAGTGAGCTATTGGCAGGCACGGAAGTAAAAGTGTGCACTGTTATCGGTTTCCCATTAGGCGCAACTACTTCTGCAACAAAAGCGTTTGAAACAACGAATGCTATTGAAAATGGAGCAACGGAAGTTGATATGGTTATTAATATTGGTGCACTTAAAGACAAGAACTATGACCTTGTGAAAGAAGACATTAAAGCAGTAGTGGATGCAGCAAAAGGCAAAGCACTTACAAAGGTAATTATTGAAACTAGTCTGCTGACTGATGAAGAGAAAGAAAAAGCATGTGTTTTAGCAGTCGAAGCAGGAACTGACTTTGTGAAAACATCTACTGGATTTTCAACAGGTGGAGCAACGGTTGAAGATATTGCTCTTATGAGAAAAACAGTTGGACCAGATATCGGTGTTAAGGCTTCCGGTGGTGTAAGAAGCAGTGAAGATACGGAGAAAATGATTGCTGCTGGAGCTACTCGCATTGGCGCAAGTTCTGGTGTTACGATTGTTAACGGACTAACAAGCAACAGCGACTACTAAGAAGAAGGATGGTACCCATTAGGGTCCATCCTTTTTTTATTGCGTCTAAACCTTATGCAGCTTCATAATCCATTTCCCGAACTGTTCAGCAAACGGCAGGACAAGGATAGAGGACAGCACATTGAATAAAAGGCTTGCATGTGCAAGCTGAACGTCCTTAGCACTCGTCATATATTCCACAGCATCTGTTAATTGGCCAATGAACGGGTAGAACAGAAGCACCCCGCCGACATTAAGCCAAATATGAGCATATGCACAAAGCTTTGCCTGCTTTTCGGCGCCGATAGATGCAAGATAGGAGGTTATACAGGTGCCGATATTAGAGCCAAGCATAATTGCAATTCCGGCTTCAATACTCAGCATATCAGCAGTCAAAAAGCCCATGATAATTCCGATTGTTGCGGTGCTTGACTGAATTAATGCTGTCAGGAGAATTCCGACAGCTAAAGCCAAAATAATCCGGTCAGATAAATGAGCGAGGAAGGTCTGCATAAAAGGGTTGTCTTGAATGATGGACGCAAAATGTTTAAATCCTTTCATTGCCGTAAAGACAATCGCTATCCCGAATAATACAAACCCGATACTTCTTAGTTTATGTTTGTTGACTAGTATGAAAACAGCTCCGATTATTGCTAATGGAAGCAAAAAGTCACTAATATCATAGGTGATAAATTCCGTCGTAAAGGTCGTGCCGATATTTGTTCCGAGAATGATGCCGATTGACTGAGGAAAGGTCAATACCCGTGCAGCAATTAATCCGATTGTCAGCACCATAACAGCAGAGCTGCTTTGCAGGACAGCAGTGATGATTATTGCAGCAACCATGCCCTTCCAAGGCTTATTGGTAAGCTTCTCTAATAAGGCTTTAAGTGAATGGGAAGAGAGGTTGAAAAGGCCTGTCCGCAGCAACGTCATTCCATAAATAAATAACAATATCATGATGATAAATAGTCCAATATAAAGCATGAATGTTCACTCCTTCAAAAAAATATATGAAAGAAAGGAAATGGACATGCTAAAAATGCAAAATGATAGAAATATACAAGATTTAAAGTTCTATTTTGTGGTAATATATAAGTGTGAGGATGGACAATGAGGGATACTTGTTTAGAAATCACAAAAAAAATGAAAACAATTTTCGGTACAAGGCTAAATACAGTTGACCTTGCTTCCTTGATATATTATAATGTCAAGGTACATGGAATCCATGTTGATGTTAGTGTGTTGTGTTTCGGAGGGAGGGAAAGAGAATGTCTAAAACCGTCGTTCGTAAAAACGAATCGCTTGAAGATGCTCTTCGTCGCTTCAAACGTTCAGTATCAAAAACTGGTACTTTGCAGGAAGCTAGAAAGCGCGAATTCTATGAAAAGCCTAGTGTTAAACGTAAGAAGAAATCAGAAGCAGCAAGAAAACGTAAGTTCTAAGAGAGGGTGTATTAATTGAGTCTTCTCGAACGCTTAAACAATGATATGAAGCAAGCGATGAAAAACAAAGATAAAGATAAACTCACTAATATCAGAATGCTGAAAGCTGCCATTCAAAATGAAAGCATTAAGATTGGCGGAGATCTTTCTGAAGAGGATGAGTTAACTGTCCTTTCTCGCGAAGTGAAACAACGCAAGGACTCCCTCCATGAGTTTGAAAAAGCAGGTCGCCAAGATCTTGTTGACAAAGTACGTGCGGAGTTAAAGCATGTTGAAATATATATGCCTGAACAGCTTTCAGAAGAGGAGTTAACAGAAATCGTTACTTCTGTAATTGCAGAAACTGGAGCTTCTTCAAAGAAAGATATGGGAAAAGTGATGGCTGCTTTAATGCCAAAGGTTAAAGGTAAAGCAGATGGTTCACTAGTAAATAAACTTGTACAACAACACCTTTCATAAATGAAATTGTTTTAAAGGCTGCAGTCTCAGACTGCAGCCTTTTTACATTGTGTTGGAAAGTTATGAAGAAGTCTATAATAATAATAAATGTATGAAACTTTTTTAAAAGTTAATCGTATATTTACTATAGCCACGATGTTCAGGAAAGGAGGAGGAACTTGAATAGGAAAAAAATATTGATTTTGCCTTTTCTTTTTAGTTTATTATTATCCTTTTTTCCTGTAGTCAGTTTTGCTAACGACCAATCATTAGTCTATATCATTCCAATAAAGAATACAGTGGAAAAAGGCCTGAGTGAGTTTATCGACAGGGGGATCAAAACGGCAGAAGAAAAAAAGGCAGACGTTATTATCTTTGACATGGATACACCTGGGGGAGCAGTTGATGCAGCTGCTGCGATCGGAAAGATGATTTCTGAAACAAAGATAAAGACAGTCACATATATCAATCAGGATGCTATCTCTGCAGGCTCTTATATTGCCTTAAATACAGATATGATTTATATGGATGAGGGCGGAAGATTCGGGGCAGCTGGTATCATAGATGGACAAGGAAACACTGCCGGCGAAAAAGCGCAATCATACTGGCTGTCTGCGATGAGAGGAGCCGCTGAAAAAGGAGGCAAAGACCCTCGTTATGCGATGGCTATGGCTGATAAATCGATTGCCATACCAGAGCTCGGTGATGATGAGAATGAGTTTCTTACATTGACAGCTGCAGAAAGTCTTCACGTTGATTATTCAAATGGAACAGTCTCTAATTTGGATGAACTGCTTGGTGAGCTGGGCATGGAAAATGCAAAAGTCGAAAGAATGGATGAAAGCTTTGCCGACAAAGTGGCACGCTTTGTGACAAATCCGCTCATTATTCCGATTTTGTTATCAATTGGCAGTCTTGGTTTGATATTTGAGTTGTTTTCTCCAGGTTTTGGTGTTCCTGGCTTTGTGGGAATCTCTTCTCTGCTTTTGTTCTTCTATGGCCACCTTGTTTCAGGGCTTGCAGGATATGAAACAATCATTCTGTTTGCTGTAGGGATACTTCTTGTTCTGCTGGAGTTCTTTATAGTCGGCGGAATAGCTGGAACATTGGGCATTGTTGCAATTATAGGCAGTATCTTTCTTGCCGGAGGGAATGCTTATCATATTGCCATTAGCATTTGTATTGCGATAGCTGTATCGATTATCGCCACTATTCTTTTAGTAAAGGTGTTTGGTAGAAAAATGAAATTCTTCAAAAAAATTGTGCTGAGAGACTCTACGAGTACGGAAGAAGGATATGTTTCCAATAAAACAAGAAATGATCTTGTTGGCAAGACAGGTATAACTATGACTGCGCTTCGTCCTTCAGGAACGGTTGTTATTGGAGACGAACGAATTGATGTGGTCAGTGAAGGTAACTTTATTGGAAAAGATGTAAAAGTTAAAATTGTAAAAGCAGAAGGATCAAGAATTGTCGTTAGAGAATTCACCGATATTGATCTGCACAAGGAGGAAAATTAATGGAAGCATTAAGCGCAACGACAATCTTTTGGGTTGCAGTAGTAGTGATTGGAATTATCTTGCTTGGAATCCTGTTGACATTCGTCCCAGTTATGCTGTGGATTTCAGCATTAGCAGCAGGCGTAAGAATCAGCATATTTACATTGATTGGGATGAGGTTGAGAAGGGTAATTCCTAGCCGTGTTGTTAATCCGTTAATCAAGGCGCATAAAGCTGGAATTAATGTAACAATCAATCAATTGGAAAGCCATTACTTGGCTGGTGGTAATGTCGACAGAGTTGTCAATGCATTGATAGCTGCACACAGGGCAAATATTGAGCTTTCGTTTGAACGCTGTGCTGCAATCGATTTGGCTGGCCGTGACGTTCTCGAAGCGGTACAGATGAGTGTTAACCCGAAAGTTATTGAAACGCCATTTATTGCCGGTGTAGCAATGGATGGAATTGAAGTAAAAGCAAAAGCTAGAATTACTGTTCGCGCAAATATTGAGCGCCTTGTAGGGGGAGCTGGAGAAGAAACAGTTGTAGCTCGTGTCGGTGAAGGAATTGTCTCAACAATCGGTTCATCGAATAATCATAAGAAGGTCCTCGAAAACCCAGACATGATTTCACAGACTGTATTGTCAAAAGGTCTAGATGCTGGAACAGCGTTTGAAATCTTATCCATTGATATTGCGGATGTGGATATAGGCAAAAACATCGGAGCTGAATTACAGACAGAACAGGCAGAAGCTGATAAGAAGATAGCACAAGCGAAAGCGGAAGAACGCCGAGCAATGGCTGTTGCACAAGAACAAGAGATGAAAGCCAAAGTTCAGGAAATGCGCGCGAAGGTTGTCGAGGCAGAAGCAGAAGTTCCAATGGCGATGTCTGACGCTCTTCGTTCTGGAAATATGGGTGTTATGGATTATATGAACTTGCAGAACATTACCGCAGATACGGAAATGAGAGGTTCAATCGGCAAAGTAAATAATGAAAATAAAGATGAAGATAAAAAGTAAGGCACGCTGAAGGGAGTAGTCTCTCTTGGAATATATTTCAATTATTATCGTGATAGTAGGCTTCCTGTTCTCCTTATTCCAAAAAGAGAAAGAAAAACAGGAGGATAATGGCAAAAAGGCGAAGAAGAAAACCGCGCCTGTTAATATGCCTGATATTAAGAAGCAAGTAATGAAAAGAGTGGAGCAGGCATTGGAAGAACCTGTGAGAAAAGAAACAGTGCCAGTGCCGAATGAATTGGATGCCATTAAAAAAGAAAGAGATGCCCTCAAAAAGAGGCTGAAGCTGATGGAAAGAAATATCGCACGAAGCCAGCACGAGCACAAACAGCAGGAGATTCTGCCAATAGAATCAAAAGACCTGCTTAACGGTTCAAATCTTGCTGAGGCGGTCATTCTTTCGGAAATTATTGGGCCTCCAAGGGCTAAACGGCCCCATCCTGCAACCCGCAAGAAGCAAATGATTAAACAGTAAAAATATTTAGCAGCAATGCTGAATTTTCCTAAAAAATAGGTGCTAGAACCTTCCTTTTTCTCATACACATGAGATGAAAGGGGGTTCTTTTTTTATGGCTAAAAAATGGGGAAATACGGTACGGAACTGGATGATTAAAAACCTAGAGCTTCCTCAAGATGTCATGATGGACTTACCCAGGATCACAATGATTGGCCAAATCCATATTTATATTGAGAACCACCGTGGTTTGCTGACTTTTTCAGACAAAGAGCTAAGGCTGCTCTTAAAACAGGGACAGCTTTTAATAAAGGGCAAAGGCTTTGTCATAAAGACGATCTTGCCAGAGGAAATACTGCTGGAAGGAAAAATAGATCAGGTGATGTACATAAACGAATAACATGGGAGGAAGCTATGAAAAATCATTGGATAGAATTTTTTACTGGGATTGTAACAGTTAAAGCAACAGGGAAAGGGCTGGAGCGTTTTTTAAATAATCTGCTGAGAAAGAAGATTGCTGTCTGGAGTGTTAAAAAACACGGCCCTCACTCTATCACGTTTCAAATGGGCTTAAAAAGCATCCATAAGTTCCGAGAGGTTGTAAGAGGGAGTGGCATCAAAATAGAGTTTCAGCGTGGCGCTGGAGCTCCCTTTCTTTATAAAAGAATACTGAAAAACAGCGGCTTTGCGATTGGTGTCTTTTTATTCTTAGGACTAGTTCTCACCCTTTCCAATATGGTATGGGGCATTGAGATTAAGGGAGCTAATCCTGCAACTGAATATCAAATCCGCAAGCAACTGGATAAAATGGATATTAAAATTGGGGAATTTCAATTTTTCGCAAAAGAATTGGACGAGATACAAGCTGAACTGACCAATAATATTGACGCAATCACCTGGATTGGCGTGGAGTTAAAAGGGACAACTTACCACTTTCAAGTAGTGGAAAAGAATGAGCCTGATAAAGTAGAAGAGGAAAAACCGCAAAATCTTATCGCGGCTAAAAAAGCAACCATTGTAGATTACTTCATTGAAGAAGGAGACCAAGTTTTCAGCGTTCATGATGTGGTAAAAAAAGGTCAATTATTAGTAACCGGAACATATGGGAAAGATAAAGATACAAAAACCGTCTCAGCCAGAGGGGAGATATGGGGAGAAACCTGGTACAGCTCCACTGTGACAATTCCTTTAGAAAGTACCTTCCAAGTTTTTAATGGCAATGAAAAGCAAAAGCATTACCTTAAAGTAGGCGGTTTTGAAATTCCTGTTTGGGGTTTTGGGAAGGTAGAGTACAAGGAATATGAAAAAGAGGAAAACGAAAAAAATCTTAAGTTCTTGAAATGGGAACTGCCAATAAAGGTTACAAATAAGACATACAGGGAAAAGGAAGAAGTGACGAGAAGCTATACGGAAAAAGAAGCCATTAAAGCAGGCAAGGAAAAAGCCCGTAAGGATGTGCAAAAGGAAATTGGCGAAGACGGAAAAATTAAGAAAGAAAAAATTTTGCGACAATCGGTAAAGAATGGTAAAGTAATACTGAATATAGATTTCACAACAATTGAAAATATTGCAGAAGTACAACCTATAACTCAAGGAGACTTGGAATGACAGAAGATTTAAAGACAATGAATGTAAAATTAAATGGCCCAGAAGAGGCAGTAGCCTTGCTTGGAACAGGGGATCGCAATCTGGAAATCCTCGAAAAGGAATTAGATTGCCAAATTGTTACAAGAGGCGAAACTTTGCATGTTTCCTCTACAAACCCAGACAGCATTGAATTGGTTGGAGACATTGTTGAAAAACTTTTGCAGGTAATACGGAAAGGTATTTCCGTTAGCCAGCGCGATGTCAGTTATGCAATTGAAATGGCCAGAAAAGGAACCTTGGAGTATTTTGGAGCACTTTATGATGAAGAAATTGCGAAAACAATTAAGGGAAAATCTATCAGGGTTAAAACAATTGGACAAAGTGAATATATCCGTTCCATTAAAAAAAATGACTTAGTTTTCGGGATCGGACCAGCTGGTACGGGTAAAACGTATTTAGCTGTTGTAATGGCGGTCAGCGCCCTTAAAAGCGGCAAGGTGAACCGAATCATCCTGACAAGGCCTGCTGTTGAAGCGGGGGAAAGTCTTGGTTTTTTGCCAGGTGACTTGAAGGAAAAAGTCGACCCGTATCTCCGCCCTTTATATGATGCTTTGCATGATGTACTTGGAATGGAGCATACTCAGCGTTTGATTGAGAGAAATACAATTGAAATTGCTCCGCTCGCATATATGAGGGGACGAACATTGGATGATGCGTTTGTTATTTTGGACGAGGCCCAAAATACGACACAAGCACAAATGAAGATGTTTCTAACGAGACTTGGATTCGGCTCAAAAATGGTTATTACTGGTGACCGTACTCAAATTGATTTGCCGAAGGGTGTTAAGTCCGGTTTAGTGGCAGCAGAGCATATATTAAATAATGTTTCAGGGATAACCTTCAGTTATATGTCTGAAACAGATGTAGTAAGACATCCCCTTGTTGGGAAAATAATAAGAGCATACGATGCACAAGAGAGCTAATGTAAGTGTAAAAGGCAAACCATCTTAATCAGATAAGCATGGTTTGCCTTTTTCTTTGCGCCTATAGTTTGTTTCGTCTAAGTAGGGGTCAGACTAGGGATATTAGTCATTTTTTGCTAAAAAAACTGGATTTTTACGCTTAAACCCTGCTAGTAAAGCGATATATCGAGAAAAAAGATGAAAACATGGCGAAAAACTGATATTATTTTACATAAATATCAGGTTTAATAAGTATTTTTAAGTTTTTACATATAATCATGAGGTATCTGTCAGTTAGTTAGGAGGTTACAATGGGATTTCTTCAAAAAATCATACATAATAAGAACCGTTTTCTAAACAAAACAGCAATTCGGATCTTGCTATTTGTGCTTATTGGAGCGGTATTGTTTTTCTCGATGTACAGCAATGTTAAACCGGAAAAGTTAAATGTAGATGTGTTTACTGTCGCCAACGAGACGATTCGCTCTCCCTTAACGGTGGAAGATACGGAAAGCACGGAAAAGAAAAAAGAAGATAATAAAAACCAAGTGCAAGATGTATACGTTGTAAATAAAGAAATTGCCCAAAACCGTGTTGATTTAATTACCTCTATTTTTGATTCTGTGACAGAGGTGAACAATGAGGCAGAAAAGGCAGCAGATAGTGGAGAAACAGACAGTAAAGCTACGAATACAAGCAGTATTACTCCTGATAAGAAACTTTCTTTGCTAAAGGAAAAGCTGACTGCAAATGTAACAAATGAGATTATGGACAGCACGCTTAAGGAGCTGCTTGCTTCATCTGAGGAAGAACTCGAAATTGCAGAGGATATTACAGTCACCGCGATTAACTCTGTTATGAGCAGCAAAATACCGGCAGATGATGTGGAAAATGCTAAAAAGCGAGTGGAAGACGAGCTGAGGAACAGCAGCGGCATTAACAGCGATATAAAAAGTGCTGTTATTGACTTAGGAAGATTTGCGATTATCCAAAATGAATTCTATGATCCGACAGGTACGGAGGAGCTGAGACAGCAAGCAGTAGACAGTGTAGAGCCTGTTAAAATACTGCAAGGGCAAATTCTTGTAGAAGAAGGACAGCTTATTAGCAGGGAGGTTTACCGTCAGCTTGGTTTAGTCGGCTTGCTGGATACAGAACACACGAGTAAGCCGTTTTTAGGGCTTGGCTTAATCGTCCTGTCTATTGTTTGTTTATTTTACTTTTATATAGCCGGCATTGACCGAAGAAACAAGGGGACTAAAGGCTATGATTTAATGTTCTCGATTATTTTCATCATTTCCATTCTCATTATGAAAGCAATCAGCCTGTTTCAGCAGGAGGACATTATTGAAATCGGCTATTTCTTCCCAGCGGCAATGGCTGTTATGCTGATAAAAATTTTAATTGAAGAGAAATTAGCAATCTTTGTAACCATTGCCCTAGCAGTATGCGGGATGATTATGTTCAATGAAGGAACGGCAGGAGCATTCCATGTCGGTATTGGAATATATATATTAGCAGGGGGAATTGCAGGCATCCAGTTTTTGAAAAAGCATAATCAGCGTTCCAATATTTTGCAGGCAGGCTTGCTAGTTGCACTGATTAATATCATTACAATCCTTGGCATGCTCTATATGCAAAATGGTCAGCTTGAAGCAACAGAATATGGATTTTATCTATTAAGTGCCATTCTATCAGGAATTATATCGGCTGTTTTGACAATAGGGATACTGCCGTTTTTTGAAACTGGCTTTAACATCCTGTCAACGATGAAGCTGATTGAGCTTTCAAACCCTAATCATCCGTTATTGCGAAAGATTTTGACTGAAGCTCCGGGAACGTATCACCACAGTGTAATGGTTGCTAATTTGGCGGAGGCAGCATGTGAAGCAATCGGTGCAAATGGTTTGTTAGCAAGAGTTGGCTGTTATTATCATGACATAGGCAAAACAAAAAGACCGCAGTTTTTTATTGAAAACCAGATGAATATGGGGAACCCCCATGACCGTCTTCCGCCTGCTGCCAGCAAAAATATTATTATTGCTCATGCAACGGATGGAGCGCAGCTTTTAAAAAGCTCAAAAATGCCGAAAGAGATTATTGATATTGCCGAACAGCATCATGGCACGTCCCTGCTAAAGTTCTTTTATTATAAGGCAAAAGAAAAAAATCCTGATGCTGCAGAAGACGACTTCCGCTACCCGGGACCAAAAGCGCAATCAAGGGAGGCAGCAATCATAGGAATTGCTGATAGTGTGGAAGCGGCTGTACGAAGTCTAAGCTCCCCTACACCAGATCAAATTGAAAGCCTGATTAAAAATATTATTGCAGACCGCCTTCAAGACGGGCAGCTCGATGATTGTGATCTTACCTTAAAGGAATTAGAACAGGTTCGCAACACACTCTGTGAAACATTAAAAGGGATATTTCATTCAAGAATAGAATATCCCGACATGAAGAAGTAAAGGATGAATTGAATATGAATTTAGAAATAGATTTTATTGATGAAACTACAAAGGTGGCAGCAGCAGACCAAGAATTAGTAGAGAAATTGTTGATGTTTGCGGCGCAAAAACAAAACTTGTCGGGAAATATTGAGCTTTCGGTTACATTTGTCGATAATGACCGCATCCAGGAAATCAATAAAGAATACCGCAATAAAGACCAGGCGACAGATGTTATTTCCTTTGCAATGGAAGAGCTTGGAGAAGGGGAAATAGAGCTTGTAGGAATGGATATGCCACGGGTGCTCGGCGATATTATCATATCTGTCGACAGGACAAAGGAGCAAGCAGAGGAATATGGTCATACTTATTCACGCGAGCTAGGTTTTCTAGCTGTTCACGGTTTTCTCCACCTGTTAGGATATGATCATCTTACAAAAGAGGATGAAGAAGTAATGTTTACTCTTCAAAAGGAAATTTTAGATGAATTCGGACTCCAAAGATAAAAGGATTCAGAAGAACAGTCAGCTATCTTCCTTTCGCCTTGCGTTCATTGGCATTATATCGGCTGTGAAGAAAGAAAGAAATTTACGGATACATTTATGTTTTACAGCGCTTGTCATATTGTTGGGATTTGTTTTTCATATTTCTGTACAAAACTGGATGTTCCTTTCTATTGCAATAGGGCTGGTCATCTGTATGGAATTGATGAACACTGCCCTTGAGCGTGTTGTAGATCTTGTAACAGAGAAATATCATCCATTGGCAAAACAAGCAAAGGATATTGCAGCAGGTGCAGTATTGTTTGCAGCCATCATTGCCCTTATAATCGGAATGTTCGTTTTTGTACCGGAAATAATGCAACTCATGAGCATTGGGATTTAAAACTCCCTTGCTCTTTTTTTGTTTGTTGAATAGAATTACCTAGCAGGTTTGCTGGCTAATAAGCTTTCATCAGCAGAGAAGATAGTATATAATTTTAATAGGGCTATAAAAGGATATACATATGTGTGCAAATACAGAAATTACATCTGCTTATTTGAAAACGTTCTTTTCTTTTTATAAAATAGGGAACAGCCAAAGTCTTTTGGAGTAAAAAAACAAAAAGAGGCGAATATATGAAGCAGATGCGCTAACTACTTCCTTGTAGTACTAAACATAGTTGAATAAGCGCATGGGCGGTTGTCTTTCGGCCTTAGAGCATCACCGGCAATCAAACAGGAATCAGCAGACATTCAAAAAAATTTACAGCGGCGAAAATGCTGCTTAAAGAGCAATTTTATCGGAGGCATTAAATGGACTTAAATAATAACAGCAACAAGGAACATAAATCAGGATTTATCTCTATTATCGGACGGCCAAACGTCGGAAAATCAACCTTTTTGAACCGTGTAATCGGCCAGAAAATCGCTATTATGAGCGATAAGCCGCAAACAACTAGAAATAAAGTGCAAGGTGTGCTGACGACAGATGACTCTCAGCTGATCTTTATTGATACACCAGGAATTCATAAGCCGAAACATAGACTTGGCGATTTTATGATGAAGGTTGCACAAAACACCTTAAAAGAAGTAGATCTTATCTTGTTTATGGTTAATGCAGAGGAAGGATTCGGAAAAGGGGAAGAATTCATTCTGGAGAAATTTGAGAATATCAAAACGCCTATTTTCTTAGTGGTCAATAAGATTGATACCATTCACCCAGATAAACTGCTGACGGTGATTGACTCATACAAGGAAAAATACCCGTTTAAAGAAATAATTCCTATTTCTGCTTTAGAAGGTAACAATGTGGAAACATTGCTAACCCAAATTAAAAAATATATGCCAGAAGGTCCACAGTTCTATCCGGCAGATCAAGTAACAGACCATCCAGAACGTTTCATCGTTTCAGAATTAATCAGGGAAAAGGCTCTGCACTTAACGAGAGAGGAAATCCCTCATTCTTTAGCGGTAGTTATTGAAAAAATGGAAAGAAAACAAAATGATGTTGTGCATGTAATGGCGACAATTGTTGTTGAAAGGGATTCACAAAAAGGAATCATTATCGGCAAGCAAGGCGGCATGCTGAAGGAAATTGGAAAAAGAGCAAGAACAGATATCGAAAATCTGCTTGGAAATAAAGTGTTCCTCGAGCTTTGGGTTAAAGTGCAAAAGGACTGGAGAAACAAGATGTCCCAATTAAGAGACTTTGGCTTTAGAGAAGACGAGTATTAATTTAAAGCGTAAATAGAATATACAGAAATAAAATTAGCAAAATTTTCGTCTCATGTTTTTATAAAGACAGGCTATGATAAGGTTAAGGCAATGATTAAGCTAGATTAAATCAAAAAAGGTGGGGGTTTATCATGTTAGACTTTACCTGGAAGGTTTTTTCGCAAACAGGTAGCATAGATACGTATCTACTTTTTAAGGAGTTAGAAAAGGCTAACCATGAGATACCGAATGCACAAGAAGAGGAACTAGCCGATATTGATTTTCCTATCTCATAGTCCTGTCCCATAGATAGGGATGGTGAGGGTGATGCTTGAAAAATGTGAAGGCATCGTCATTAGAACGACAGATTATGGAGAGACAAATAAGATTACAACATTATATACCCGTGAATGGGGTAAAGTTGGTGTAATGGCAAGAGGTGCAAAGAAGACGAACAGCAGGCTCTCTGCTGTTACCCAGCCTTTTACATATGCATACTACTTGGTGCAGCGTTCAAGTGGTCTCGGGCTTGTGCAGCAAGGGGAAATGATTACGAGTTTTCGTGCCATTAAAGAAGATATCATGCTGACAGCTTATGCAAGTTATGTTGTTGAGCTGACAGACCGCTGTACAGAAGATAAGAAGCCTAATCCATTTCATTTTGAGTTATTGCAGCAAACATTAAATTATATGAATGAAGGCTATGATGCCCAGATTTTGTCTAATATTTATGAAATGAAGATGCTGAACGTACTAGGACTATATCCAGTTCTTGATAAATGCACAAATTGTGGTGCAACAGACGGTCAGTTTGCCTTTTCCATAAGAGAGGGCGGCCTATTATGTCATCGCTGTCTCGAACATGATCCATATCACTACAAAATGTCCCAGGCTGCTGTAAAGCTGCTGCGAGTCTTTTATTATTTTGACTTAGCAAGGCTTGGTAATATTTCAGTCAAAGACGCAACGAAAGAAGAGCTTAATACGATTATTTCAGCCTATTATGATGAATACTCAGGTTTGTATTTAAAATCAAAAAAATTTCTGCAGTCGATTAAAAGCTTTGGCAGTGACTTCACGAAGTGAGTAGTATATAGGATTTAAATGAAGATGAAGGTTGACAATTGAAATTTTTTTAGATAATATTTTTTGTAAATAAACAGTTGCGTTGAAAAGAAAGTAGTACTTAAACTCCTCTTGATCCAGCGAGCCTAGGATAGTGAAAGCTAGGTGCAAGAGCTTTAAGGAAGGCGTTCATGGAGCGACATTTACATGAAGGTGGCTGCACAAGTCTGCAGCAAATAGGGTGGAACCGCGGGTAAACTCTCGTCCCTATGTCAATAATTGGCATAGGGGCGGGAGTTTTTTTGTTGTCTTTAGGCAAAAACATGATTACATAAATTCTTTTGACTTCTATCAATTGACAAGAAAAATAAATTTTTTGGAGGCTGAAGCTGACATGAATATTCAAAACATGATTTTAACATTGCAAAAGCATTGGTCAGATTATGGTTGTATTTTAATGCAGGCATATGATGTAGAAAAAGGGGCTGGAACAATGAGCCCTTACACTTTCTTAAGAGCAATCGGTCCTGAGCCTTGGAATGTGGCTTATGTAGAACCGTCCAGAAGACCGGCAGATGGACGTTATGGGGAAAACCCGAACCGTCTGTATCAGCATCATCAATTCCAAGTGATTATGAAGCCATCACCTGATAATATTCAAGAACTTTACTTGGATTCGCTTAAAGCACTTGGCATCAATCCTTTAGAGCATGATATCCGCTTCGTTGAGGATAACTGGGAGAACCCGTCATTAGGCTGTGCTGGTTTAGGCTGGGAAGTATGGCTTGACGGCATGGAGATTACTCAGTTCACTTACTTCCAGCAAGTTGGCGGTTTAGAGTGTAAGCCAGTTTCTGTTGAAATAACATACGGTATTGAAAGATTGGCTTCTTATATCCAAGATAAAGAAAATGTGTTTGATTTAGAGTGGACAGACGGCTTTACTATCAGAGATATTTTCTATCAGCCTGAATTTGAGCACAGCAAATACACTTTTGAAACTTCAGATGTAGATATGCTGTTTAACCTGTTTAGTGTCTACGAGAAAGAAGCACATCGCCAAATGGATGAAGGCTTAGTTCATCCAGCATACGATTATGTTTTAAAATGTTCCCACGTATTTAACTTGCTTGATGCTAGAGGTGCGATTTCTGTAACAGAGCGTACCGGCTATATTGGAAGATGCCGAACTTTAGCACGTAAAGTGGCCAAAACATTCTATGAAGAGCGTGAGAAATTAGGATTCCCTATTTTAAAAGGCAAGGAGGTTTGATTAGTATGAGTCAAAAAGATTTATTGCTAGAGATAGGTTTAGAGGAAATGCCTGCCCGCTTTGTAACAAGCAGCATGAACAGCTTAAAAGAGAAGGTGGAAGCATGGCTGAATGAAAAGCAATTGCAATATTCCACTGTTGAAGCATTTTCTACGCCAAGACGTCTTGCTGTTCTTGTAAGTGAGCTTGACGAAGCACAAAAAGATATCGAGGAAGAAGCAAAAGGACCAGCTAAGAAGATTGCCCTTGATGAAAAAGGGGAATGGTCAAAAGCGGCGATAGGCTTTACAAGAGGGCAAAATGCTTCTGTTGAGGATATCTATTTCAAAGAAATCAACGGTGTTGAATATGTCCATGTGAAGAAATTTATAAAAGGGCAAGCAACTGTTGATTTGCTGCCTGCATTAAAGGACATTATCTTAAGCTTGTCATTCCCTAAAAATATGCGTTGGGCAAATAATGATCTTCGCTATATTCGTCCGATTAAGTGGATTGCTGCATTATTTGGCAACGAAGTAATTCCGTTCTCCATCACTGGTGTGGAGGCAGACCGCAAATCAACTGGTCATCGCTTCCTTGGTGAAGAAATCAGCTTTGCAGCTCCGAAAGAATATAAAGAAGCACTGCTTGGCCAATTTGTCATCGTAAACCCAGAAGAGAGAAAAGCGGCTATCCTTTCACAAATTAAAAAAATTGAAGAAGAAAATGATTGGGTTATTCCTATTGATGCAGATTTGCTGGAGGAAGTAAATAATCTAGTAGAATATCCGACTGCTTTGTACGGAAAGTTTGAAGAATCATTCCTAGAGCTTCCGACTGAAGTATTAATTACAAGCATGAAGGAGCATCAGCGCTATTTCCCGGTTAAGTCAAAAGATGATAAGCTGCTGCCTTTCTTTATTACTGTCCGCAATGGAGATCATAATCATTTGGACAAAGTGGCAAAAGGGAATGAAAAAGTGCTGAGAGCGCGTCTTGCCGATGCTGCCTTCTTCTATAAGGAAGATCAGAAGCAGGATATTGAAAAGCTGTTAACGAAGCTTCAATCAATTGTTTATCATGAAGAAATCGGCACACTTTCAGAGAAGGTGGCAAGAGTTCAAGGCCTAACAAACAAAATTGCTGAAAAGCTGTCCTTTTCTGCTGAAGAAAAGACAAATGCGGATCGTGCTGCGCAGATTTCAAAATTTGACCTTGTAACAAATATGGTCTATGAGTTCCCTGAGCTTCAAGGACTAATGGGAGAAAAATATGCAAGTCAAAAAGGAGAAGCTCCTGCTGTGGCTAAGGCAATTAATGAGCATTATATGCCTCGTCACGCAGACGATAATACAGCTTCAAGCAATGAAGGAGCAGCACTAGCGATTGCTGAAAAACTTGATACTATTGTTTCCTTCTTTGCAATTGGTATGATTCCAACTGGATCACAAGATCCGTATGCGTTGCGAAGACAGGCTACAGGAGTCGTGCAAACTTTAATGGATAAAGATTGGAATTTGACAGTGGAAGAGCTTGTCGAATTGGCAATGAATAATGTTAAGGATATTGCAAAAACGCCAGAGCAAGAGCTGCAAAAGAATATCATGGACTTCTTTAAGGCGCGCATTAAGCATATCCTTCAGGAAGAAGGCATCCGCTATGATTTAATTGATGCTGTTCTTTTTGATCAATTAGGAAGCCCTGCAAGCCTGCTGAGAAAAGCTAATGTGTTAGACAGTCATAAAAACGATGCTGGCTTTAAAAACGGAATAGAAGCATTAGCGCGTGTTATAAATATATCTAAAAAAGCGGAAAGTAAAGGACAGGTAAATCCATCTCTGTTCGAAAATGAAGAGGAACGCAATCTTTACAGTGCTGTGCAATCAGTAAAAGAAAAACTGACAGACAATACAGATGAGGAAGCATATTTCCAACTTCTAACTTCTCTTGAAGGAACGATTGCATTGTACTTCGACAATACGATGGTAATGACAGATAATCCAGCTTTGAAAGAAAACAGATTAAACCAAATGTCAGAGCTTGCTGATATGATTACAAGATTTGCATATGTTTCGGAAATTTTGGTTAAATAAGCAAAAATAAAGCAGCTGTGGTGGAGGTTTCTCCACCTGCTTTATTTTTAAATTGCTTTCTAAAGCTTTATTTCAAAGGTGGTGAATGAACGATAAAACTGAATAGACGCCAACAGCAAATTGTGGAAATTGTGAAAGAGAATGGACCTATAACTGGAGAGCAAATTGCAGAATCCTTACATTTGACAAGAGCCACATTACGCCCTGATCTCGCTATTCTAACGATGGCAGGTTTTCTTGATGCAAGGCCTCGCGTCGGTTATTTTTATACTGGCAAGACGTCAGAGCAGACAGAAAACATTAATAATCTGCTAGTTAAGGATTATTATTCCAGTCCTGTTGTAGCAAGTGATACAACATCTGTTTATGATGCAATCGTTACAATGTTTACGATGGATGTAGGCACTATTTTTATCGTCGATGCAAACGAAATGCTTGCTGGTGTGGTTTCGAGGAAGGACATGCTTCGGGCAAGCATCGGAAAACAGGAATTGTCGTCATTGCCTGTTACCATCATCATGACGAGAATGCCAAATATCACTTACTGTTATTTGGATGATAAGCTTGTGGATGTTGGTAAAAAACTGATAGAACGGGAAATAGATTCTTTGCCAGTTGTGAAGGAAGAGCTTGATGGCCTAAAGGTAATTGGCAGAGTAACGAAAACAAATATAACAAAAGCACTTGTAGACTTATCCAATGAACAAATTTAAGAGGAGGGTGAATCATGACTGAAAGGCAAATCATTTATGTAGTTTCTGATTCTGTCGGAGAGACAGCAGAGCTTGTGACGAAAGCAGCAATCAGCCAGTTTTCCGGCCATAATGTGAATGTTTCCATTAAGAGGTTTCCATTTGTCGAAGACAAGTCCAATATACGCGATGTAATTCGCCAGGCGCGCCAAGAGCACGGCATGATTGCTTATACGCTTGTAAAGCCAGAAATGCGCAAATATATGCAAGAGCTGGCAGTTGAAGAAGGTGTATACGCTGCTGACATTATCGGGCCTATTATCGATCAGTTTCAGATGCTCTGGGGCAAAACTCCGTTGTTTGAGCCAGGTCTTGTCAGAAAGCTTGATGAAGACTACTTTAAAAAAGTAGAAGCGATTGAATTTGCAGTCAAATATGATGATGGCAGAGATCCGCGAGGCTTGGAAAAAGCAGATATTATTTTGCTTGGTGTATCAAGAACCTCCAAGACGCCTTTGTCCCAATTTTTAGCCCATAAGCGGGTGAAAGTAGCCAATGTGCCAATCGTGCCTGAAGTGGATCCTCCGAAGGAATTATTTGAAGTGCCAGCACATAAATGCTTTGGTCTAAAAATCAGCCCGAAAAAACTGAATAATATCCGCAAGGAAAGGCTGATCTCTTTAGGTCTAAGTGACAGTGCGAGCTATGCGCAAATTGAGCGGATCGAACAGGAACTAGAATACTTTGAAAGCATTGTGGACCAAATTAAATGTCCGGTAATCGATGTGACGAACAAAGCAGTCGAAGAAACGGCCAATATTATTTTCAACTTATATTATCGTGCCAAAAACACGCAGTTTTGATATTCTAAAACAAAGCAAAGAAGGATCCTGTTGGCGTTTATTGGCAGGATCATTTATTTTACGGAAAATTTTTATTTGAGCAGGAGAAATTGTTGTTGTTTTTTTCGGAAAACTTATGGTATTTACCTAATTTATGTACTATAATAGAAAATTGTGATAAAAAAGTATTGTAAATAGGTTTAGACTTGGCTCATAACGAATAAACTATTTACTGTGAGAAGTCAAGAGGAAGAAAAAAATAATTTTCGACAACATCTCTTTCAACGAAAAAGTATTCGTGAAAGAAGGAATATGTGGAGTGATGTAGAATTATTAGTACAATGGATAATTGCATCATATATGTTGACGCTGATTCTTGTCCTGTGAAAGAAGAAATTGTCGAAATGGCTACAAGCAAATCTATAGAGGTAATTTTTATCGCTTCCTATGCTCACATGAAACTGCATCAAGACGGAACAAACTGGAAATATGTTGACAGTAGCAAGGAAGCAGTAGATATGTTTATTATGAATGCCGTGAAGGCAAATGATGTTGTGGTAACACAGGATATCGGACTGGCGGCAACCTTGCTGCCAAAAGCTGTGCAAGTCTTAACCCCAAGAGGGATTATCCTCGAGGAAAAGGATATTGCCACAGCGCTGGATATGCGTTATCTTTCTGCAAAGGCAAGAAGAAGAGGTATATACGGTAAAGGACCAAGGCCATTCGAAGAAAAGGATCGGCAAAAGTTCAAAAAAAGTTTGGCAATCGTTTTGTCGAAAGTTGCAGGAGAATGAGCTGATTGTGTCGAATGTCTTATTTATAGGAAAGTTAGTAGTAGGGAGATGTGTTAAAAATGGTTGAGCGCATTCCTGATGAAAAGGTAAACGAGGTCAAACAGGCAATTGACATAGTTGACGTCATTGGGGAGCATGTAGCTTTAACAAAGCAAGGACGCAATTATTTAGGGTTGTGTCCATTTCATGGCGAAAAAACCCCGTCATTTTCCGTATCACCCGAAAAGCAGATATTTCATTGCTTCGGCTGTCATGCGGGTGGAAATGTCTTTACTTTCCTGATGGATATACACGGTTATTCCTTCCAGGAAGCCGCATTCCATTTGGCGGAAAGAGCTAATGTCGACTTAGGTGTGGAATTGCAAGAGTCAGGTGATAAGCCTGCCATTTCCAAAGATTTGCAGCAAATGATGGATGCGCATGATTTACTAGCTAAATTTTACCATCATTTGCTTCTAAACACAACGGATGGTGAGCATGCTTTACAGTATTTGCTTAACAGAGGCTTCACTAAAGAAGTAATTGAGAAATTCCAATTAGGCTATGCGCCGAATCAATGGGATTTCGCAGTGAAGTATTTAAAGAAATATGATGTTTCTTTACTGGTAAAAGCAGGTTTGATCATTAAAAGTGAAAAAGGGGATAGATATTTTGACCGTTTCCGCGATCGAATCATGTTTCCCATCTTTGACCGTAATGGCAATACTATTGCATTTTCCGGGCGTACATTAGGGGATTCAACTCCTAAATACTTAAACAGTCCGGAAACACCAATTTTTAATAAAAGCAGCACCCTTTATAATTTTCATTTGGCAAGGCCTGGCATGCGGAAAACACAGCATGCTGTCCTGTTCGAAGGATTTGCCGATGTCATTGCTGCAAGCCGTGCAGGTGTGGAAAACAGTGTCGGGACAATGGGAACATCCCTTACAGAAGAGCATATCGCTATTTTGAAGCGGAACTCCCGGACGATAACGATCTGTTATGATTCAGACTCTGCAGGGATTGAAGCGGCTTATCGGGCAGGAAAAATGCTTGTTGCCGCCAAATGTACTGTTAAGGTCGTCATGCTTCCAGATGGTCTGGATCCGGATGATTATCTTAACAAATACGGGGAAGAAAAACTGCAGCATGAAATCATGCAGGCGAGTGTTCCTTTCATGAGCTTTAAGCTCGTGTATCACCGCAGAGGAAAAAATCTGCAAAATGAAGGAGATAAGCTCGCCTATATAGAACAAGTATTGGGAGAAATTGCTCAGCTTGAAAATGCAGTTGAAAAAGATCTCTATTTAAGACAGCTGTCTTCTGAGTTTGCGATTTCTCTTGAAGCATTAAAAATGCAGGAGGAAGAGCTGGCCGGCAGGCGTATAATAAATAAGCCAAATAAAAGCATTAATGCACCAGTTAAGCAATATAGTGTTAAAAAAAGATCTAACAATTTGCTGCCGGCATATCATACTGCCGAAAGAAGACTGATAGCACATATGCTCAAAAATGAAGATGTCGCGTTAAAGGTGCGGGAAGCATTGCAGGACCGGACGTTTAATATTGATGAACATCAGGCAATCTTCACATACTTGCTGGCTTTTTATGAAACAGGACAAAGCTCAGATTCGAGCGCCTTTCTAAACTTTATTCGTGACGGTGAGCTGCAGCGGATTGTAGCTGACATTGACATGATGGAAGTCAATGAAGAAGTAAATGACCAAGAGCTTGCCGATTATTTAAAACAGCTGTTGAATTATGAAAAAATGCTTGAGATTAATGAAAAAAAAGCATTGCAAAAAGAAGCAGAGCGACAAAATGATTTTCTAAAGGCAGCAGAAATAGGAATGGAAGTCATGTTGTTAGTAAAATCATTAAAATAAATTTGATTGTCTTGATTTTTTGGAAGGAGGGGGACATATGGCTGAAAAGTCAGCCCGTTCAAAAGAGGTTGAAACGGAATTGACCCTTGATCAGGTAAAGGAACAATTAACAGAAGTTGGAAAGAAAACTGGGGTACTTGCATATGATGATATTGCAGAAAAACTAGCCAGTTTTGAATTAGACTCCCATCAAATGGATGAGTTCTATGAGGTATTAGGAGATCAAGGTATAGAGCTTGTAGGAGATGGCGAGGATGAGCCACCGAATGTTCAAGAGCTTGCAAAAGGCGAGGAAGAGTTCGATCTTAATGATTTAAGTGTGCCTCCTGGCGTTAAAATAAATGACCCTGTACGTATGTACTTAAAGGAAATTGGTCGTGTGGACCTGCTTTCCGCTAAAGAAGAGATTGTATTGGCAAAGCGCATTATGGAAGGCGACGAAGAGGCAAAACGCCGTCTTGCTGAAGCGAACTTAAGACTTGTAGTCTCCATTGCAAAACGTTATGTTGGCCGTGGAATGATGTTCCTTGATTTAATTCAGGAAGGAAATATGGGTCTTATTAAAGCGGTTGAGAAATTCGACTATGAAAAAGGATTTAAATTCAGTACGTATGCGACATGGTGGATTCGCCAGGCTATTACGAGAGCAATTGCGGACCAAGCCCGCACAATCCGTATTCCTGTTCATATGGTTGAAACAATCAATAAATTGATTCGCGTTCAGCGTCAGTTACTGCAGGATTTAGGCCGCGAACCGACTCCTGAAGAAATTGGAGAAGACATGGATCTGACTCCGGATAAAGTAAGAGAAATCTTAAAGATTGCGCAAGAGCCTGTTTCCTTGGAAACGCCGATTGGGGAAGAAGATGATTCCCATTTAGGTGATTTCATTGAAGATCAGGATGCAACATCTCCTTCTGAACATGCAGCTTATGAGCTTCTAAAAGAGCAGCTTGAAGATGTTCTGGATACTTTGACAGACCGTGAAGAAAATGTTTTAAGACTTCGTTTCGGTTTAGATGACGGACGTACAAGAACACTTGAAGAAGTCGGCAAAGTATTTGGTGTAACGCGTGAGCGTATTCGCCAAATCGAAGCAAAAGCACTAAGAAAGCTTAGACATCCGAGCCGCAGCAAAAGACTAAAAGATTTCTTAGAATAAAGCATGAACTGATATATCAAAGTTATCATTGCCAAGAAATAGTTTACTTCTTACAATAGAAGTGGCTGTTTCTTTTTTTTTAACCGTAAATACATGAAGGATGTGCTGCCCATGAAGGATAATAGGAAAACAGTGATTATCCAAGAAATACTTTATTGGAAAAAAAATAAAATGCTACCGGAGCATTATTGCGATTATTTGCTTACCCTTTACACAGAAGGCAATAGAATGAAGGAAGAAGAATTGCCAAAGCAAAAGCATATTATCTCCAGTGCAATCTTTTTATTGTTTATTCCGATAACAGTAGGTTTCTTATATTTTACTGAATTGTCTTTCATTTTGCAAATGGCTATTTCACTAATTTTTCTGATAATAACTGCGGCGGGCATTTTCTATTATCAAGTAAAAGGGCTGGGAAATGATATCCCTGTTACTGTAGCAGCGTTTATCGTTCTGTTGTTTAGCGTTAAAGCTGTTCTTCATTTTTTTCCAGAAAAAATAATATTCTTATATATTATTTTATCGATAAATTGTTTACTCTGGTTTATAGGAGGAAGAAAGTTTAAGCTAGTTTATTTTACGATTTCTTCCTATATTGGCTTCCTCTTGCTTGCAGTTCTCGTTTTTATGTCATTCCGCGCTTAATGGGAAAAATTACTATGTTCTATATAGGGACAAGCCTGCTGAAAAATCAGTTGTCTTGTGGCATTCCGTTAGCAAATATGTTACAAATAGGTAATAGAATAATCAACTTAGTATAAGAAATAGCAATGAAATGTGGTGTTTAGAATGAATACAGACAGATTATCTAATCGTCTTGAAACAGTAGCAAAATACATACCAGCAGGAGCATCATTCGCAGATATTGGTTCAGATCATGCCTATTTGCCCTGCTATATGCTGAAAAAGCAGAAAGCGTCATTTGCAATTGCAGGAGAAGTGGTGGATGGACCATTTCAATCTGCCCGCAGACAGGTCCAGCAAGAGGGACTTACAGATGTTATATCTGTAAGAAAAGGGAATGGACTAGAGGTAGTAGGAGTAGGTGAAGTCGATTGTATTACGATTGCCGGAATGGGCGGAGCTTTAATCGCTGCTATTCTTGATGATGGCAAACAAAAGCTACAAACTGTCAAAAGACTTGTTCTGCAGCCGAACGTAAGCGCCTATTCTATCAGGCTTTGGCTTATAGAGAATGGCTGGAAGCTCGTGAGCGAAGAGATAATAGAAGAAGATGATAAGATTTATGAAGTGCTCGTTGCTGAACAAGGAGTAGGAAAGGAGCCTTATACAGAGCAAATAGATGCAGAGCTTTTGCTTGGACCTTTTTTAAGCAGAGAAAAAAACCAAGCCTTCCAAAAGAAATGGACGTTAGAAAGACAAAATTGGCAGAGAATAATTGAGCGTATGCAAACAGCAACAGAAACACAAGAGACGGTTGCTAAACTACAGGAACTTAATTGGAAAATCGCACTTGTACAGGAGGTGCTCGGAAATGAAAACAATTAATGGATTTGAATTAATATCATTGTTCGAACAGTTTTCGCCAAAGGCTTATGCAATGGAAGGGGATAAAATCGGTCTTCAAGTCGGAGATTTGAGCAGACCAGTACATAATGTAATGATTGCCCTTGATGTAACCGAAAAAGTAGTAGATGAAGCAATCTCTTTGAAAACAGATTTAATTATTGCTCACCATCCTCCGATTTTCCGTCCCTTATCAAAAATAACGGCAGATAACCCTGCAGGCAGGCTGATGCAAAAGCTGATTAAGCATGATATTTCTGTATATGCTGCCCATACTAATTTAGATGTAGCTAAAGGCGGTGTTAATGATTTGTTGAGCGATGCATTAGGCTTAACAGATTGTGAAGTACTAGTTCCTACATATGAGGATAAGCTTAAAAAACTGGCTGTTTATGTTCCAGCTGACTACGCTGAGCAAGTAAAGGCAGCATTAGGAAATGCAGGTGCAGGTGCTATCGGCAATTACAGTCATTGCAGCTTTACTGCACAAGGAAAAGGTGAATTTAAACCAGGTCAGGATACAAATCCATTTAAGGGAGAGCCTGGCAAACTGGAGACCGTGGACGAGATGAAAATAGAAACTATCTATCCTCATTCCATTGAAAAAACAGTCATCAAGGCGCTCCAAAAAGCACATCCATACGAAGAACCGGCATTTGATATCTTTGATGTCCAGCAGCAAGGTGAGCAGCTTGGTCTTGGAAGAGTCGGTAAAATAGAAGAAATGACACTTGCAGAATTTGCTGAACACGTTAAAAAGCGCCTCGACGTACAAGGGGTAAGAGTGGTCGGTGATATGAAAGCAAAAGTAAAAAAAGTGGCTGTATTGGGCGGAGACGGCAATAAATATTATTCCCATGCCATCAGAAAAGGCGCGGATGTCTATGTAACTGGCGATATGTATTATCATGTTGCGATTGACGCCAGTGAGCTTGGCTTGAATATAATCGACCCAGGCCATAATGTCGAAAAGGTGATGAAAAAAGGAGTTGCTTATAAGCTCGTTTCTCTTTGTGAGGAATCAGGCTATAAGGTAAATATTTTCCCATCCAGTCTTCATACAGACCCATTTCAGTTTGTATAAGGAAAAAGCGGTAAAGAACCTAAGTTCTTTACCGCTTTTGTTTATTGTTTTGTCTTCACCTTCGGAAGAATCTTGTTTAATGGGACTTTCTTTTCTCTTTCCCATGTTTCTTCCTTTTCTGAATCATATTGCTCAAGGAAGTTAATCACTTCTTTAGTTATCGGTGTCGGGGTTGAAGCGCCAGCTGTCACTGCAACAGATTTAGCATTTTTAATCCATTCTAGTTTCAGTTCAGACACGTCAGCAATACGGTAAGCAGGTGTACCGGCAATTTCCTCAGAAACCTGTGCAAGACGATTTGAGTTATTGCTCATTGGGTCTCCTACCACAATCAAGACATCTGCTTCGCCAGCCTGCTGGGCTACAGCTTCTTGTCTAACTTGTGTGGCTAAGCAAATTTCCTTATGGAATTCAGCATGAGGAAATTTCGAATTGATGCTCTCCATCAAATCTGCAACATCCCATTGGCTCATCGTTGTCTGGTTTGTGACAAGAATCTTTTCTTGCTTAATATCGAGGTTCTCGATATCCTGAACTGTTTCAACTAATGATACGGCATGCGGAGCAACGCCAACAGCACCCTCTGGCTCTGGATGCCCTTTTTTACCAATGTAGATAATATAATAACCTTCTTTTTCTTTCTCACGAATTAAGTCATGTGTTTTTGTAACATCAGGACATGTTGCATCAAGAGTCACAAGGCCTTTTCTTTTCGCTATTTCCCTAATTTCAGGAGAAACGCCATGGGCGGTGAAAATAACAGTACCTGTATCAACTTGTTCAATAATATCCTTGCGATTTTTACCATCTAATGTAATAATGCCATCCTCTTCAAAAGCGTCCGTCACATGTTTATTGTGCACAATCATACCAAGGATGTAAATCGGGCGTGGCAATGTTTTATCTAAAGCCGCATTACGGGCGATTACCATAGCATCAACTACGCCATAGCAATAACCTCTAGGGGCAATTTTTATCACTTTCATTTGTAATCCTCCCACTAGGAACCTCTTTATCCGTCCAAAATACATCAACGTACGGATAAGTATTAGGACTCAGAGTATATCTTAACATATATTATTATATAAAACTTCTTAAAAGAAGACAAAAATATTGAGATAGTGATGGAGGATGGCAAAAATAAAAGACCCATTTTCTACTTGTTTGGGCTGTAAATTTAGATCAGCTGAAAAATAGAAATTTGGGTCTAACTTATTTATATATACATTCTAGGAACAGAAACTCCACTGTCCTGCGGCCCTCTAGCCGGTGTTTCTTCTACTCCCGGAACAGCAGTTGGCTCCGCTGTTTCATTGGAAGTTCCAGTAGCTTCTTGTGTCGTCTTTGTATTCTTCACCTTATTCGTATCAGCAGACTTGTCTGTGCTGGAATCGCTGCTGCTTGTTAAGCCCCTGTAAAGCTTCCACATTGCCGGGATATTTCGCACCATTGGTCCATACTGGCTGATCATCGGACCAACCTGGCTTGCTGTTTGCAGGAATTTTTGCGAATTGGCAAGTAATCCGTTGATGGAAGCAGGATTCGTTAATGTCTTCAATATCCCTCCGCCAGTCGCGGCATTTCTTGAACTTGAGCTGCCTAGCATTGCAGCACCTCTTTGCACATTTGTATCTCCGCCTTTTCCCCCTCCAAGCAATTTAGAAAGAATGCCTCCACCATTACTGGTTTGAGCGCCGCCTCTGCCCATCATCTGTCTTTGATATGGAGCAGGGCCTTGCATCATTCTTCCCCCCATGCCTCTTGGCTGCGGCATACGCGGTCTTGGTGGCATGCTGCTGCCTCCTTTCTATAATAACCTGTATTCCTTATTAGCGTATGCTGTATAGTTGTCACTTGTTTAGGGTTTAAGCGGATAGTGCATAAAATCTGAGTGAATTGTCTTAATTAAAAAATAGAAAATATGGGAAAAATAAAAGGTGAAGCAAGTATATTTAGGAAAAAGGAATCAAAGTTTCGGGAGTAATCAACAGGTTTCGCGTTAATTACCTGAGAATTAGTGGTCTTTTCAGCAGATTTTGATTATAATAATATGATGGACTAGTGAAGCCGCGGCAAGTTTTTTATTGTCTGAATATAAAGGAGTTTTAAAAATGAGTCAAAATACATTCAACCGTTATAATTTAAAGCCGTTCATTTTGAAAGCAGTCGATGAACTGGGCTTTTATGAACCAACAGAAATACAGCAAAAAGTTATCCCATTGATGTTAAAAGGGGAAAGTGCTATTGGACAGTCACAAACGGGAACAGGGAAAACCCATTCTTATGTACTGCCAATTATGGAAAGAATTAATCCTGAGAGTAACACGGTACAAGCTGTAATAACTGCACCGACAAGAGAGCTTGCAACGCAGATTCATAATGAAATTGTTAAAGTGGCAAAGCATTCACCAGAAGCGATCTCAAGCCGCCTGTTCATTGGCGGGACGGATAAACAGCGTGCAATTGAAAAGCTTAAAAGCCAGCCGCATATTGTTGTCGGCACACCAGGAAGAATTAATGACCTTGTAAAGGAGCAGGCTCTGCATGTCCATACAGCTAATATGCTGATTGTCGATGAAGCAGATCTTATGCTTGATATGGGCTTCATTGAAGATGTGGACCAAATTGCTGCAAGAATGCCAAAAGATTTAAGTATCTTTGTATTCTCCGCAACAATACCGGAAAAACTGAAGCCGTTCTTAAAGAAATATTTAGAAAATCCTAAATATGTACATGTAGAGCCAAAGCAGCTGACTGCTGCTAAGATTGAACATGTGCTTCTACCTTCCAGACACAGAGATAAAATTACGACAGTATATGAAGCATTGACAGCTTTCAACCCATTTTTGGCAATCGTGTTCACAAACACAAAGCAAATGTGTGATGAAGTAGCTGCAGGGCTTTCGGAAAAAGGGCTGAAGGTTGCTAGAATTCATGGCGGGCTTACACCTCGTGAAAGAAAGAAAGTGATGAAGCAAGTCCTTGATTTGGAGTTTCAATATATTATTGCAACAGACTTAGCTGCACGAGGAATTGATATTAAAGGGATCAGTCATGTCATCAATTTTGAATTGCCAGCAGATCTTGATTTCTATGTTCACCGTGTCGGCAGAACAGCAAGAGCCGGTTCATCAGGAATTGCATTGACTATTTACGAGCAATCGGATGAGGATAAGCTAAACCAGCTTGAAAAGCTTGGCATCGAGTTTAAAAATATGGACTTGAAAAACGGTGAGTGGGTCGAAATTGAAGACAGAAACCGCCGAAAAAAACGTCAACGTACTGCAGATGAAATTGATGTGAAAGCAAAATCTCTTGTGAAAAAGCCGAAGAAAGTGAAACCTGGCTACAAAAAGAAGATGCAGCGAGAAGTAGAAGGCATTAAAAAACGGGAAAGACGTTTGAAAAGCAGAAATAAATAAGTAAAAGCTGAGAGGAGAGAGGATGAATGGTGAAACTAGGTTCCCATGTATCCATGAGCGGAAAAAAAATGCTTCTAGCAGCAAGTGAAGAAGCAGTATCTTATGGAGCAAATACCTTCATGATATATACAGGTGCTCCTCAAAATACAAGACGCAAAAAAATTGAAGATTTAAATATAGAAGCAGGAATGAGACATATGCAGGAAAACGGGATAGCAGATATCGTTGTCCACGCTCCTTACATCATTAATATTGCCAACACTACAAATCCGGCAACATTTGAACTAGGTGTTAATTTCCTACGAACAGAAATTGAACGGACAGAAGCGCTTGGTGCTAAACAAATTGTTTTGCATCCAGGCGCACATGTTGGTGCTGGTACAGATATAGGCATAAAAAAAATTATCGAAGGCTTAAACGAAGTGCTGACAGGCAAAGAAAATCTGCAAATTGCACTGGAAACAATGGCTGGTAAAGGTTCCGAATGCGGTAAAACCTTCGAGGAGCTAGCAATGATTATGGATGGTGTCACCTATAATGACAAGCTGTCTGTATGCTTCGATACATGTCATACTCATGATGCCGGCTATAATATTGTCGAGGACTTTGACGGAGTGCTTGATGAGTTTGACCGTATTGTCGGGATAGACAAGCTGAAAGTACTTCATATCAATGACAGTAAAAATGCAGTAGGGATGAGAAAAGACCGTCATGAGAATATTGGCTATGGTCATATCGGCTTTGACGCATTAAGCAAAATTGTTCATCATCCTCAGCTTATTGATATTCCGAAAATCTTGGAAACACCTTATGTCGGGGAAGATAAGACTAACAAAAAAGCTCCATATAAACATGAAATTGATATGCTGAAAACTCAGCAATTTAATGAAAGCTTACTTGACGATATTTTAAAAGGTTAAAGTAAATTAGGCCATTTCACATCATGTGAAGTGGTCTTTTATTTGCTTAAAATAGATTAGTTACTTGTGATGAAGGCTGTAGCAAGGCCAATAAGAAAAAATAATAGAGAGCCAACATTTAAACAATTTATGCTTAAGCTGCCAAGTTTTCTTGTTAATTTATAATTGTTTTTAAAACCAAGATAACTTTTTGCAGTAGTCATCTCACTGTAATTAGTAAATAAGCCTCCTGTGCTGGAGAAAAAGACAAAAATTAAGGTAAGACTCAAACCTACATAAAACATGGCATCTAAATAAAAATATTCAATTTTTGTGCAACTAAATAAGAAATGCCAAATTCCAATAATATAACAACCATTGTAGCAATCACAAATTTCCCATATTTCATTGAATTCCCTCCTTTGGTAAATTCTTATAAATTTATTATAATACAAAATTTATTGATTTTTCAAAAAAATAGAAGCAAAGACTGCCGTCGAACGGCAGTTTTTGCTTCTATGTTAATTTTGACGATAAACATACGGATCATTAGGCTCGGTAACCTTTGTCCATTTTGTTACTTTGAGAACTGGAATGGTTTTTTTGAAAGGCTGGTAATAAATATTATCAAGAGTTCCTGTTATTTGCAGCCAATCATCATTGCTTGCTTTCAAATCATCAGGCAGGTCCAGAAGAATTCCGTAAACACCTGAATCAGCAATACAATGGATAATTCCGAATCTCAGCAGGAAGGCTTGGTTGGCTGCCAGCTCTTTATCTTTATAAGCAAAACCTGTCAGTGTTATTTCTTCCCCGATAAATTGACCTGGGTAATTGTAGATAGTTTCCAGATCGTTGAGGAAAGTATCTCCCTCCAGCTTAATGGAGTCTACTTTACTTAATTTCTTCAGACCCTTATCCATCATTTCAGAATAGCCTTCTTTTCCGTAATAGCTGCTTGTATCTGGTTGTAGAAACTGATGCTGGCTGTATTCATCTCCTTCCGCATAGACGGGAAAGGAGAGCCCTTTCTTTTCTACTATATTCGAATCAAGTGTGGCAACAGGCAGGAATAGTCCTGTCAATACAGGCGCAATCATAATGAGAAAAGCAATGGCTCTTTTCCACCAACGGTTTTCCTCTGCTGCATGATTATGTCCGCAATGATCACAATCATGCTCATGTTCATGATCGTGTTTATCTCCTTTTATATAAAAATAGATGGAGATAAGCGTAAACAAAATAAAGATATATATGGCAGACTCAGATATATAGGAATACTTCATGTTAATATATTTAGAAATATCGCCAGATGCATGCAGATGGAAAAAAAGGTATGTGAACCCGATTAGAACAAATATCCGAAACATATACATGCCTCCTTAAAAAACTAATGTCACAAGTAAAACAGTGATGGTAATAACGGTGCATAAGAGAGCGACAAATTTCGCTTTAAATGTACTGAGCAGCATCATTGTATTTTTGATGTCGAGCATAGGGCCAAACAGCAAAAAAGCGAGAATCGAGCTTGTGGAAAAGCTGCCGCGAAAGCTTGCAGCAATAAAGGCATCAGCTTGTGAGCATAGGCTTAATACATAAGCTAGCCCCATCATCACAACATGGGAGGAAATGGTTCCGTTCCCAATGGAAACAAGTGTTGATGTTTTAATAGTCGTCTGCACAAGTGCCGCAATAAATGAACCTGCCACTAAATATTTCCCGACTGAAAAGAATTCGTCGATAGAGTGTTTCAGCATAGCAGAAATTTTTTCTGTAAAGGAATGATAATGAGCCGAATGGTTTTCTGTTGATTTTAACGGTGCCTCTTTAACGGTGAATTTAAGAACAATACCAATGATAATTGCCGCAAGTATTGCCAATAATCCACGATGTAACACCATGCTCCAGCTGTTGCCAAAAGCAATATAGGTGGAGAAAAGAACAATCGGATTAATAATTGGCCCTGTGATCATAAACGCTACAGCTGCAGGGATTGATACTCCTTTTAAAATAAGCCTTCTTGTTATCGGAATAATACCGCATTCACAGGCAGGGATAATAGCACCCATTACGGAACCAACCAAAATAGCGAGAATATTATTTTTCGGCATAATTCTTGCAATCATTTCTTCTGAAATAAAGACTTGGATGATTCCGGAGACGATAACACCAATCAAAATAAATGGCAGTGCCTCAATAATGATACTTATAAAAATGGTGTTTAATTGCAGTAATGTATCCATACTCATTATTTTTATTGCTCCTTTTAGCTTCCAAAAAATAAGATAATCTTGTCCAAGCAAACACTTTAGCATAGGCACATGAAAAAAAGATGAGAATAATAAATGTTTTTATTAAATAAAAAAAGCCTCTTCTTCCCATAGAAGGAAAAAGAGGCAGTCATAAAGCTTATTGGTTTGCAAATAGATTAAACAAGTTATTGACTTCCTTTGCTGTGGCTGGGCTGGTAATTGTCGCAAGCTCTCTGATTAACTGAGCTCTTTCATTTGGATTGAAAATGTTGATTTTTTTGCTGTTTAAATGCTTTGCCAGTGTCTCAGCTTCTCCATCATTAATAGGAATTTTGAATTGTTTGCTGTATTTCAGCAGCTCTGTTGCAGTAATCGTATGGATTTTATGGTTGATTATATTCTCAAAAATTTTCATGTCATCACTCCCCATTCTAACATATGAGGGTTAGGCGAAAATGTGTCATGAAAAATGCAAAAAATCTGAATGATTTATTCGAAAGTCGCCGTATCTTTACATTATCAGGGCATTCTTGTATACTAATTTAGATAAAGGATGACTTCCATTAGTTGAATAAATCGTAACGGTTACTATATATATTCCAGAAAATTGGGAGGTGTCACCATTGAATGTAGAACAAGCATTAGACATACTAAAAGAAGAGGGCTATAAGCATACCGGAAAACGAGAAGATATTCTAGAGCTGTTTGCAGCTAAAAATAAGTATATCACGGCTAAAGATGTACTGGATGCATTGAAAAATGATTATCCTGGTTTAAGCTTTGATACTATATACCGTAATCTTTCTCTTTTTGTGGAGCTCAATATATTTGAGATGACAGAGCTGAACGGAGAGAAGCATTTCCGGTTTACATGCTCACATCACCACCATCATCATCATTTTATCTGTCTGGAATGCGGAAAAACGAAAGAAATTATTACATGTCCGATGGCAGAACTGACTGACAACTTAAAAGGATATGATGTTTCAGGCCATAAATTTGAGATTTATGGAAAATGTCCTGAATGTATTCAATAAAAAATCTACTGTTAGCAAACAGTAGATTTTTTTTATTATTGCTTCGTTTTAATCCAGTTGTCCACCCATTTAGAAGCTTCCTGCCAGCTTGTCACCCGGATTACTCCATCAGGAATTGGCTCTCTATTGTACGGAGTATCAAATAAAATAACAGGAATTCCACATTCATGATGGATCATTACTGCATTATCATGCTTATCCTCAAAAAAGATGTCCACTTCATACTTTTTAACTGCTGCAATCTTATGGTGTGTGCCAATTAAGTCAATATGATTATAAGCAATGCCGTTATTTACAAACCATTCTTTCGTAATGTCAAGGAGATGCTGTCCTCTTGCACTGATGAAGTATAGCTCGTGTTTGTCCGCCCAGCTGCTCAAAGCAACGCTTGCTCCCTCTGCAAGAGGAGAAGCAGTATAAATGCGTGGTTCATTATCTATAAACCATTTATCGAATTCCTCGTGTGAAACAGAAACAAGGGGATATAGATCATATTCTTTAATATCTTCTAATGTTATATTTAGTTGGAAGCTCTCATTTAAATAAGGAACGAAGGTATCCGGTCTTGTGACTGTCCCGTCAATATCTATTCCAAAACGCAATTTTTTCATTATGTACTCCTTTTACTGTTGTTTCTTCTAAATTTTTTACTAAAACTTATCCTTCTTTAGCTTATCAAAAGACATGGGAGAGAGAAAGGATTTACGTAAAAAAGTATGTTTCCAAGCTTTTACACTAATAAGGGTAGCTAAATTGGCCATGATAATAAATGCTCCTATTATAGAAAGCGAGGGAATGATCATGGCAGACTACAATAGCAATGAAGAAAAGAATCGCACCGATAGAGAGCAAGACGATTCACGCACAACAGATTATATGGAGGAGACATCTGCAGAGATTGTCAATCCAATGCCTTTTAACACAAGTGTCCCAGTTCGTCAGAGAGTGGAGACGACGAACGAAGAAGCAAAAATGGACACACAGCGCAAGGAACGTACAGAGAGCAATGGCAGAGGAATTGGGATAACAGCGCTGATTATTTCTATTATTTCTCTGTTTGTGATGCCGATTGTATTAGGCATCGTTGGGATTATTGTAGGGTTTGTAGCCCGCAGACGCGGAGCAGTAACGCTTGGATCATGGGCGATCGCTCTTGGAGCATTGTCTATTATCATCGGCATTTTTATTGCCCCGTTCTTTTAGCACAAACCTTTGACTTGTTTGGTCGGCAGCTTCTGTTAGAAGCTGCCGTTTTTTTTTATTGAAAAAATATTTTTTATAAAATAATATCGAAAGCGTTGACAAATATTTTAGGGCATGATAAATTTAGGTTGTAAAATTTAATGAAACCGCTTTAGGATTGTTACTGATTATGCAGGCAAAACCTAAACTTCGTTCGATAGGAGGATTTTTATATCCTTTATTATGGGCGTAGTTTAGGTTTTTTTTATGGAGTAAAAACGGAGGGATGTAAAAACATAAATAAGCAAGAAAAAAAAGCTGTATATGGGCTGCCACCCTCATACAGCTAAATCAAAGTATAACAATATTATTCCCCTACAAATAGGAGGTACTGTCATGGATTATAATAAATTATCAAAAGAAATATTGCAACAAGTTGGCGGTGAAGAGAACGTAGATAATGTCATTCACTGTATGACAAGATTGCGCTTTAACTTAAAAGACAACAGTAAAGCAAATCGCCCACAAATAGAGGCGCTTGAAGGTGTCATGGGAACAAACATCAGCGGAGGTCAATTCCAAATTATTATTGGGAATGATGTTCCGAAGGTTTATAAAGGAATTATAGATAACAGTAAATTAAGCGGAGAAAAGACAAGCGGCGGATCTTCGGGAGAAAAGAAAAATCCGATAAGTGCTGTATTTGATGTCATTTCTGGTGTGTTCACTCCTATCCTGCCAGCAATTGCTGGAGCAGGTATGATCAAAGGTATTCTAGCGATTCTAGTTGCGTTAGGCTGGCTTTCTAATACGAGTCAAACATATATCATCTTAACAGCTGTTGGTGACGGTGCCTTTTACTTCTTGCCAATCATATTAGCTGTAAGTGCTGCAAGAAAATTTGGAAGCAACATGTTTGTTGCTGCAGCAATCGGTGCAGCCATCCTGCATCCTGACTTAACAGCATTATTTACGGCAGGTGAACCAATTTCCTTTATCGGGCTGCCTGTTACGATTGCTACTTATTCATCAACCGTTATACCGATTCTGTTAGCAATCTGGATTGCTTCTTATGTGGAAAGATGGATAGATAAAGTTACACATGCGTCCTTAAAACTTATCGTAGTACCAAGTGTTACGTTATTAGTAGTTGTTCCGGTTACATTGATCACAGTTGGACCGCTTGGTGCTATTCTAGGTGAATATCTATCTGGAGGAATCAACTTCTTATTCGACAATGCAGGACTATTTGCGATGATCCTTCTTGCAGGTTCATTCTCGCTAATCATCATGACTGGAATGCATTACGCATTAGTGCCAATCATGATTAACAATGTTACAGTAAACGGCTTTGACTATTTAATGCCAGCAATGTTCTTGGCAAATATGGGGCAAGCTGGAGCAGCATTTGCAGTTGCAATGAAAACGAAAAACAAAAAATTCAAATCACTTTCTTATTCTGTCAGTGTTACAGGATTAATGGGTGTAACAGAACCAGCAATGTATGGTGTTAACGTTCGTCTTAAAAAGCCATTTATCGCGGCACTAATTGGTGGAGCAGTCGGTGGTGCTTATCTAGGAATCACGAAGGTTGCAGCATATATCATGGGTGGTAGTGCAGGTATTCCAGGTGTTACATCATTCATTGGACCAGGACTTAACTTTGTAAACGCTCTAATTGGTATGGCGATTGCGTTTGTTGCTGCAGCAGTTGCGGCATATCTAATCGGATTTGAAGATGTACCTGCTGAAAACGCAGAAGAACCAGCTAAAAACAAAGATGCAGAAGCAGAAGCTGCTGCGACGAAAGAAGCAGGGATTGTATCCGAACAAATTTTAAGCCCTATCGTAGGAAAAGCTGTTTCATTAAGCGAAGTGAATGATCCAACATTCTCCCAAGAAATTATGGGGAAAGGGATTGCTATCATCCCAGAAAAAGGGGAAGTGCTCTCTCCAGTAAATGGAGTTATTACAACACTTTTCAAAACAAAGCATGCTATCGGTATTACAAGTGATAAAGGAGCAGAAATCCTTATCCATGTCGGATTAGATACAGTTCAGCTTGACGGTGAGCATTTTACAGCACATATGAAAGAAGGAGACGCTGTCAAGGTTGGAGACAAAATCACTTCATTTGATATTGATGCATTAAAGAAAGCAGGATTTGACACAATTACTCCTGTTGTTATTACAAACACGATGGAATATAAAGATGTAACACCACTTAAAACTGGTCATACAAGCGCAAACGATGTAGTGCTTGACTTATCTGCAGTTTAAGAAATGTAGGGGGACTGGTTATTCAGTCCCTTTCTAATAACATGAAGAGGTGAATAGAATGGGGAAAAGATTTCCAGAAGGTTTTTTGTGGGGCGGCGCAGTAGCTGCTAACCAGCTTGAAGGTGCATATAAAGAAGATGGAAAAGGACTGTCCACAGCAGACGTATCTCCGCATGGAATTATGAGCCCGCCGGATGAGTCCATGACAGCTTATAATTTATATCATGATGGAATTGATTTTTACCATAAATATAAAGAAGATATCGCACTTTTTGCCGAAATGGGCTTTAAAGCCTTCCGTCTATCTATTGCTTGGACTAGAATATTCCCAAATGGTGATGAAACAGAGCCTAATGAAAAAGGTTTAACGTTTTATGACAACGTATTTGATGAACTGAAGAAATATAATATCGAGCCTGTAGTAACAATTTCTCACTATGAAATGCCTCTGGCTTTAGTAAAAAACTATGGCGGCTGGAAAAACCGCAAAGTTGTCGAGTTCTATGAACACTTTGCAAGAACGGTTTTCACACGTTATAAAGATAAAGTGAAATACTGGATGACTTTTAACGAAATCAATGTTATTCTCCATGCACCATTTACAGGTGGCGGACTGCTGTTTGATGAAGGGGAAAACAAGAAGAATTCCCAGTATCAAGGCGCACATCACCAATTTATTGCAAGTGCACTTGCCGTAAAAGCCGGTCATGAAATTATCCCAGGATCACAAATTGGCTGTATGATCGCTTCTATGGTCACATATCCATATACATCCAAACCGGAGGATATGTTCGCAGCAATGCAGCAAGACCGTCAGACGCTATTCTTCTCTGATGTTCAGGCAAGAGGAAGCTATCCTGGATACATGAAGCGCTATTTCCGTGACAACAATATTGAAATTGTCATGGAAGAAGGCGATGAGCAGCTTCTAAAAGAAGGCACGGTAGATTATATTGGCTTCAGCTATTATATGTCGTTTGTTGCTAGCACAGACCCAGAGCATCAGAAAACGAGTGGAAACCTGCTTGAAGGTGTCAAAAACCCATATTTGGCTTCGTCTGAATGGGGCTGGCAAATTGACCCTAAAGGCTTGCGAATTGTCTTGAATCAGCTTCATGACAGATATCAAAAACCACTGTTTATCGTAGAAAATGGACTTGGTGCAGTTGATACACTTAATGAGGATGGAACTGTCCAAGATGATTATCGGATTGACTATCTGCAAAGCCATCTTGAAGAAGTGCGAGAAGCGATTGAAGATGGAGTCGAACTAATCGGTTATACTTCATGGGGACCAATCGACCTTGTGAGCGCATCTACAGCAGAGCTTAGAAAACGCTATGGCTATATTTATGTTGACAGAGACAGTGAAGGTAAAGGAACAAATGACCGTATTAAGAAGAAGAGCTTCCATTGGTATAAAGAAGTAATTGAAACAAACGGAGAATCACTGTAACAAAACAAAACTCTTAAGCATATTGCTTAAGGGTTTTATTTTGTCTATAAGCTTCTAAAAATGGGTCACCCCCCATCAAATCAATGGGGGGTGACTCATTATAGCTTATTGTGTAAGCATATCCTGCTTCTTCTGTTTATCTTCAGCTTCTTCAGCCGCTTTTTTGGCAAAATATTCTTCAGCGATAGCATCTATTTCTTTTTTCAATTCGTCTACCATTGTTTCTTCTGGCACCTTACGGACTATTTTCCCTTTGCGGAACAATAGACCTTCGCCTCTAGCACCTGCGATCCCGATATCAGCCTCTCTCGCCTCTCCAGGACCGTTAACAGCACAGCCAAGCACGGCCACTTTAATCGGTGCTTTAATGGTGGATATATACTCTTCCACCTCATTAGCAATCGAAATAAGGTCAATTTCAATACGTCCGCATGTCGGACAAGAAATTAATGTAGCTGCATTTGCCGACAATCCGAAAGATTTCAATAGCTCACGGGCAACTTTTACTTCTTCAACAGGGTCTGCACTTAAAGAAATACGAACCGTGTTTCCGATTCCTTTGCTAAGAATCGCACCTAATCCAGCCGCACTTTTTACAGTTCCTGCAAACAATGTGCCTGATTCCGTAATCCCAAGATGAAGAGGATAATCAAAAGCTTTTGCCGCTTTTTCATACGCTTCAATCGCAAGATTTACATCAGATGCTTTCATGGATACGATAATATCATGAAAGTCAAGATCTTCGAGTATTTTGATATGGTGCAATGCGCTTTCAACCATGCCATCAGCTGTTGGATAGCCGTATTTTTCGAGGATTCTCTTTTCAAGTGAACCTGCGTTTACACCAATACGGATCGGAATTCCTTTAGCTTTAGCTGCTTTAACAACTGCTTCCACCTTTTCCCGTTTACCGATATTACCTGGGTTAATTCTGATTTTGTCTGCTCCGCCTTCAATAGCTTTCAATGCAAGACGATAATCAAAATGGATATCGACTACAAGCGGGATGTTGATTCTCTTCTTAATTTCTGCAATAGCATCGGCTGCACGTTCATCAGGACAAGCAACGCGGACAACTTGGCATCCAGCTTCTTCAAGTCGATTAATTTCTGCAACTGTAGCTTCGACATCATGTGTTTTTGTTGTTGTCATACTTTGGATAACAACCTCATTGTTTCCGCCAATGGTCAAATTGCCAACTTTTATTGGTCGGGTTTTAGTACGATGTATAATTTCACTCAATGGTGATTCGCTCCTTTAATAATTGGAGAACCCTTAAAAACTTAAGAAGGTTCTCAAATAAATTCAAAAGTACATTCCTATTGTAACAATGAAATACTTATATTGACAAGAAACTTGCTGACATTAACAAATGGAAAATTTGCCGGGAATCGTTTATTGCCCATTGATGTAATGAGGAAAGGTATAAACTTTTCCGACTTGGATATCCTCAGGAGAAACGCCGTCATTCCATTTTTTGAAGTCTGCTATTAAAGTATCAATGCTGACAGGAAGGGCTACAGACGTTTCATTCTCGATGATTGACAGGACCGTTTCGCCTGCTTTTACCTCATGCTCAAAATAGCCGGGGCTGTCAGATCCAGATGATGCCTGTACCTCAATCGCTGGCTCTTTATCTACATTCAATGTGCCGTGATTCAAATCAAAATAGATAACATAGATGGTCAACAGACAGATAAAAGTAATGAAGAGCTTTTTCATACATGATTCCTCCTGCTTTTTATGGATAGTTAAATGTATGTACAAGGAATTTTTAATAGAACCTTTTTCTAGTATTTTATCTATCATTATTTCTAAAAATAATAGATTATAATCCATAAAAAACCTGCTCTACTAATTTAGAGCAGGTCAGGACGCAAAATAGAAGGTGCTGGAGGGCGAGAAAGATTAAATAAAAAGACTGTCAACAGCTGTTTAGAAAGCTTGTCTACAGTCTTAGTGGCCAATATAGATTTAGAGCAAACAAAAACGGGTATAATTCTAATGCTTATTCTTTTATCGGTTTTTTCGTTTCTATTTCTTTAATAGAAAGGAATACGATGAACAGGGAGATGAACCAATTAAGCATACTGCCGTTAGGTACATTTGTTTCCAAGCTATCCATGATGAAAAAGAAGATAGTCGGAATGGTCATACTGTAGACAGTAATCCTCCATGTTTGGCCATATGTTAATTCTCTTCCTAAAATTCTTGCAAAGACAGTTCCGAAAATCGCAAGAATGAATGCTTCAATTGCTTTAGAAGCTGCAAGGAAGATAAAGAAAATCACGGCCATTATACTCGTAAACAGTGGCACCATTGAATCAAAGGATTTCGCTAATGCTGCTAAATCGCTTTTAGATGCTTGGATATTTCCGAAATAGGAGTACTCAAACGACTGAGATTGTCCTGCTGTGACAATAACGAACTCTTTTGGAAGGAGAGCAACAGTATTGCCTGAAGAGCTGATGTTCTTTTCGTTATAGGTGCCTGTAGAATCAACGATAATTGTTAAGTCTTCTGTATTGGTTACGCTCGGCTCCTTCATATCAGAATGAAGCGTGTTGTCTTCAATTCGGAAGTCGGGAACATCTTCTTCCAATGTGGAAGCTAGTGTATGTATTCCTTCATTCATGCTTTTACTTAAATAATAGATGGTAGGGATAGAGGCGACAATCGAGAGGATCAGAAGAAAAGCGATTGTTTTCCAAATACCCTGTGAACGGAAGCTAGCTATATCTTTTGGTGAATAGATGCTCCGGTAAAACTGCTTAAAAATATTCATTCATTTGACACACCCTTATAAAGATTCATTACTATTTTATCTTTGCACAAATACATATACAAGCGTAAGCCGTTGATTGGCGAAAAAAACTATGTTAAACATAGGAAACTAAAAGATAATGGAGGCTATTAACGTGAATGTCATATATTGGGTTATTATAGGAGCTTTATTTGTAGTTGCGTATATAGGTTTGATTTATCCAATTATTCCAAGTGTTGTATTTATAATTGGAGGTTTTTTGTTGTATGGTCTTTTCTTTACCTTCCAAGAATTCTCTGTCTTGTTCTGGATTATTCAAGGGATGTTCGTTATTTTATTATTTATTGCTGATTATTTAACGAACCTTTTCAGTGTAAAGAAATATGGTGGTTCAAAGGCTGGTATTTGGGGTAGTACGATTGGTCTGATAGCAGGTCCATTTGTTATTCCTGTTGCCGGAATATTAATTGGTCCGTTCTTAGGAGCGGTTATCGCCGAATTGCTTGTAAATAAATCAAATTGGCAAGCAGCCCTTAGAGCAGGCGTCGGCTCTCTTGTCGGTTTTTTAGGAAGCGTCGCAGCAAAAGGGCTGATTCAGACCGTTATGATTGTCTATTTCCTTATCGCAGTTAATTAAAGAAACAGGACTAGTTTAGACCGCAAATCTCAATAGGGCAGTTTTGACAGTCTACCGCTTTTTTTAGGAAAGCAAGGTCCTTAACAGTAATTTTTTGAGAGGAGATAGAGATGATGCCGCCATCTCTAAGTTCCTTCATGGCTCTTTGAATAACTTCCCTTGTCCCAAATGTTAAATTTGCCAATTCCTGATGGGTAAGGGGGAAATCAATTAGTATACCATTTGCAGTTCTTTTTCCAAAAGAGTGACATAGCCGGATAAGAATGCTGTACAAGCTTCCTTTTTTACCATGCATGATTAAATCTTGGCATTTAATATTTGCTTTTAAGTAGCCTGTACTCAGCCATGCGGTAAGAGAGGCAAGCATTTTATGGTCATGCAGAGCAAAGTCTTCAAAGTCTGCTCTATCAATGATAAGAAGCTCACAGTCTGTTATAGTTCTCGCAAAATGATAGTATTTCGGTGACTGCTTAAATAATAAGTATTCTAGCAGCAAATCCTCCTCATGGAGAATCTTCATGATAAATTCTTTGCCGTTTTCATGAATTCTGCCTACTGATAGTGTCCCCTCTAACAGGAGATAAATATTGGAAACAGGGTCACCCTCTTGAAACAGCAAGCTTCCCTTTTTAATGAATTGGACATTATTAATCGAAAAATAATGCTGCAATAGCAGACTGTAAAGCGATAGAGTTCCTTCCTTCATCTGTCGCACTCCCTTTGTTGTTTCTCTCTATGCTTCGATTAAAAAATATCGAGTATTTATTGTCAAATGGATTTTGTAATATATTGGAAGGTGAACCTGTCGTTTTTAAGTTAAAACCTATATATACCAACGAAAAGGAATAATGTGTCTATTTAGCGAATCTTTTGAAAGAAGGGATGTTTGTTTTTGCAACAATGTTGGTATAAAAGAAGAGTTCCTTTATATACTAAATTGGGGAATGACTGCAAAAACACAAAAGTCAGTTTTTCTTTTAAAAAATTCCTTGTAAATAAAGCAAAATAATTGAAAGGAATGGCTTAATTTGGTACTGTTTTATTAGAAGAACCTTCTCATGTAAATATTGTCAAAATAGTGATAAATTATATGGGAAGAAAAAAATTTACCTATACATAGGAGGAAAAAACAAATGGCTTTTTCATTACCGCAATTACCATACGCTTACGATGCATTAGAACCGCATATTGACAAAGAAACAATGAATATTCACCACACAAAACACCATAACACATATGTAACAAACTTAAACAACGCTCTAGAAGGAAATGCAGAACTTCTTTCTAAAACGGTTGACCAGATCGTGTCAAACCTTGATGCAGTTCCAGAAGCAGCACGTACAGCTGTTCGTAACAACGGCGGCGGACATGCTAACCACTCTCTATTCTGGGAAGTTATTTCTCCAAATGGCGGCGGACAGCCTTCAGGTGATTTAGCATCTGCTATCGACAGCAAATTCGGAAGCTATGAAAACTTCAAAGAAGAGTTTGCTAAAGCTGCTACAACTCGTTTCGGTTCAGGCTGGGCATGGCTTGTAGTAAACAACGGTGAGTTGGAAGTAACAAGCACACCAAACCAAGACAGCCCGCTTATGGAAGGAAAAACTCCAATCCTAGGCTTGGATGTTTGGGAGCATGCTTACTACCTTAACTACCAAAACCGCCGTCCAGAGTATATTAATGCATTCTTCAATGTAATTAACTGGGAAGAAGTTACTAAGCGCTACACTGCAGCAAAATAAAACAAAAAACCTTGCTGGCCAATTTGGTCAGCAAGGTTTTTTGTTTTTCGCGAAAATCCTCCTATATCTGCACCATCCTTAATAAATGTTGTATAAGGAACACCCTTTTGTTAAAAACTAGCGAGACAAAGGGGAGTTTTTATCATGAAATTAGGGAATTTGATTGGCAATATCAAACTGACAAAGGAACTGGGACTGCTGCTGACAATCGGTGGACTTTATGCATTAAGCATAGCTCTTTCTAATACCTTTGTTAATATTTTCTTGTGGAAACAATCTGGAGAATTTAAAGATTTAGGGCTGTATAATATGGCTACAATTATTCTGCAGCTGATTACCTTCACCATTGCAGGCAGATGGGCAAAAAAAATTGACAGGGTCATCGTATTTAGAATTGGTGTCATTTTCCTGGCGTTGTTTTATTTGTCTGTACTGCTTATCGGTGATAAGGCATCTACTTATTTGCTGCTGTTAGGCTGTCTGCTTGGCATTGGCTATGGGTTTTATTGGCTTGCCTTTAATGTTCTGACATTTGAAGTTACAGAACCAGATACGAGAGATTTTTTTAACGGCTTTCTTGGCATTCTCGGCTCTGTTGGAGGGATGGTAGGTCCTATGCTGGCAGGGTTTATTATTTCAACCTTGAATAAAACAACTGGCTATATGATTGTGTTCGGAATTTCGCTCGGATTATTTTCATTAGCAGTGGTATTGAGCTTCTTTCTAAAACGAAGACCGGCAAGCGGCCAATATTTATTAAAACGAATTATCGAAGAACGAAAGAATGATGATAATTGGAAAAGTATTACCTATGCTCATTTTTTCCAAGGAATCAGAGAAGGAACGTATGCTTTTGTTATTACTGTGTTTGTGTTTATCGCAACAGGAAGTGAAATGGCGCTAGGCACATTTGGGCTCATTAATTCAGGCATTTCGTTCATCGCCTATTATATCGTGTCACGAAGCATCAAAAGTGAAAAGCGAAATAAGTCCATCCTGGTAGGCGGAATTCTGTTATTCTTGTCAATATTTATCATAGTATTTGACTTTTCATTCATTCGTCTTCTTATTTATTCAGGTATTATTGCCATTGCTTATCCATTAATCCTAGTCCCATATACAAGTCTGACATACGATGTAATCGGCCGCGGCTGGAATGCAGGGGAAATGCGGATAGAATATATTGTCGTCCGTGAAATGTTCTTGAATTTTGGACGGCTATTGTCTGTTCTAATCTTCATTGCAGGCGTAACTATGTTTAATCCGGAAAAATCCATCCCAGTGATGCTGTTTATTCTTGGAAGCGGACATTCAATCATTTATTTCTTTACGCGAAAAATTAAGCTTTCGCCTGCGCCTAGATTAAATGGGCAAGAATAGCAGGACACTATTTAACAAAGGTTCCTTATTTATAAGGAACCTTTGTTATTTTTGTGAATTTTGTTAAATTCTGATAGATAGAACCAGATTTTTACTTTAAAATAAAAGGAGTGAGAATGTCTAAAAAGAAAGGGTTAATTTTATGGGGGAAAAAAAGAGAAAAAGGAGATTTCAGCTGTCTTTACGGTTGAATCTATTATTTTTGCTGATATTTCTACTGTTTTCAACACTGATCCTTCGCTTAGGATTTGTCCAGATTGTTTACGGTGACGAATACAAGCGGAAAGTAGATAAAACAGAGGACATTGTTATCAGTACAACTGTTCCAAGAGGAGAAATATATGACAGGAACGGGAACAGCATTGTAAGCAATAAAGGGAAAAATGCCATTCTTTTTACAAACTGGAAGTATAAGCCGGATGAGTTGAATAAAACGGCAGAAAAGCTTGCAGACTTAATTGCTATGGATTCAAAGAAGGAGATTGACAAGATCACTGATATAGATAAAAAAGATTATTGGCTCTTATTGCATCCAAAAGAAGCAAAAGAAAAAGTAACTATTGAAGAAGATAATAAGCTAAAGGAAAAATTCAGCGAAAAGGACTATCAAAAGCAATTTAATGAGCTGCTTCGAAGCAAGGTAACAGCATCAGAAGTAGCAAGCTTATCTGCACATGACTTAGAATCCTTAGCCATTTACAGGCTGATGACGAGCGGCTATTATTATACGCCGATTGTCATCAAAAATGATGGTGTAACAGAAGAGGAGCTAGCTAAGGTCAGTGAGAATCTGTCCTCGATGCCTGGTGTCGATACAGCAAAAGACTGGGACCGAACATATGGGTATGGAGATACGCTGAAAACAGTTCTTGGGAAAGTCAGCTCCACGCAAAAAGGGATACCAGCAGAGCAAAAGGATGAATATCTCGCAAAAGGCTATAACATGAACGACCGTGTTGGTTTAAGCTATATTGAAAAACAATACGAAGATGTTTTAAGAGGGAAAAAGCAAGCAGTTGAATATGTGAAAGATAAAAAAGATCAAATTGTCTCATCTAATGTTATTTCAGAAGGTAAAGCGGGCAGTGATTTATTCCTGTCAATTGATATGAACCTCCAGCTTGAGGTTGAAAAAATTATTGAAGAAGAATTACGGAAGACAAAGGCAGGCTATGCAGGCACACAGTTTTTAGACAGAGCATTTGTCGTGCTGATGGACCCACATACAGGTGAAGTATTAACAATGGCGGGCAAGCAGCTTGTTAAAAACGACAAGACAGGTTTGCAGGAAGTACAGGATTTTGCATTAGGCAATATTACCACTTCCTATAATGTTGGTTCAGCAGTAAAGGGAGCAATGGTGCTTACTGGATATAAAGAAGGAGTTATTCGTCCTTACTCTATGATGCTTGATGAAGTGATGAGCATCAAGGACTCCCCTGATTTTAAATCTTGGAAGGTGATGAATACTATCAATGACCTTCAAGCATTGCAGCAATCCTCCAATGTATACATGGCCAAAACCGCCATTGCAATCGGAAAAGGCCATTATGCTAAAGGGCAGCCTCTTAGTGTGGAAACACAAGCATATACGACTATTCGTAATTCTTTTGGAGAAATGGGCTTAGGAGTTAGGACAGGAATTGATCTGCCTAATGAGATGGCTGGATTTAAAGGACCAGTAAAACCAAATCAGCCTGGGGATTTAATGTTCTTATCAATCGGTCAATATGACACGTACACAAATATGCAGCTTGCCCAATATATCTCGACAATTGCCAATGGTGGTTACCGAATTGAACCACATATCGTGAAGGAAATCAGAAGTTCTGGAAAAGGCAAAGAGAAATATGGTGTGATGGAGCATGAAATCAAGCCGAAGGTGTTAAATAAGCTAAATATGAAAGAAGAGTGGATGAATCAAGTGCAGAAGGGCTTCCGCATGGTGATGCAGCCTGGCGGAACTGGCAGTGTTTTTGCGGGAAGTTCTTATACTCCTGCAGGCAAAACAGGAACTGCACAAGCCTTTTATGACGGACCATTGCGAGAAAATTATGAAGAACCGCCCCAAGTAATGAATGTCAGCCTTGTTGCCTATGCTCCCTATGAAAACCCAGAGGTGGCAATGGCGGTAATGGTGCCTTGGGTCTATACAACAGACAACGGACCATCACCTAACTTAACTATCGGCAAGAAGGTAATGGATAAATATTTTGATATGAAAAAATAACAGGAATTTGCCTCGCAAATTCCTTGTTTTTTGTGTAATAATCGCTGTTTTTTCACAATATAGAAAGGTATTTAGAAGACAAATATCGACTTTGCAGGATATCCCAGCAGGTTATTAATAGAAATATTGAAGAGTTTCTATTACAATAGAGTGAGAAATGATTGTAGAAAGTGTGGTATTACATTGGGAAACAAGAAGAAAAAAAAGACGATTCCGATTCGCCTTAACATTATCTTTTTTGCTGTCTTTTTGCTCTTTTCTGCATTGATCCTGAGACTAGGTTTCGTGCAGATTGTTTATGGAGATGAGTATAAGCGGGAACTGGAAAAAACAGAGGATGTAACAGTAGATACATCTGTGCCCCGCGGGAAAATCTATGATTCGACAGGAAAGGTTATTGTTGATAATCTCGCGAAAAATGCGATAACGTACACAAATACCGGTGTCTCTACCGAAAAAATGATGGAGACTGCCGAGGCGCTTGCGAAATATATAAAAAAGGATACCAAAAAAGTTACCGAACGTGACAAACAGGATTACTGGATATTAAAGCATCCGGAAGAAGCAGAAGCTCTTGTTACGAAAGAGGAAAAAACTGCTCTTGCGGAAAAGTACACCGATTCAGATGAATATAACTCTCAAGTATATAAGCTGCAGCTTAAAAGGATCACGGAGGATAAACTAAAGTCTTTGACTAATGATGATTTAGAAGTTATAGCAATTTACCGAGAGTTTTCAAGCGGCTATAAACTGACACCACATATTGTCAAAAACGATAAAGTGACTAACAAAGAAATGGCAGTTGTAAGTGAAAACTTAACGTCTTTAAAAGGTGTCGATACAACAACAGACTGGGATAGAGATTACCCATTCGGCAAGACACTTGCTTCTGTTCTCGGCAGTGTGAGCTCGTCAGAGGAAGGCCTACCAGCTGAGTCGTTGGATTATTATCTTTCAAAAGGCTACAGCCGCAATGATCGTGTCGGCAAAAGTTATCTGGAACTCCAATACGAAGATGTTTTAAAAGGACAGAAAGAAAAAGTCCGCAATGAGACAAACAGTGACGGAGAAATTACAGACACAGAAGTGATTACAGAAGGAAAACGCGGAAATGACCTTGTGCTTGCAATTGACATGGAGCTGCAGCAAAAAGTCGAAGACATCATTGAAAAGCAGCTGAAGGCAGCTAAACAAATGTCAGGAACAAAATTCCTTGACCGTGCTTATGTTGTTCTGATGGATCCAAACACAGGCGATGTGCTGACAATGGCAGGGAAAAGACTTGTAACAGAAGATGGAAAAACAAAGGTGAACGATGATGCTCTCGGCAATATTACGACATCCTACAACGTCGGATCTGTCGTTAAGGGTGCTACTGTTCTGACAGGCTATAATACTGGAGCAATCAGTCCGGGAACAGTTATTAATGATACACCTGTAAGAATAGGCGATACTATTAAGAGATCATGGACAACAATGGGGCCAATCAATGACTTAACAGCCTTGATGCGTTCATCAAACGTCTACATGTTCCAGACTGTTATGAAAATAGCAGGTGCTAGATATGTTTACGGCCAGCCTCTGTCTGTTGATGCAGAGGACTTCACAATAATGAGAAATGCGTACGCTCAATACGGGTTGGGAATTCGCACAGGCATCGACTTGCCGAATGAGCAGACAGGCTTTAAAGGAACAGAAACGTCAGTACCTGGTAAGCTTCTCGATCTTTCCATCGGTCAGTATGATACGTACACAAATATGCAGCTTGCCCAATATATTTCTACAATCGCAAATGGCGGGAACAGAATGGAACCGCATATCGTCAAGGAAATTAGAAGCCCTGTATCTGAAGAAGGCGAGCTTGGGGCAGTAGTTGACTCTGTTGAGCCAAAGGTTTTAAATACGATTGATGCAAAACCAGAGTGGATAAAAAGGGTGCAGACAGGCTTTAAGATGGTTGCCCAAAGTCCAAAAGGAACGGCATACACGTATTTAAGCGGCAAATCATACTCTCCTTCAGCTAAGACTGGTACGGCAGAGGCTTTCTATGATGGACCGCAAAAGAGCAACTATAAGACATTGCAGGAAGTAATGAACTTGAGCTTAGTAAGCTATGCACCTTCTGAAAATCCGGAAGTGGCAATGGCAGTCCTAGTTCCATGGGCATATAACGGCAGTGTTGACAATAAAGCAAACTTAAAAATAGGTGAAGAAGTATTAGATGCTTATTTTGATATGAAAAAAGAACGACAAAAAGAAAAATAAACGATAATGAGGGGCAGTCCAATTGGACTGCCCCTCATTATCGTTTATTTTGTTATCTTTTCAGCAATTTCTCTAAAGCTCATATCGCTGTATACACGGAAAGTGCCAACCTGCACTTTTGTATGATAGTCATTGTCAATTAAGAAAGCTTCAAACTCATCTTTATCTTTAATAATTTTCTCTTTTGTTAATGTATCAGCAATTTCGCCAGGACTCATACCACTTTTAATTTTGAGCTTATATGAGATTGGCTCATCAGCTTTCTCTGTTTCTGCTTGTTTTGCTTCCTCTGTTTCAGCTGCTTTTTTATCAGCTTTTGCCTGCTGGGCCGCTTTCTCGGCCTGTTCTTTAGCAGCAACGAGCTCTTCATAGTCTTCATTGGCAACTGTAGTAAAGCCTTTTGCAGAGAGAACTTTCTCTGCTTGCTCTGTTGTAATTTGTTTGTCTGTATCAGCCTTTTGGCTGCCAGTGTATACGGTGTATGCTCCAATGATGCTGGAGGCTGCGAACAGACCGAATGCAAAGGAACGCAAGCTTCGTTTATTCATTTGCAAATCCTCGCTTTACACCCTCTGTGATAATTTGCTGTACTTGACTAGTTGATAAGGAAGATTGAGAAGCAATTTTTTCAATGGAAACTCCTTGTGACGCAAGAGACCAAACCTGGTTTTTAATAATAGCATGAATGGGATTTGCACCCATTTCTATATTTGGCTGCTTGTCTGTAACAGGGATGGCAGGACTCATATCCATATCGTCTATCAACAGCTCTTCCTCAAGCACCTTCAGCTTCTTTTTTATTTTATATATTTCTTGTACTTGTTGGATGGACAGCTGGTCTATATCCTCTTGCAGCTTTTTATAGGGGTCCTTCATAAATAAAGATACAATAAAAAGAAGAACAGATATCCCCAATAAACTAAACATTAAAATGAACAAAATGAGACACCTCTGCTAAAAAATTTGTAATTTACAAGACTTTTTCATTCTACCACTACCTTTCAACATTTCCCAACAGTAATTTCAAGCAAGCAAGTGTGCGGCAGACAAGTTTATAAGCGGCAGCAAAAAATGTCGGATACAAACTAATTTTATTAATAGTCATTGTCGAATTGCTGTTTTTTATTCAACAGACAAAATTTTTTATGCTGCTTCAAGGTAATAGGGATAAACATTAGCATGATACGACAAATTCCGTTTATTGTGGCTTCTATCATTCGGTGATAACATATAGGAAGAAGGAAGAATCAGTAAATCGACACAAAAGGAATCCTGATAAATCAACCAATACGATAATAGCTAAAACATAATACAGTATTAAATGAAAGGTGCTGATTCCATTGTTAGAACAAATAGTTAATTTAAGGAAGGAAGGCTTGTCTTTCCGAAAAATTGCGAAAGAACTGGATATGAGCCTTGGAAAGGTGCAATATCAGTGGGGGAAGTATTTGAAAGAAGCGGAAAAGGCAGAGCAGACAGAAGGCGCTTCTCCTAAAGAATATGCCGATAACAGTGCTGTTATGTCCCCTTTTTTATGGACAAGCATTCAAACATTAAAAAAGAGTAATGGCATGGAAGCATGGCTTGCAGGAGAAAACAGAGCACTAATTTTCTGGAGCATACCAGCATCAAAGTGGAACTTAATTTCTTCCTACTGCGGCTTTCTTAATGATGACTTATCGCTAAAGCTGCGTGTCTATGATATCACGAGCATATATTTCGATGGCAGCAATGCACATGCTACCGATGAAATTCAGCTTGATCGTGACAAGAATCAACTCGTTTTGGAAGGATTACAGCCAAATAGAAGTTACTGTTTTGAAGTCGGGATACAGGATGGTAGCGGAGCTCTCATGCCAATTCTGCAGTCTAATCCTATTCATACACCAAGAACAAGTGCAGACCAAGCAGGTGAAAATGCAAAGGATGTAATAGCATGGAGCGAAGGAAAAACTCCACTTCCTAATTGGATTGAGCATGTTAGCACATACAGTTATTATGAGACAGCGGTAAAGGAGAGTGTGAAGAAGCAATGAACGTATCCTATTTTCAGCTAATCGTTCATGCAGAGCTTCCTGTCATGAATTATTATACCAGCAATAAAGAAGACAGACAGTCTTTTCATATAGCTTCGATAGCTTTGCTTACTTTTTTAAAGAACATGGAAAAGAAGGCAGTGCCATACAGCGTTTCCCTTGCATTGCCACCGATTTATTTAGAATTGGCAGAAACAGAAGATTACCAAAAAGAAATAACTGAATTTTTAGAAAAAAATAAATGGAAATGGGAAGAAGAATACTCCTACTGGCTCAAAATTGACAGGAATATAACAGCAACCATTAAGAAATTGGTACATGACCATAAAATAGAGATATTGGCCACATCTGCGTCCTATTCCTCTCTTACAGCTCTGTCAACGGTAAATGGTGTGAAACTCCAAATTGAAACAGGAATTTCCATTATAGAAGACCATTTAAATATTCGTCCAAATGGATTTTGGCTTCCAAATGGCGCCTTTTCACCAGGCATTGATTTGCATCTTAAAAAGGCGGGGATTGGATATAGCTTTGTGTATGACAAAACTTTAGCCATCACAGATCCTGTTCCTAAAGCAGAAGGTTTGCCAGTGAAATCACCTCATGATATATGCATAATACCATTAAGACAATGGTCTGACGTTAAGGAGACGGGAAGTTTATTTACAGGTTTGCCGAAAACAAAAGATATTCCTGCGATGACAGCAATTGCTGTGAGTGTAGCCGAGATTAATGAGTTTTCACAAGAATTAACGAAGGACTTCGTGGAAAATGATTCGATTATGCCGTTATCACCAGAAGCATATATTCGTCAATTTAGCGGGAATTTAGAGAAGGTTCATATTAGTTCCTCCTTTTTTAATCAGAAGAAGTTAAATAGAATACACGAAGATGGAAAGAGCTATGCTAGACTGTCCTTCCTTGAAAAAGAGGTTACAGCCTGGCGGGAGCAGAAGCTTTCTGACTGTGCTGACAGGGTCGTTAAACAGCTGGAAAAGGAATGGCTCATGCTTCATGCTATTGTTAATCAACTGGATTATCCAGATAACCTGCAGCACAATCATTGGGAAGCAGCTGATAAGCTGAGTGTCTTTTTGAAAGACAGTATAGAAAAAGCATGGTTAGAAGAACGAGAAAGTAAACACGCTATCTTCCGTGCAGTTCCTGCTTACCAAAAGGAAATGAATAACCCCTTTGCACAAGGAGGAAGCAAGAAAAAAATTCTGATTCTTTCATGGGAATACCCACCCAATATTATTGGAGGACTTGGAACACATGTAGCTGGGTTAGCAGAAACATTAGCCAAACAATATGAAGTTCATGTAATCACGTCACAAGACATGAATCAAGAATTAGTTGATGAACAGGTAAGTCCTTCCTTGTATGTGTATCGAGTGAAGCCGCTGCATCAGCGGGAAAAGAACTTTATAACTTGGATTGGCGGCTTAAATATAAGCATGTGGGAAAAAGCCTTAGACTTAGCAGCTAACCATCATTTTGAGCTAATTCAAGGCCATGATTGGCTCATCGGAGCAGCAGCTACAGCAATAAAGACAGAACTAGGCATTCCGTTAGTTACAACTATGCACGCAACAGAGCATGGAAGAAACGGCGGCATCTATACAGAAATGCAAAAATTTATTCATGAAAAGGAACAGCAGCTAATCAATGCGTCCGATTCAGTAATTGTCTGCAGTGAGTACATGAAAACAGAAGTGTCTTCGTTATTTGCTGTAAGTGAAAACAAACTTAATGTTATTCCAAACGGAATTAAGTTGGAAAATAATCAGCCAGCCTTAAATTCAGCAGAAGAATTGGGATTGGATCCAAATAAGAAGACGGTTTTTGCGCTAGGAAGAATGGTGAAGGAAAAAGGATTTGAAACATTGCTTGAAGCAGCTACACGTCTTAAAATCAAGGATATTCAATTTGTTCTTGCGGGTGCTGGTCCAATGTTTAATGAATATAAACAATATATTGCTGCAAATGGTTTATCGGACAAGGTTCACTTGATTGGCTACTTACCGGAAGACAGAAAAAATGGTTTCTTCCAAGTAGCAGACATTGTTGTCATTCCAAGCCATTATGAACCTTTCGGCATTGTTGCTTTAGAATCGCTGTGTTTTGAGAAGCCGACAATCGTATCCAACACGGGCGGCTTAAAAGGGATAGTAGAGCATGGTAAGACAGGGATGCTTATGGAACCAGGGAATACTGAAAGTATGTTAGAACAATTGCAATCCTTAATCGATGACCCACTTATGGCATTGGAGATTGGAAAAAATGGCAGGGCGATTGTAGAAAAGCTGTTTGGCTGGAACAGAGTCGGCGATGAAACCTCAAGGGTGTTTGAAGAAGCAATCCTAAATAAGAGGATGGCAGAAACGGCAGCTACTATGGAATAAAAAAAATAGGAAAAAAAGGTGAAGAAGGATGAAAACGGAGATTTCTTTACAGTCTGATTATCAGAATTTCGGCAAAGAAATGACAAGAGGAAAATTGGTCAATACTCCAGGCATTTGGATTAACGGCAAAATCTGCTGGCTTCAGAACGGTTATGAGAAATTACTGCCAGAATACGCAGTCTCTGTTCATGTAAAGAGCGTTCAAAAACATTCTAAAGTCCAATATAATGAGATATTTGTAAGAAATCATTCGAAAGAGGCTATAGATGTGAAGGTTCTGCTGCTAAGTTATTACTCCCAATCAAATCAGGACCACCTCGCCTTCGTTTCACCGACAGACAATGTTGTCTTCCATTCTGTCGATGACCAGCTAATACTAGTAAATGGCGAGTTTAATGGGAAGAGCTTGGAACAGAGAACCGTTCAGCCACTATGGAACGTTCATACAGATCTAATTTGGAAGAATCAGCAAAAAGGCAGCTTAAAATACTTACCAATGGGTAAAGGTGGATATGTCAGCATCTGTTCCCTTAACATGAATCTAGCAGCTCAAACCTCGAGTACGAGCAGAGCATGGACTATATATGGGAAAGATAAAGAAGAGCTTATGGATTTAAATCACATTCTATTGAAAAACAGTACTAGCATTTCGTGAAAAAAAATGTTATCATATAAAAGTCGTATGCACGAACTAGTATAGCAATAGTTTGGAGGGAAATAACCATGCGTGTCAACATTACGTTAGCTTGCACAGAATGTGGAGATCGTAACTACATTTCTAAAAAAAATAAACGAAATAACCCAGACCGTCTTGAGCTTAAAAAATATTGCTCAAGAGAAAAACGCACAACAACACATCGCGAAACAAAATAAGACAGAGGGGGGTATCCCTTCTGTTTTTTTTGTATATAAAAAAAATCCTAAAGCATTACATATGAAAAAAGCATAACCAAGGAGTGAAATCAAGATGACGGAGACAAAAAAAGAGATAAGAACAAGAATACTCAAAGAATTGCAGTCTTTATCTAAGCCTGTATATGAGCAGCTATCCTACGAAATTGCCCAAAATTTATACAAGCATCCATTGTTTCAAAATGCTCGTCATATTGGTTTAACCATTTCCAAATCACCAGAAGTGGATACACTGCAAATAATCCGCACAGCCTGGGCCGAAGGGAAAAAAGTCAGTGTGCCAAAATGTCTGCCGAGCACGAAAGAAATGGTATTTCGGCAGTTAGACCGTTTTGACCAGCTTGAAACTGTATACAGCGGGCTTTATGAACCAATTGAATCAGAAACAGCTTTAACAGAAGGCGATGAAATGGATCTGGTGCTTGTACCAGGAGTTGCTTATGCAGCAAACGGTTATCGAATTGGGTTTGGTGGAGGCTACTATGACCGCTATCTCCTAAATTATCATGGAAATACGATTTCATTAGCGATGGATTGCCAATTGGAAGATTCTATCCCGGCAGAAGCTCATGATATTCCTGTACAGCATTTGATTACAAATAAAGGAGTAATTGCTATTGGGACAAATAATTAGCATTCTCATTATCCTTATTGCTGTATACCTAGCATGGAAGGAAGGGTTTCTTAACAAAAGCGGCAGTATTGCAGCCTTTTTTGTCGGTCTAGGTATCCAATTAGGTTTCCACTATCAAGGATTTATCCTCCTAGGTGTTTTTTTTCTTACCTCCAGTCTTTTGTCAAAATATAAAAAAGACAAAAAAGCAAGAGTGGAAGAAATGCATGAAAAAGGCTCTACAAGAGACTATATGCAAGTACTTGCAAACGGTGGTGCAGCAGCACTAGTCAGTCTTTTTTACGGCTGGAGCGGAAGTCATGAGCTGATTATTCTTTTCGCTGTCCTGCTTGCCGCAGCCAATTCTGACACTTGGGCATCAGAAATTGGCCCTCTAAGCAAAAGCAAACCATTCTCGCTTAGAACCTTTAGCAGAGCAAAAGCTGGCACATCTGGGGCAATGAGTTTACTCGGTACAATAGCAGGTTTTTTTGGTTCCTTGTTGATTGGTTTTTGCGCTTATTTGCTATTCCCTATAAGTGTAAATGAATTTCTGCTGATTTCTTTATTTGGATTTATCGGCAATATTATTGACACCTTACTGGGGGCTTATGTTCAAGCAGAATATCAATGTACAGTTTGCGGAGCAAAAGTAGAAAAACGAGTGCATCATGCTAGAGAAGCAAAACAGATAAAGGGTTTTTCTTTTCTTAACAATGATGCTGTCAATATTTTGTCAGGTGTGCTTGCAGCCTGCCTTGCTGCTTTATTTGTTCTTTAAGCAAAAAAGTTTGGATAAAAAAGAGCGGCTTTTCCTAAACTAATCAATAGGAGGGATGAAAATGCCGAAAATTTTATCCATTTTATTGATTGGTATTGGCGGTTATTTTTTGTTAACTAGAAGATACCGAATTATTAACACGGTGTTAAAAAGTCCGATGATTAGACAATATTTAATCAAAATTGTCATGAATCTCCCAGGCTTACGCAACAAAATGATGAGCAATGTTTTCTCAAAACCAACTGTTTATCAATAAAAGACCTATTTAGGTCTTTTTTACTTGCTTAGTTCAACAAGAAACCCCCCATCACAGGGGGCTGAGGACTATAATGTGGAAATTTGCTGTCTTAATAGGACAGGCTGATTATCTCCCGTTGTAAACACTACAAGCAGATGATCTTTTGCTAACAGAATAACTGGAACAGTACTCCCAACAGGTTTTGTCACAGTTCCATCCTCTTTTGTAATTCCCAGGAAATAATTTTTATATAAACCTTCTGTAAGCTGACCGATAATCTTTGCCGTTTGTTCTTGTGTAAAACCTGGAATAGGTTTGTCATTATAGTCTGCAAGCTCTGTTAACAGTATTCTGTTTGGATATTCTGCCAAAGGTATAGAATAATGTTTTACAGCCTCATTTAATTGATACTCAATCACATCTGCTGTTTCGTCATCTAAAGTATTTTTCCATTGTTTTTCTGCCTCTGTCCGCGGTGCTGTAAAGCCGAGAGGGGTTTGGTCGAATTTTGAATTGATGACATACAAATGATTAGCGGAAAGTTTTTGAGAGCTGAAGATATTGTCATTTTCATCATGAATTTCGGCATAATGAAAGGCGACTGCCTGGAACAGGCGGCTGTCTCGTTCGACGACCGTCTTATGCTCTGTCAGCTCCATTGTATTTTGCTTCCACGCTCCCATCGTGTTTATAAGTCGGCCGTTTGCATATAACAACCCCATGTTTTGTCTTAAATAGGCCTTTTTATTTACAATGCTTTTTGTCTCCCATTCGACACTATATTCATCATATCTTTGCTTTCCAAGCTGTAAATTCGTAACTGCTGTCGGAAAGGATACGCTCGGGTCAATTGGAAAATATGTAATGCTCTCTTTTGCAATTTGGTTTTGCTGAAAAAAATAAACGGAACTTATAATGATAACAAGGCAAATGCTTAAAACGATAAAATCTTTTTTCAATAGCAGCACCACTTTTCCTGTTAGATAAACATTTTCAGGACAACCTTATACTCTTGTTCCAATATATGAAGAATCAGGTGCAGAAATTCGTTATTTTTGCAGATTTCCCTAGCAGACATAAATGAAAATGATTAATATCTCGTTCTTGAGTAAAAGCGATATTTGAATTATACTAAAAAATGAAAACGATTTAATTAGGAAGGATATTCCCTGATGTTTAGGGAGGTTTTTAGGGATAGAAATGAAGACGATATACGATGTGCAGCAATTTTTGAAAAGGTTCGGTACCATAATATACGTAGGAGACAGATTAGGTGATTTGGAGCTGATGAAAGCAGAATTAGAAGAGCTCCGTCATACAGAAATCATAGAGAAACAAGATTTTGATATGGCTGTTCTACTACTAAATCAAGGAATACAACAATTAAAAGAGAAACAGAAATAGAATGGGGAGAATGCAGATGCAGGAAAAATGGGTGGTTGGAATCGATCTTGGCGGTACGACTGTGAAAATTGCTTTCTTGACAACAGATGGCAATATGATTGATAACTGGGAGATCCCTACAGATAATTCAAATGAGGGTGCGAACATCACTAGTGATATTGCTAAATCTGTTCATGAGAAGCTTGCTGAATGGAATCATAACAAGGAAGATGTGCTTGGTGCGGGTATGGGAGCACCAGGTCCGTTTGATTATAAAACAGGTATCATTTACAATACAGTGAATCTTAGCTGGCCGGATAATTTTCCGCTGAAGGCTAATTTAGAGAGAGATCTTGGCTTGCCTGTCATCCTTGATAATGACGCAAACTGTGCAGCCCTTGGTGAGATGTGGAAGGGTGCAGGTGAAGGTTATAAGAATCTTGTTTGCGTCACATTAGGCACTGGAGTTGGCGGCGGTATTATCGTTGATGGAAAGATTGTTCAAGGGGCCAAGGGAGCTGCTGGTGAAATCGGCCACATTACTTCCATCATCGAAAATGGTGCACCTTGCAACTGTGGAAAAACAGGCTGTCTTGAAACGATCTCGTCTGCAACAGGAATTGTTCGGATTGCCAGAGAGCGATTGAATGAAAATCCTGATAGCAGTCTGCACCAAATCCTAACAAATAACGGTACAATCTCTGCAAAGGATGTATTTGATCAAGCAAATGCCGGAGATGAACTTGCAAATGAGGTAGTTTCCTTTGTAGCTTCACATCTAGGTTTAGCCCTTGCTAATATTGCAAACACATTAAATCCGGAGAGAATTGTGCTTGGCGGCGGAGTGTCAAAAGCAGGAGATATTTTATTAAAGCCTGTTAACGAGTACTTCCAGAAATATTCTTTCAAAGCTGTTGCCCAGTCAACACTTATCGATGTAGCTACATTGGGGAATACTGCAGGTGTCATCGGCGCAGCATGGCTTGCAAATAAATAATATTATTTTGATCTGTTCATATGAACAGATCTTTTTTATGTTACAGTTGGTATAAATTAGGTGTTGTTAGGAAGCGGATGTTTCATGAAGATGAATCGTTTTCTCCTTTTCATCATAAATATAGAGTGATGAAAGGAGTGTATATTTATGGAGGTTATAGCAAGAAACGGTGACACTCTATCGTACTACAGCAGATTGTTTATGATCCCGCTCCAGCTTCTTGCTGACAGCAATCAGCAAAGTGCTAAGGATGCTCTTAAAAAAGGCGATTGCATTCATATTCCAGGCTTTCAATCAGAAACACTTCAACTGAAGACGGGCGATGCTTTATGGAAAATAGCCGGAAGCAGAAATATCTCTGTCGACTGTCTTCTTTTACTGAATCAAAACACGAATATAAATGAGCTCCAAACAGGCGATGAAATGGTTGCTCCGAAACGAATTATGGAAAGATTAGTGAATGCACGCAAAAAATATGATTCTCAGTCATTGCAAAATGATCTGGAAATTCTAAAAGAAAATTATCCTTTTATTCAAATTAATACATTGGGAAAAAGTGTTCTTGGCAATGAAATTCAAGAAATTCGAATCGGCCGCGGCAGCAAAAAAGTACATATGAACGGAAGCTTTCATGCTAATGAATGGATTACAAGTGCAATCCTGATGTCGTATGTAAATGATTTTCTGCTGGCCATTACAAATGGCGGAAAGATAAACAATATTGACACATTGCCTATTTATAGAAATGTAGACCTATCTCTTGTGCCAATGGTAAATCCTGATGGCGTGGATTTAGTGCTGAATGGACCTCCAGAGCATATGCGGTCGAAAGTGATTGCTATTAATGAAGGCAGCACAGATTTTACAGGCTGGAAGGCGAATATAAATGGTGTTGATTTAAATAATCAATTTCCTGCATTTTGGGAGATAGAGAAAGAGAGGAAGGAGCCAAAAACCCCTGCTCCTCGTGATTATCCTGGAGATGCACCACTTACAGAGCCAGAAGCAGTAATAATGGCACAGCTTGCAAACCAGGAGAAATTCAACAGAATGATAGCATTCCATACTCAAGGCAAGGAATTTTATTGGGGGTATGAAAATTTTGAACCATCTGAATCAGCACTAATTGCAAACGAGTTTTCCCGATTAAGCGGATATAAAGCGGTTCAAAATGTTGACAGCCATGCCGGCTATAAAGATTGGTTTATTCAGGAATTTAGACAGCCAGGTTTTACTCTCGAGTTGGGGAAAGGAATAAATCCTCTGCCATTATCACAGTTTGATGATATTTACAAAGATGTTTTAGGAATATTTGTGGCATCGTTATATTTGTAAAAAATAATGTTCAAGAAAATTAATGGTTTAGCCGATTTAATTCGGCTTTTTTATGTTAATATTCAATATAGTAAACACCAAAAAACATAATAAAAGGGTGTGAAAAGGATGACAGACCTTTCAAAGAGAAATGCGCATGGGTTTTTTCTTCTCTTGCTCATTTTCACACTTGTTTTATCTGGATGCTCCCATAAACAGAAGGAAACAACGAGTAAAGAGGAAGAGAAAGATAATCAAAAAAAAGAGAAAATCCAAGCATTGGCATTGCCGATGGAAGTGGATAATGGGGAATTTGTGGAAGTGTCTGGATGGCTTGATACCCATACAATATGCTATATCACAAGCAAGGGTAACAGCTATTATGTTTATACATTTGATATTTATTCAGGACAGCATAAACTTTTATATACGAGTGATTCTGCTATAACAGCAGTGAAAATAAGCCCTGACTTATCCAAATTGCTCGTATTTACAAATGAAGAGGACTTTCAAGGCAACATAGTGTTAATGAATAAAGAGGGAAAACAGCTATTTTCTAAACAGCTGCAAAGCTATGATGCTGAGTTTGTCTGGAATCCATATGACGAAGATCAAGTGCTTGTTTCCTCTTTTACAAAGGAATGGGCCAGCACCTCCTATCTCTTATCTATAAAGAATGAGAAGTTCCAGGAAGTCGAGCTTGACAATCCGTTTATCGTTTGGGCAGATAAGGAAACAGTCGCCTATTTAGGCTGGAAGGAAGAGACTTCTTTGTCGTCTCCTGTAACAACTAAAAATATAAAAACTGGTGAACAAACAGTAATTAGTGAAAATAACGCCTACTCTATAGGCAGTAATGGCCAAGAGATTTTTACAATTTCCGATGACTCGCAAGATATGCAAATGGCTCAATATACATTCTATGACAAGCTTAATGCCAAAGCTGCTATTTCTCTGCCCCGCTTGTCCAACTACTCGGATTGGCTTATCCCATATAATGATGCAGCAGACGATCAGCTGTTTACATTTTATCCAGAGAGTTCCGGTGATGCGACAAATTATACAGAAGGTTACTCATTTGTCTCCATAGACACGGGAAGTAGTGGAGAAAAGCCTAAAGTGATAAAGGAAGGGTTGGAGAACGAACCAATCAGTATATCACCTGACGGCAAGTGGGCATTGTATGGTTTTTATCTGGAGAAACTGATTAATCTTGAGACAGGGGAAGTTATTCCCCTGTCTTAACTAAATGAAGCAGATGCTTGAGATTCCCAGTAAATTATGACATCATAAAAGAATATGGAAAGCTTTAAGGAGGACTTACAGTGGCAATAGTAGATGTAACAGTTATCCCAATTGGGACGGAGACACCAAGTGTCAGTGCCTATGTGGCAGATATCCAGAAAGTATTAAAAACATACGAAGAAAAAGGGGCAATCAGATTTCAGCTGACGCCGATGAATACGATAATTGAAGGAGAATTACCTGTTTTGTTTGAGGTAATCCAAGCAATGCATGAGGTGCCTTTCTCTAAAGGGCTAGTTCGTGTTGCTACAAATATACGGATAGATGACAGACGGGATGTAAAAAGGAAGATGGAAGAGAAAGTCGACAGAGTGCTTAGCCATCTTAAAGACTAATCATAAAAAGAAAAGTGGTGACATGATGATTCAATATAAGCAGATGCCATTGGGGCCAATTCAGACAAATTGTTATATAATCTGGAATGATAAAAAGGAATGCTTGATTGTAGACCCAGGCGAGAATGGGGGCAAAATTACGAGCACAATCAGCGAAATGGGGCTTCAGCCAATTGCGATTTTGCTGACACATGCTCATTTCGATCATATCGGTGCTGTGGAAACAGTTCGCAATGAATATAACATCCCTGTCTTTATACATAGCAAAGAAGATAAGTGGCTGAGTGATCCAAAGCTAAACGGTAGTTCTGCATTCAGACTGCCAACACCTGTGGTCGCACAGCCTGCAGATCATTTTCTTGACGAAAATCCAGCGATGACTATTGGCGGTTTTACTTTTGCCGTACTGGAGACACCGGGCCATTCCCCTGGCAGTGTTACTTTTTATTTCCCGGAAAGCGGAGTAGCATTTTCAGGAGATGCTTTATTTTATGAAAGCATTGGCAGAACAGATTTGGCAGGAGGTAATCATCGCACCTTGCTTGCAAGCATTCACGATAAACTTCTTACACTGCCAGAGGAAACCGTTATTTTGTCAGGGCATGGCAGAAGTACAACCATTGCCCACGAAATGGATCATAATCCTTATATTAATGGATTTTAATAAATAAGCGGAAAGGGTATCTTTCCGCTTATTTTTACTTAGTTATGTGAGCTGGTTCACATACATACGCCTTATAGGCACATTGTTGGCAGCCTGTAAGCATATTTCGCCGCTCTGACAGCAATACATCAGGGAAAACAGCTTCAAACATGCCAATAAAAAACTGCTGGTGCATCATACACACCTTATCCTTATGCTCGTTTGCCGCTTCCTTAAAGGGACAGTTGAAGATTTCAAAATATATGCTTTGTTCGTCGTCATCCCATTCCAATTCTGGTTTTAACCCGGATATGAGGGCAGCTTGCTTTAAAAGGTGCAGCTTATCTTGCTTAGAAAGAGCTCCTGAATTTAGGGGACTGCGGGCAATTTCCTGCTCCATCATCTCTTTACCAAAGGCGAATCCAGTTTCATACAATGCTTTGCTTCCATCTGCTCCGAGCTTTTCTAAAGATTTTAAAAGGATGCTGCTCAGCAGCTGATAGTTGCGGAAAGGAAAACTCAATTGAATAACTTCAGATGAGAGACGGTATAATTTACTTGGCCGGCCGCCTCTGCCGGTTTTTTTCGTCTCAGAATGAAGCATACGAACATCTTCAAGTTTGGAAAGATGAAGTCTTGCGACATTTGGGTGGATGGAGAATTGATCAGCAATCTCCTGAACAGTTACATCGCGGTGGCGGTTTGTTATATATTGATAAATATAAAACCGAGTTGGGTCGGATAATACATTAGTGATTTTTAGTGTCTGTTCCATAAGTTCTTACCTCCGTTTTTTCAGTATTTTTGTTCATTATAATATAGCAATCCACCATAACCACGGTAAGAACTATTTGTTTAGAAAATGTTCACATCTTTTCGACAGGAAAATTCACAAAATATACATTTTTACAGCATAATCACGATTTTCATATTGTTAACTTAGCTAAAACATGATGAATACAGAAAAAAAGCGTGAAAAGGGGATGCTTTTCACGCTAAAACTGGGCTAGCTGGATTCGAACCAACGAGTGACGGAGTCAAAGTCCGTTGCCTTACCGCTTGGCTATAGCCCAAAAATATAATCTTATAATATTATTATGGATACTATAACTCAAAATATACACTTTTTAATTAATAAACATATGCAGAACCGATAATGATCAAAAGGATAAACAACACAACAAGCAATGCAAAACCGCCGCCAAATTCAAAACCTGCTTCTCCCATTTGTGAGCACCTCCAACTTTAAACATAATGTATCGTATGCCCTTACAGGATAATTGTTTTTTAAATAGGCTTATCTCCCTTCAAAATGGACAGCAGCCCAAGCAAGACTGCTGTTCAACTTTCAAAGGTCTGCCTTATTATTTATCCTCTTTTTTAATTTTTACATGATCAGGCCGCTTTGGATATGTTGCTTTTCCTGCATCCGGCCCAGTAAGTGTATTCCGCTTATCAAGAACTCTTCCTGAAAATTCAACTGGATCTCTTCTTTCCACAAGTACCACCCCCTTTTCTTAGAATGGTCAGCTAGCAGAAAGGTAATGCATATATTGCTTGAAAAAAAGCTAGAAGAATTGACGAATAATAGAGGGAATAAAAAAAGTCTGTCGAAATATAGAATGAACCAAAAAGAAAGGATGTGCAGACTTTTGATTTCTATTGAAGCTTTAGCGAACCGTATTATTCGGGAAGCTGTAGAAGCGAATGCCACAGATATTCACATTGTTCCGAAAGGAAAAGAATCACATTTGCAATTTCGTATTTCCCACTCTTTATACCCCAGAATGACACTCCCTGTGAATCAATGCGACAGACTTATTTCCCATTTTAAGTTTACCGCCTCTATGGATATTGGCGAAAGGCGGCGCCCGCAAAACGGTGCTATCCGTACAAGTGCAAACGGGGAAAACATCAGCCTCCGACTGTCCACCTTGCCTGCAAGTCCCCATGAAAGCCTCGTCATCCGTCTGCTGCCAGACAAGAATAGTATACCGCTCACCCGTATATCTCTTTTCCCAAACACCACTAAAAAGCTTCTGTCACTGCTTAAACATGCCCATGGGCTTGTTATTTTCACAGGGCCGACTGGGTCAGGCAAAACAACAACCCTTTATTCTCTTCTCAGCAGCAGCTCCTATCTGTACAAACGAAAAATCATTAGTCTCGAGGACCCAGTTGAAAAGCCGCAGGATAACGTGCTTCAAGTGCAGGTTAATGAAAAAGCAGGCATTACGTATTCAGCGGGGCTAAAGGCAATATTGCGCCATGATCCAGATGTAATTATGGTTGGCGAAATAAGGGATGCAGAAACAGCTCGAATTGCTGTCAGAGCCTCGTTAACAGGGCATCTAGTGCTTGCGACGATGCACACAAGAGATGCGAAAGGGGCAATCTATCGACTCATGGAATTCGGCATCAGCAAGTGTGAGGTGCAGCAAACTTTAATTGCTGTTACAGCGCAAAGGCTTGTCGAGCTTGTTTGTCCTTTTTGCGGTCCTGTTTGTCTGCCCTTTTGCTTTCAGCTTCAAAACCGCATAAACAGAGCCAGTGTTTTTGAAATAATGACAGGGAGGACCATTCAGTCCATTCTCGCTGAAACCTTTGCTGAAAAGCTTAATCCTCGTCCTGATTTAAGAGAGGCTATTAATAAAGGAGTTGCCCTGGGGTTTGTAAAGGAGACAGAGTATGGTCGCTGGATTTATGAAGATTAATAAAGACAGCTGGAGCTTACAGGAGCAATCGATGTTTTTGAAAGTTATCGGAGAGCTGCTGACACAAGGATATTCCCTTTCCGAAGGGGTTCGCTCAAGTGTTTACTATTTGCCTGCCAACAAAAAAGAGGATATTATGTCTGTGCTCGGATCTTTAAAAGGGGGAAACTCCTTTTGCGATAACCTGGCAAGACTTAAATTTAATCAGCAGACGATCAGTTATGTATATTTTGCAGAAAAGCATGGCGGCTTTGCAGGTGCGTTTATGGATGCGAGCACTATTATGGAAAACCGGCTGCGAACAATTCAGCAATTGCAGAAAATCCTCTATTATCCTCTTTTCCTCATTGTTTTTACCCTAGTTTTATTCTATTTTGTCCACCAAGTGCTGCTTCCCCAATTTTCTTCTCTCTTTTTAACAATGAAACTGGAAACAAATCTGTTTATGGTATTCATTATCGGTGCAGGAAAAGCAATGCCTATTCTGATGTTGTCAGCTGTTTATTTTGCATTGACTTTAGTGTTTTATTATTTCAAGTTCTTTCGGAAGAAAGATGCACTCGAAAAACTGCGCCTGTTTACAGCCATTCCAATTGCGGGCAAATGTTTTTCCCTTTATTACACCCATGTGTTTTCTCTGCAGCTTAGTCACCTGTTAGCGGGCGGTTTTTCTATTTACGAAGCATTAACATTTTTTCAAAATAATAATCAGCATGCCTATTTTTCTTTGGCTGGAAAGAAGGTCATCGAACAACTGAAGAAAGGGGAAAGAATGGAGCATGCATTTGTTGTGCTAACCTTTATGGAGAAGGAGTTTTGCCGAATATTACAGCATGGACAAGAGAACGGCAAGCTTGACCGGGAGCTTCTCTTTCTCAGCCGTTTCTGTATGGAAAACCTTCAAGACAGGGTTGCTGGACTTTTAAAGAAAATTCAGCCAATCATTTATGGTTTTATTGGCATTCTAGTTATTTCCATCTATCTTGCTGTGCTGCTGCCAATGTTCGAATTATTAAATGGATTATGAAAGGAGAAAAGATGAAAAACGAAAGCGGATTTACGCTAATAGAAATGATGATAGTCCTTTTAATCATCTCGATATTATTGATTATCACACTGCCTAATATTACGAAGCATAACTCAAAAATCAATTCGACTGGCTGTGAGGCCTTTGTGAAAATGGTTGAAGCAGAGGTGCAGGCCTATTATATGGATAAAAACAGTTATCCGCAAAGCATGAATGCCTTGGTGGATGAGGGTTATTTAAAGGAAGGGCAGACGACTTGTCCGAATGGAAAAGAGCTGTCCATCGAGAATGGTGAAGTAGAAGTGCAGAGATGAAAATAAATTCTCAAAGCGGCTTTACTTTGCTGGAAATGCTTGCTGTTCTATCTATAGTACTTGTCCTCCTCGCAGTTACTCCTATTTTATTAAAGCCTCAATCTGAATTGCTTCAGGAAAGAACCTTCTTTACTCAATTGCAAACAGACCTGTTCTACGCACAAAACTATGCGTTAGCTCACCAGAAAACTGTTTACGTCCAAATTAACCCGGCCGATAAAAGATACTATATTCGCGGAGATTTGAAAACAGGGAGAATTGTAGACAGGATTTATCATGACAGCATTAAGATAAACGAGGATGCTGTTCCCATTTATTTTACGATAACACCAAGCGGCAATGTTTCTAAATTTGCGTCCTATCGGATTAGTATTGGCAGCAAGAAATACCTTTTTACCATTCAAATTGGGAGAGGGAGGTTTTATGTTAAAAAACAATAGGGGATTTCTCCTTCCTGAGTTTTTTCTGGCTATTGGTACATGGCTAATTATTGCCTGCTTTTTTATACCTGCATACATTCATTTGCTTCAGCAAATGAAAGCAATCGAACAGGATTTAACAGCACACCAGCTATTATATGAATGCTTGTTGAAATGGAGGGCTGAGGAGTCTGTCCGCCCCTTAACGCAGACAATCGAGAAGGAAAATATCGTTTATAAGATCAGCTGGAAAGACGGAAAGGAGGCGTGTATTGAATATGTGGATGTATTTAAGAAAACACAGGCAATCTGTGAAGAGAGTTAAAGGGGAGAAAGGATTTCTGCTAACAGAAATGCTTGTTGCCTTGTCTTTGTTTTTAGTATTTTGTGCTTTTTTTCCCTTCGCTATCAAATTAACAACAGATGGAGCAATCATTTCCAGCAGTCTTCGCAGTCTTGAATGGGATGTGTTTTTGCATCAGTTAAAAAAAGAGGTGCGATTAGCTGAATCTGTCCGCGTAACAGAGCAAAAGCTCCATCTAACTGTTGAGGAAGAGAATATCCACTATGAGTTATATGGAAATAAAATCAGAAGAAGAGTTAATGGAACAGGACATGAAGTATGCCTGCAGGAAGTAAAGGCAATTAAATTTGAAGCAATCCAAAATGGTGTCATGATAGCTGTGACAGACAGCCTTCAGATTAAACGGGAGGCTGCTGTCTACTCTTTTCTACGGCTGGCAGAGGAAAGCCCATTATGATTAAGACAGAAAATGGCTTTATATATCCTGTTACCTTATCTGTTTATCTGCTAGTGATCTGTTTTTTTCTAGTCATAACAGGTATCTATATCAATGAGAAAAGAATTTACAACGACTCGAAGCTGCTTCTTATTCAAGAATATTATTTTATGAGTACAGTAAAGCAATTGGAGGAAGAGCTAAGGGCAGATCGACATATGTTAACGGGAGAGTTTCATTATCGAACAGGAGAGGTTGCTTATACAGTTGAGCAAGTATCGGACGATGTATTAAAGGTGGAATACCGTTTGTTTGCAGACAAAATGGAACCAATGAAAGCCTACAGCTATTTTGACAGGGGAGAAAACCGCATGACAAAGTGGGTAGAGGTTAAATAAAAAGGTATAGAGTAAAGATAGGTTGGTTAAACTAATCCGTAAAAAGATTAAGGTGAGTTATGAAAACAAATGATTATGTAAAATATTTAACGCAGACATTTGTACAGTACATGGACCAACCGAAAGAGGAACGTCAAAAAATAAAGGCGGCAAAGCGTGGGGAAAAAGAGCCGTTTATGCTGAGATGGTTTGGAATACTTCCGTATGTGTTCGTTTATTTTTTCAGGAAAAAATATTAATAGGCAAAAGGATGAATCCTAAGATGTTTGGGATTCATCCTTTTTATTTATACGGCATCAGAAGCTAAATAAAACAGTCCGCCATTTATGATAGAAACATTGATTTTTGGTTCATATTGTTCTTTTAATGCCAGCCGTTCAATCTCCAAGCTTTCCATCCGGTCTTCTTCTGCGTCTTCATAAAAATGCTCCAGCAGCTTTAAGTCCTTCGACCATCTTCCTTTCGCTTCTTCCGCCCATTGATGATCCTCTTGGAGGATAGTTTGTTTAATTGTGTTCTCAATCCTTATCATCCCGCTTTTAGGCATTATTAACGGTGAAAGTGTGAAGGCATAGTCTGGTATTTTGGCAGAAAGATTAAGCTTATTCACCGTTTGATGAAAGTTATCGACTAGCTGACCGTTAATAAGCTGCAGTCCAATAGAGCGAAACACATCCCTTTTGCGGTCGCATTGGTAAGAAATTTTCACGTTCATAGACAGCCAAGGACGCAGTGGTGTGTGCATATTTTTTTGTCCTGGAATATTCTCATATAAACGAATATATCCAGATAGTCTTTTGGCGCAGGAAAACAATTGATGCAATCTTGGAGATCCAAAATGAATCAGCTCTCCTTTTAAATCCTGTGGTGCTTTATTTGGATCTGTTATTAATGTAAGTCTGGCGGGGTTAGGGACACCGCCAGTTTTTTCTACATAGTGCCAATAAAAGGGGCGGTTCATCAGCTCTTTATCTAAATCAATTGTCAATTGTACAATCATATAGCCCTCATTTTCTTCTATCAGCTCACAATCATTTGCCTGAAAAAACTGTTTAAGAAATTGATGAATTTCTTGCTGCTTCATAGTTGTCACCATCCTTTAGATTTTGCGCAAATTCTATCATACTTGTGAGGTTATCCATCTTAATGCGCATCTCTCCCTCTGAATTTGAATTGGTGAATATATCATCCATATATTCTTCCATATTGCCAAAGTCCAGTTTTGTGAGAATATCGTCCAAATCGCCGATAACTTTTTCAAAAAGATGAATTTTTTCATACAATAATTTAAGAATATGGTCTTCAACAGTATCTCTTATAGCAAAGTTGTAAATCATCACATCCTTTTTCTGACCGAGTCTATGAATCCGGCCAATCCGCTGTTCAAGTCTCATTGGATTCCAAGGAAGATCAAAATTGATGATATGGTTGCAAAATTGCAAGTTAATGCCTTCTCCGCCTGCTTCAGTGGCAATCAACACTTGAGCATGGTTTTGGAACAAGTCACGCATCCAGTCCTTTTTCCCTCTTTTAAATCCGCCTCTAAAAGGAACGGAAGTGATGCCATGCTGCTTTAAGTACCATTGAAGATATAACTGAGTTGCTCTGTATTCTGTAAAGATAATCACCTTATCATCGACATTTTTTATGAGCTCGAGCGCTTTTTCTGCCTTGGAGTTTTTCGTGATTGCCATGATTTTGCTGCCGAGCAGCTGGATTTTATCTTGAAACTCCTGAGTGGGATTTTCGGTTTTTTTCATCATGTTCTGCAATGTATAATACACAGCTTCTCTGCTGCTGCAGGCTTCTCTCTGTAATGTTATCATCGAGAATGGACTTCTTGTGCCCGCTTTCTCATCGTCAGCCTCATAGCCTTTGAGAGATTCGATAGTGTTATAAAGTTCTCTTTCTTCCTCTGTAAAATCAATCGTAACGGCTTCAACAACCCGTTTTGTCCACTCAATTCCCGTATCGCTCCTGCGATTTCGAATCATTACCTTATTAACAAGTTCTTTTAAATGCTCATCATCATTAACAGAGCGTGAATCCTTTTTATATTTTTCGTAAAAGGCGGTTTCACTGCCTAAATGTCCAGGCTTCAATAAGGAAACAAGATTGAAAATTTCACTCACCCTGTTTTGAATAGGGGTTGCTGTCAGTAATAAACAGAATTTCTTTTTAAGATTTTGGACAAATTCATAGTTTTTTGTTTTATTGTTTTTTAATTTATGAGCCTCATCAATGATGACAAGGTCATAGTCCAAATTGTTGATGATACTTCTATGTGGTTCTCTTTTAGCTGTATCAATAGAAGAAACGACAATATCACACTGTTCCCAAACATAGCTTTTCCTTTGCGACACAGCCGGAATGAAAAATTTGCTGTTTAACTCCATTGACCATTGTGTGACAAGGGAGGCAGGAACAAGTATCAGCACTTTTTTTACTAACCCTCGAATCATATATTCCTTTAGAATAAGCCCAGCCTCAATGGTTTTTCCTAACCCGACCTCATCAGCCAGGATTGCTTTCCCGTTCATATCCTCGATTACTTTTTTGGCAACCTCCAACTGATGGGGCAACGGTGTCAAATCAGACAAATGCTTTGGTGCCTGCAAGCCTTCAAATTCAGGAATGATTGTATGCTGTTCTACTTCCAAAGCTAATTGGAACAGCTCCCAATTAGACCATGGACCATCATCATTCATTTTTTTCAGCAATTCTTCCTTCCAGGTTTGGTCGAAGTTGATGTTAATTGTCATATGCTGCCATCCTTTCTGTTATTTACTGGTACGTATGAACGATATAGAACATCTTGAATTATCAAAAAATATTCAAAAATCATAAAAAAGTTATTGCCTTGATATGATTGTAAATGTTAGGATAGTGGTGTAAAAAGTTTTCTGTTTTGTCGTATTTTTGGATATTTTGTCGGTAAAACATGAACGAATTTAGCGTTATTATATAAAAATAATCGCCTTTACTAAAAAGAACGATTTTTAAGAATTTTTCATAGTTATCTATTAGTATGGCCATATTGAGGCAATCTATCCATTTGAACAGGAGAGCATTGCTAAAAAAACCAATAAAACCTTAGAAGTTTTATTATTTAAATTTTATATATACATAGCGGATGATAAATAGGGGAGAGACTACATTATGTAGCGCCGAAGGAGCAAGCAAATCCTTGTGAATCTCTCAGGCAAAAGAACTCTATTTTGACGCAGCTCTGGAGAGTGCTGAGATTTCAGAAATATTGGAATCAGCTAAAAAGTAAATCTACTTTTTGACAGCCACCAAAGGGGACACCCGATTCATTTCGGTAAACTTTCAGGTGCAAGGACAGAGACCTTTCTTTATCCAAAGGATATTAGGGGAGGTTCTGTCCTTTTTTGCGTGCTTTTACAGTCCCCCCTAAGATAGGATAAACGTAAAATCCGGTTAAGCAGTGGATCTTATCATGCAATAGGAAGATAAATAGTGGAATGGGGATGAGAGGATGAATGAATTAAAACAGACCCCTTTGTATGAACTGTACAAGGAGTATGGAGGCAAAACGATTGATTTCGGCGGATGGGATTTGCCTGTTCAGTTTTCCAGTATTAAAGAAGAGCATGAAGCAGTTCGCACAAAAGCTGGATTATTCGATGTTTCTCATATGGGAGAGATTGAGGTAAAAGGTAAAAACAGCTTAGATTATCTGCAAAAGATGCTGACAAACGATGTCTCTAAAATCCAAATCGGCAAAGCGCAATATTCAGCGATGTGCTATGAAAACGGCGGAACAGTCGATGATCTTCTCACATACAAGCTTGGCGAAAACCACTATTTGCTCGTGGTTAATGCATCCAATATCGATAAGGACTTCGCATGGCTTGCAAGCCATGTAGAGGGAGAAGTAGAGCTGTCAAATCTATCAAGCGATTATGCTCAATTGGCTCTGCAAGGCCCGTTGGCAGAAGAGACGCTTAAGAAAATCAGCAGCGCTAATATAGCTGAACTCGGTTATTTTCAATTTCAGCATACAACTGTCAGCGGCAAGGAGGTACTGTTGTCAAGAACAGGCTATACAGGCGAGGATGGTTTTGAACTATACTGCAACAAAGAGGATGCTGCCCATCTGTGGAGAGAGATTTTAGATGCTGGGAAGGATTCCGGTGTTATTCCATGCGGTCTAGGTTCAAGAGATACGCTTCGCTTTGAAGCGACTTTAGCTTTATACGGCCAGGAGCTTAGCAAGGATATTTCTCCATTGGAAGCAGGGATTGGATTTGCCGTAAAGCTGAATAAAGAAGCTGACTTTATCGGCAAAGCTGCCTTGAAAGAACAGAAAGAATCTGGATTGCAAAGAAAGCTTGTTGGGATTGAAATGATAGATAGAGGGATTCCACGACATGGCTACAAAGTCTATGCAAACGGTGCTGCTACCGGTGAAGTAACAACAGGAACACAATCACCGACATTAAAGAAAAACATCGGTCTTGCGCTGATTTCCAGCAATTATGCAGAAGTCGGTAAGGAAGTGGAAGTGGAAATAAGAGGGAAGCTTGTAAAAGCACAAGTGACAGCTACTCCATTTTATAAAAGGAACAAGTGACAATGACAGGAGGAATAAGAATGAAACACCGCTATTTGCCAATGACTGAAGAAGACAGAAATGCCATGCTTAAAGCAATTGGGGCAGATTCTGTTGATGAGCTGTTTTCTGATATCCCTGAAAGTGTACGGTTTAAAGGGGAATACAATATTAAAAATGCGAAAAGCGAATCTGCACTATTAAAGGAACTAAGCAAGCTGGCTTCAAAAAATGCAGACAGCAAGTCAAATGTCTCCTTTTTAGGTGCAGGAGTTTACGATCATTATGCTCCTGTTATTGTCGATCATGTTATTTCAAGATCGGAATTTTACACAGCATATACGCCGTATCAGCCAGAAATTTCCCAAGGGGAATTACAGGCAATCTTTGAGTTCCAGACAATGATTTGTGAGTTGACAGGCATGGATGTTGCCAATTCCTCCATGTATGATGGTGCAACTTCACTTGCAGAAGCTGGAATGCTCAGCGCCGGTGCAACAAAAAGAAAGAAAATTCTCCTGTCAAGCTGTGTTCATCCTGAAGCAAAAGAAGTCGTAAAAACTTATGCAAAAGGCCAGTATATTGAAGTGATTGAAGTGCCGCATAAGGATGGAATTACAGATGTGGAAGTGCTGAAAACTCATATGGGTGATGATGTAGCAGCAGTTATGATTCAATATCCTAACTTCTTTGGCAGAATCGAGCCTTTGAAGGAGCTCGAAGAAGTCATCCATGCCAATAAAGCAATGTTTGTTGTATCAAGCAATCCGCTAGCTCTTGGAGCATTAACACCACCTGGAGCGTTTAAGGCAGACATCGTCGTTGGTGATGCCCAGCCTTTTGGAATCCCACAAGCATTCGGCGGACCGCACTGTGGATATTTCGCTGTTACTTCTAAATTGATGAGAAAGGTGCCAGGAAGACTTGTCGGACAAACGGTTGATGAGAACGGAGCTGTCGGTTTTGTTTTGACACTTCAGGCTCGTGAGCAGCATATTCGCCGTGATAAAGCGACGTCCAATATATGCTCCAACCAGGCGCTGAATGCTTTAGCTGCGTCTGTGGCAATGACTGCACTTGGAAAACTTGGGGTTAAGGAGATGGCATTGGCCAACATTCAAAAAGCTCATTATGCAAAGATGAAATTGAAGGCAGCTGGCTTTGAGATTCGCTTTGAGGGACCTTCTTTTAATGAATTTGTAGTAGATTGCAAGTCTCCGGTTGCTGCTATTAACAGAGCATTGCTGAAAAAAGATATAATTGGCGGTTATGACCTCGGCAGGGACTATGAGGGAATGGATCATTGCATGCTGGTTGCTGTAACAGAGCTGCGTACAAAAGAAGAAATCGACGAATTTGTCAAGGAATTGGAGGATTATCATGGATAAACATCAACCCCTCATTTTTGAAAACAGCACACCCGGGCGAATCGGTTACAGCCTGCCAGAAATGGATATCCCAGAACTAGACGTAAACGAGCTGATTCCAGCAGAGTATATTCGCACGGCACCGCCAGAACTTCCAGAGGTTTCAGAGCTGGATATTATGCGTCATTACACCGCTCTTTCTAAACGAAATCATGGGCTTGATTCCGGATTCTATCCACTAGGTTCATGCACGATGAAGTATAATCCGAAAATCAATGAAAATGTAGCAAGGTTCAGCGGATTTGCTCATATCCATCCATTGCAGGATGAAAGCTCTGTTCAAGGTGCACTGGAGCTGATGTATGATCTCAAGGAGCATTTAATGGAGATTACAGGTATGGATGAAGTGACACTTCAGCCTGCGGCAGGTGCTCATGGAGAATGGACAGGATTAATGATGATTCGTGCATACCATGAAGCAAATGGAGATACATCTCGCACAAAGGTAATCGTCCCAGATTCTGCACACGGAACAAATCCTGCATCGGCGACAGTTGCCGGCTTGGAAACAATCACAGTAAAATCGGATGAAAATGGTCTTGTTGATTTGGAGGATTTGCGGAGAGTGGTCGGTGAGGATACAGCAGCACTTATGCTGACAAATCCAAACACACTAGGGCTATTTGAAGAAAATATTCTCGAAATGGCCCAAATTGTCCATGACGCAGGCGGCAAATTATACTATGACGGGGCAAACTTGAATGCTGTTCTTTCTAAAGCAAGACCTGGCGATATGGGATTTGATGTTGTTCATTTAAATCTTCACAAAACATTTACAGGACCTCATGGCGGCGGCGGTCCAGGTTCAGGTCCAGTTGGAGTAAAGGCTGATTTGATTCCATTTCTTCCAAAGCCAGTCATTCAAAAGGTTGGAGAGGAATATGTATTTGACTATGATCGTCCATTATCTATTGGAAGGGTTAAGCCTTTTTACGGGAACTTCGGAATTAATGTCCGTGCATACACATATATCCGCTCCATGGGACCAGACGGCTTAAAAGCAGTTACGGAAAACGCAGTTCTTAATGCGAACTATATGATGAGAAGATTAGCGGAATTTTATGATCTGCCATTTGACAAACACTGTAAGCATGAGTTTGTATTAAGCGGGCGCCGTCAAAAGAAACTCGGTGTTCGTACATTGGATATTGCGAAAAGACTGCTTGATTTCGGCTACCATCCGCCGACAATTTATTTCCCGCTTAATGTAGAGGAATGTATTATGATTGAGCCAACAGAGACAGAATCAAAGGAAACATTGGATCAATTCATTGATGCAATGATTCAAATTGCTAAAGAAGCAGAAGAGACACCAGAGGTTGTTCAGGAAGCACCGCATACCACAGTAATCGGACGTCTTGATGAGACGCTTGCTGCGAGAAAGCCAGTTCTTCGCTATCAAAAATAAATAAAGTAGGATTCCCCCCCGTTGTCATAGAAGCAATGGGGGGAATTTATGTACATAAAAAAGGACACTAAAAAGTGTCCTTTCATCATTTTGTTTTTACTTTTCCAGACCATTTTTTAAAGCCGCCTTGCAGCTGTGTAAGCTGTCTGTAGCCTTTACGGTGTAAAAATTGAGCGGCTCTTCCGCTTCTCATCCCGTTTTGGCAATATAAGTAAACAGGCTTGTCCGAACGAATTTCCCCTTTTCTCATTTTTAATTGAGATAGAGGAATGTTTCTTGCCCCAAGTACGTGTCCAGCATTAAATTCATTTGGTTCTCTGACATCAATCAGCTGGGCTTTTCTGTACCCTTGGCGGAACTCCTCTTCTGAAATCGTTTTAACTATCTTGCGTTGATAGAGGTATACGATTATAGAATAGATAGCAAAAATTGCTATCGCAATTAAAAGAGTATATACTGCTTGCAATTCTCATTTCTCCTTTCGAATACATGTTGCTCTACTTCTATTATATAAGTGAAACCTTATTGTAGTAAAGCAATAGTTTACAGGGAATGCTGGCAAGTTTTTTTACAGCTTGTTTCTTTTCAACTATTGATGTTTTTGATAGACTTAATCACGTGCATAATACATATTTTAACGTAAAAGAGGGTTTACTTATGATGAAAGAAACATGGAGATTTATTGATTCTGGCAACTGTTCCCCTTCTTTTAACATGGCATTAGATGAGGCGCTGCTAGATTGGCATTCTGCTGGAGATTTTCCTCCTGTTATTCGCTTTTATGGATGGAATCCGGCAACATTATCTATCGGCTATTTTCAAAGAGTAGAAAAAGAAATTGACATGGACGCTGTAAAGGAATTGAACTTAGGGTTTGTGAGAAGGCCTACAGGGGGAAGAGGCGTGCTTCATGAGCATGAGTTAACATATAGTGTTATTGTGTCTGAGGAGCATCCGGATATGCCGAAAACAGTAACAGAAGCATATCGGGTTATTTCAGAAGGTATTCTGCAAGGCTTCCAGCTTCTCGGCCTTGATGCGTATTTTTCCGTTCCGAAAACAGAAGAGCAAAAAGCTTCACTAAAGAATCCGCGCTCTGCCGTATGCTTTGATGCGCCAAGCTGGTATGAGCTTGTAGTGGAAGGCAGAAAGGTTGCAGGCAGTGCTCAAACTAGACAAAAAGGCGTAATCTTACAGCATGGCTCTATTTTGCTTGATCTTGATGAAGACAAGCTGTTCCGTCTGTTTAAATATTCGAGTGAACGAATTAAAGAGAGGATGCAGGCGGCTTTTAAGGAAAAGGCAGTAGCAATCAATAATTTGACAGACAAGAAAATTACAATTGAGATGGCAAAAAAAGCATTTAAAGAAGGATTTGAGCGAGGTCTCAATATTGACTTGCAGGAATATGAGCTTAACCAACAGCAGCTGGACTATGTAGAAAAGCTCGCTAAAGAAAGATATGAAAACAATGAATGGAACTTTAAAAGATAAAAACAAGCTAAACGGCTTATATCGATTGAGGATGGGGATAATTCCCTGTCCTCTTTTTTTTGTTTTGGCAAACATTAAACATATAGCCATAATAAATTACGAAAGGGCGAAATTTTACTATGAAGCCGTTTGTTCCCCAATTAGTTTATATAGAACCGAAAGCATTAGAATACCAGTTAGGAAGAGAACTAAAGGAAAAATTTGAAAAGATGGGTCTTGAAATAAGAGAAACGACCTCGCATAACCAGGTGAGAGGCATTCCAGGTGAAACAGAGCTTCAGCAGTACAGAAATGCTAAATCTACTCTTGTTGTCGGCATCAGAAAAACATTAAAGTTTGATACGTCAAAACCATCAGCAGAATATGCCATTCCGCTTGCGACTGGCTGTATGGGGCATTGTCATTATTGTTATTTGCAGACAACGCTTGGAAGCAAACCGTATATACGGACATATGTCAATCTGGAGGAAATATTTGATCAAGCGCAAAAATACATGGACGAACGAGGCGATCAAATTACAAGATTTGAGGCTGCATGTACATCAGATATTGTAGGACTTGATCATTTAACGCATTCTTTGAAAAAAACAATTGAATATTTCGGACAGCAAGACAGAGGCCGTCTGCGTTTCGTAACAAAATATCACCATGTCGACCATTTGCTTGATGCAGAGCATAACGGCAGAACAAGATTCCGGTTCAGTGTGAATTCCCGTTATGTAATAAAAAATTTCGAGCCTGGGACTTCTACCTTTGATGAACGGCTAGAGGCTGCCAGAAAGGTAGCTAATGCAGGCTATCCACTTGGCTTTATTGTCGCGCCTATTTATTTGCATGAAGATTGGAAGGAAGGCTATTACGAGCTGTTTGAAAGGTTGTCCGAAAGTCTGCAGGGCGTCAATCTCTCTAATCTGACATTCGAGCTTATTCAGCATCGCTTCACAAAGCCAGCTAAAAGAGTCATTGCAAAAAGATACCCGAAAACTAAGCTTGAGATGGATGAGGAAAAAAGAAAATATAAATGGGGCAGATACGGCATAGGAAAGTATGTTTATCAAAACGATGAAGCAAAAGATATGGAGGATACAATCAGAGGCTATGTATCTCAGTTCTTTCCTGAAGCAGAAGTTGCTTACTTCACATAAAGATGATGCGCATAACAAGAGTTATGCGCATTTGTCATTATATTAATAATAATATCCTCCGTAAGGGTAGCCGAAGCCGCCATAAGGATAACCGTATCCTCCATAAAGGGCAGGGCCAAGCAGAGCTCCTGTCGCAAGTCCGCCTAAAACACCAAGACCAAATCCTGCTCCTCCAAATCCAGGTCTTCCATAACCAAATCCAGGTCTGCCAAATCCATAAGGTCTTCGAACATCGTGATGCTTCATGATGAAATACCTCCATTTTTTTTATCTATACGCTTTTATTTTATGTGCAGCAACCTATAAAAGATTGGATGAATGTCCCAGCATGTAAATAAATCAATAGGGAATTGTGGATTTACGTAAATAAATGGCTTGCCTGCTGTACTATTTTTCTGTTTTCGATATTAAAGTGTAACAATGCTGCAATAAAAGGGGAGAAGGCATTATGCACATAGATGGAGTGTTTTCAGGCGGTGGCATAAAGGGTCTTGCCTTGATCGGGGCATGTGAAGTGCTGGAAGAAAAGGGATTTGAGTTTGTTAGAGTGGCAGGGACAAGTGCTGGTTCTATTATTGCCGCGTTTGTTGCTGCAAAGTATACGAGTAAAGACATTGCGAAAATGCTGGAAGAACTCGACTTGTCCACACTTCTCGATGAACGCAAGCTTCTCGTTCCATTTCCATTTGCGAAATGGCTGTTTCTTTATTGGCGACTTGGCTTATATAAAGGCAATGCATTAGAAAGGTGGCTGGAGGAGAAGCTTGCTTATAAAGGGATTAGGACATTTGCAGATTTGCCTCCAAACTCACTGCGGGTGATTGCATCTGATATTACAAATGGTGTGATGGTTGTTCTTCCGGATGACTTGCCTAAGTATGGAATTGATCCAGGCAGTTTCTCTGTTGCAAAGGCCATTAGAATGAGCTGCAGTCTTCCTTTCTTTTTTGAACCAGCAACCCTTGGAACAAAACAAAATAAAAGCATTATTGTAGATGGTGGCGTTCTCAGCAATTTTCCGATGTGGCTTTTTGATAAAGAAAATGTAAAAAAAATCAGACCGGTTATTGGGCTAAAGCTAAGTCATAAACAGTCAGAGCATCCAAAACATATGATAAAAAACGCTTTTCATTTGTTTGGTGCGATGTTTGAGACAATGAAGGATGCCCATGATTCCAGGTATATTTCGCGCAAGCATGAAAAGAATATCATATTCATTCCCTCTGAAGGAGTTATGTCTACTGAATTCACCTTAACGAAAGAAAAACAAGTTGAAATAATTCAGATGGGCCGAGACTATGCCAATAAATTCCTACGCTCATGGACTTATTAATAAAAAAAGTCGAACCTGCCTTTAGGATAAGTTCGACTTTTTTTACATAGAACAAAAATATTTATAAATGGCAAAAAGGAGGCAGGGAATTTGCCTTCTTTAAAAACAGGTCAAAAAGTTGCCCGATTTTTCTTTTTGCTTTTTTTTCCTTCAATGACAGTCAAGTGTGCACTGCTCGCGCTTCTCTTCTTGCCTTTGAAGGATGCAGGTTTTGCTTGGACGCCTTGCTTTGGCAAGGTTTTCCCTTTTGTATGTTGTCTTTTTTTCGATCTTTTTGCTGCTTTGACAAAAGCCTTCTGCTCTTTTCTTTCAGGGCTAGCTTTGGAAAAACGTCGCACGATAAACCAGATGAGAAGTCCAACAACAACTAAAGAGAGTATGTTTTGCATAAACCCAACAGGATTGGAAACAACAGACGATACCAAACCTATTAAAGCAAGTAAGCAGACGATTCCAATAACAAAAAAAGGAATTCGATTCTTCAAGAAAAAGCCACCTCCCTAAAAGCATGATGAGCATTTTTTACAACTTTTAAACTCGTATTAAAAAAAGTTTATTCACAGCTACGAAAATTGTTGCTTTGGTGAAGCGCTGTACAAAATAATTTTTTTTGGTGTCCTATAATATGCAATATCCCCTAAATATAAGAATATTAATCAGCTGCTAACTAAAATTGTATTTTCTGTTTCTTCTTCTCTGCGCTTTAATTCCTTAAAGGAATAAATGGCTACTTCTACTTGATCGTCTGTCGGCTCTTTTGTTGTCAAAAGCTGCAGCCAAAGACCTGGCAATCCTAAGTATTTTAAAACCGGGATATTTCTCAATTTATTTGTAAATTGCAGCACCTCAAATGAAATTCCAAGCACGACAGGAATTAAAGCAATTCTGCTTACTATCCGTTCAACAAATGAATCTGTCGGGAACAGCAAATATAGAAAAAGACCAACAAATACGGTAAACAAAATAAAGCTGCTGCCGCATCGATAATGGAGCCTTGATTGAGCTTGAACATTTTCTACGGTTATTTCTTTGCCATTTTCAAAAGCATTGATCACTTTATGCTCCGCACCGTGGTATTGAAAGACCCGCTTTATAAGAGGGGTTAAGGAAACAAAGTAAATATAGCCAAGCAAAAGCAGCAGTTTAATGAAGCTTTCAAGCAAAATTTGAGCAACATGTCCGCTTATAACAGGCTTGAAAAACTCAGCCAAAAAGGCAGGAACTAACGTGAAGATAAATTTGCCGAACAGAAAGGAAAGTATACCGATTGCTGCTACCCCTAAAATCATTGTCATTTTAGAAGGTTCCTTTTCTTCAATTACATTATCGTCGGCAGGGTCTACGTCATAGCGATCTGTGGAGAAATTTAAATGCTTTGTACCATTTCCGCTTGATTCAATGATGGCTACAATCCCTCTGATAAAGGGGATTTTTTTTAATTTAGCCAGCTTCGGATTATGTTTTCTCGGCAAATGGAAGTAATCAATCGATTGATCTTTACGTCTTATAGCAGTCACATAATGATGTTTTCCGCCAAACATAACACCTTCTACAACTGCCTGTCCTCCGAATACTGGTTTTTGCTTATTTGACATGAATATTTACACCAACCTCAGGTTAAATTAGGGTGGAAAAGCAAATGCGTAATTGTTTTCTCTGTTGGATGTGAGAGGTTGTCTCAAATCACTGTAAAACCCCTAATTACATATTACTAAAAATTTAGAGAAACAACTAGCCTGATGAATTAGGAGCATTTGCAAAAAGGAAGGTATGGAAGAATCTTTTGCAGGAGGCATAGGAAATGAATAATGAAAATGAAAGAGAAGCGGAAAATATCAGCGGAATTTCAAAGGAGCCATCCATGCATTTCATCAGCCTTGTTGTCTGGACAGGATTATTTGGCGGAATTTTTTGGGCGTTCATCGGATTCATCGCTTATTATTTTCATATGACAGAAATAAGGCCGAATGTCATCTTGGAGCCATGGGCATTAGGAAGCTGGAAGACTAGCTGGCTTGGAACCATTATCAGCATTTGTGCTATCGGATTTTTTTCTTTAATGGCTGCTTTCGGCTATTATCTTTTGCTGAGAAGATTCAAGTCCTTCTATATAGGTTTAGGATTTGGCATAATGGTTTTTGGTGTGGTCTTTATTATCTTAAATCCTATTTTTCCGAGTATAAAGCCATTTTTGCAGCTCAGTCTGAATACCATTATTACGTCAGTTTGTCTGTATATGCTGTGGGGGGTATTTGTCGGTTATACGATTTCTTATGAGGAAAGCGAAATACGGACAAAAAAACAAAAAGAAAAGAAGAGTGAGGCGAACATTTCGGGTAGTGAAGGATAATTAATATATGATAGAATGTTCTACATGAGCATTCTTTTTTTATAGCAGGCAAAATTTTTAAATTATTTATCAATGAGTTTGCACATTCGGAAAAAAACGAAACTAGTAATCGGGGAGAGAACCTTAATGGAGAAATTAAAAAAATTACGAGAAGCTTTGGCAGCTGCAGGTGTTGACGGAATTGTAATAGCAAGCAATTTTAACCGCCGTTACATCTCTAACTTTACAGGCTCAGCAGGTGTTGTGTTAATCAGCGGGGAAGAAGCTAAGTTCATTACAGACTTCCGTTATACAGAACAAGCAGCCAGCCAATGTGTTGGTTTTGACATTGTTAAACATACAGGCCCAATTCAAAAGGAAGTGGCAGAACAAGCAGAAAAGCTTGGTATAAAAAAATTAGCTTTTGAACAGGACTATATGACTTTTACAGAATACAGGCTGTATGAAACAACGTTTAAAGGAGAACTTGTACCAGTTTCAGGCATTGTAGAAAAGTTACGCTTGATTAAGAGTAGTGAAGAGATTAAGATATTAAAGGAAGCAGCGGAGATTGCAGATGCCGCTTTTGCCCATATCCTTAAATTTATTACGGTTGGGAAAACAGAATTGGAAGTTTCGAATGAATTAGAGTTTTTTATGAGAAAAGCAGGTGCAGTATCATCATCCTTTGATACAATTGTCGCTTCTGGAACAAGATCTGCATTGCCTCACGGTGTGGCATCAGAAAAAGTGATTGAAGCCGGTGATTTTGTGACAATGGATTTCGGAGCATATTATAAAGGGTATGTTTCTGATATTACGAGAACAATTGCTGTTGGCAAACCAGACGATAAGCTAAAGGAAATATATGATATTGTCCTCCAAGCTCAGCTTAAAGGAATGGAAGGAATCAAGCCGGGTCTTACTGGCATTCAGGCAGATGCGCTGACTCGTGATTACATAAGTGCACATGGGTATGGTGAATATTTTGGCCACTCTACAGGTCATGGAATCGGTTTAGAGGTCCATGAAGGTCCTGGACTATCCTATAAATCGGAAACAGTCCTTGAGCCCGGCATGGTTGTAACAGTTGAACCAGGCATCTATATTCCAGGTCTGGGTGGGGTTCGCATAGAGGATGATACCATCATAACAGATGATCATAATGAAGCTTTAACCCATTCACCAAAAGAATTGATTATTTTATAGGACTTAACAGGAGGATCTTTTATGATTTCAGTAAACGATTTTAAAACAGGTTTAACAATTGAAGTGGATAACGGAATTTGGCGTGTCTTGGATTTCCAACATGTTAAACCAGGAAAAGGCGCTGCATTCGTGCGTTCTAAATTAAAGAACTTACGTACAGGAGCAGTTCAAGAAAAAACATTCAGAGCTGGCGAAAAGGTTGGAAAAGCACAAATCGACAACCGTAAAATGCAATACTTGTATGCAAGCGGCGATCAGCATGTATTCATGGACCAAGAATCATATGATCAAATCGAGCTATCTGCTGATGCGATTGAATATGAATTAAAGTTCTTGAAAGAAAACATGGAAGTTCATATCATGATGTACCAAAGCGAAACACTTGGCGTAGAGCTTCCAAATACAGTTGAGCTTGAAGTAACAGAAACAGAGCCTGGCATTAAAGGGGACACAGCTTCTGGCGGTACAAAGCCTGCAATCTTAGAAACAGGTCTTTCTGTGCAAGTTCCTTTCTTTATTAACCAAGGCGACAGATTGATTATCAATACAGCTGAAGCGAGCTATGTTTCCCGCGCGTAATTAGTTTACGGTTTTTACCATTTGCGTTTCAGGATGGGATGCTGTATTATATAAATATAAACGCTGCGTTGTACGTTATCGTATGAAGTTTCAACCTTTATCGTTAATTAGGGAGTTCTATATTAAAGAAGGATCAGCATGCCTTTATGACATGTTCCTAAAGGACATATGAAGAAATCTTTTGCGAACACCCACCTGGTGGAGCAGGTTTTGAAACTCCATACACCTAAGCGGCAAATGCGGCAAAAAAGAAGAGAACTTTGTTCTCTTCTTTTTTTTTGTATCTGCAGGGACAAAATTAAGAATTACTTGGAATGACAAGCTTTTGACCTACATAGATTTGATTGATGTTTCCGATATTGTTGGCCTCTGCAATGGCTCCGACAGACACGCCATACTTCTGGCTGATTTCAGAAAGCGTATCACCGGCAACAACAGTATAAGATTTAGCAGGCGTGGCAGGAGCGGTAGTTGTTTGCTGGTTTTCCTCCAAGTAAGGAAGGGGATTGACAGCATTGGACTTGGCACTGTTCCATCTGCCTTTGTGAAGTTCAAAATGCAGATGTTGCCCAGTAGATTGCCCTGTACTGCCCATAATGCCAATTGTTTGTCCAGCTTTCACTCGCTCACCGACAGATACTCTTCTGGAACCTGCGCGCAAATGTGCATAAACAGTTTCCCAAATTTGCCCGCCGAGCTGATGGACAATCATAATGCACTCCCCATAGCTTGAAGAAACATAAGAGCGGGAAACAGTTCCGTCAGCAGCAGCTGCAATTGGATTTGTCCCGGATTTCGCAAAGTCTACCCCGAAATGCTTGTTTGATCCAGAGTAGCGAAAAGGATTGCTCACATTGGTAACGGATGTTGGCCGCCTAAACATGGATATCACCTCCATGATAGGATATTCAAAACAGAAAGTAAAAGTTTGGACAAGTATTGTCCATTTTCAAGGAAAAAGGCAGAGCAACTAAAGAAGCTCTGCCTTTTTTCTTATTTACTTACAAAATCATAGCCTTTTAATTTGGCTATAATTTTTGGAATATCTGTATTTTCAATCACACCATGAAATTCCTCTGCACCTTTGCCAACTGCGAACAAAGCAATCATATTGCCTGTATGACCGCCTGTTGTGCTGCTGAGCTGCTGGGTTGGTCTATCCATTAAGCCGGCGTGAAAATGAGAGGCGATCATTCTCCCGATTTCTCTGCCGACCTTTTGTTCAGGGTAGAGTTTGCCATTGTCCTTTTTAATTTTTTTATTAAAGTCAGCTAATTGTTCCTCTGTTAGCGTGATGTGTGCATATGTTTGGAATACAAAAAGAATGCTTTCTTTCGTGTAGGTGCCCGTTTTTTCGTCTTTTTGTAATTTTTGGGCCATTAATTCAGGACTTATAGAAATGTTCTTCAACCCTTTTATGTCTAACGGCTCTGTCAACGATAAACCCATCGTTTCGTGATCTGCAGCGACAAGTACTAATGTGTCGTTTCTTTTTTGCGCCCACTCCACACAATATTTAACAGCTTCATCAAATTCAACCGTTTCCTTCCAAATGCCAGTTAAATCGGCGGAGTGAGCGGCATGGTCAATTCTTGCACCTTCAATTACTGCAAAAAAGCCTTTATCTCCCTTTGCGAGAGTTTCTAGCGTCTTGTTCGTCATTTCTGATAAAGTAGGTTCTTTGCTTTTTAGTTCTTCCCGATCTTGTTTATAGGAGAGATGTTTGCTGGCAAATAGACCTAATAACTTACTTCCTTTCATTTTGGCAAGCTCCTCATTCGTAGTGGCAATAGAATATCCGAGGTCTTTATATTTTCTTACGAGCGCTTCGTCTTTTCCAAAATACATAGAACCGCCGCCCATAATTACGTCAATCTGATTTTTTAACTGTTGTTTGGCAATTTCCTCTTGATCTGCCCACCTGTCTTTAACACTAGCTGTAAAGCTGGCAGGAGTTGCATCTGTCACACTATTAGTCGTAACAATTCCTGTCTTGCTCCCATTTTCCTTAAAAACATCCAGTATGCTTGGGTGTTCTTTACCGTCTGGGGTGAGACCGATCATTCCGTTGTTTGTTTTTTTGCCAATGGCGATTGCTGTTCCTCCTGCAGCAGAATCGGTCACATTATTGTTGGCAGAATATGTTTTAACTAAAGCTGTGTATGGCAGGGATTGTAAAAACAAACCGCCACTTTTCCCATGCTCAAAAACACTGGCAATCTCCATTTGACCCATTCCCATTCCGTCTCCAATCAGAAGAATCACATTTTTAGGGGCGCCGTTTGCTGGCTCTGCTGAACAAGCAACGCTCCCGGAAATGGTACATATGGCAATCACGATACAAATGCAGCGAATTATTGTGTTTTTCATCGTTTAGTCCCCTTTTATAAGAATTGTTTCTTATATCTTTTGGAATCAATCTTCATTTTAGTCGCCAGTTAAAAGAATAGGCAGGCATATTATGGTTTTTGTTTTCATACATTCTAGTAAGTGGCATAGTAAGCCATCCGTTTTAATGATTTAGGATTGATGGACAACCTTTATAAAGGAGAAAAACGCTGTGAAAACACTCTATTCATTTTTGCCTAAAAAAATTGCCGATTCTATACTCACACTTACTCCTGCTGAACGAGAGCAACTAGAAGAAATCAGAATCCGTATTGGAAGGCCTTTGGAGGTTTCCTTCCATGACGGCGTACGGTTTATTGATATGGATATGACGCGTGAGGATGCCCTCCAGCTTCTCCATAAACTAAGCCATTATTCGGTTTATACACTAGAAGAAGAGCTTAAGAGAGGTTATATCACTATAGAAGGCGGTCATCGCGTTGGGCTTGCAGGCAAGGTTATCCTCGAAGACAGTGCAGTCAAGGCGATTCGGGATGTCGCTTCCTTTAATATTCGGATTGCAAAGGAAAAAATCGGTGCGGCTGAGCCTTTTGCTCCGTTTTTATATAACGGCTCGCGTTGGCTGCATACGATGATTATCGGACCCCCGCAAACTGGAAAAACAACAGTATTACGCGATATTGCCAGAATCATTTCAACAGGGAACAGCAAGGCTGGTATCGGACCGCTAAAGGTCGGGATTGTCGACGAGAGATCGGAAATCGCCGGGTGCATGGATGGAATCCCGCAGATGACCTTTGGGACGAGACTAGATGTGCTTGATTCCTGCCCAAAGGCGGAAGGAATGATGATGATGATTCGCTCGATGAGCCCTGATGTGCTAATCGTTGACGAGGTTGGGCGCAAAGAGGATGGAGAGGCGATTCTGGAAGCGGTGAATGCAGGTATCCAGCTGATGATGTCAACACATGGAACTTCATTTGATGAAATTAAAAACAGACCAACATTAAAGCCGATTATCGAAACAGGGATTTTTGAACGATATATTGAGCTGAGCAGAGCAAACGGTCCAGGGACGGTCAGTGCAATAAAGGATGGACAAGGTAGGGCTCTTGTGCAGGAAATGAAGGTGATGTAATAGATGATGAAAATAGTTGGAGCAATTATTATTCTTGCCTCCACAAGCTTTGGCGGCATGGAACTAGCCAAGACATTTAGCGAGCGGCCGAAGCAGCTAAGACAGCTTAAATCGGCATTGCAGTCATTGGAGGCAGAAATTATGTACGGCCATACACCGTTACATGAAGCAGCACGCCGGTTATCTGAGCAGCTTCAGCAGCCTTTAAGTCATTTCTTTGCGAGCTTTTCCGAAAAGCTGATGACGGAAGATACAACAGTAAAGGATGCTTGGACAACCTGTCTTGATGATATTTGGAAAAGAACAGCGATGAAAAAGCCTGAACTGGAAATCATGAAGCAATTCGGTGAAACACTGGGCAGACATGACAGAATCTCACAGCAAAAACAAATCCTGCTCACATTAACGCATATCGACAGAGAAGAACAAGAGGCAAGAGATATTCAACTGAAATATGAAAAGATGATAAAAAGCTTAGGCGTGCTCTCAGGGTTATTAATTGTCATTTTATTGATGTAGGTTTAGGAGGAGACATACATGGGTTTAGAGGTGGATATTATCTTCAAGATTGCAGGTGTCGGCATCGTAGTCGCCTTTTTGCACACGATACTGGACCAGGTAGGTAAGAAAGAGTATGCACAATGGGTTACATTATTTGGCTTTATCTATATTTTATTCATGGTTGCCAACATCGTAGATGACTTATTTCAAAAAATTAAATCGGTATTCTTATTCCAGGGATAAAGGGGGATACGATCATTGAAATACTTCAAATAGTCGGAGTAGCCTTAATCTCGACATTCTTAGCCCTAATTATAAAAGAGCAAAAACCTAATATCGCCTTTTTGTTAGTTGTATTTGTTGGCTGTGTGATTTTTCTGTTTCTTGTGGATCAAATCGCATCCATCATTGAAATGGTAGAAAGAATTGCCTTGAACGCAAAGGTGAATACCGTTTATGTGGAAACGATTTTAAAAATAATCGGCATCGCCTATATTGCTGAATTTGCCGTGCAAATAACAAAGGATGCTGGTCAAGGTGCGATTGCCTCTAAGATAGAACTTGCCGGAAAAATACTGATTCTCGCCATGGCCGTGCCGATTTTAACTGTTCTTGTAGAAACAATTATTAATATGATTCCTAATTAGTAAGACGCTTTAATCTCGAGGTGGACTGATGAAAACGAAACTAAAAGTTGCGCTACTATTCCTATTCACATTCTTTTTTGTATTTAATCCAGTTGTACAAGCAGCACCTCAAGAAGCTACAGAAGAAGAACCAACTGAGCAAAATGCAGCATTAAGCGCGGAAGAGGTCGTTCAAACTCAAATAGATAGCTTGGACTTATCCGAATTAAAAGGTTTCTGGGAAAGTATCACATCCGAGTATGGAGGGTATTTGCCAGAGATTCAGAAAGGGAGTCTATATGATTTTCTTAAAGGAGAAAAAGATTTTGATTACAGCATGTTTTTCTCTGGATTAGTTAAGTTTATTTTTCATGAAGTTGTCGTGAATGGCAAGCTCCTTGGTTCTCTTATTCTATTAACTGTTTTCAGCATGCTGTTGCAAATGCTCCAAAATTCATTTGAAAAGAGCTCCATCAGCAAGGTTGCTTATGCGATTGTATTTATGGTGATTATCATACTAGCATTGAACAGCTTTCATGTAGCTATAACATATGCCAATGAGGCGATTGGCACGATGACAAGCTTTATCCTTGCTTTGGTTCCGCTCCTGCTGGGATTGATGGCAGCATCTGGAGGAGTAATTTCAGCGGCGTTTTTTCATCCGGTAATTCTGTTTCTTATGAATACAAGCGGTATGCTGATCTCCTATATTGTGCTGCCCTTGCTGTTTTTAGCTACCTTGCTGCATATTGTCAGCAGTTTGTCAGAGCAGTATAAAGTCACACAGCTAGGTAATTTGTTGCGCAATATCTCTATCGGAATTCTTGGGTTATTCCTAACAATATTCTTAGGTGTTATATCTGTTCAAGGGATATCAACTGCTGTTACGGACGGGGTTACATTGCGAACAGCGAAATTTGTGGCAGGCAATTTCATTCCAGTCATCGGCAGAATGTTCACAGACACAGCAGATACAGTTATTAGCGCATCCCTTTTGCTTAAAAACACAGTTGGGATTGCAGGTGTTGCCATTCTGCTGTTAATCGTTGCTTTTCCTGCATTGAAAATTCTAGTGATTTCCATCATTTATAAATTTGCCGCAGCACTTCTTCAGCCACTTGGCGGAGGTCCTGTCATCAACTGTCTAGATATTATCAGCAAAAGTGTTCTGTATGTATTTGCTGCCTTGGCGATCGTTTCCTTCATGTTCTTTTTAAGTCTTACAGTCATTATCGCTGCAAGCAATGTGACGATGATGATGAAATAAGGTAGGTGAGTGAATATCAGTTATATAACAGAATGGGTCACCAATATAATTCTTTTTGTACTGCTTGCAACAGTCATCGATATGCTGCTGCCGAATTCAACATTTCAGAAATATGCGAAGCTCGTTTGCGGTCTGCTGTTGATCACGGTTATCTTAACACCTGTGTTCAAGCTTGTTTCCGGTGACTTTGAACAAGTGCTCAAAGCAGCTACTATCAATCTTCCAGAAGAAAAAAATATAGAAAATTCGATAGAATCGCAAAAAAAAGAAATACAAGCATCACTTGATGAATATACATTAGAAAAAATGGCTGTCCAACTGAAGGAGGATGCCAACAAGGAGTTGATAGCAGATTACGGTGTCGAAATCGATTCGATTAAACTATCGCTGAATGACCAAACAGAGCAAAGCTTTCCAGAGAATTTAGACAAACTTGTCCTCGTCTTGAAAGAGGCAGACGAAAACAATCAGGGGGCAGTGGAAGCAGTCAGCCCAGTATCTATTGACACACAGCAACCCCTTCTTGCAAGCAGTGACAAGGAACAAGTAGATAATGCAGATATTGTTTCATTTCTATCGGGAAAATGGGATGTACCACAAGATAGCATTGACATCCTAGCTAAAGGAGGGGAATAGTGCAGATATGGGAAAAGACAATGAAAATGACCACGAAAAGGACAAGACGCAAGGCCCGATCACCTTTTTGAAAAAGCTGATGTCTGGCAATAACAACAAGAAGCAAAACAAGGCTCAATACTTGATAATAGTCGTCCTGTTTGGAGCGGGAATCATGCTTTTAAGCAATATGTTCTTTAAAAACGACAACTCCGATGTATCTGCATTCAGCCAGAATGCGGAAAACACGTCCGAGCAGGCTGAAGAAGTTTTCGGACAGAAATCAAGCGGTTCATCTGATATTACTGATTACGAGAAACTATATACAGAAAAGATCAAAGAGGCAGTCAATTCAATGGCTGGCGTGAAAGACGCCGTTGTTTATGTGAACATTGATGGCTCTGAGAAAAAAGTATATGAGAAAAATCAGACAACTTCAAGTCAAACAACTGAAGAGGAAGACCCGCAGGGCGGGAAACGAACTGTGGAGGAAAACTCTTCAGAAGAGACGCTCGTTACTGTACCAAATGGAGATAAACAAGTTCCGATTGTGGTGGAAACAAAGAAGCCGACTATTAGAGGTGTTCTCGTCATCGCAAAAGGAGCTGAAAATATAAAAGTAAAAAGCATGATAGTCGAGGCTGTAACAAGGGCTTTAGATGTCCCAAGCCATCGGGTATCTGTTCAAGCAAAACAAAACTAAGGGGGATTCATAAATGTTATTGAAAAAACAAACTGTATGGTTATTGACAATGTTAAGCTTAGTGGTTGTATTGACTGTGTACTACACAACATCACCAGAACAGACAAATGAATTTGCTGCTACAGAAAGTAAGCAAACAGAAGATACAGCCAAGGAAAATGCAGCTGGAACTGAAAATGCTGAGCAAAGTGCAGAAACAAAAGGAGCAGAGGATGGCAGCTCTGTATCTACAGTCGCTTCAGATGAAGTGTTTGAAGAAATGCGCCTGCAACTTGATGAACAGCGCAGCAAGGAAGAAGAACAGCTGACAGAGACAATTTCAGAGGCAAAAACAGCAGAAGAGAAAAGTGCAGCTCAAGACAAAATTGATGAAATAAGAACACTTTCCGATAATGAAAAAATGGTGGAAACACTGATTAAAGCAGAAAATTATGAGGATGTACTTGTCCGCACTGTTGACGGCAAAGTTAATGTCACTGTAAAAGCAGAAGAGCTTTCTGCAGAAGCTGCAAATGATATTGTTCAGTTAGTAAGAGAAAACTTAAATCAGCCGAACGCATTTGTAGCAGTTACATTCGATCCAAAATAAGAAATTGCCGGCAAAAAGGAAAAGGCGACTTTTCCTTTTTGCTCTTTTTATGTCAAAACAGAAAATATGCTGTGAATAGTTATTTTCAGCAGAAAATGGTATGATAATTTAGCAGAAGGAATAAAAAACTGCAAGAAAAATGATACTGAATGATAGAAGTGGTTGAACTATTAGAAGGTCTTATCGTATGATATTAGTAGCTAGTCATAAAGAAATGTAATTAAAGGAGTGCAAGAATAGCATGTTGAAAATAGAAGAAATTAAGGATTTAATCAACCTAATCAATGATTCAAACATCAGCGACTTTGTATATGAGAACGAAGGAGCAAAGGTAGAAATCAAAAAAAATCGCCCTGAAGTGCAAGCAGTAGCAGCTGTAAGTGCACCAGTACCAGCACCAGTACCTCAAGTTCAAGCAGTTCAGCCTCAAGCTGTGCAAGCTGCACCAGAAGCTAAGCAAGCAGATGTAGCAGCAGAGAACCTACATAAAGTAACTTCTCCGATGGTAGGGACATTTTATCAATCAGCAACACCAGATGCTGCTGCATATGTTTCAGTTGGAGATAAAGTGTCAAAAGATACAGTAGTATGTATTGTGGAAGCAATGAAGCTATTCAATGAAATCACGGCTGAGGTTGAAGGGGAAATTGTCGAGATTCTTGTTAAAGACGGCGAGCTAGTAGAATATGGTGAACCTTTATTCTTAGTGAAGGCACTGTAAGAAGAGAGGGTTTAACATATGATTAAGAAACTGTTAATCGCAAACAGAGGAGAAATTGCGGTCCGCATTATTAGAGCGTGCCGTGAAATGAATATTGAAACAGTAGCAGTCTACTCAGAAGCAGACAGAGAAGCGCTTCATGTCCAGCTTGCAGACGAAGCTATCTGCATTGGGCCGACTTCTTCAAAGGAAAGCTATCTAAACTTTACAAACATCATCAGTGCAGCAATGCTGACTGGCAGTGATGCCATCCATCCAGGCTACGGATTTTTGGCAGAAAATGCTGACTTTGCGGAGCTTTGCCGTGACTGCAATATCACCTTCGTTGGACCAAGTCCAGAGGCGATCAATAAGATGGGAACAAAAGACATTGCCAGAGAAACAATGCGTGAAGCTGGTGTGCCGATTGTACCAGGCTCACAAGGTATCATTAAAGATTTAGAAGATGGTATCAGCTTAGCAGAGAAAATCGGCTATCCTGTTATTATTAAAGCAACTGCAGGCGGCGGTGGTAAAGGTATCCGTGTTGCCAGAACAAAAGAAGAGCTGATTAGTGGAATCAACATTACTCAGCAGGAAGCTTTGACAGCTTTCGGTAATGCTGGTGTATACTTGGAGAAGTTTATTGAAGACTTCCGCCATGTAGAGCTGCAGGTACTTGCTGATAACTATGGCCATGTTATTCACTTAGGTGAAAGAGACTGCTCTATCCAAAGAAGACTGCAAAAGTTGCTGGAAGAGACGCCTTCTCCTGTTTTGACAGAAGAAATTCGCAATAAAATGGGAGCTGCAGCAGTTAAAGCGGCAGAGGCAGTACAATATTCTGGTGCAGGTACAGTTGAGTTCATTTATGATTATCAAAACGAACAATTCTATTTCATGGAAATGAATACACGTATTCAAGTGGAACATCCGGTTACAGAAATGGTCACAGGTATTGATTTGATAAAAGAGCAAATACTAGTAGCATCTGGAAAACCATTGGCTATTACGCAAAAGGATGTAGAATTTAACGGATGGGCAATCGAATGCCGCATCAATGCTGAAAATCCAGCTAAGAACTTTATGCCTTCTGCCGGGAAAATCAATATGTACCTTCCGCCGGGCGGTTTAGGTGTTCGTGTTGATTCAGCAGCGTATCCTGGTTATACGATCCCGCCGTATTATGACAGCATGATTGCTAAAGTTATTACATATGGCGCAACAAGAGAAGAAGCAATATCACGTATGAAGCGTGCTCTTAGTGAATTCGTCATTGAGGGTGTTCATACGACAATCCCATTTCACTTGAAACTCCTTAATCATGAAAAATTTGTGGAAGGAAACTTCAACACAAAATTTTTAGAGATGTATGATTTGATGAAATCTGAAGATTAAAGGGAGGAACCAATATGAGCGAATCAACTATTTTAGATATGAACCAGGAATTTAACGGCTTAGGAAAAGTTGAAATTGCCCCTGAAGTCATAGAAGTAATCGCTGGAATTGCCGCATCTGAAGTGGAGGGCGTAGCCCAAATGAGAGGAAACTTTGCCTCTGGTGTTGTAGAAAAGCTTGGGAAAAAGCTGCACAACAAAGGAGTTAAGGTAGAACTTGCAGATGAAGGTATCAAGGTGGATGTTTATTGTGTCATGAATTTTGGCGTTTCCATCCCGCAAGTGGCACAGCAAATACAAGATAATATTCGCCAAACACTGATCAATATGACGGCGTTAGTGGCTGAAGAAATAAATATACATGTGGTTGGCGTTCAGTTTGAGAATGCTAAGCAAGATACAGAAACACAGCAAGAGATGTAAAAAAATAAGCTGCTATTAGGATATGCTTAACTTTCTATACATTTAGCGTTCCAAACTATGTGTAGAGAAGTAGCTATCCATGGCAGCTTTTTTCTTTGTCTGATTCATTCGTGAATAGCAGTTTCAAGCTATATATGCTATTATCTTTTTAGCAATGTTTGCAAAAATAGCATGAATGAGATCAAATAGTATAAAAATAAGAGTCCATGACAGGATTTTTTAGAGAAAAACATGACAAGCATGCAAATTACATGCAAGTGTTTAAAGGAGCATAAAGGAAATGAAAAGAAGAACGGCAAGAGAAAAGGCGCTTCAAGCATTATTTCAAATTGACCTGAGCGATATAGATAAAAATGAGGCAATCATCCATGCATTAGACGGAGAAAAGCCGGATGCCTATTTGTCTGCACTGGTGAATGGTGTGCTGGACAACCAGTTATCTATTGACGAACATATTAAGAAGCACTTGGAAAACTGGACGATTGAAAGAATTGCCAATGTCGACAGAAATCTGCTTCGCATAGCTGTTTATGAACTTGTTTACAATACAGAGGAAGTGCCGCAAAATGTAGTAATTGATGAAGCGGTAGAAATTGCAAAAGCATATGGTGATGATAAATCAAGCAAGTTTGTTAATGGCATCCTTTCTAAAATTAAAAACAGTTTGTAAGGCTTGACTAAAGGGAATAAAAGAGTGCATGCCAAATAGGGCTTACTCGTCATTCGAAAGGGAAAAGCAGGACTACTGCCATTCCCTTTTATCCTGTATAGGAGCGTTATATAATGGAAAATAGATATTTAACAATACAAGCATTAACAAAATACATAAAAAGAAAATTTGATGCAGATCCCCATTTGCAACATGTCCATGTCAAAGGAGAAATATCCAATTTTAAACAGCATAGCAGCGGGCATATGTACTTTACATTAAAGGATGATAAAGCAAGAATTCTTGCCGTTATGTTTTCAAGAAACGCACAAGGCATGAAATTCAAGCCTGAAAACGGCATGAAGGTACTTGTAAAGGCATCTGTTACCGTATATGAGCAAAGCGGTCAATACCAAATGTATGTGCAAGAAATGAGGCCAGACGGTGTCGGCGACTTGTATTTGGCATATGAACAGCTAAAGAAAAAATTGGAGGCAAGTGGACTGTTTTCTCCTACATATAAACAAGCAATCCCAAAATATCCTGATACAATCGGGATTATCACTTCTCCTACAGGTGCAGCCATCAGAGATATACTCATCACCATCAAAAGGCGTTATCCAATCGCTAAAATCATCATTTTTCCTGCACTAGTTCAAGGAGAGGCAGCAGCACCTTCTATTGTAAAAGCAATTGAAAAAGCTAACAATCTAACGGGCCCATCCATTGATGTATTGATTGTCGGAAGAGGCGGCGGTTCGATTGAGGAGCTTTGGGCATTTAATGAAGAAGCTGTTGCTAATGCTATATTTGCATCGAAAGTTCCGATTATATCTGCTGTAGGGCATGAAACAGACTTCACGATCGCTGACTTTGTTGCAGATTTGAGAGCTCCAACGCCAACTGGAGCAGCCGAAATGGCAGCACCGCATATGGAAGAGCTTATGGAAAGAGTGCTGACCCGTAAGGCAAGGCTCATTCGCGGAATGAAAGAAAGGGTCGACAAGGAAAAGCACAGACTCGGAAAGATGGAAAAATCATATGCCTTTCGTTATCCAAAGCTACTCCTTGACCAAAAGATGGAACAATTGGATAGGCAAAATGAATTATTGCAGCGCAATATTAAAAAGCTGCTTGCATCAAATGAAGAGAAGCAGGAAGTTCTGGCACGCCGCCTTCTCAGACGTCATCCACAAGAGCTGCTGAGTCTTGCAGAAAAGGACCGAATCAGCCTAGAAAAAAACCTTGTTCGAAATATGAGTTTAATATACCAGAACAAAGCACAGATGTTTCATTCCATCATTGGCAAAATGGATGCATTGAGTCCATTGAAAATCATGGAAAGAGGCTATAATCTTGCTTATTCAACTGAAGGGAAATTAATTTCCAGCATAAAACAAGTAACCGAAAATGAAAAAATAGAACTGCGGCTTTCGGATGGAACAGTAAAAGCTCAAGTGACATCTATTAAGGAGTGAATAAATATGTCTAAAATAACCGGCTTATCCTTTGAAGAAGCGATGGAAGAGCTAGAAAAGATTGTGGAAAAGCTTGAGGAAGGCGATGTGCCTCTTGAGGAAGCAATCAATACTTACAAAAGAGGGATGGAACTATCGAAGTTTTGTCATGATAAACTAAAAAATGTGGAAGAACAGCTTGCAGAAGTTGTCCTCGATAATGGACAAAAAGAAGCATTTTCCATAGGCGAGGAGGAATAAGCGCTTGTCCGGACTTTCTTTAGCAGCTTTTACAGAAAAATATAAAAAACTAGTTGAACAGCAATTAAAAGACAGCGTTTCACAACTGGCAGCCCCGGAAGTTATTCTAGATTCCATGCACTATTCTCTTTCTGCCGGCGGCAAGCGCATCCGCCCGTTGCTCACTTTCGCCACAATGGCGGCTTTTGGGAAAGATCCCGAATCTGGACTTATACCCGCTGCGGCAATTGAAATGATACATACATATTCATTGATTCATGATGATCTGCCAAGCATGGATGATGATGATTTGCGAAGAGGTATTCCTACTAACCATAAAGTCTATGGTGAAGCTATTGCCATTCTTGCAGGAGACGCCTTGCTTACATACAGCTTTCAGCTTGTAACAAGCATGAAAGACACTGACGCAGATAAAAAAATTAAAGTGCTGGAAATTATTGCGAAGGCTGCAGGTGCTGAAGGTATGGTCGGCGGTCAAGTCGGCGATATTGAAGGGGAAGGAAAACAGCTTTCTAAACAAGATCTTGAATATATCCATGTCCATAAAACAGGCAAAATGCTCGAGGCAAGTGTCTTAGTCGGCGCTCATCTTGCAGACGCAAAAAGCGAGCAGATTGAGCTTTTAACAGCTTTTGCTTATCACTTAGGTCTAGCCTTCCAAATCAGAGATGATATTTTAGATGTAGAGGGCGATGAAGAACTGATCGGCAAGCCTCTTGGAAGTGATGAAGATAATCATAAGAGTACATATCCCGCTCTCCTGACAATGGACGGGGCAAAAAAAGAGCTCGCTTATCATATTGCTGCCGCTAAGGAAAAGCTCGCCGGTTTATCGCTGGAAACTAAACTGTTGGAGGAAATGACAGATTTAGTCGGTAATCGTAACAGCTAAAAACATGTTTAACTAATAATTGAATTAGGGTATATTTGGGAAAAGACACTTCTTTTTTTAAGGACAAGTTAACCCTGCTACGTAAAGAATATACGTAAATACGACCGTTATCACTTTGTGTTAGCGGTTATTTTTAGGAGCTTTATGTTAAAATAAACATGAATGGTACTTTTTATGTGAAAAAGGTGTTCGGATTTAAGTTTTCTTTTTTAATATATATTTACCACTTAGTAAGAACTATATAGAATTACTTCCTATTAAGGATGTTTGAATGGTATAATACATATTTAATATGTATAGCTAATAATAAAGGTTAGATGATAATAAAGCATACATAATTTTAATTTTATTTATAAAAAAGGAAATAAACACGGTTTTTTATATAAGGTTTAAATTGAAGGAAAGAGAGTTGTTAACGATGGATTTATCGTCAATAAAGAATCCAGCCTTTCTCAAAGACCTATCGATCGAAGAACTTGAGAAGTTGAGTGAAGAGGTTCGTCATTTTTTAATAAATAAACTGTCGGATAAGGGCGGACATCTCGGTCCGAATTTAGGTGTAGTCGAGTTGACAATCGCATTGCATAAATGTTTTGATAGCCCGAAAGACAAGTTTATTTGGGATGTAGGACATCAAGCATATGTGCATAAAATCTTGACAGGCAGAGCTAAGGAATTTGATACGCTCAGACAATATAAAGGGTTATCAGGATTTCCAAAAATGAATGAAAGCGAGCATGATGTTTGGGAAACTGGTCACAGCTCTACCTCTTTATCAGCGGCAATGGGTATGGCAGTTGCTCGTGATTTGAAGAAGGAAGACTCTTATGTTGTGCCAATCATTGGTGATGGTGCTTTAACAGGCGGAATGGCGTTAGAAGCTTTAAACCATATTGGCGATGAGAAAACTAATATGATTGTGATTCTTAACGACAATGAAATGAGCATTGCACCAAATGTTGGAGCATTGCATCATGTGCTTGGAAGACTGCGGACAGCCGGTAAATATCAATGGGCGAAAGATGAACTGGAAATGCTCATGAAAAAAATCCCCGCAGTTGGCGGGAAGCTGGCAGCGACAGCAGAAAGAATTAAAGACAGTCTAAAATATCTGCTTGTTTCTGGTGTGTTCTTTGAAGAGCTTGGCTTCACATACCTAGGTCCGGTCGACGGCCATAACTATGAAGATTTAATGGAACATTTGAATTATGCAAAGAAAACGGAAGGCCCGGTCCTTTTGCATGTATTGACGAAAAAAGGCAAAGGCTTTTCACCTGCTGAGAAGGATAAGGTCGGCACTTGGCATGGAACAGGTCCATATAAAATTGAGACAGGTGCTCTAGTGAAGCCTGCCAATACTGCCCCAGCATGGAGCAAACTTGTCAGTGATACGGTGCTTAAGCTTGCTAGACAGGATGAAAGAATTGTCGCCATTACGCCTGCCATGCCTGTTGGGTCTAAACTTGAAGCCTTTGCGCAAGAGTTTCCGGACAGAATGCTGGATGTGGGAATTGCAGAACAGCATGCAGTTACACTTGCAGCAGGGCTTGCAACCCAAAACATGAAGCCGTTTTTGGCGATTTATTCTACTTTTCTGCAAAGAGCATATGACCAGATGCTTCACGATGTATGCAGACAAAATCTGAACGTCTTTATTGGTATTGACCGCTCAGGACTTGTAGGTGCAGACGGAGAGACACATCAAGGTGTGTATGACATTTCCTTCCTTCGCCATATGCCGAATTTAGTAATAATGATGCCGAAAGACGAGAACGAAGGTCAGCATATGGTTCATACAGCGCTTAGCTACAATGATGGACCGATTGCAATGAGATTCCCTCGAGGTAACGGGCTTGGTGTTCCGATGGACGAAACATTACAGTCAATTCCAATTGGAACTTGGGAAGTGCTGAGAGAAGGCACAGATGCAGCTATTTTGACATTCGGTACAACAATCGGAATGGCGATGAAAGCTGCTGAAATTCTTGAAAAGCAAGGAACATCTGTTAAAGTCATTAATGCAAGATTTATCAAGCCATTGGATGAGCAGATGCTAAATGAATTGTTCAAACTCCAAATGCCAATATTAACAATAGAAGAAGCAGTATTGCAAGGCGGTTTTGGCAGCTATGTTCTTGAATATGCACAAGGAGCTGGCTTTGGGTCTACTGTTATTGACAGAATGGGAATTCCTGATCAATTTATAGAGCATGGAGATGTTGATTCCTTGTTGGCAGAAATTCACTTAACAACAGAAGAAGCGGTTAAAAGAATTAACTCGATTGCGAGAAAAAAACAAAAAAGGGCTTAGATAATAGATGAAGAAAGAACGCATTGATGTTTTATTAGTCGAGCAAGGATTATTTGAAACGAGAGAAAAAGCAAAGAGAGCCATCATGGCAGGAATTGTGTATTGTGATGAGGAGAGACTGGATAAGCCGGGCGAAAAAATCCCGGCAGAATCCAAGCTTACTGTCAAAGGAAAAACGCTGAAATATGTGAGTCGCGGCGGCTTGAAGCTGGAAAAAGCACTGGAAGTCTTTGATTTAACAGCTCAAGACAAAGTTTTGCTCGATATAGGCGCGTCAACAGGTGGTTTTACAGATTGCGCCTTACAAAATGGTGCGAAAATGTCCTATGCACTTGATGTGGGCTATAACCAGCTTGCCTGGAAGCTTAGACAAGATGAAAGAGTAGTTGTAATGGAGCGCACTAACTTCCGTTATGTTACTCCTGCAGATTTAGAAGGAGAAATGCCGAATTTTGCATCCATCGATGTTTCTTTCATTTCTTTAAAGCTGATTCTTCCTGTGTTGAAAACCTTGCTGGTTTCTGGCAGTGATATTATTGCATTAGTTAAGCCGCAGTTTGAGGCAGGCAGAGAGCAAGTCGGCAAAAAGGGAATTGTCCGCGATAAAAAGGTTCATATGGATGTACTCGAAACGATTATTGAGTTTTCGAAGAAGGAAGGCTATCAAATCAAAAACCTGTCCTTTTCACCGATAACAGGCGGAGATGGGAACATTGAATTCCTTCTCCATTTATATTGGTCTGAAAATCAAGACGGAACAGATGCACAAATCCACATAAAAGAAGTCGTAGATTCTGCACATGAGGAACTGAAAAAAGCAAAGCAGTAAGTTAATAGGGACTCTTCTGAAAGGAATAAGTTCACACTTATTCCTTTTTGGATTGCAAAAGAATACATACAAATTATAGAATAAAGATACAATGAGAATACAAGGATTAAGAAGGTTTTTGTCAAACGATGGCGAAATATAGGAGTATAGACTTTAAAGTCTGCATAATGCAGACAAAAAAATGTACTTAACTAAAAACTTTTTAAATCACAACTCTAAAAAAAGTGGACAAATTGTCCATAAAGGAATGATAGATATGAATAAAGGCCAAAGGCATATAAAAATAAGAGATATTATTGCTAATAATGAAATAGAAACACAGGATGATCTTGTAGATGAGCTGAAGAATGCTGGTTATAATGTGACACAAGCAACTGTTTCAAGAGATATTAAGGAGCTTCATCTTGTAAAGGTGCCGTTGCAGGACGGCCGCTACAAATACAGCTTGCCGGCAGACCAGCGCTTTAATCCGCTGCAGAAACTAAAAAGAACGCTAATGGATGCATTCGTAAAAATTGATTCTGCAGGAAATTTGCTCGTATTGAAATCACTTCCTGGCAATGCACAAGCAATCGGTGCGCTGATCGATAACCTTGATTGGGATGAGATTTTAGGGACCATTTGTGGAGATGATACATGTCTTATTATTTGCCGTACTGCAGAAGACGGACAAACGATTACAGACCGCTTTCTTGATATGTTGTAAAAGAGGTGATATATTTTGCTTAATGAATTATCAATTAAAAATTTTGCCATAATAGAATCCTTATCCGTCTCCTTTCAAAAAGGATTGACCGTTCTAACAGGGGAAACAGGTGCTGGGAAATCCATTATTATTGATGCGATAAATTTGCTTGTAGGCGGCAGGGGTTCTGCTGAATTTGTTCGCCATGGGGAAGAAAAGGCAGAAATAGAAGGGCTTTTTTATATTGAAAATGGCCATCCTTGCTTTCAGAAAATGGAAGAGTTCGGAATAGATATCGAGGAAGGAACCATTATCTTGAGAAGAGATATCTCCGTTTCAGGCAAAAGTGTTTGCCGAATAAACGGAAAGCTTATAACGATATCCACATTGAGGGAAATCGGCTCAAGCCTTATCGATATCCATGGCCAGCATGAGCATCAGGAATTGATGGATGAAACAAAACATCTCATGCTTCTGGATACGTATGCTCATACAGAACTCGCCCCTGTGCTAAAGGAATATGAAGCATTATACCGTTCGTATACTCAAACACAAAAAAAGCTTATGAACTTGACTGAAAATGAACAGCAGATGGCTCATCGTTTGGATTTATTAACCTTTCAGCATCAGGAAATTATTAATGCCAATCTGCAAAAGAATGAAGATGAAGAATTGCTGGAGGAAAGAAAAAAGCTCGGCAATTTTGAGAGAATCTTCGAAAGCATTCAAACAAGCTATACTGCCTTAAAGGGAGAACAAAAGGGGTTAGACTGGCTTGGTGAAGTGATGGGGCATATGGAAGAAGCAGCAAGCCTTGATCCAGAGTATAAAGAGATTGCAGATTCTGTATCTAACAGCTTTTACATACTGGAGGATGTTGCAAGCAGGCTTCGAAACAGTCTTGATTATCTTGAATATGACCCTGAACGGCTCAATAGTATAGAATCCAGACTGAATGAGATAAATTCACTAAAACGTAAATATGGAAAATCCGTTGACGAAATATTGGAATATGCCGCTAAAATTGAAGAGGAGCTCGAAACACTCCAAAATAAAGAAACACATATTGATATGCTTGAAAAAGAATTATTAAGCATCAAAAAGGATTTGTTAGTAGAAGCAAATGAGCTTAGTTCTCTTCGCAAAAAAGCTGCACTCCGATTGACAGAAGACATTCATCAAGAACTGAAACAGCTGTATATGGAAAAGACAGTGTTTGAAGTCAGAATTAATGCGGATGATGATAATGTAACTAAATCTGGTATGGATGATGTGGAGTTTTATATTTCAACAAATCCGGGCGAGCCGCTTAAGCCATTGTCTAAAATTGTTTCAGGCGGTGAATTGTCGAGAATGATGCTTGCATTAAAGAGTATTTTTTCTAAGCATCAAGGCGTGACGTCGATTATCTTTGACGAAGTGGATACAGGTGTCAGCGGTAGAGTTGCACAAGCGATTGCTGAAAAGATATCCAAAGTTGCAGCAGGTTCACAGGTGCTTTGCATATCCCATATGCCGCAAGTGGCCGCCATGGCAGATACCCATCTTTATATTGCTAAAGCCATTCATGATGGAAGAACTTCGACGACTGTCACTCCATTGGCAAAACAAGATAAAGTAAAAGAAATTGCCCGAATGATATCCGGAACAGAAATTACCGATTTGACAAAAAAACATGCAAAAGAGCTGTTAAAATTAGCCCAAAAGGTCAAGAATAATGGATAGAACAAGGAAAACCTCTGTTTAACAGGGGTTTTCTATTTTTACTAAGGAACTTTTGAGTATGCTTTTAGCTATTCAAGTTTTACAAAATTACTATTACTAACCAAAGTGTGCAGGTTTTTTATAGTTTTTACAGTAATAAATGACCGCCATGCAGGCAAACTTATATATAAGCCACAAGTTTGGTGACAAGAAGCGAGGAGAGTGAATGATTTGAAAATGGATTTCCTTAGAAAAATAATTGGTGGAATTCTCCTTGTTTCATTAATATCTTTAAGTTTCAATAAACCCTTTCAACAATATCTTCATATCCCAAAAAGCGTCACTATCTTTGAAGGCCAAAATACAGTGATAAACAGTTCATCGATACCTGCATCAAGCATGATGACAGAGGACAATTCAGTCGTTGCCTTAAGTCAAGATGAAGGGAAGTATTCGCTGCATGGTGAAGAGAATGGTAAAAACGAAATGGTTTTAGAGCTGGCAGGCTTTCCGATAAAAAAAGTTGATGTGAATGTTTTAAAAGACTTTAAAGTTATCCCAGGCGGACAATCCATCGGGGTAAAATTAAATACAGTTGGCGTATTAATCGTCGGCCATCATCAGGTGAACACGGAAAATGGCAAAGCTTCCCCTGGTGAAAAGGCTGGCATAAAAGTTGGAGATATGATTACAGAAATCAATGGCAAACAAATCGAAAAAATGGCGGATGTAGCACCATTTGTCCAAAGTGCAGGCGAAACTGGAGATCCGCTTAACTTAACAATAATGAGAGAAAAAGAAAAAATCAAAACAAAATTGGTTCCTTTAAAAGAAAAAGGATCAAGCACATATAAATTGGGGTTATATATTAGAGATTCAGCAGCTGGAATTGGAACGATGACGTTCTATCATCCGCAATCAAAAAAATATGGAGCTTTAGGCCATGTCATTTCTGATATGGATACGAAAAAGCCAATAGTTGTCGATGACGGAGAAATTTTGCGATCGACTGTTACAAGCATAGAAAAAGGGGAAAATGGCAATCCAGGTGAAAAGCTGGCGAGATTTTCTTCCGATAAAGAAGTAATTGGTAATATTACAACAAACAGCCCATTCGGAATTTTTGGTGAACTAAATAGAGGTATCTCCAATGGAGTGATGGATAAAGCAATGCCGATTACCTTATCCGACCAAGTGAAAGAAGGACCGGCTCAAATTCTTACTGTTGTTGATAATGACGAAGTGAAATTGTTTGATATAGAAGTGGTCAGCTCTGTGCCGCAGAAATTCCCAGCAACAAAAGGGATGGTTATCAAGGTAACAGACAAGGAGCTTCTGAAGAAAACAGGAGGAATTGTGCAAGGAATGAGCGGCAGCCCTATCATTCAGGACGGTAAGCTTATCGGAGCAGTTACCCATGTTTTTGTTAATGACCCGACTAGTGGATATGGTGTTCATATTGAATGGATGCTGAATGAAGCTGGAATTGACATTTATGAGGAAAACAAGCAGAAGGCTTCCTAAATGAAAAGAAGCGCACCAATTAGGTGCGCTTTTTTTTATAGGTTTGAAAAGATAAATTCAAGCAGCAAACCAATTCCTAGGAACAATCCGAAGAATGTATTTGTTTGGGCTGTTGATTTCATCGCAAGTGGTGTTTCACTGCGGCTGCCTTTAAAGCCTTTGATTGCTTGGATTGGTTTAGCAATACTTAAGAATACAATTAAGAGCCATGGACTGCTTACACCAAATAGGATAATTCCGATAACCCAAATATACGATATGGCAAATAATGCAGCAAGGAGCTGGACAGCTCTTTCAAATCCCATTAAAATCGCAATTGTTTTTCTGCCCCCGAGAGTATCCTCTTCAATATCTCTTATATTGTTAGACAGGTTAATGCAGCCGATTAAAATCGCGATTGGCACAGAAATCAAAATGCTTTGTTCATTAACAAAACCTGTTTGAATATAGAAAGAAATAAGGATGAAAATCGTTCCCATGCAAATGCCAGAAAACAATTCACCAAATGGAGTGTAGGCAATAGGAAGCGGTCCTCCTGTATATAGGTAACCAATTGCCATACCAAGCAGGCCGACAAGAGCAATCCACCAGCTTGTGCTCATACAAATATAAACACCTAAAAGGAGCGAAACAGCATAAAGGCCGACTGCCAAGTTCATAACTGTTTTCGGCTTCATCCCGTGTCTGACAATAGCACCGCCAATCCCAACAGAATCGGCAGTATCCAATCCGCGAATGAAATCATAATATTCATTGAACAAATTCGTAGCTATTTGAATAAACAAACAAGCAAACAGCATCGCCAAAAATAAACCTGGATGAATCTGTTCATATTGTAATGCTAAAACTGTTCCGATAAATACAGGAACAAAAGAAGCAGTTAACGTGTGTGGTCTAGTCAGCTGCCACAATACTTTATGTGTAGGCTGATCGTTCTTTGCAACATTTTCCATAAAAAAAATCCTTTCTGTAAAACCATTCTAAAAAATAATACGATATGCGAAAGTCCATCTTTTATAATAACTTAAATTTCCCGTCAGCAACAAGAGCGTATTCATAAAATCGCCATATTTTTTTAGTTATAAAATACTTATTTTTTTAATGGGGTAAAATTAACAGCTTTTATAACCATTAAAAGCTTTATTCTCACCTAATAAAGGTTGTATAATAAATACATAAAGATTATTCGACAAACACGCACAGAAAGCAGTTAAATGGCGAAAGTGGTCGAAAATAAGAGAATACATGAGAAAAAACGAGTTTTTCTATATTTTTTTATAAAATCAAAGGATTTTTAGTTACTTTGTCGAAATTGTCATTTAGAATAAAAGTAGAAATAGAGAGATATTGGATATTGAGGAGGAAACTATCATTGAAGAAAATACAAGTATGTGTTGTTGATGACAATAGAGAACTTGTTGGATTGCTGGAGGAATACATAAATTCCCAGGAAGATATGGAAGTCGTCGGTGTAGCCCATAACGGTCAGGAGTGTTTGGATCTTCTGGAGGATATACAGCCTGATGTTATGGTATTGGATATAATCATGCCTCATTTAGATGGTTTGGCCGTTCTCGATAGAATGAAGCAATTGAGTATTCCATCCATGCCAAATGTCATTATGCTGACAGCCTTTGGTCAAGAGGATGTCACAAAAAAAGCTGTTGACCTTGGAGCATCTTACTTTATTTTAAAGCCATTCGATATGGATTATTTAGCTAGCCATATCCGCCAGGTGAGCGGCAAATCAAACGGTTTTGTCCGCAAACAAACATCCTCAACATCTTACAGATCACAGCAGCAAGAACAAAAACCAAGAAATCTTGATGCAAGCATCACGAGCATCATCCATGAAATCGGTGTTCCTGCCCATATTAAAGGCTATCTTTATTTAAGGGAAGCTATTTCAATGGTGTATAATGATATTGAATTATTAGGCTCGATTACAAAAGTTCTTTACCCTGATATTGCTAAAAAATATAATACCACTGCGAGCCGTGTAGAGCGGGCAATTCGTCATGCGATTGAAGTGGCGTGGAGCAGAGGCAACATCGATTCCATCTCCACCCTGTTCGGATACACTGTCAGCATGTCCAAAGCAAAACCAACGAACTCAGAATTTATCGCGATTGTGGCAGATAAGCTGAGATTGGAGCATAAGGCTTCTTAAAGAAGCGGTGCGATTGGGTTATTAGTTTTTACTAAGCCAACCAATTCTTTGAAAATAAACATTCTGTTCGGATTAAAGCCAATAAATTTTTACCATCTCACCCAATAAATCATTTGATTTGTTGGGTTTTGTATTTGTTGGAGATGGGGAGTGTAAAGAATGAAGTTAACTGAGTTAGAATTTTATCTAGATGATTTTTTATTAGCATGCCAAAGTAAGAACCTATCACCGAAAACATTATCATCATATGAGCAGTCATTAAAGCTATTCCTAGCGTATTTAAAAGGCGAACATGATATTGAAGATGTTCAACGTGTTAAAGCAGGTCATATACGGCAATATGTCGCTTATTTGCAAGAACGAGGTAAGTATACTGTTGTTAACAAAGAAGTTTCTAAAACAATAAATCATCCGCATAATAGACGGGATTTCAAGAAAACAGTTTCTAATGTAACGATTAATAATTATGTAAGAAATATAAAAGTGTTTTTCAATTGGTTACAACAAGAAGGAGAACTACACAAGAATCCAGTTGATAACATTAAACAGATTAAAACAGAAAGAAGACAAAAAGCAGGAATAAATCAAGAAGAATTTAACCGATTGCTTTCACAGTTTGATTACACAAAGTTTCATGGGTATAGAAATAAAGTCATTGTAATGATACTGCAAGATACTGGTATGCGAATTGGTGAATGTTTGGCACTTGAAGTAGAATCAATTGATTTTAAACATCGAATGATTTTAGTTACCAAAACAAAAGGGAGAAAGGAAAGGTACGTATACTTTTCAAAGGTAATGGAAAGAGAGCTAAAACACTACTTAAAATTTAAAGATAGATATACAGGAACAAATTTACTCTTCCCAACGACGAGAAATACTTTACTTACAATTCAATCCTTTGAGAAGCAACTTAAACAAGCAGGAGAGCAAATAGGTCTTAATATACATCCACATCAAATACGGAATAATTTTGCAAGACATTATTTACTGAATGGCGGGGATTTCTATACGCTTAGCCGCATTTTGGGTCATAGTTCTGTCACAGTAACAGAACAAGCGTATATGGACTTAACCAGAGAGGAAATCGGTAAGAAGTATCAACAACATTCCCCTTTATCTAAATGGGGAATTAGACATGAAATACCTTACAAATAGAGCTTAATGTCATTGAAAAGTTAACTATGGCTAGTTGAAAATGGACACAAAGCTATTTGAATTTATAGGAAAATGCATTGAAAGAGTGGGGGAAATGCATAATCTTTTAAATGCTGGAATTGGTCTAATTATGAGAACTGCTATTTAATTAAGCGGTTCTTTTTTATTTTTATCCTATTATTTTGTCTAGTCTTTATTTATGCTTTTGTCTTTGGAGAATATTGGAGATGAATAGATTTGTAAGTTGTTTTATATATCTATTCGTTTTGATTAGATAGGGTATTTAACCTGTTAGTAAGTGCATTCAAGTATAAGAATTGAATTAGTGTGTAGGTAACACACTAGCACACTATGTGTTTATAATAAAATAATTTGAATTTCGGTATAAGATGGATATTGGAGGAAATATTAAACTTCAAGAAAGGGGTTTGATATTTTGAAAAATCTATCTTATCAAGTTACGAAAAAATGCAGTAGTTGTAAAAAAATATTACCTAAGTCAAAAGATTATTTCTATGTAGATTCAGATGCAAAAAGTGGATTTAAATCTCGATTTAAATTTTGTGAAGGGAATTCTTATGTCATTAATAATCGGTATGGGCTGTTTGATATCAAATGGAAGGAACTTGATATATTATGCGGAATTTACAAAATTGTATGCAAGGGTAATGGGAAGATATATGTTGGTAGTGCAGTTAACATATGGCATAAGATTTAAGTGTATCTAACCAAAATTGTTCTCTTTCAATTAGTAATTCTTTATCGTAGACACTCTCAATAATAGTAATTCCAAATGAATTTTCCCTGAATTTATTATAAGAATACTGCATGTAACTATTACTGTGTTGGTTTTTTCTTAATTCATGTAAATGCGTTGTCCACCTTCGATTGTGCTAATAAAAAAAAAGACCTATACAAAGGTTTTATTTGGATTTATAAAGATGAAAGTAATACATTACATGAAAGAGTACAATTAATAAAAATGTCTAAAAGGACTATACTTCAGTTTGACTTAGATGGTAATTTAATAAATGAATGGTTCTGTAGTGCAAGTAAAATAGCAAAAGAACTAGATGATAAAACTTATATAAATATTCTGAATTGTTGCAATGGTAATCAAGTAACATTAGGAGGCTACAAATGGAGGTATAGTATAGGTGGCAAAATTCAGCATCCCAATCAATCATCTTAATTTCTTGTATATTAATTACAAGCCACCCTTTTTTAATAGATAAATTTCCAAGTAGTATTTAATATGTTAGGAGTAATATTAAAATGTTTATCAAGTATAATAGAGATTACATATTATATAAACATTGGAGATGAACACCTTGGTAGACGAGCATCAATTGGAACAAATGAAAAAAAAATTAAGTGATACTATAAAAGGAGATTTTCAACCTGAGGTTTTTCAGGTGTTTGCTTGGGAAGCTGGACTAGGAAAAAGTAAATTTTCAACTCAATATATAGCTGAATGCATTGAAGAATCTACCTTTAATTCAGGGGAAATACCTAAGTACTTAATTGTAAAAAAATTCAAATCTGATGTAGAAGAAACAGTTAAAGCACTAAAACAATCATATGCTTATGATTTGTTTGGTGAAGATACTGTTGTTGGGATAACATCAGATAATTGGAAGTATTGGAGAAAAAACCTTAACAAACTGGAAAGTTGTTTGGTTCTTGTAATAACTCACCAAAGGTATATTGAATTGTGTGTAGAGGAACTAAAAGCACCCTTTGGAAATAGAGATACACTATTAATAGATGAAAAAATTGAATTCCCAATATATACTTTTTCAAAAGGTAATTATGATAAAGTTCGACCCATGCTGTTACATAGCCTACAAAAAGAGTTGGATAAAGTAACATCACCGTTATTAGAAAAGCTGGAAATGTATCAGTTAGGAAATACAAATGAAATTATTGTAGACTCTGTTTTATTTGATGTATCTAAACTTAAAGATTTTCAGAATTTAATTGAGGAAAATAAAGAAAGTATTAAGGGTAATTTAAATGACTTAATAACATTTATAGAACAATTAATATTCTTTTATAGCGACGAAGTTATTTATAATGGTGGTAAATTTTATGCTGTTAATAACAAGATGAAATTAAGAATGCTTAGTAACAATATAATGTTAGATGCCAGTGCAACAGTAGATTCTATATATAAAGGTAATAAATTTAAGATAATTGAGTCTAGAAGAATAATAGACTATAGCCGATGTACTTTTGTTGTTGTTTCGAAATAGTAGTCGAAATACAGTGAAAAGAATGGAAACTCAGTATTTTGCAGATGCAACAAGGTTTGTAGAACTTATACTGATACAGAAAAAAAATGTTTATTCATTTGTCATAAATCAGAATCTGACAAATTATTGAAATCAATTGATAATATAGGTATATCTGGTTTAAATGTACATCTACCAACAAAAGATGAAGAGGTTAAAATGGTGGATAGCAGATTTGCAATTAATTGGTTTGGTAATATTGTTGGACAAAATAATTATTCTGATTTTGATTTAGTTTATATCATTGCAACAAATAACCTTCCTTATCCTGTTTATTTTCTTCAATATGCTATCTATAATGGATTTAATAAACTAAAAGATTTAAATCTTAAAGTGAAAAAGGGAAAGTTTGTTGACGACTCAATCGAAAAAATTAGAATAGGCTTTCTAGCAGCAGATTTCTATCAGGCTGCCAAGTTAATTCAACGGAATCCAAATCCTAAAGGGCATTTTATTATTGTTAATAATAATGAAGAAGTAACATTATTGGTACAAGAACAATTCAAGAATATTCAATTCCTAACAATAGATAGAGAATTTGAGTTTAGCTCAGAAAACAAGCAAAAAGCAATAACTTTAGATATAAAGTTAATCAACTATCTTAAAGAATTAAATGAGGGAATTTATAAAAAAGCTGAGATTGCTGAGAAGATTGGTACAAAAACACATAATTTGTCCCGACTGTGGAAATCTAAGCAAATCCAAAGCTTTATAAAGACAGGTTATATTAAAGTAGAACATCATGATATTAAAATTCTAAAAAAGCTCATATTCTAGAATCAAAACTCCTCATCCCTTCTATATATAGAAGGGATGAGGAGTTTTTTATTACCTTCTGTCGAAGGTAGCTACCGCCTCAGCTTCGCTGAGTTGGTGTTACGCAGTCCACTTCGTTGGGACTACGTAACTATATCTACTTTAATATATTAATAACTTTCAAGTTGAATTATTTAATAAGTATGACTAATCGCAGCAAAGCGGAGATTGGTCATACTCTCGAGGAGTTATTCGTGATGAACTCACGAATAACGGGCTGAGAAGCCCTAACCAATGTATATCTACTAGATATCCTTAGATAATTAATTGTTTCGGGAGGAAATATTGGTTTAACATGCATTGTAGGTAATAAATAGGTTATAAACAATTTAGAAACTCTTTATTAATATTACTTATGTTAAAATGTGGTATAATCTACCTAAATTAGTATAAAAAGTATAGGCTATGTTTGCATTTGATTCTTGCAAAGCAATTTATATTCGGATAATTAATCAAATGAAATTTTGTTTTAAAAACTATAAATTTGATAGGGGAGTGTCTTTTGAGCAGTTATATAATCCCATATTTAGACCAAATATAGAGGAAGACCCATTATTCTCGGAGTTCACTTATGGAGATGTTGGGATAGAGGACTAATTTTAAAAACTAAAGTTACAAAGGGGGATGTCCTTATTTTATAAACTATTGAAGATAAACCCTGTATCATTGCATATTATGAAGTAAAAAAGGTATAGGATATTCAAAAGGCAAAAATGGATAATAAAATAATGCTGTATTACCAAAATCCTCACTTATTTAGAAATTGAAATCAGGAGAATAAAGTAATTATTTTTGGAAATCCAGAAAAATCATAGAATTAGAAACCCCTTTGAAGTTAATAGGGCATTATTAGAGGAAATATGGATTAATTATAATCCATCTCCGAACCATACAGAATTGCAATCTCTTACGTTAAAACTGTTACTCGAGATGGTGAATCCACTGCATACTGAGAGTTTTCTAAAACTTCAGAAAGACTTAGAAACACTGATTGTTTTAGATAACACCGAAAAAGATTCGGTTGTTAAAGCACGTATAGGACAGTCAATTTTTAAAAAGGCTCTTTTAGCTGTAGGAAAGAAATGCAAACTGTGTGGTGTATCAGATGAACGATTCTTAGTAGCTAGGCATATTAAGCCATGGAATCAGTCTATAAATCAGGAGTGGTTAGATGTTAACAATGGACTGCTCTTGTGTCCAAATCATGATGCCTGATTTGATAAGGGATATTTTAGTTTTGGTGAAGATGGTGTGATTTTGATTTCAGATATTTTGGATAAGAATTCTAAGGTTTTTCTTTATATTAATGAAACTAAGGGGATAGGTTTGAATGATTGCCAGAAGAAATAAATGAAGTGGCATCAAGCAAATATATTTAAACACCAAATTGCTTTCAAACAAAGATTAGTGGAAAGGATATGACTTATGAATAAGGATGAGAGGAATAAGGTCATCAAACAAATAAAACAGTGCCAAAGACAGTATTTGGATAGTATAACATGTTCAGCAGATTATAAACAGATTGAAGAAAGATTTAAAAAGTTAACTGAAAGAATGCAAAGTTTTTTAAGGAAAGATTTTGGTTCACAAAACTCATTAATAATGATTCCAAATATTTCTCGTAAAATTTTTGGACTTCACGAAGATTTAGTGAGATTAAGACTAACAATATATAAATTTAACGAAGAGCTAAAAATAATTAATAAATATTTAATAGACGCTCTAGATAAACGACGTTCTTCAAAATACAATGGTGAGTGTGCATCGTATGGTGAAGGGTTATTAAATTGCTATTTGGATTTATTTGTAACTTTCACAGTCCTTAAAACACCAAAAGAGATAGGGTCGAAGCCATCTTTTCTTGTTAACCCAGCAACAGGAGCTAAGCTTGAACTAGACATTTTATTTGAAGATTTTAGACTTGCATTTGAGTTTCAAGGAGAGCTTCATTACACTGTACCTAGTAAAATTAGGAAAGATTCATTTAAATTATCAGAGTTGCCTAATCATAATCGTATACTAGTTCCAGTAAATATTTCTCAACTATCCAATGAAATATTGTCTAATTTAATAATTAATTCTGTTAAGGAGTACTTGGGGTTGCACGTAGCATTGGAACAAAAAGATGCTTCAAAAATAAATACTGCTCAAGCAAATAAAAATAATATTATTAACTTTTGCAAACTGACTCAACGTATTTACTTAGCACAAATTTTATTTGAAGAAACACTTAATTGGCTAGATGGAGAATCAAGCACTTACATTTCAAGTATGAGAGCTGGAAGTCCTATTTCTAGTAGTACACCAGCCCCTAGGTTATCACAATATAATGGTGACCTTCCTATAAATTACATCTATAAAAATTTAAAGTACATAAGTAAGTAAGTAAGTAAGTAAGATTGTGAAATTCTTATAGAAAAAGACAAAGGAATATGAATCTTATTCTTTTTGATTTTTAAATAGAAAATTATAATAGGTTAATAAAATTTTGATTTTATTAGGTGAAATGAAATGGTAGAATTGAGTTGATGGAATTTTTATACATTTGTATTAATAGGAGATAACGAAATGAAAGATATTATATATTACCCTGGTTTTCAAATTAATGATGAGGAATGGTTAAAATTTGCTCTTCTCTATTTAAATGATGTAAATACAATTGTACCACCTGAGGCTGATGATTATTTAAGCGGTATACACAGATTCCTTTTAAACGAAACTGATTTACTAGCATCGTATAGACCCACCTATGAGGAAATCAGTAAGTCTACTGAAGATGCAATATGGGCTATAACTAGAGAGCTTGAAAACCCTGTTAAAATGTTAGGTATATTAGGTGAGATAAACATTTTAGACTTTTGGAGACAACCTCAGAATCATAACTTTGAATTATTTCAATCAAAGTTCAGCTATGAGTTTGAAGATTTTTGTCGTGAGCTAGGATTTGTAAGTTTTTCAGAAAATGGAATTATGATACCTTATCAATTAGGAATTTCATATATGTCAATCTTAGCACATAACATAGGTGATTATAATAATATGGATGTAATTACGGATTTGAAGGAAGAGAGGAAACTGAGAAAAATAAATGAAAAAACTTGGAGGTATAATAGTAGATTTGAAGAGATAAAGATTATAAAAAAGTTGATTTCTCTTGAAGTACCATCTGGGTTAAAGGACATTCCACTCAGCAAAATTGTTAAATTGCGAAATAATATTAATTTTCAAAGAAAGTTAAAGGAGTTTCAGTTAGCAGTTAATGAATTGTCAAACATCCCCAATAGCAAATTCACGGAACAAAGTATTTTTGAAATAAAAAGAAATATATCTAACACTAAAGAAAGTCTATTAAGTGATATTATTGAACTGGGGACAGCACTCTCAACAACCATATTAGGAATCCATATTGCACTTACAAATAATGGAGGAAATCTAGAGCTTCTGAACGAAACACTTGGTTTGGGTGCAGTATATACTGGGTTACCACAAATATATAGTAAGATTAAGACAAATAGGAGTAGGTCACTGGCAACTCGATATTTAACAGATATTCAAAACCTAGATAAACGGCAAGCAGGGATTAGAAGAAATTTAAGAAGTATTCTATAAAATTGAATTATGATATTTATATAAATTTCCGAGATTAAAAAAAGACAGTAAAAGCATGAACTGTCTTTTTTGTTTTATTTAATTTTATAAAATGAGTAATTATGAGCCTTAGCGTATATTTGGATTGTACTTAGATTTCTCCACTTTTTGTCATATTACACAAACAATAAAACTGTGATTTCATTAAGAGTTAAATTTTGTTAGTAGTAAGAGTTAATTGTTGATACAATAGATAAATGTTTTATTATAATTATCAAAAGTAAACTAGATTGGTGGAGAAGAGTTTGATTATGCTTTTAATGGTGTTAGTTGTATTGGTAGTATTAATGGTTTTAAAAACTAATTTAAGGAATAAGATATCAGAAGTTGGCATTTTGGTGTTTACCATTTTAGGCTTTGCTTTGTTGGTTACAGCAAGTATAATGCCTTTTGCTGTAAAAAATTATTATGATTCCCGATTAGACCAATATGAAAATTTGGCAGATTTAGGAGCGGTAGGTGATTTTATAGGAGGTACAACTGTTGCGTTTTTAACTGCATCTAGTGTTGTCCTTTTATTAGCAACTATTATTATGCAAAGAAAAGAAATAAAAATTAGTCAACAAAGCATCGAGGAATTAGTTAAGCAAACAGAAGCATCGGTGAAGCAAGCTGAAGAAGCAAGGAAAGAAACCCAAATTACTAATGAAACAATGAAAAAACAACAGTTTGAAACCACCTTTTTCAATATGATAAATTTACATCACAATATTCTGAAGGAAATACAAATTGAAGAATTTTCAGGAAGAGCTGCTATTGAATATTTTTATGATGATTTAATTAATACATATGATGGAAAGATTTATAGAGAGTACTGTGAAAAATTAAAAGAAGAAGCCCTTGAAGGTGATATTGAGATTTTAGATGGACTAATAAAACAATTGTACCTAGATAATCAATTAAGTGAATATACAGATGAATTTGAACTTCATTTTCTTCCCAGGTACGATTATAATGGGTTTGCAGATATGACTGAAAAAGAACAGTTTTATGAAACTATAGATAATGGTCAAAATAAAGAATGGAACAGAAGAAAAGAGCAACACTTAGTATACTATTCTCAAAACATATATGGAAATTATATAGCTTATAAAGAATTAATTGAGACAATAGATTTTAACAGAGTAAAAGATAAATTTTCAAATGTTTATATTGATAAATTTAAAACTAATTTCCTTAATCAACCTATGAAAGACTTAAAAAAACTAGCTTATGAGGAAGTATATAAAAGGAATGAGAATGCAGTTGGACATTACTATAGAAATTTATATAGAATAGTTAAGTTTATTCAAAGTGAGATTTTTGATGTAGATGATAAAATTAATGAAATTGAGAAACGTAAGTATAGGGGTATCCTGAGAGCACAATTATCATCATTTGAGTTATTAATGGTATTCTACAATGTTGTTTATTCGCAGAAGGGTGAGAAATTTAAAGAGATACTTATAAACACTAATTTTTTTGACGACCATCTTGTTACAAATGATTTTATATGGAAAAATGATATTGAAGAGGTGCTAGCCTAGATACCACCAGATAGTCTAATATATTTTAAAACACTGAACATGAAACCTGTTCAGTGTTTATTTTTAGAGGAATATATCTCTTTTCGGTTTTTGGTCACTGATATCTAATTTATGTATTTAAGTTATATTAAATACGTTGGTGCAGATGATAACTGGGAGTTTCAAACACATTGGAATCTATGGTTAAGTTTGGTGTGTTTTTTGTAATGGTTCAATACAATTGAATCCATTATGTAATAAGAACGAAGCTTTTTACCCAAGAGTTTACCCAAGAGGTAGGCTATAAAAGAATCTGTGGTCTACGTATCACATTAAAGAAATTCAGAGGTGAATAGAGCAATGCATGCTTAAATTCAACCTGTATAATTGTCTGAATTTAGTATATTAAAGTCGGTTTAATAGAATATACCACCCTTAGTCACAAATAAGACTTCTAAAAATCTCCGATACGACGCCAAAAATAGTCATGTTAATAGTTCCTAGATGAGCAGAAGAGTTATTAAAACAATGACGTTGTTCGAGACGAGTTAATAAATCTATCTGTATCAAAAAGATTGCTTTTACCATTCATATAAAACATTTAAAAATAGTGCAAATACTTGAAAGTTATTGCACTTTTTTAAAGCCTTGCTATAATCAGCTTTATTAGGTGCAATAACTTAGTGAAATAAATCATTGGAGAAAAGTGAGGATATAACATTGAGGTATGGGTATGCTAGAGTCTCAACAATAGCACAAGACTTAGAGGTTCAAATCAAAGCTTTGCAAGCGGCAGAATGCCAGGTCATTTATCAAGAGAAGTTCACAGGTACTAAAACTGATAGACCTGAGTTCAATAAGTTGCTTGAAGCATTAAAAAAAGATGACACATTAGTTATAACAAAGCTAGATAGATTTGCTAGGTCAGCAGTAGAAGGTATTCAAACAGTAAAGGCTCTATTTACAAGAGGGGTTAAGGTTCACATTCTTAACATAGGTCTTGTAGAAGATACAGCAACTGGCAGGCTGATTTTCAATATTTTAAGTTCATTCGCAGAGTTTGAAAGAGATATGATTGTAGAAAGAACTCAAGAAGGAAAAGCATTGGCTAAGCAACGTGACGATTTTAGAGAAGGTAGACCAAGAAAGCATTCCAAGCAACAAATACTTCATGCTGTAGAATTGCTCAAGACTCATACATACAAAGAAGTAGAAACGAAGACAGGAATAAAAAAGAGAACGTTGATTTACAGAAAAAATGAATTAGAGGCTATGCGATTATAAGTCAGACTCTTCATGGAAGGGTCTCTTTCTTTATGTTGAGGAGGAGGGGGATATTTCCACATTTTCAGTGGGGAAATCTGTGGCTGAAAACCATAGTGGGTTTAACCACACACCACAAGAAACTTATTGATTAGTAGATAAGTATTTGAAGAAGAAGTTGTAAATTTAAGTTTTCTCTTTTTAATTACTGCCATTTTAAGTTCATGCAGAAAGTTGATAGAAAATAGGACTTGAAATAAAATATAAAAATGTTCAATTTGTCTAAAATTAAACTTCACTAACTCTAACTAATGCTAACTTCATGCTATAATTTTTTAGGGAGTAATGAAGGTAGTTAAAATTTTTTGATTATGTCCTTAAGAAGTAATTAATTCCCATATAAAAAATAATAGTATATCTTAAAAAGCATTCTTGGATTTACTTAAGGTTTTTAAATAAACTAAAAAGGAAGAAGGAAATAATTTTTATGAAAGATATAAATGAAGAGCAATTGAAATTGTTATTTCGAAATTTTATAGAATTACTAAATCCTGCAATAAGTACTCAAATTGAGATGTTTAATAATGTGAATGAAAAGTTACCGTCGATAATACTAGAAATTTTTAAGGTACACGGGATTTCAGAGCTATCTTCCTTAATAGAGGAAACCTCATTAAATGAAATTAACATAAACTTGAATAATGGAGAGTCAATTAGTAACAAAAATGAGGATATAGAGGAATTAACATTTACAAATCTAGGAGAGTTACATTATATAAATTATATTAACACTAGTGATGACAAAGAAAATTTATTAATTTATATAACACTTGAGGGATTTGAAGATGATATTAAAGATATTTACTTGAATAGTCCCTCTCTTTCCTTTTTAAAATATGCTATGGATTGTTTTTTTGATGTATTGCGCAAAGAACTAAAAAATAAGACGGATAAATTATTTGAAAATAATCTTGGCGATATTTTATCATCTTTTGGAAGAGATTTCATTAATAATATAATTAATCGGGTGTGTTTAGGGAAAGATAAAAACCTTTTTGACGAGATTAATATTATCTCTACCCTAAATTATGAAGGAAGTGCTATAAATGCTAAGTTACTATTAATTAGGAAATTTAATGGACAAAAATATAAATTTCCTAATTAAATTTGAAGAGGTCATTCAATATAAAGAACATAGGAAAATGAGGAAATTATTGGAGATGACTGATGACGATACATATCTTATTGGTGATAATAACCAAATTTATGGATTAGGAAAACTTATTAATTTACATAATTTAAAACAAAATAACGTGGTATTAATTGATTTTTTGAATAGATTTGAGTACAACTTAAAGACAATTAATATTACAAATAGGCTAGAACCTAGTATAGGTATTAGAGAGGAACGAATTAGATGGTTCTTTGAAGAAAGGCTGATTGTAGGCATAAAGCATGGGAAATTAACTTTAGTTGAAAATAAACTTTCGAAAGAGAAGTTAATGTACTCTATTGGAAATGTATTTAATAAACATATTTCAGAAGAATATAGGGAGAAGAAATTTACTAACATTATAAAAATAATAGAAGCTGCGTATAAGCAGAGACATGGGACAACAGTTGTGATATCTACACCAGAGTTGGCACGAAAAGAAGCAGAAAGATTGAAAACACAATCTATTAAAGTGAATAAAATCGATTTTTATGAAGACGTAAATATAGCAAAAACCATAAAAAAAATAACTAATATTGACGGGGCGCTATATTTGGATGTAGATGGGAATTGTCATGCTATTGGAGTAATTTTAGATGGACATGCTGAATTGGATAAAGGTGATGCTTCCAGAGGTGCTAGATATAATTCAGCAATTAGATACGAGAGTGGGAAAGATATAAATGGAAATTGTCTAATTGTTATAATTTCAGAGGATGGTATGATTGATTTAGTTCCCGATAGTATTAATATTGAGAAAAAGATTAACAAACTAAGTAATGAAGTAAAATCTTTTATTGATATGAAAAATTTTGAAGCGGCGCTACAAATAATTAAAGAAATTGATAAATTAAATCCTAACAGAGCTGAATCATTTTATGACAGAGCCTCCATTCTAAATAAAATGGGTGAGGACCTAGATGAAGTTATAAATATGTTAAATACCGCAATAGGTTTAAAGGCAGACTATTGGCATGCATTGTATTTTCGGGGTTATATCTATCGGAAGAAATCAGAATACGCTAAGGCTATAAATGATTATAAACAGGTTATACAAATTAATCCTAATAATAAAAATGTATATTTGAGACTAGGAAATGTTTTGGTATTTAGAGGGCGCTGGGAAGAAGCGCTAGAAACTTTTGACAAGTTATTAAATTTAGATAATGAGTTTTCTAAGGGGTATTATGGAAAAGCATATGCATATTATTCCTCAGAAAGATACTTGGAAGCTTTTAATGAAGTAAATAAGGCTTTAAGTATAGATGAAAATTATTCTTATGCACTTGCCCTTAGAGGGGCAATATTTTGGGAGTTTGGGGATTATGATAAAGCTATTCTGGATAATAAAAATGCATTACAGATTAATGGGAATTTAAAAGCAGCTTATAAAAACCTTATACGTTTTTATAATAGGATGATGAGTATAGAGGAAAATGTGACTGAAAAGAAAAGTTATTTAAATTTAATTCAAGAGTATAAAGATAAACTTATTGAATTAAACAACAATCCCAAAGATAGTTAAACCTAATAATATAAAACTGTGTAGATTTTTGTGGAAGCGTAATTAATAATTAAATCTAAACTTGAACTCCTTATAAGAAAAAAGTTTTGTGTGAAAACTGCAGCTAGTGAAGAAATAAAAAATTACTAAAGGTTTCATATTATCTAATATAAGTTGTATTTGGGGACTCTTAAAGGGGTCTCTTTTTTTATTTTAATAATAAGGAAGGACCTATTTCAACTTTTTCTTTAACATAGGGGGGATTCACACAGTAGTCTTTTCTATCTAACCTGCTTTAGAGTGCTAATAATATAGTATGTCGCTTTCCATTCTCCATTATAGTCTATCTAGATTCAAATAATAATTATACTTCAAATTAGAAAATAATAAGAAATTTTCCCTAATTATATTTCTTAATATATGAAAACTCGCTAATGAATAATTTGGTAAAAAAAGATGTTTATGTAAAAAATCATGGTATAGTATTGTTTATAATTAGTAATCTAGATAAAATAATTTGATAGAAAAAATTTTTATCTAAAAAGAGAGGGAATCATGACTAAATATATTCAATACATTCCTAAACCATTACTTGAAGATATCTTAAATAATCAGTGTATACCAATTGTAGGGGCTGGTTTTTCGTTAAACTGTGATTTACCGAAGGGGAAAGAAATGCCCCTGTGGGAAGATTTGGGAAGAAGTTTTTCTAATGATTTAATTGATTATCCCTATAGCAATGCACTTGATGCTATATCTGCATACAGTTTTGAGTATTCTCGCTCTAAATTAGTGGAAAAGTTAACTCAACTATTATTTATTGCTGATTCAAAACCAGGAAATGTACATAAAGCATTTTGCAGAGTCCCCTTTGATATTGTTTGTACTACAAATTTTGACTTTTTATTGGAAAAGGGATTTGATAACGTAGGTAAATACTGCCTACCAATAATAGATGAAGAACAATTGTCGATAGGTTCGAATCTGAAAACTAATCATAATAAAAATGTTCTTCTAGTAAAACTTCACGGAGATTTACATCATCCAAATAGGATGGTAGCCACTGAACAGGACTATGATTCCTTTTTAGAAAATTACCCACTAATATCCACATATCTAGCAAATCTATTAATCACCCGTACTCCACTGTTTATTGGATACAGTCTAGAAGATGCGGATTTTAGACAAGTGTGGCAAATAATAAGTAATAGGTTAGGTGAATTAAGAAGACCAGCTTATGTTTTGTCTGTCGGGGCTAAACAAGCTGCTATCAATAGGTATAAAAGAAGAGGAGTTAATGTAATAAATATTGATGCCAAGTCATATGGTGAAGTATTTGAAACACTATTCGAAGAAATAAGGGAATATTGGCTTGAAAATCTACCAAATAAAAGTCTAGTTTTTAATGAACAAACTTTAGCGGAACTGTCTTTACCAGTAGATGCTACAAATAGGTTATGTTATGTTGCTGTACCATATTCAAAAATATCTTTATATAGAAGTTATATATTCCCGATTATTGAAGGATATGGATTTTCGCCAATTTCATCTGATGAACTAATCATGCATGGTGATAATATAACAGCCAGAGAAACAGCTTTAATTGAACGAGCAGATATGATTATTTTTGATGCTGAAGATGATAAAAGCTTAAATGGAATTAGAAATATCCTTGAAAAACGACAGAAGCCATTACATCTTCTTGTATTATCTAAAAAGAATTCATCTGGCTTTGATACGAAACTAAATGGTATCCATAATATAAAATTTGTAAACAGCAATATTTCAGAGGCTTATATTGAGTCAGAAACATTTATACATACAATCGAAAATTGGTTATCACAAGTGTCTGAGAATATAATGATGGACTTAAATAGTGAACCTGGGCGATTGCTAGGAAAACAAGAATATAAAGCAGCTGTTATTTCTGCAATTACTCTTTTAGAATCTGAGTTAAGAAAACTTTTCGAATTAAATATAGAGGGACAGTCCAATAAGATAAATAATATTTATCGCCATTCAACTTTATCAAATCTATTTACTTTATTAATAGATTCTGGTTTAGTAGACGAGGCGTACAGTCGTGAATTTAAAAAATGGGTAGTGTGGAGAAATAAATTAGTCCATGGTCAAGAACAATTTATTTCTCAAAAAGAGGCTTCTAAAATTGTTCGAAATGTTAACCAATTAATTGGAAGCGTTAAGCAAGCAGCTTCAGCTAGAGAATTAAAATAAAGTAATGTAACGTAGACAGTAGGATATATAGAAAACTTACTGTCTTTTAATTATATTTTATTAACCCTTTGAATTAAAAGTTTCTTTAATTTTTTTCACTTTTATGTAAGTTTAATATAATAATATACTTGTGATAGTTATATTTAAAACTAATCAATATGAACGGGAAATATATATGATAGGAGAAAAAGGATGTCCAGTGATTTTTTTGATTTTGGGGATTGGGATTTTTTAGAATCTCCTGAAGGTTTAAGCTTAGAAAATTTAATTCGAGGGGGGTATCTACCTTATGAAATCATTCCACCAATAAATACTAATGATTATGCAGATAATATTTCCTATATATCTAGTAAAGTTCAAAGTTTTAAGGGGGAAAAATACAGCAAATATTGTACGTACACTATTCCTAAAGTTAAACATGTAAGAAGATTGCTAGCTATACCAAATCCTTATCATCAGCTTAAACTTTCCCAATTAATTGTAGATAATTGGGAAGAAATAGAAGTGCATATTGAAAATTCCCCTATTTCTCTTAGTAAGCCAGTAATAAATAATTTGAAAATTAATTCTAATAGAGAAATACGAACCTTCTCTAGAAAGATAAATTTATCTGATATTTCTAAGGAAAGTATATTACATTCAACAGATGCTAGATATTTGTTAAAGACTGATATATCTAGGTTTTATCCTACAATATACACACACATTATACCTTGGGCATTGCATTCAAAGGATACTGCCAAAAGTAGTTTGAAGGATAGAACACTTTTTAAAAATCTTTCGGGTAATAAAATTGACGAAGCTACAAGGTCTACTCAAGAAAATCAAACTATTGGTATTCCGATTGGACCAGATACTTCACTCGTTATAGCAGAGATTATTGGTGCAGCAATAGATAAATATTTATATCAAAAATTGAAAGAAAAGAAAATAAAATTACAAGGTTTCAGGTTTGTAGACGATTTTTACTTATATTTTAAAACATTCAATGATGCCCAATTTGCATTATCTGCTTTACACCATATTATGAAAGATTTTGAGTTAGAACTTAGTCCAGAAAAAACAAAAATAATTGAATTGCCAGTTATTCTTGAGCCAAAATGGACAATTGAATTAAGAAGACTCCAGAATAAAAATATAAATAAATTAAGTTTATCAGATGATGAAATAATCACATATTTTAGTAGAGCCTTTGAATTATCAAAAGAGTACCCAGATGAATCAGTGTTGAAATATGCATTAACAGAAATAGCTGAAATGCAGATAAGTAAAGAGCAGTGGAAAATATATGAATCACTTGTACTAAATTCAATGATTGTCGAACCAAGTGTTTTACCGATAGCAACAGAAATACTGCTTGGATATCGTATTGCTAAATACCCTTTGGATTTTAAGAAAATCAAATTAACTTTATTTGAGATTATTTTATACTACTGTTCATACGGATATACACACGAAATTAGTTGGGCATTATGGTTATGCAAGTCTCTAAATATTAATATCCCAGTCAAAGTAGCAAAAGAGTTAGCTAAAATAGAAGATAGCATAGTTGCTTTAATAACTTTAGATTTACACAATCAAGGCAAAATAAAAAAAATAGATGTTTCTTTATGGGAATCATTAGTTACAAAGGAAAGTCTTTATTCAAATCATTGGCTGCTTACTTATGAAGCAATTAACAAAGGGTGGCTAAATCCCAAAGAAGGAAGAGCCATTATAGAAGATGATGATTTCTTCAAATTACTTTTAGAAAAGAATATAAGTTTTTATAAACCTGACGAACAAGTGTTGCCAGTTGAAGTTAACCTTTCAGATAATGAGAAGTTACAAAGAAGGAAAACTAGAAGGAGAAAGAGACTTTATTAAATGGAGCAAAGGTGAAAAAGTGAATTTGAAGTATACCTATTTATTCGTGTACTAAACTATAGTGAATAAGTGGGTATCCTTTAGTATTAAAATGAAAGTTTGAAATTTGATGATATTCAAAAATATGAAGTTAAGTTAAAAATAAAATGTTTATATTCTCAAAAGATGGTGAACATGCTTGTTGAGATAAACTAGAAGAATTCGTAAACAATATTCCTATTTTAAATCTTATTAAAATACTGATTTTTTAGCAATGGTTTTTACGAAGCTTCTTTATATCTAAGCAATTTGATTTATTAATAAAGAAGTGGCATAAACAGTTCAACTAGAAGGTGAAATTTGGAGATGAATTGAATGTAAACCAAGGATATTGAAAGTGCCAAAACATACTAACATTATTAACTTCTTCGAGGGGAATTAATTGCTATGAAAGGTGAGCATATGGATAAGATTAAATTTTCTGAACACGAAATGGCTTTTAGTTGGGAATTGGGAAAGATAGTAGAAAAAATTAATGATAATACAATTGAGTCTGAGTGGAGTATAACTGATTTATTAGATTTTTATAATATTCTGAAATATATGCAAGTTACTAGTTTTAGTGACCAGATTGTTCAAGAGACAAGTATTAACGTAAAGACTTACGTTGTGCAAATAAAGCAAAAAATCGGTAGGTTTGTAAATGGTCAAAAAGGTGGTTTCATTAGTCTATATGATGAAATCGACTTTGATGACACTTCAGATTTCTTTGAAGTTATTGATAATTATAAGTTATATGAAAATATAGAAATAACTAGTTTTCGGGAATTTCTAAATAAAGAAAATGTCCATATTAATTCAATCCTCGAATTTAAAAGATTGACTGACCTTTTCGATGAAGCAGTTAAAGACGTGCTTTTATTAGACCCTATGAATGCAGAGACCATTTTGTCAAAGTATTTAAAGGAAGTAAAAATAAATTTACCACCATCTTTGACTAATACAGATGTATTAAGTTTAATCGATAAATATATTGGTTTACCAGTAGTGAATCTTAATGTATTGAGAACAATTATTAACTTTCCAACAAATAAAGGGTTAAGTATAACTGATAAAATTAAATTACATGCTAAAAGGAGAGCTGAAGAAGAAGAGGCTAAAATCTTTCATAACAGTGTAGGTATTGAATCAGGGGTAATGATTGCTTATCCAAAAGACCAAGTTGAACCTATAGTATCAACTATAGAAGGTAGAACAACCATTATTAAGGTAAGTCGGAAGTGGATTGAAGAAAATAATGATTATGCCACACTTTGGAATAATTTTATCTATTTATTTGGTTTTGTTGATGAACATATGAGATTGGAATTAGATTCTAAAAAAAGCGAAAGCTCTGCTCTGGAATCTGCATTTAGAACGCAAGCAGAACACTTGTATTATCAATCATCCTCTTTTAACTTCAAAGAAATGCTTTCTTACGCTGAATTGTATAGTTTTGTTTTTGAATTAAATGAAATAGGGATAAGATTGGAAGAAATGATTAAATGGTTTTTTGAGGATTATTTAAGATTGGAATTTCAAATTGAAAATTTTAAGGTTAAAATGCCATCGAATGAATCATCATATTTTGAAAAATGTAGAACTATTCTTCCTGAGATAGATAGAATTTTTAAGCAATATAATATTTTACTTGAAGAAGGAGGAATAGACCAGGAATTAATACAAATGTCTTCTTCGAGTTTTAAAATTAAAGATATTAAGTCGCTAAATAAAAAGAAGTACGTTTATACTTCCAGTGATTGGTATAAAACAGCCTCATTCTTCTTGTTTTCTGACCAAAGTAGTATATTCTATTTACCAAATAAAAAAGAAAAATATAAAAATTTTTATAACTTGATAACAAGTGAAATGGTAACTAAAGATGATTTTCACGAATATCAATGGAAAACAATGCAATGGTTATTTGATAATAACTTAATTAATGAAAATAACACAGGAAAAATACAATTTGTTGACAATAGAATTATATATATTCTTAAGGAATTGTATTATAAGGAAGTAATAAGTTATTGGCGTTCTGCTGAACCGATACAAATATTAATAGATGAGTTAAATAGTCAAAATCTAGTTAACTTTGAAAGTAGTCTTTTTTCTAGGAATGAACAAGATTATCTTGATTATTATCTTAATAAATCCAAATTTACTAACGGGCATGATATTAGGAATAAGTATTTACATGGAACTAATATTGATGATGAGAAACAGTACGAGACAGATTACTACTTGATTCTTAAACTATTTGTCATAATAATCATTAAAATAAATGATGACCTATGTATTAATGAAGATAGAAGGAAATAAATAAATTAATGAGTCCATAAGTAAAAAGTTCTTACTAAATTTATCTATTTAAATATTCTATGAACAAGAAAGCTTCACGACATGATTAAGGGTCAATAATTTAATTTACTTGGATAATAAAAAAGTGTAATATAATTAATGTAATGCAACAAATATATTATTATAAACCAACAAATACATATGAGATGAAAAAATTTATATTTTAAAACACGAACTTTTTGCTTTTTGAATATGGATTTATTTAAGAGATTCCGAATAATAGCAGAGGCAACATCGATTCCATCTCCACCCTGTTCGGCTACACTGTCAGCATGTCCAAAGCAAAACCAACGAACTCAGAATTTATCGCGATTGTGGCAGATAAGCTGAGATTGGAGCATAAGGCTTCCTAATAAAGATTGTCACTAATCTATTAGGTAAATGAAGAAAAGCACTTCCTATTTATTAATGGGAAGTGCTTTTTTCTGAAATAAAATAGTCAAGTAAGACACAAGAATACTTCTTGTTCTAATAATTCCGCTCATTTTCTAATACTTCAATAATTGCCTCAAGATTATAAATGGTTTGATCGAGCATGTTAAGCAGTTCTTCCTGCTTTTTAGTATCTTTCGTATGTAGGCTTTCTTGCGTTAATGAATGGATGGTTTCGACCTCTTCTAGTGCACCGTCCATTGCGAGCATAGTACTGCTGTATTGGAATCTTTGTTTATCTGTCAGCAAATCTTCTTTTTCCTTATAGATTGTTGGCAAAGTTTCTAAGTCACTAGACAGGATACTTTCTTCATTATTCCTTTTTAACGCAGTTAATTCATCAATCAAGCCATCGATTGTTTTATGGGTCGTGTCAATATAATCCATTTCCTTTATTTCATCAGCATTGCTTTTTTCTTCATCATCTGTAATCTTAAATTCTTCTGATCGCTTTACTTCAAGTGAACATCCTGCCAACAAAAATAAGCTTAAGACAAAAAAAACAGCAATTCTAATCTGCATATTATCTTTATTTCCTCCAGACCATTTAATGAGTATAAGTTATATACGGGTTATGATTCAGAATTGTTTCAAAATCTGAATATGTTCATTTCGTGCAAGTAAATTTGTAAAAAAATCAGCCGAATATCTTTATGTAAATAAAAAAAGTAAAAAAAGAGACCGTGTTGAAAACCCGGTCTCTGTTCACATCCATTTTTTAGCCCATAATTCCACTGCATCCAATGCTTTGCCGAGTTCATGGCCTTTTTTTGTCAAAGAATATTCCGTTCGTATCGGTCTCTCTGTAATAACATTGCGTATGACGATGCCGTGATGCTCAAGATCCTTAATTCTTTCATTCAGCATGCGTTTGCTGAGATCTGGAATAAAGCTGTGAATTTCACTAAATCGCTTCGGTTCATCCATTAATGCGTGAATAATAAGTCCAGTCCACTTTTTGCTGATGAATTGATACAGCTTCTCCACCTTTTCGCTTAAGTTGCGCGGAGTCTTTTCTTCGCTCATTTCCTTCATCCTCATTTTTTTAGTTATTAATGATAACCAATATATTATAAATAACATAGTTAAATAATTAAAAAAATCAGCCTTACTTACATAATATCATATAAAACGTTTTCAATAAATGGTTTTGTGACAATTGTGTGGCAGTGACCGTTGACGAAGAAAAAATAGGGGAGTAGAATCTGTAACGTAAATTAACCAGTTAACTTTTAGTAACCAAGTTAAAGGAAGAAGGAATAGAAGATGAGCAAAGTTATTTTCTTAGAAAAAGACGGTTCGATTCATACAACATTAAAAGGTAAGGATGTCCTTGCAAATCCATTGCTTAATAAAGGAGTTGCCTTTACAGAAAAAGAAAGAGAGGAGCTTGGCCTTAACGGTATCTTGCCTCCAGCGGTCTTGACGCTTGAAGAGCAAGTAAAAAGAGCATATGAGCAATTTGCTTCCAAATCAAGTAATCTGGAGAAAAACAATTCATTAAATGATTTGTTCAACCGCAACGTGGTTTTATATTACAGATTGTTAACAGATCATTTGAGCGAAATGCTGCCGATTGTTTACACACCGACTGTTGGTCAATCCATCCAAGAATACAGCCACGAATATCACCGTCCAGGTGGTGTTTACCTGTCTGTTAATGATTTAGATGGAATTGAGGAAGCACTTGCGAATACTGGTGCTTCAGCAGACGATATTGATTTAATCGTTGCAACAGACTCTGAGAGCATTTTAGGTATTGGTGACTGGGGTGTCGGCGGAATCAATATCGCAATTGGAAAACTGGCTGTATATACAGCAGCTGCAGGTATCCACCCAAAACGTGTATTGCCAGTAGTGCTTGATGCAGGTACAAACAATGAAAAGCTAATTAACGATCCATTATATATCGGTAACCGCCATGAAAGAATTCGTGGTGAAAAGTATAATCAGTTCATTGATGCTTATATTGAAAAAGCACTTGACATGTTCCCGAATGCATTGCTGCACTGGGAGGATTTCGGTAATGTGAACGCACGCCATATTATTGAGAAGTATAAAGATAAAGTTTTAACATTCAATGATGACATCCAAGGTACTGGAGCAGTAACGTTAGCAGGTATTCTTTCAGGATTAAAAATCAAAAATGAATCATTAAAGGATCAACGTGTATTAGTGTTTGGACCAGGAGCTGCCGGTATTGGTAACGCAGACCAAATGAAAGATGCGATGGTTCTTGAAGGTTTGACAGAAGAAGAAGCATGTGCAAGATTCTGGGCTGTTGATCACAGAGGTCTGTTGACAGATGGCATGGACGGTATTTTGAGCTTCCAAAAACCATATGTACGTTCAGAAGCAGAAGTTGCAGGCTGGGAAAAAGAAAATGGCATTATTTCATTAATGGAGACAGTTAAACAAGTGAAGCCGACCATTTTGATTGGTACTTCAGGTGTTGCAGGTGCTTTCACAGAAGCAATCATTAAAGAAATGGCAAAACATGTTGAGCGTCCAATCATCATGCCGATGTCAAACCCAACGCATCTAGCCGAAGCAGTTCCATCAGACCTGATTGAATGGACAGACGGAAAAGCGTTAATCGCTACTGGAAGCCCATTTGAGCCTGTTGAATATAAAGGAATTAGCTATGAAATTGGTCAATCAAACAATGCCTTTGTATTCCCAGGCCTTGGTCTTGGTTCGATTGTAGTAAAAGCTAAATTAATTACAGACAGCATGTTCATTGCATCTGCAGATGCAGTTGCAAAGCTTTGTGATACTAGCAAAGATGGAGCTTCATTGCTGCCAAGTGTTTCTCAGCTTCGTGAAGTTTCCTATGAAGTAGCAGTTGCTGTTGCTAAAGCAGCCATTGAAGATGGAGTTGCACAAGATATTCCTGCAAATGTGGAGGAAGCTGTGAAGGATGCTATGTGGTATCCAGTATATAAAGATATTGAAGCAATGTAAGTATTGTTGAAAGAAATAAGGCTTTAAAGAGGGAGGCTTTTAATCTTAGTAATACGGATTAAAAGCCGGATTTACCCTAAAGAGCAGTCTCACTTATTTTTTGAAGAATTAAAACCTACTTAATAAATAGGTTAAGTAGAGTTTATTAGCACAATTTTTGAGCGTATTGATACGCTTTGGATAACATTTGGGGGATTTAAATTATGGGTATAGGTCAAATATTTATTATATTAATACCAATTTTCTTTGTCATTATTTTAGGTTATTTGGCAGGGTATTTTAAAAAGTTCGATGCTGCTTCATCTAAAGGCTTGAACACACTTGTTACAAAGTTTGCGTTGCCAGCACATTTATTTGTCGGAATTACAACAACTTCTAAACAAACACTTATCGATAAATGGCCTTTCTTTGTCACAATGTTCATAGGTATTATCGGTTTCTATGTAGTTCTTTTACTGATTTCACGTTTTGTATTTAAAACATCAACAACTCCAGCATCTATGTTTGCATTAAATTCTACGCAGCCATCATTTGCATTTATGGGTATACCAGTATTAGGAAGTATATTTGGGGCGGATGCAGTTGCAATCCCTATTGCGATAACTGGTGTAGTAGTTAATGCACTTCTTGATCCATTGGCTAGTATTATCGGAACTATTGGCCAGTCAAGCACCAATGCGAAGGAAAAGGGACAAAGCTTATGGAAAGTGACTGTTTCATCTATTCTGCATGGATTGTCTGAACCGCTTGCATGCGTGCCGTTGCTTGGTGTCGTTTTAATTCTTTGCGGCTTCCATTCACCAGATATACTAGCAGACAGCTTAGATGAAATTGGTTCTATCACTTCTGGTGCAGCTTTATTTGCGATTGGGGTAACAATTGGTATCCGCAATATTAAATTCAGCAAAACTGCTATCAGCATTGCCTTCATAAAAGCGATTATTCATCCGTTGGCAATGGTATTGATTGCTCTAATGATGGGATTATCTAAAACAGATATGACAAATGCAATCTTATTGGTTGCTTTCCCAGGCTCAGCAGTAGCTGCGATGATTGCAACAAGGTTTGAGACATTGGAAGCTGAAACAGCGTCCTCCTTTGTCCTCAGTGCCATCCTTTCCTTAATTACATTACCAATCTTCCTGTCTTGGTTGATGTAAGATCATTTTAACAGGCTGGGACACAAGTATGTAAAATACGAATCAAAACCAAACTATTTTTATCATTTATTGATTAATAGTTTGGTTTTTTTGTTTCGATTATATACAATAATTAAAAATCTTAGTGGAATCGAGCGGAGGTCACTCGACTCCTGCGGGAAATAGAGGGAAGGATGAGACCCAGCAGGCGAAGACGAGGAGGCTCATCTTTCTCCCCGCGGAAAGCAAAGTGGCCGAGAGCGCAATGAAACGAACTAATTTTAAAGCCGTATAATACCAAGCTTTATTGTTTCTAAGTTTAAGTTAGATGGAATATTATTATTCGTGTTTAGATGGGTTATATTTTGTATTGGCTCATCTTTATCGTTGCAAGATTATTTTTTAGAAGGATTACGAAAATGACAATCAGTCGGAAAGTATAAAGAAATCATAAATTTTTCATTCTTTTTGTAAACTTTGTTGTAAAGATTTGCTTTCCCATGTTTAACCTGTTACTATAAAGGAGACTTATTTTTGTTCGAAGTAAATAGTTAGGATAGAACATTCTTTATTTTTTATGAAGAGCAAGGATAGTAATACATAGTGTGTGAAGCACATAGGAGGAAACAAAAATGGCTACAGGTAAAGTAAAATGGTTCAACGCTGAAAAAGGATTTGGTTTCATCGAAACTTCAGAAGGACAAGATGTATTCGTACATTTCAGTGCTATTCAATCTGAAGGTTTCAAAACTTTGGATGAGGGCCAAGAAGTTTCTTTTGACATAGAAGAAGGACAACGCGGACCACAAGCTGCTAACGTTACTAAAGCTTAATTAACTTTCAACAAAAACAGACTCTAACTTTCGTTAGAGTCTGTTTTACTATCAACACAATTTCTAGTTTAGGAGTGTGTGTATATGACATTGATATTTGCTCACAGAGGTTATTCTGCCCGTTTTCCTGAAAATACGATGATAGCTTTCACGGAAGCAGAGAAGGCTTCAGCGAACGGAATTGAGCTGGATGTGCAAATGACGAAGGATGGCGAATTAGTCATCATTCATGATGAAACAGTGGACCGCACGACAAATGGAACTGGATTTGTTGCAGAACATACTTTTAGTGAGTTAAGGAAATTACAAGCTTCTTATAAATTTGCTGGTGTTAACGAAAAGATACCTTCATTAAAAGAGCTGTTTGAATGGATGCAGGGCAACTCCTTATTATGCAATATTGAGTTTAAAAACAATAATGTCCCATATGATGGCATGGAAGAAAAAACAATTAATCTTATTTCTGAGTTTGGATTAGGTGACCGGATTATCTTTTCTTCCTTTAATCATTACAGCATGGTGCTCAGCCACCGAATTGCCCCAGAAATAGAAACAGCCGCACTGCTTTCAGATAGAATATATCAGCCATGGATTTATGCAACAGCAATCAAGGCTAAAGGAATTCATCCTAATTACAAAAGGATCACCATTCCAATGGTGGAGCAGGCTGAAAGGTTTGGCATAAGTGTTAGGCCTTATACCGTTAATGATGCAATGAAAATGACAGAGTTTATCCAAGCCGGAGCGTCCGCTATTATTACGGATGAACCAGTTCAAGCTATGCAAATTCTTCAGGCATCCTCTAAATAGGACTGTGCGGTTCCTGCTACTAATGCAGGTACCTTTTTTATGTAAAAAATGTAAGCGTTTAAATTGAATAAATTATCAGAATACATAAAAATCGAGAAAAAATTTGCATGGAATTGCAAATATGTTTATAGTATAGATATGAAATAAATTGCACGGTTAATATTTTATGATTATGCAAAAAGTGAGGTTTTTGCAAATGGATTTATCCTATCAATCAACAGAACAATCGATCTTTCAGGACTTAAAAGAAGCGGTCGTGCTCATTGATAAACAAGGAAGAATTGTTTATTACAACCAGCAGGCAAGCACGCTTGCTGCACATCAGAACAAAAGGCCGTTAGCGAAGGATGCGCATATTCTTGATGTCTTTCCTAAAGCAGAGCTGATGAGAGTGCTCCAGACGAAAAAGGCAGAAATCAGAAAGTTATTCCGTCTGTCTGAACATATTTCCGTGCATGTGTCCCGTTTTCCCCTTGTAAACAAGGATGGAGAATTGCTTGGAGCAGCTGCGATTATTCAGCAGGATAGGGCATTGGAAGAGGATTGGCGTGTTGATGAATACATACAACAGGGAATGCAGGCAGTACTGCAAAACGCATCACAAGCATTTGTGATTATGGATGAAAATCTGTTAGTTATCTTGCAAAATCCTGCATATGAGAAGTTTCAGTATTTATTAAAGAAAGACAGTTCTGCTGAAGCGGAATGGAAGGAACAGCTCAGTAATGTGAGCAAAAAGACGATGGAGACTAGAAGGACTGTTGTGCAAAAAGTGGCAGGACCTTCAATAGAAGGAAATATTAGATGTATTCCTAACTTGATCGATGGGATATGGAAGGGCTGTATTCTGTTTATTGATTATGATATAGAGCAGGCGGAACTAAGGAAGAAGCTTGAGCAATCTAGAAAAATTATTCGTACATTAGAAGCACAAAGCCGGTTTGAAGACTTTACAGCAGAGTCCCCGCGGATGAAGATGGCTGTGCAGCAGGGGAAAATAGCAGCTGATATGGATTATATCGTGTTTTTGCGTGGTCTTGCCGGTACTGGCAAGAAAATGTTTGCAAATGCCATCCATAATGAGGGGAAGAGAAGATATCAAGCATTTACTGCTATTGATTGTTTGCAAGAGCAGGAAAAAGTTTCAGCGTTTTTGGAAATGCTTAGAAGTGAAGATACTTCCCTGCAGCCTTCAGGTACGGTGTATATGGAAAATATTACAGATCTATCTATGGAGCAGCAAAAAAAGCTGCATCTCATCTGTTCCAATCAAGATGAAACTGCCGGATACCGTTTAGTTCTCTCCGCTTCTGTTAATGTGGAAACGGCAATGATGAAAGGTTTGTTTCTGCAGGAACTATATTATGAACTGCTGCAGACGAGCATTCATCTCCCTTCCCTTAAAGAAAGGAAAGAGGATATAGCTCCACTGGTGAAGGAATGGATACAACTAGCCAATAAGGAGTATGGCAGCTGTGTTGCTTCTGTTGACAAGACTGCAATAGAAGCATTGCAAAGCTTCCCGTTTGAACATCATTTCAGAGAAATGCGGGCTGTTGTTTTTCATTCACTTGCAAAAATAGATAGACAGAAAACAATCCTTAAAGAAGCTGATCTCGCTTTTTCAAGCAGCACTGCTGACAACAGTCAGAATGCAATCCTTCTAGAACCAGAAGATAAACCGCTTTCTGAGCTTGTTGAGGAATATGAAAAAGTTATTATCGAGCGTACATTGGCAAAGCTTGATGGAAACAAGACGTTAACAGCGAAGAAGCTAGGCTTATCTGTCCGGAATTTATATTATAAATTGGAAAAATATCATTTGAACTAACAAATAAAAACTGTCTGGACAGGGAGGATTATCAAAGATGATGGAAAAACATCGAATATTAGTCATAAACCCTAAATCCGAATCAACAGTTATTTCCCTATATGAAAATGAAGTGCCAATCTTTGAGCAATCTATCATGCAGGAGGATACAGCAGATTATCCTAACATCGCTGCCCAGGCGCCTGCAAGGACGAAGAAGGTTCTGGATTTTCTTCTATCTGAAGGATTTAATCTTTCCAGGCTTGACGCAATTGCCGGAATAGGCGGCTTGTTAAAGCCGATTGAAGGCGGAACATATATGGTGGACAGTGCGATGATAGCAGATCTTAAGGCAGGCGAAAGAGGAGAGCATCCTTCCAATCTTGGCGGATTAATAGCAGCGGAGATTGCCGCGGGATTAAATATCCCTGCTTTTATCACTGATCCAGTTGTGGTTGATGAACTTGAAGACATTGCCCGAATATCAGGATATCCCCTTATTTCCAGAAAAAGTGTCTTTCATGCATTAAATCATAAAGCAAGCGGCAGAAGGGCTGCGATGGAGCTTGGCAGGTCCTATGAGGATTGTAATTTTATAGTAGCCCATTTAGGAGACGGAATTACGGTCGGAGCACATAGGTGCGGAAAAGTCATTGATGTTAATAATGGTCTGAACGGAGAAGGGCCCTTCAGCCCTGAAAGAGCTGGAAGTCTTCCACATGGTGATTTGGTCGACCTCTGCTATTCCGGCAAATACAGCTATAAGGAAATGAAAGAGCAGCTGCTGTACCACGCAGGTATAAACAGCTATTTGCACAAAAAGGAACTCCGTCAATTAGAAGCCGGTATCAAGGAAGGCAGCACGCAGGATAAGCTCATTTTCGATGCACTTTCTTATCAGATTGCAAAAGAGATTGGCAGTGCAAGTACTGTTCTTGCCGGCAGAATTGATGCAATCATCTTGACAGGGGTTATGGCTTACAGCACGATGCTTGTGGACGAAATTGTCGAACGGACTAAATGGATAGCAGATGTGTTCACATACCCGGGTGAAAATGATATGCAATCATTAGCAAATGGATGTTTACGTGTTCTTCGCGGGGAAGAGCAAGCAAAAGCATATAACATAAAGTGATTTTTTAGGAGAGTGAATATAGTGGCTAACGAATATGATTTAGTTATTTTAGGAGGCGGGACAGGCGGTTATGTTGCGGCAATCCGCGCTTCCCAATTAGGTTTAAAAACAGCCATAGTCGAAAAAGGAAAACTCGGCGGTACATGCCTCCATAATGGCTGTATCCCAAGCAAAGCCTTACTGAGAAGTGCAGAGGTTTATTCAACGGCTAAAAGAAGCGAGGACTTCGGTGTGCTTGTGAATGATGTGAGCTTTGATTTTGGAAAGGTTCAAGCAAGAAAAAATAGTATTGTCACCCAGCTGCATAAAGGTGTCGAGTATTTGATGAAAAAAGGGAAAATCGACGTATATGAAGGGAAAGGAAGAATTCTCGGTCCATCTATATTCTCTCCCATTCCAGGGACTATCTCTGTTGAGATGAATAACGGAGAAGAAAACGAGATGCTGCTTCCTAAAAACGTGATTGTCTCTACTGGTTCAAGACCTAATACATTGCCCGGACTCGAGATTGACGGAGAGTTGATTATCAGCTCAGAAGAAGCATTAAAAATGGATAAACTTCCAAAATCAATCCTTATTGTCGGCGGCGGTGTCATCGGTGTAGAATGGGCTTCCATGCTTGCTGATTTTGATGTAGATGTGACCTTAATAGAATACAGCGACACAATTGTGCCAACAGAGGATAAAGATATTCGCCTTGAACTGAAGAAGCAGCTGGAGAAAAAAGGTGTCAAGGTTGTCATAGGTGCAAAAGTATTGCCTGAAACGCTGGAGAAAAATGAGCATGTCACTGTTCAAGCAGAAATAAAGGGTGAAAAGGTGTTCTTTTCAGGCGAAAAGCTGCTTGTTTCAGTCGGCAGAATCGGCAATGTGGAAGGATTGGGATTGGAAAATACAGAAATCATCTTCGACAATAATACCATACAGGTAAATGAGAATTTCCAGACGAAGGAAGCTCATATTTATGCGATTGGCGATGTTATTGGAGGACTTCAGCTGGCTCATGTTGCTTCCCATGAAGGGATAAAGGCTGTCGAGCATATTGCAGGATTGCAGCCAGAGCGACTAGATTACAAAAAAATCGCAAAATGTATCTATACTAGTCCAGAAATAGCGAGTATTGGATATACAGAAGAAGAAGCAATAAATGCAGGATTTACAATTAAAAAAGGGAAATTCTCCTTCCAGGCAGTCGGAAAAGCCCTAGTATACGGCGAACCGGAAGGCTTTGTCAAAATAATTGCTGACAGGCAAACAGATGATATATTAGGTGTTCATATTATCGGACCTCATGCTACTGACATGATTTCAGAAGCAGCGCTAGCTGCCACACTGGATGCCGCTCCATGGGAAATAGGAGCAACGATACACCCTCATCCGACATTATCTGAAGCAATCGGAGAGGCTGCATTAGCAGTTGATGGAAAGGAGATACACGGATGACGCAAATAGCTGGAGATAAAAAAGTGAGACAAGGAAATGTAGGAGGTAATCAAATGGTAGAAAAGCGCCATTTAAATGCAGGATTAACAGATGAGCAAGTACTTGAAATGTATAGATATATGCTATTAGCACGACGTATCGATGAAAGGATGTGGCTTTTAAACCGCTCTGGAAAAATTCCTTTCGTTGTGTCTTGCCAAGGCCAGGAGGCAGCGCAAGTAGGTACGGCATTCGCCTTTGACCGAGCTAAAGATTATTCATTGCCGTATTACAGAGACTTAGGTGTTGTGCTTGCATTCGGACAAACGCCAAGAGAAATTATGCTGCAAGGGTTTGCTAAAGCAGAAGATCCTAACTCAGGCGGCAGACAAATGCCAGGACATTTCGGACAGAAAAAGAACCGCATCGTAACTGGTTCTTCACCTGTAACTACACAAGTTCCACATGCTGTGGGCATTGCCTTGGCTGGTAAAATTGAGAAGAAAGATTTTGTAACTTATGTCAGCTTTGGAGAAGGTTCCTCCAACCAGGGAGATTTCCATGAAGGTGCGAACTTTGCTGGAGTACATAAACTCCCAGTCATTTTCGTTTGTGAAAATAACAAATATGCTATCTCTGTTCCAATCGAAAAGCAATTAGCTTGCGAAAATGTGTCAGACAGAGCCATTGGTTATGGCATGCCAGGATATACAGTGGACGGCAATGATCCAATTGAGGTATATCGTGTCACTAAAGAAGCAGTTGACAGAGCAAGAAGAGGGGAAGGACCGACTCTTATTGAGACAGTCTCTTATCGTTTAACTCCTCACTCTTCTGACGATGATGACAGAACTTACAGAGGCCGCGAGGAAGTAGCAGAAGCGAAGGCGAAGGACCCTGTTATCACATTTAAAAATTATTTAACAGAAGTTGGTGTCCTGACAGAAGAAATGGACCAAGAGCTGAATGCTGATATTATGGAAATTATCAATGAAGCAACTGAATATGCAGAAAAGGCTCCATATGCAAAACCAGAAGACTCAATGAATTATGTGTACGGGAATTAAGGGGGAAAGAAATAATGGCAGTTATTTCATATATTGATGCAGTTACTATGGCCATCAGAGAAGAGATGGAAAGAGATGAAAAGGTATTTATCCTAGGAGAAGATGTGGGTGTGAAAGGTGGCGTATTTAAGGCGACAACCGGCTTATATGAACAATTCGGTGAAGAAAGAGTCATCGATGCACCACTTGCAGAATCTGCGATTGCGGGAGTCGGTATCGGTGCCGCGATGTACGGTATGAAGCCGATTGCGGAAATGCAGTTTGCTGATTTCATCATGCCTGCTGTAAACCAAATTGTTTCAGAGGCAGCAAAGATTCGTTACCGCTCTAACAATGACTGGACTTGTCCAATTGTTATTCGCGCACCATACGGCGGAGGAATTCATGGCGCTCTTTATCATTCGCAATCAGTGGAAGCAATGTTTGCCAATACGCCTGGATTGAAAATTGTTATGCCTTCCACACCGTATGATGTGAAGGGATTGCTAAAAGCAGCTGTTCGTGATCCAGATCCTGTTCTTTTCTTTGAACATAAGCGTGCATACCGCCTGATTAAAGGGGAAGTGCCTGAGGATGATTATGTACTGCCAATCGGAAAGGCAGATGTAAAAAGAGAAGGAGAAGATATTACAGTCATTACATACGGACTATGTGTACATTTCGCACTGCAGGCAGCAGAAAAGCTTGCGCAAGACGGAATATCTGCACATGTATTGGATTTGCGTACTGTTTATCCTCTTGACCAAGAAGCAATTATTGAGGCAGCTTCTAAAACAGGGAAGGTTCTGTTAATAACAGAAGACAACAAAGAAGGCAGCATCATCAGTGAGGTTGCGGCAATTATTGCAGAGAACTGCCTGTTTGACTTGGATGCACCAATCATGAGGCTCGCTGGACCAGATATTCCTGCTATGCCATATGCACCGACGATGGAAAAACACTTCATTGTCAGCCCGGAAAAAGTCGAAAATGCTATGCGTAAGCTCGCAGAATTTTAATGATTTGAGTGATAAGGAGGGATAACATGTCCAGTGAAAAGATTACCATGCCAAAGCTTGGAGAGAGCGTAACAGAAGGAACAATCAGCAAATGGCTCGTTTCTGTTGGAGATACTGTCAACAAATATGAACCATTGGCTGAGGTAATGACAGATAAAGTCAACGCAGAAATACCTTCGTCTTTTTCAGGCAGTGTTAAAGAACTGATTGCAGGAGAAGGAGATACACTGCAAGTCGGTGAAGTCATCTGCATCATTGATGTAGAAGGAGCAGAAGAAGTGACAGCAGCAGCTCCTGCTGTCAAAGAAACAGCATCAAGCAATACAACAGAAAAGCCTGCAGCAGGCAAAGCAAGATATTCACCTGCAGTACTGCGCCTGTCCCAAGAAGCAGGAATTGATCTAAGCCAGATAACAGGCAGTGGATTAGGCGGCCGAATTACAAGGAAAGATGTCTTAGCTGCTATTAACAGTGGCCAATCGATACAGCAGCCTGTTGTTGCACCAGAAAAAATCGATGTGCAAAAAGAGCAGCAAGTACACGTAGCTGTACAGCAAACAGCTCCAGCTCCTCAAGTTGTTGATGTTCAAGCAGTTCCTGGTGATATCGAGATTCCAGTAACAGGTGTGCGCAAGGCGATTGCCGCTAATATGAAGAAGAGCAAGCAAGATATTCCTCATGCTTGGACAATGATCGAGGTCGATGCAACAAAGCTTGTTCAATACCGAAACGAGGTCAAAGACTCCTTTAAAAAAGCAGAAGGCTATAACCTTACATATTTTGCCTTCTTCGTTAAAGCAGTTGCGCAAACATTAAAGGAATTCCCGGAAATTAACTCAACATGGGCTGGCGATAAAATCATTCGCAAAAAAGATGTAAATATTTCTATAGCTGTCGCAACAGAAGATGCACTATTTGTACCAGTTATCAAAAATGCCGATGAGAAATCCCTTAAAGGAATTGCAAGAGAAATTACGGAACTTGCTGCAAAAGCAAGAAACGGTACATTGCAGCTTCATGAAATGGAGGGAGGAACCTTTACTGTGAATAACACAGGTTCCTTTGGTTCAGTTCAGTCAATGGGTATTATTAATCACCCGCAAGCGGCAATCCTGCAGGTTGAGTCGATTGTTAAGCGTCCTGTTATTAAGGATGGCATGATTGCAATTAGCGATATGGTTAATTTGTGCATGTCTCTTGACCATCGTGTGCTTGATGGTTTGGTATGTGGAAGATTTATGCAGCGTTTGAAAGAAAGATTAGAAAATACAACAAAAGACAATACGCCAATCTATTAATAGAAGATAAAACATATTAATTGAAAGTTGCGGGTCAATTGATAATAATAAGATAGATAAGTAAATACTGGACATAATGTCTTAATCAAATAAATCGGAGGGGCAAAATAATGAATATCGATTTTAATTTATTCATGAACGATGTTGTTCGCCAAGCACGCCAGGACATGGAAGAAGCTGGCTATACAGAGCTTACTACACCTGAGGCAGTAGATGAGGCTTTTGCTAAAGAAGGAACTACATTAGTGATGGTCAATTCTGTGTGCGGATGTGCAGGAGGTATTGCCCGTCCAGCTGCAGGATATTCCCTACATTATAAGAAGAAGCCGGATCATCTCGTAACGGTTTTCGCTGGACAGGATAAAGAAGCAACAGAAAAAGCAAGATCATACTTTACAGGATATGCACCATCCTCACCATCCTTTGCCTTATTAAAAGACGGGCAAATTGTGAAGATGGTAGAACGTCATGAAATCGAAGGCCATGATCCAATGGAAGTTGTCGGGAAACTGCAAAATGCATTTGAAGAATATTGTGAGGAAGTATAAACTTTCAAAATAAGTAAAAGATAGGCAGAGGAAATTATCCTCTGTCTTTTATTATAAAGTTTTTTCAGAAAAGTAGTTCAATTCATCCTTTTGGAAAATTATTTTTTTAAATGAATTTGTATAAAGTGTATTGAATAATTATTAGTTTGTGTTAAAATGCATATAGTTGTATGAATATAACTCTCATGAGAACGAAAAAACATCGCGCAAAATACATCATATTGATTATAGGGGGAAAACTTTATGAAAAAACTAATGGCACTTATGCTGTTAATGATAGCAATTCTAGCAGGTTGTGGTACAAGCACAGATGACAGCAACAGCGGAAGTTCTTCTGATAAAAAAGAACTTATTATGGGAACATCAGCTGACTATCCACCGTTTGAATACATTGATTCAGCAAAAAGTGAAGATATTATCGGATTCGATATTGATTTAGCAAATGCACTTGGTGAAAAACTGGGCTATACAATTAAAGTGAAAGACTTTGATTTCAGCGGTTTGATTCCAGCAATCCAAGCAGGCCAAGTGGACTTAGTTATGTCAGGTATGTCACCTACACCTGAAAGAAAAGAAAATGTTGATTTCAGTGATATTTACTATACTGCTCAAGATTTAGTTATTACAAAAAAAGACAGCAATATTAACAGCGTGGAAGATTTGAAAGGCAAAACAATCGGCGTACAGCTTGCATCCATTCAAGAAGATGCTGCAAATGAGATCGCAAAAAAAGTTGATGTGAAAGTCGAAAACCGTGACCGTATTCCACAGTTGGTGGAAGAAATTAAAGCAGGCAGATTTGATGCAGCAATCATTGAAGATGTAGTAGCACAAGGGTATTTGAAAAAGGATGATACTTTAAGCTCCTTTACTGCAACAGAAGCAAATGACGATGCTGGTTCTGCAATCGCGTTTCCAAAAGACAGTGATTTAACAGCGAAGTTTAATGAAGAATTGAATAAAATGAAAGAAAACGGCGAGTTGGATAAGTTAATTGTTAAATGGTTTGATAACTAACATAAATAAATAGCTTAAATAAGAAAAACGTTTAAAGAGACTCTCTTTAACGTTTTCTTATTTTTTGAAAGGATTGAGTCATTGTATGGAATTGGATTTTCAACAGTTTATTCCATCCCTTCCTTTTCTATTAAAAGGAATTATCGTTACATTAAAAATCGTATTTGTTGCAGGAATATTAGGCTTTGTATTAGGGATAGTCCTATCGATCTTAAAAATTAGCAAATTCCCAGTATTGAGCTGGATTGCAGATGCATATACGTCTATTTTCAGAGGAACGCCGCTTGTTCTTCAGTTAATGATTATCTATTACGGCACACCGCAAATTACAGGTGTGCAAATTGAACCAGCTGCAGCGGCAATCATGTCATTCGGGTTAAACTCAGCTGCCTATATTTCTGAGATTATCCGCGCAGGAATTCTGGCTGTGGATAAAGGCCAAAAGGAAGCAGCGCTTGCTCTTGGAGTTAGCAACAGACAAGCAATGTTCGATTTAATTCTTCCACAAGCACTGAAAAACATTTTTCCAGCACTTATAAACGAAGCGGTTTCTTTAACGAAGGAATCAGCAATCGTTACAGTTATTGGTGTTACGGACATAATGAGAAGGGCTTATATAATGGGTGGAGACAAATTTTCCTATTTCGAACCATTATTGCTTGCAGGGGTAATTTATTATGTAATGGTAATGGTGCTGACATTGCTTGCGAAGGTTCTTGAAAGGAGAATGAGAAGAAGTGATTAATGTTCAACAATTGCATAAATCATTCGGTTCCTTACAAGTTTTGAAAGGAATCTCAACAGAAATAAAAAAAGGTGAAGTAGTGACAATTATCGGGCCATCTGGTTCTGGTAAATCCACTTTCCTGCGTTGCCTGAATTTATTAGAAGTGCCGACTGAAGGCAAAATTTTCATTGATAATGTGGAAGTTACAGCTAAGAAGGCTAACATTAAAAAAATGAGAGAAAATGTCGGAATGGTATTCCAGCACTTTCATCTTTTTCCGCATAAGACTGTCCTGCAAAATGTCACTTATGCACCAATTAAAGTTAAAGGTATGAGCAAATCTGAGGCTGAAAAGCAAGGGAAAGAGTTGCTGCAGAAAGTCGGCTTGGCTGAAAAGGCTAATGAATATCCGAATCGTCTTTCTGGCGGACAAAAGCAAAGGGTAGCAATTGCCAGAGCACTTGCTATGAATCCAGAGGTTATTTTGTTCGATGAACCTACTTCAGCTTTAGATCCGGAAATGGTTAAGGAAGTACTTGAAGTTATGAAATCATTGGCGAATACAGGGATTACGATGCTGATTGTTACACACGAAATGGGCTTTGCTAGAGAAGCTGCAAGCAGAGTATTGTTCTTGGATCAAGGCTCAATCGTTGAGGATGCGCCGCCTGCAGAGTTCTTTTCAAATCCGAAAAGTGCAAGAGCGAAAGAGTTTTTAGAAAAAATGCTGTAATAGTAAAAAGCTGTCTTGATAAAAGGCAGCTTTTTTTATTTTACTGGTTATTAGACATGATAATCTTTCCCAAAGACTTGCTATCTATGTAATAGCCGCTAACTCGGCCTAGTTATGGGAAATCAAATAAATTCTAGTTATCATTTAGCTATTAATAAACTATAGTATAAAAATACAGTGTTCACACATACTAGACTAAAAAGGATGTGTGTGGATGCTGAAATTACTGGCAGGTCTGCTGCTGGCTGTGTCTCCGATTTGGCCGCTTGGCGATAATCCAATGCCGGGCGACCCGTTCGTTATTATAAATAAAAGCACGAATCAAATGGCATTAGTGGATGATAACAGGGTGCAGACACTTATTAGTGTGGCGACAGGAAAAAAGGATGAACTCACACCTGAAGGGCTGTTTACTGTGACTGTAAAGGCAATCAATCCTTATTACCGCAAGAAGGATATTATGGGCGGAGATCCGAAAAACCCGTTAGGCACAAGATGGATTGGGTTTGATGCAGAAGGCACAGAAGGAAGAACATACGGAATTCATGGCACGAACAATCCAGCCTCCATTGGCCATTATGTGTCACAAGGCTGTGTGCGGATGCAAAATGAGGCAATTGAGTCAATCTTTCAATCTGTTCCTTTAGGTACAAAGGTGCTGATTACAGATTCCAGTAAGGATGCTGAATCGTTAGCTGTTGAATATGGAGCAATTGATAAAGGCATAAATATGTAAAGAAGCACTTTTCAAATACTCTTGAAAAATATTCAGTTTGAAATTCCCACTATATTTAGCCATAAAAAAACACCTCAAAAGTTAGATTTCAACTCTAACTTTTGGGGTGCAGCACTTAATAACAGGCCATTTTTTATTTAGAACAGCATGCTCAATCCAATCATTAGAGTAGAAAGCAACATGATAAAAATCATCAAATACACGACGATCTTTTGAAATTTTTTGTTCATAAATTCCTCCATTTATCTGCTTATTCTTGTCCTTCTATTTTACTAGGAAAAGCATAAAGTAACAACTATAAAGAAATTTCCATGAATCAAAGCGAATATATTCAAACATTTGCTGATTTAGGTGTATACTAATAAAGTGAGTAATTATTTGGAGGAACGAAATATGATAAATAACGAACGTTTATTAAATCAGTTTTTGGAGCTTGTGCAAGTAGATTCCGAAACAAAATATGAAAAAGAGATTTGTGCATTGCTGAAAAGCAAATTTGAAGCACTTGGCTTAGATGTATTTGAAGATGACACAACAGCTGTAACTGGCCATGGTGCCGGAAATTTGATTTGTACACTGCCAGGAAATGCAGAGGGAGCAGATCCAATTTACTTTACTTCTCATATGGATACTGTAGTTCCAGGTGTCGGCATTAAGCCTTCCATTAAAGATGGCTATGTCGTAACTGACGGCACAACTATTTTAGGTGCTGATGATAAGGCAGGTCTTGCAGTTATGCTTGAAGTTATCACTGTCTTGAAAGAGCAGTCTATCCCGCATGGCACTATTCAATTTGTCATCACAGTCGGTGAGGAGTCTGGATTGGTTGGAGCTAAAGCGCTAGATCCGTCCCTTTTAAAAGCTAAATACGGCTATGCACTTGATAGTGATGGAAAAGTCGGCAATATTGTTGTCGCTGCACCTACACAAGCAAAAATTAAAGCGACCATCCTTGGCAAAACAGCTCATGCTGGTGTTGCACCTGAAAAAGGCATTTCTGCGATTACGATTGCATCAAGAGCTATTTCCAATATGCCTTTAGGCAGAATTGACAGTGAGACAACAGCAAATATCGGACGTTTCGAAGGCGGCCAGCAAACGAATATCGTTTGTGACCATGTGGATATCCTTGCAGAAGCGCGTTCGTTAATAGCTGAAAAAATGGAAGCTCAAGTAGAAAAGATGAAGAGTGCATTTGAAACAGCTGCTAAAGACATGGGCGGTCAAGCGATTGTTGATGTCGAAGTAATGTACCCAGGTTTCAAGTTTGGCGAAGGAGACCATGTTGTGGAAGTAGCGCGCAAAGCAGCAGCAAAAATCGGCAGAAGCTGTGAATTGCAGCAAAGCGGCGGCGGCAGCGATGCAAATGTAATTTGTGGGTTTGGTATTCCAACAGTTAACCTTGCAGTCGGTTATGAGGAGATACATACAACAAATGAGAGAATGCCAATCGAAGAACTGAATAAATTGGCAGAGATGGTTGTGGCAATTATTGAGGAAGTTGCAGCAGCAAAATAATAAAAAGCTTTCCCTTAAAAGGGAAAGCTTTTTATTATGGAGAAATAACAGGAGTGATATACTGAAATAATGTCAATTAACGGATAAAAACAGCTAGATTTAGTCGTTTTGGTAGAGGATATAAGATAAAATTAGTATAATAATACTAGAGTGACTTTCAAATAACATCCATTTACATAAAAAATTAATAGAAAGCGAGAGAAGTATAAATGATACAGGATTTAGATAAAGCGGTAATATTTCAAGTTGGTTCAGGAGAATACTCTATTTCCATTAAGCACGTTATATCCATCGAAAAAGAGGAAAATATAACAAATATAGCTCAGCTGCCTTCTTATGTGCTTGGAATTACGAAGGTGCGGGATGAGCTTATTCCCGTTATTGATCTGCAAAATGTATTGTATAATAAGGCAACGCAGTCTAATGAGCACAACAGGCTGATTGTTATTAAAACAGAAGAACTGTCATTTGCTGTCTTAGTTCATGCAGCCAAGGAAATAATAGATGTAAAAGCAGAGATGATTAAACAAGCAGGCTTGTCTGCCTATCAAAAGACAAGCTATTTCACAGGTGTCTTGAATCTGGAAGACAATCGCCTCGTTATGGTGATTGAGCCGCATATTCTGCTTGATTCCCTTGATGGCATCAAAGAAATTAAGGATTATATGAACAAACAGCCTGTGTAGTAAAGATAGGATGGGTGATTTTAATGAAGGAATTCTATCCGAAAAAGGGCAGAGTCATTCTGCATGTCGATATGAATAGTTTTTATGCATCAGTAGAAATGGCATACGAGCCTTCATTAAAAGGAAAACCGCTTGCCATTGCAGGCAATGTGGAGGAACGAAAAGGGATTATTATTACATGCAGTTATGAGGCCCGAAAGTTCGGTCTAAAGACGACGATGCCCCTTTGGGAAGCGAAAAGATTGTGTCCTGAGCTGATTATCATGAAACCCCAGTTTGACAGGTATCGCACAGCTTCTTCTGCTATGTTTGACATTTTGCGGGAATTCACCGATTTAGTAGAACCTGTATCCATTGATGAAGGCTATCTTGATATAACAGAAAGCTATGAGTTTGGAACTCCCCTTGAAATTGCGGAGTCTATTCAAAAAAGGATACACGACCGCCTGGATTTGCCATGCAGTATTGGAATTGCTCCAAACAAATTTCTCGCGAAAACCGCTTCCGATTTTAAGAAGCCAATGGGCATTACTGTTCTGAGAAAAAGGGATGTACCAAACGTCTTATGGCCTCTTGAAGTCGAGGAAATGCATGGCATTGGCACAAAAACAGGTGAAAAGCTGAGGAAGCAGGGCATAACGACAATAAAGGATTTGGCGCATGCTGATTCAATCCAGCTGAAGGCAGTGCTTGGGATAAACGGTCTCCGTTTAAAGGACAGAGCGAATGGAATGGATAACAGACAAGTTGATCCTGAAGCTGCTAAAGAGTTCAAGAGCATCGGCAATTCATCCACATTGCCGAAGGATACAGCAAATCAGCAGGAACTATTTGCAGTAATTACAGAATTGGCCCATAAGGTTGCAACCCGAATGAAGCGCAAGAAAGTCCATGCAAAGGGGTTAAGTGTTACAATCCGGTATGGAAATAGGAAGAACTTTTCAAAAAGCAGAAAGCTTAATAACCCGGTGAAAGCGGAAAGTGACTTAATCCACATCGCAAAGGAACTGTTTCTTCAAGCCTGGGACGGCAATGCGGTCAGACTGCTTGGCATAACTGCAACTGATTTAGTAGAGAATAGCTATGTTGCCAAACAACTTGATTTATTCTCGTTTGAAAAAGAAGCAGAAAAAGAGCCTTTATGGAAAACTATTGAACAGTTAAAGGCAAAATACGGTTCGAAAATTATTGAACCGGCCTCAGAAAATGCAGTTTCAAAGGCTGATGAAAATGTAGGAACACAAACAAGTTTTAACAAAGATTTCCTCCAAGGAAAGTAGTTTTATAAGTAATTTACTTTTTAAGAAAATTTTTTTCAGAATTTCGATGAAAGTTTGTTTGGAATGAGCTAGAATAGTTGTATAAATAGTAGAATCTTGCTAAAGTAAAGTGAATTCTACTATAAAGCTAAGGATACATAGTTTAGAAGGGACGTTAAAAGATGACAAAACAGCAATTTGGGGTTATTGGTTTAGCAGTCATGGGTAAAAACCTTGCTATGAACATCGAAAGCAGGGGCTACACTGTTTCAGTATTCAACCGTTCAAAAGAAAAAACGGAAGAAATGCTGCAAGAAACAGAAGGTAAAAACATTGTTGGCACATACACAATGGAGGAATTTGTTCAATCATTAGAAGTGCCGCGCAAAATCATGCTTATGGTTAAAGCAGGTCCAGCAACAGATGCTACAATTGAACAATTGAAGCCATTGCTTGATAAAGGCGACATTGTTATTGACGGAGGAAACACTTTCTTCGTAGATACGCAAAGACGCAACAAAGAATTGAGTGAGCTAGGTATCCACTTCATTGGTACTGGTGTATCTGGTGGTGAAGAAGGAGCACTAAAAGGACCTTCTATCATGCCTGGTGGACAAAAAGAAGCTTATGAGCTAGTAGCTCCTATCTTCAAAGATATCTCTGCAAAAGTAAACGATGAGCCTTGTACAACATACATCGGTCCAGACGGTGCTGGTCATTATGTAAAAATGGTTCATAACGGTATTGAGTATGGAGATATGCAATTAATCTGTGAAGCTTACTTCATCATGAAGCATGTTCTTGGCCTTGATGCTCAAGAATTGCATGAAGTATTTGCTGACTGGAACAAAGGCGAATTAGACAGCTACTTAATCGAAATCACTGCAGACATCTTCACTAAAGTGGATGAAGAAACAGGCAAGCCGCTTGTAGACTTAATCCTTGACACTGCAGGCCAAAAAGGTACTGGTAAATGGACAAGCCAAAGTGCACTTGACTTAGGTGTTCCACTTCCAATGATTACTGAATCAGTATTTGCACGCTTCATTTCTGCAATGAAAGAAGAGCGTATTAAAGCAAGCAAAGTATTAACTGGACCAGAAATCAAGCCGTTTACAGGCGATAAAGCTGCATATATTGAGTCTGTTCGCAAAGCCCTATACTTGAGCAAGATCGTTTCTTATGCGCAAGGTTTCGCGCAAATGAGATCTGCATCTGAAGAGTATAGCTGGGATCTTAACTACGGCGAAATCGCAATGATTTTCCGCGGAGGCTGTATCATCCGTGCACAATTCCTGCAAAAAATCAAAGATGCTTATGACCGTGACCCAGAATTGAAGAACTTGTTGCTTGATCCATACTTCAGCGATATCGCAGAGCAATACCAAGCTGCTCTTCGCGAAGTAATCTCAGGTGCTGTATTGAACGGTATTCCTGTACCAAGCTTTGCTGCTGCACTGGCGTATTTTGATAGCTACCGTACAGAAACGCTTCCAGCAAACCTTCTTCAAGCACAACGTGACTACTTTGGTGCACACACATACCAACGTACGGATAAAGAAGGCGTATTCCACACTAACTGGATGAAATAAACAGTTAAAACAAAAAAACACCATTCGGTGTTTTTTTGTTTGCTGAATTTTATACAAATTCAATATCAATACATACAATCTCCGAGCGGCTGCCCATGCGGATTGGAGGACCCCAAAATCCATAGCCAGATGAAACAATGGCATGAAGCTGCTCTTTTTGTTTATAGCCCCAATCTAATTCAAATACTTTTCTAGTAATTAAATGATTTGGTGCCATTTGACCTCTATGTGTATGGCCAGATAAAGATAAATCGATGCCCTCCTCCATAGCTTGCACTAACTCTGCTGGCTGGTGATCCATCATGATGACAGGGAGATCAGCAGGTTTTTGGTGAGCCAATTCCCTGATAGGCAAGCGGTCTTTGTCTGTCTTATCTTTTCTGCCAATCAGGATAAATCGGTCATCTATGACTTCTGTCTCATCCATTAAAATCGTTACACCGACACGATTCATTTCCTCCAAAAACTCCGGAATTTTTTTACCATAATATTCATGATTTCCTAATACACCATAAATTCCTAAAGGAGCGGTTAATTCCATCATTTTATCACCCATTCTTTTACGGAGGAAGGGAATAGGGTCATCATCAATAATATCACCTGGAAAAAGAATGATATCAGGTTCCAGTCCATTGATTTGCTCTACAAGCCGGTTTAAGTGGGCATTGCCTGATAATGTGCCAAAATGCATATCGGATGCCATTGCTATCTTCAGCTTACTAGGTTTTGCTGTACCTTTAGGGAGCATAAGCTCATATTGTTTAATAACAGGGGAGTAAGCATTATAGCTCCCTGCAATCAGTAAATAAGCAAAAGCTATAAGGGTCATAATTCCAATAATGGCAACTGTTTTATCGGCATCCGTAAATCTTGAAATAATATATGCTGCTAAGTCAGCTATTGGCAAGATAAGGACAGCATATTGAAGAAAACCGAGCCAATACGAACCGACAATCCGGAATAAGGGAATGGAACGGATGAGATGGCCGGCAAAATACGAATACGCAACGATAGGCAGTATAGCCGTCAAAACAGGAACATACACATTCGGCAGCAATACTTCAAGCCATGTGAAGATATTCCAGCCAATATATAAAATAATTAAATTATATAGAAGAAACACGAGTAAAAATTGCAAGACTATTTTTGTTTTTCCCATCAAACTTCGAAACTCCCATCATAATATTGATAAGTACATAAAAACGTGAAATCGAGGATTTCACGTTTTTAATATTGTTATTATTATAATCAGCAAACATCTACTTCAAACTGACTTAGCGGCCACCAGAAGAATCCGTCTTTCTCAAGAAGCTCATCTGCTTCTTTCGGACCCATGCTGCCAGAAACATAGTTCGGGAAGTTTTCTGCTGGAGTGCTTGCCCAAGCTTGTGAAATCTTATCAACATAGCTCCAGGAAAGTGCCACTTCATCCCAGTGGGTAAAGTTTGTTGCGTCACCATGAATGCTGTCATCAATCAGCTTTTCATATGCCTCTGGAGTATTGATGCTTGCGATGCCTGTGTTGGCATAGCTTAATTTAATTGGTGTAGCTTCCATGTTTTGGCCGGCTTTTTTTGCATTTAAGTGCAAGGTGATTCCTTCTTCCGGCTGGATATGGATAACAAGCAGATTTGGCGTTAACGCTTGATCTGGTCTGTCATAAAGATTCATTGGGATATCTTTAAATTGAACGACAATTTTGGTTGATTTTGATTCAAGGCGTTTTCCTGTACGGATATAGAATGGCACACCAGCCCAGCGGAAGTTATCAATCATCACTTTTCCAGCCACAAATGTTTCGGTTTGCGACTCTGGATTTACCATTTGTTCTTCGCGGTAGCTAGGAACCTCCAAATCTTCCACTACACCTTTTCCGTATTGTCCTCTGACGAAATAATCCTTCACTGCATCCCCTTCAACAGGTCTCATTGCACGGAATACTTTAACCTTTTCAGAGCGGATTTCATCTGGAGTCAGACGGATTGGCGGCTCCATTGCAAGCAAGGCAACCATTTGCAGAATATGGTTTTGCACCATGTCACGCAAAGCGCCGCTTGTTTCGTAATACCTTCCTCTTTCTTCCACACCCAACACTTCACTAGAAGTGACTTGAATATTGCTGATATAACGGTTATTCCATAGATTTTCGAAAATAGCATTGGAAAAACGAATTGTTTCAATATTTTGAACCATCGCTTTACCAAGATAGTGGTCAATGCGGTATACTTCGTTTTCTGCAAATGCAGTACGTATTTGTTCATTCAGCTCTTTGGCTGATTCTAAATCATGTCCAAACGGCTTCTCGATAATCAGGCGCTTAAAGCCAGCAACATCTGTCAGACCGTCCTCTTTTAAATGTATGGCAATCGGACCAAAGAATTCAGGTGCCATTGCTAAGTAGAACACTCTGTTTCCGCCCAAATTATATTTATTATCCAAGTCGTCCGCAATGTTTTTCAAAGCAGCATAGGAACTGGAATCAGCTACATCATGCGAATGGTAGCAGAAGTGGGAAGCGAATGCTTCTAAATCCTTGCTGCCAGATATTGCTTCAGCGACAGAGTTTTGTACATTTTGTTTGAATTGCTCATCTGTTAAAGTTCTTCTTCCGACGCCGACTACAGCAAAACGAGAAAGTTTGCCTTTTTGGTATAGACGGTAAAGGGAAGGAAACAGTTTTCTGTTTGCCAAATCTCCAGTTGCCCCAAAAATCATGATTAACGCAGTAGATTGTTGATTTTGATTCACGTACATGGACCTCTTTTCTATATATATGTATGATCTTTGTATCCCCATTGTTGTTGTTCAAGTTCTTGCAAAACTCGGTTTGCAAGCCTTGAGCATCTGTACAGATATAGAATTTTAGCTGACTAAAGTTAATTTGGCAAATATTATGTTTGAATATTTGAAAATTTTTAAAAGGTAAGCAGCCTATATCCATATCTGAAAAATATGTTGTCTTTTTAGATATTACATGATAATAGGGAAACTTACTAGGAAAAAGTTTTAATATATTTGGTTTGTGGCATTTTTTGCCGTATACTGCTATTAGTATCGATTTTTTTGTGCAAAATGTCCAATCACATACCCATACTTTTAGTAGAAAGAAGCTTAGAAAAAGAGAAAGAAGTGACTTGAATATGCAGCTTACATTTTTAGGAACAGGAGCTGGCATTCCAGCCAAGGCAAGAAATGTGACGAGCATCGCATTGAAACTGCTCGAGGAAACAGGAAGCATTTGGCTGTTTGATTGTGGGGAAGCAACACAGCACCAAATTTTACATACGAACATTAAACCGAGAAGAGTGGAAAAGGTGTTTATCACCCATCTTCATGGCGATCATTTATATGGGTTACCAGGCTTCTTAGCAAGCAGATCCTTTCAAGGAGGAGAAACACCTCTTACTGTATACGGACCAAAAGGAATTGCTGAATATATTGCTGTTAGCCTGAAGGTTAGTCAAACATACTTAAAATATGAATTAAAGATAGTAGAAATAGAAGATGGCATTATATTAGATGAAGATAAATTCACAGTGGAAGCGAAAATGCTGGAGCATGGTGTGGTGAGTTTTGGCTACCGTATTGTGGAAAAGAATAAGCCTGGTGTTCTGCAAACAGACAAACTGGCAGAAATCGGAGTAAAGCCTGGACCGATATTTAAAGAGATTAAAGCAGGCCGCAAAGTTACCCTTGAAGATGGCAGTATCATTGATGGCAGAGATTTTGTTGGACCTAGTATTAAGGGGAGAATAGTCACAATTTTAGGTGATACAAGAACCTGTCAAGCAGCAGTAGAGCTTGCAAAAGATGCTGATGTGTTAGTACATGAAGCCACTTTTGCTGAAGGGGAAGCAGACATAGCAAAGGAATATTATCATTCGACGACAACACATGCAGCTGCAAACGCAAAGGCAGCGGGGGCGAAATTTTTGATTCTTACCCATATTAGCGCCAGATATGATTGTGCCGACAGCCTTCTTGAAGAAGCAAAACGAATATTCCCGCCATCCTCTGCTGCAGAGGATTTCAAGGAATATGATATTCCAGTACAAAAAGATAGCGATTAATCATGAATGATATAAGAGGTGAAACGGATGGAAAGCTTACAAGGTAAAAATATCATAATAACAGGAGCATCATCAGGAATTGGCGAAAGGCTTGCTATCAATATAGCATTGCTTGGTGGAAGACCAATCCTGACTGCGCGAACAGAGGAAAAGCTCCAAAAAATCGCAGCAAAAATACAAAGTGAAACAGCAGTAAATCCAATCTATTTCGCTTTAGATGTAAGCGATCTGGAAAAAGTGCATGAGGTATTTGCTGAAATTAATGAACAGGTCGGTTTTGTTGATATTTTAGTGAACAATGCCGGCTTTGGCATTTTTGAGTACCTCCATGAAACAAGTATTGCTGATATGGAAAGAATGTTTGCTGTCAATGTTCTAGGACTGATTGCTTGTACGAAGGAAGTTTTGCCGTCGATGTTAAGTGCCAATAAAGGTCATATTATTAACATTGCCTCACAAGCCGGCAAGCTAGCGACAGCTAAGTCAAGCGGCTATTCAGCAACAAAGCATGCTGTGTTAGGCTTCACTAACAGCTTGCGAATGGAGGTTGCTAAAACCAATATCCGTATTTCAGCAGTTAACCCAGGACCAATTGATACTAATTTTTTTGAGATTGCAGATAAATCCGGCAACTATGCAAAAAATGTGGAGAAGTTCATGCTTTCCACAGATTATGTTGCGGACAAGATAACAGCGCTGATTTTAAAACCGAAAAGAGAGTTGAATTTGCCGAAATGGATGAATGCAGGCAGCGTTCTTTATAATCTGTTTCCTCGTATTGCTGACCGGATTATGGGCGGCATGCTGGACAAAAAGTAATCTCCTTAACGGTAATATAGCCGAAACCTTAATTTCAGCCATTTTAAGCATCTTTCTATAGCTATTTATCCAATGAATGCAAGTCCTTTTTTAGTGTTAAATGGTAGTATCCTACTAGAATTTAGTATATACTAGTTTCAATCTTAAGTTAGAAGAATCTTCCGTTTAGGAAGTTAGTGGTCAGAAAGAGGGATGAAGATGGAAAAAGCAACATTTGCAGGCGGATGCTTTTGGTGTATGGTAACGCCTTTTGAAGAGCTTCCGGGAATCGGAGGCATTGTATCAGGGTATTCAGGAGGACATGTTGAAAATCCTACATATGAACAAGTGAAAACGGGTAGCACTGGACATGCAGAAGTGGTACAAATCACGTTCGATCCAGAGGTTTTTCCATATGAGAGACTGCTGGAGCTGTATTGGCAGCAAATAGATCCGACAGACAGCGGCGGGCAATTCCAAGACAGAGGTTCCCAGTACCGTACTGCTATTTACTATCATAATGAAAAGCAAAAACAGTTGGCAGAAAACTCGAAAAAGGCAATTGAAGACAGCGGCCGTTTCAAAAAGCCGATTGTAACAGAAATTGAGCCGGCAGCTATCTTTTATCCAGCTGAAGACTATCATCAAGATTATCATAAGAAAAATAAACAGCATTACAAAGAGGACAGAGCAATGTCTGGAAGAGATGAGTATATAAACGAGCACTGGAAATAAGCAAAAAAAGACATGCAAAGAACGAAGCTTTGCATGTCTTTTTTTGCTTAAATGGAGATATCTCCATTATATTCCCATAATCCGAGCTGCCCTTTAGCAGGGATAAATACATCCAGCTGCTTCATAGAGCTCACTTCCCAAGCATAATTGCCGACAGTGTAGTCACCAAGGAAAAATTCATTGCCGATAACAAGGCGGCCATCTGCCAACACTGCCTCATTCTCTCGGCTGTCTATCACTCGTAAGCAGTCTGTTAACATGCAGACGCCGATAATCATTCCTGTTGGGAGAGTGTCTGGCGCTTGGCCTTTTAAGTTCAACAGTTTTTGAATATTGGGATGGCTGCTTGCCTTCTTGTCTATTTTCTTACTCGTATGAATGGCAAGAGGTCCGCGGTAATTTGTTTTCCACGACCTTGTCTCGAATTTACTTTCACCAAGTACAAATAAACTTGCCCAAGGCTGGATTATGGATAGAACTTTCATATAAAGAAGCCAACCTTCCTATAAAGAATATGTGAATAAATCACTGAATGACATATTCCTGCAAAAAATCATCAATTACTTTTTCATATTCTTCTTTATTTTCATTATAGCTTTGGGCATGAAAACCATTTAATGCTAAAAAAAGCTTTTTAGGTCCTTGTTTCTTTTCAAAAAGCTCCTGTGTCATATGCGGCAAAATAAAGGAGTCTTTTTCACTATGGATAAACAGCATCGGCTTCGCGATTTTATCAATAACTGCAATGGGAGACACTTGGCGGATAGAATATCGTTCTCTTGCCCGCAGAAAAACATCAGCAATTGGCAGAAACAGTTTTCCAGGCACCTTCATTTCAGCTTTGACAAGATGATTAAGCTGTTCGCCAAAATCGGAAAAAGGGCAATCAGCAATATAAAAATCAGCACCGTCTTCGACCATCCCGGCATATAGAATCATCGTGGCAGCTCCCATCGATTCCCCGTGAATACCTAAAAGTATGTCTTTGCCTTTGTCTGCCTTTAACCAATCAACAACAGCTTTTAAATCGAATTTTTCGTAATGACCAAAGCTCGTTGTTTTTCCGCCAGACTCCCCGTGACGACGATGATCATAAATGACAACATTAAATCCTCTCTCAAGAAACAAGTTCATATATTTAATGGAGTTCGTTTTGCTTTCCGTCACCCCGTGGGCAATAATAATATACCGCTTTTCAGGGAAAGGCTCTGCTACAACTGCTTTCAGCATGTATCCATATGGGGAAGGGATGGTTACTTCCCGTTTTTTTAGGGATTCCAGAACTTCTGGCTTAAGTCTTCCAGCTGCTTTTTCCCTGTTAAAAATAAATTCGTCTTCTTTTTTCTTCATATACATCAATCGGTTCGTACAATATACACCGATGGATGAGATAAAAACTAAGAATGAAAAAAAATAGCGAAAAAATTTTTTCACATTCATTCCTCCGAACAAAATATTTCATTTCAAAAAACTAATATGAGTTTACCATTATTTTCTATAGAAACAAAGCGGACAATAATATAATTTGCACCCCTTGTCTCCTTACTGGCTTTTAGCTAAGCATGAAACAAGCTTTGCTAGTATTATACATACACAAAAACACGAGATTCGATACACATAAAAGCCTAAACAGGAAAAGATGAGTCAAGTGAGTAATTGTATAAGCTTCCAACGAACAAACGCTCCAAAATTATGGTATGATACTTTCATCAGGTTTTACAGAAAGGACGATGAAAGGAATGGCAGAACATCATTTTCATTTGCAGGCAAATTGGCCAGGACTTCGTAATGATATTGGCACAATTGAAAGCGGCAATTTAAAAACACAAATTTCTATTCCAAAGGAAATGGATGGTCCAGGTGTCGGGACAAATCCTGATGAAATGCTGCTCGGTGCAGCGGCTACTTGCTTTATAATTACATTGGCAGCAATGATGGAAAGAAGCAAATTAGATAAAAATAGCTTAACATTGGCATCGGAAGCGATTGTAGATGTGACAAACGGTGTCTTTACATATAAAGAAATCATCCATCGTCCAAATATAGTTCTTCCAGCTGGATCTTCAAGCAAAGAGGTGGAGCTTGCAAAAAGGCTCGCGGAAAAGGCAGAGGCATCTTGCATGATTACAAGAGCAATTAAAGGCAATGTTAAGGTTAGCCTTGAAGAGACGATTACAATCGAAGATTAATGGAAAGGTGGTTTCTTGCCATGAGAAAACAAAACAGACCTGCAAAAAAGGATAACACAGCTAAGCCTGTAACACTTGGAGATATGCTGAATGAACAGCTTGCCAAACAGCTTAAGGATAAGAAGCAGGAGCTGAAAGCTGCAGAAGAAGAAAAACTTAAAGTCGAAGAAGAAAGAAAAAAAGAAGAGCGCAGGCAGCGTGATAAAAACAAAAGCTTTGAAGAACTCTTGAACGAGACACCTATGAATTGGAAAGAATACAAATAAAAAAAGCAGGCTAAAATCCTGCTTTTTTTTGTTTACTCTTATCGGTGATCCTTATAGAAGGAAGCTTTTGATACGGCTTGAATGACTTTTTGTTCGTCCTGAGTTAAGGCAATGCTGTTAACAGCTCTGGCGTTTTCCTGCAGCTGTTCCACACTGCTAGCCCCAGCAATAACAGTAGCAACTGCCGGATTGGAAAGATTGTATTGGACAGCTGCTTCCAAAATAGAGCGTTTGCCTTCAAAGCGTGCCTGTAAACCTTCCAGTGTGGAGCGGAGCTCTTCTTCACTGTAGTCTAAATAGCCTTTTGCCGTAAGCTTTTTTAGGTAATTATCACTCAGCAAGCCCTTTGCTACTGGACCGCGCGTGACAACACTGATTCCGCTGTCATGAAGAAGTGGCAAGGCTTCCTCTTCTGGACGCCTGTCCAATATGCTGTATTGCATCATAACTGAAACAATATTAGAACGCTTTACATATTCTCTAATAACGTTTGGGCGGATGGAAGAAATGCCGTAATAACGGATATAACCTTCTGCTTTTAGCTCTTCGAATGCCTCAATCGTCTCCTCAATCGGATCATCGAGCGTTCCGCCGTGAAGCTGGTACAAGTCGATATAATCTGTATCAAGGCGTTTCAAGCTTTGTTTGGCCGCTTCTTTTATATAAGCCTTGCTGGCATCCCACGTCCAGCCTTCTTTGTTTTCCTGCCACTTGTTGCCAGCTTTAGAAGCAATAATAACATTCTCTCGGTTTTGCTTAAAGAATTTACCTAAGATTTGTTCATTCTGTCCGAAATCATATAAATCGGCTGTGTCAAAATAATTAATGCCTGCTTCCAGTGCTGCTTCAAGGATAGGGAAGGCTGTTTTTTCGTCTGTCCCAAGACTCATGCAGCCTAGTCCGAGAGCAGAAACATGTAAATCAGATTGACCTAAACGATTTTTCTTCATAAGCACACCTCTCTCACTAGTATTTCCATCTTTATTTTAACGAAAAGGAGGAGAAGAAGACAAAAAAAGTGGCTTAAAGTTTGTCTTCTTTTTTCTGCAGTGTTTTTTCGCCCTTTATCCAATCCTTAATATAAACATAGTCTTTACGGTAGTTTTTAAGCATATGCCGGACTTGCCATGCCTTTCCAGTCAGTATAATGGCTTTTTCCTGTTTATAAATCTTCAAAGACATCCTCCGTTTCCTTCCCTTTTGCACAGGGAAATAAGTATAATGAAATATATGAAAAATGGAATTGCTTAGAACAGGAGTGAAGGACAAATGGAAAATTTAGAAGAAAAGACAATCAGCACAGAGAAGATTTTTAACGGGAGAATTATTTCCTTACGAGTGGATGAGGTAATGCTTCCGAATGGCAGTACTTCCAAAAGAGAGATTATTAAGCATCCTGGAGCTGTTGCAGTTATAGCGATAACAGAAGAAGGGAAGCTTGTGGTGGTGGAGCAATACAGGAAAGCCTTGGAAAAAGCGATTGTGGAAATTCCGGCAGGCAAGCTTGAAAAGGATGAGGACCCAGCTCTTTGTGCAAGAAGGGAATTAGAGGAAGAAACCGGCTATGGCTGTAAGGAAATGAAGCTTATCAGCTCCTTTTATACTTCCCCTGGCTTTGCTGATGAAATTGTCCATGTATACTTGGCGAGCGGTCTTTATAAAATAGAAAATGCGGCAGAACTAGATGAAGATGAATTCGTCAACTTGATGGAAATTACAATGGAGGAAGCACAAAGCTTAATAACGGAGCAAAAAATCTTTGATGCCAAAACAATGTATGCCGTCCAGTACTGGCAGCTTCTAGGAAAATAAGGTGATTTAATGATTCGCATATTTGCAGATTTACATATCCATATCGGCAGAACAGCAAGCGGTAAGGCAGTAAAAATCACAGGATCTCGTACATTGACGCTTTTGAACATTATCGAATATGCCAGTTTTCAAAAGGGGCTTGATATGATTGGAATTATCGATTGCCATTCGCCAGAAATACTAATGGAAATGGATGAATACATCGCAAAAGGCAGAATGGTTCAAAAGACAGGCGGGGGACTGGAGATGGATGGAATAACCATTATTCCTGGTTCTGAGCTTGAAATATATGATGATTCTTGTAAAGGGCCTATCCATGTGCTCTGTTATATGCCGACATTGACGGCTATGAAGGAATTCTCATCATGGCTTTCTAAATACATGAAAAACATTCAATTAAGCTCACAGCGCATCTATGTGACAGGCAAAGAACTGCAAAAAAAGGTAAAGAGTCTTGGCGGTTTGTTTATTCCTGCACATATCTTTACACCATATAAAAGTTTGTACGGAAGCGGCGTAAAAGCATCCCTTTCAGAAGTTTTTGATCCAGATTTGATTGATGCTGTAGAACTGGGCCTAAGCTCGAATACTATGATGGCAGATCAGATCAAGGAGCTACACAGCTATACGTATATCACCAATTCAGATGCCCATTCTCTGGCAAAAATTGCCCGAGAGTATCAAATTTTAGAGGTAGAGGAAGCATCCTTCACAGAGCTGGAGAAAGCATTGCAGGGTGTCGATGGCCGGCAAGTCGCAGAAAACTATGGAATGGATCCTTTGTTAGGCAAATATCATAATACAGTTTGTTTAAAATGCCACAAGCCATTAGGAGAAGAGGAAGAGGTATGCTCAAGCTGCGGGCATAAAAACGGAAAAAAAGGGGTGGCTGCAAGGATAAAAGAGCTTGCCACTGCTGGTGATAAGCCGTCAAGGCCGCCCTATATTCATCAAGTTCCACTGGAGTTTATTCCAGGTTTAGGGAAAAAAACACTTGAGAAGCTGCTTCATTATTTTTCGACGGAAATGCAAATTATTCACGAAGCACCGTATGAGCAGCTTGCTGAAATACTTCCGACTCAGGTGGCCGAATATATCCAAGCTGCAAGAGCTGGCAAGCTGTCGCTCACTGTTGGCGGCGGCGGCAGGTATGGGCGTGTTTCTAATAAAAATGACGAATAAAAAACGAGAAGAAATGGCGGATTGGCCGTTTCTTTTCGTTTTTTGTCATGAGTTAAGTCAAAGCATACACACAAGTATCTCTAAGGGTACTTCCGTCTGCGCTCATACAATCCTTCCTTTGAATTCCTTCCAGCGTAAATCCGAGCTTTTCAGGGATGTTTCTACTTTTTGTATTGAGAGGGTCACAGCGAATCTCAATTCGATTTGCTTTTAGAACATCTTTCGCAAATTGGACCAATCCCTTCGTGCTTTCCGTAATATAGCCACATCCAGCAAATCTTGAATCACACCAGTAGCCGATTTCAAAAATGCGCACATCCCAATTAATTTTGTGAAGGCCAGTTGATCCAATAAATGTGTCTGTCTCTTTCAAGAAGATATGCAAGCGAATGTCTTCTCGTAAAATAAATTTAGCATACGACCTTCTAATATTCTCTTCTATTTCTTCGTATGTCTGCTGTTTGTGGGCAAAAGGGAGCCAATCTTGCAGCTCTTGCAAGGAATGCTGGATGCTGTCCAAAACTAGTTTTCCGTCACCTGGTAGGCATGGCCTTAAATACAGTCTGTCTGTTTCTATTCTAGGAGGAAAATCAAGGAGGATTGGTTTCATAAGCGCTCGCCCCTTCTATTGGTTTCTTTTAGTATACGTGCTGCCATCTATAATTTACAGATACTTTTGGTAGAAAAATACTAGATTTGCTAGTCATATACTGCTGAATCTTTTCATAGAATGAACTAACAGATTGGCACAGAGGAGAGGTAGCAATGAAAAAAAATAAGTACCAGAACATTCTAGCAAATCATTTTCGGGAGCATTCCTCCATCTATTTATTTATTGCGGTGTTGTTTTTGATGGGTGTCATATTTGGAGCAATTGTCGTGAACAGTTTAACATTGAGTCAAAAGGAAGATTTATTCTATTATCTGTCACAGTTTTTCAGCCAAATTTCTAATGGCAAGGTTGCTGACAGCAAGGATTTATTTATTCAAAGCTTTTCTCATAACAGTAAATTCATCGGCTTGATGTGGCTCTTGGGTATTTCTATCATCGGTTTGCCGGTTATTCTCATTTTATTGTTCATTAAAGGGATGGTTGTTGGATTTACAGTCGGATTTTTAGTAAACCAGATGGGCTGGAACGGCTTCTTGCTTTCTTTTGTGTCTGTTTTGCCTCAAAATATTATCATTATCCCGATTTTTATCATCTCTGCAACCTTGTCTGTTTCGTTTTCATTTAAGATGATTAGACAGCAATTTATGAAAAAAATGGGAGAGCCGATGCTGCCGTTATTTGGAAGATATATGTTTCTGCTGTTTGCTGCCATGATATTCCTTGCTGCTGCCGCTGGAGTGGAGGCCTATATTTCACCAGGACTTATGAAATCGATTATTAATATGGTAGAATCATTTATAGGGTTCATCCCGAAAGTGTAAGTAAATTATAATTATTTTAATTAACAAATAATTATTGATTCTTATTTATAATAATTTTTATTAGGATTCTATTCCTTCTTCTGTTATAATGATATGGACAGTGGCTAGGGAGGGACTTTCGGAATGGAAAGTAGAATAGATAGAATAAAAAAGCTGTTGCATTCTTCGAGCTATAAATTAACTCCTCAAAGGGAAGCAACAGTGAGGGTTTTGCTAGAGAATGAAGAAGACCACTTAAGTGCAGAAGATGTTTACCTCCTTGTAAAAGAGAAATCTCCCGAGATTGGATTAGCGACAGTTTACCGGACATTAGAGCTGCTGACTGAGCTGAAAATAGTCGACAAGATAAATTTCGGTGACGGTGTTTCTAGATATGACTTGCGACAAGAAGGTGCAGCTCACTTTCACCATCATTTAGTATGCATAGAATGTGGAGCTGTTGATGAAATTCAAGAGGATTTATTAGGGGATGTTGAAAAAGTGGTTGAACGTGACTGGAACTTTAAAATAAAAGATCACCGTTTAACCTTTCATGGAATATGTCATCGCTGTATTGAAAAAAGTGCAGATTAATCAAAGAATGAGAAACCTTTTTCATATGGAGAAGGTTTTTTGCATTGTTTAGTAGTTTTAGGCCCTATTACAGGTATATTTACTCCGTAAACTGGCATAGCTTTTAGTATGACACTAGTTTGGAGGAGTAATAATGCTGCAATGGTCTAAAGTAGTTTTTCGGACAGCAAAGGTTTTTTTGCTGTTTGTAGGATGCACAGTTCTTTTTTATTATGCGCTTATATGGTTTAATGAAGAATATCAGGATTTTCATCGTTATGATGAACCATCTGGAGCTGCTGTGAAAGTGAGCGGTGATGGAAAGGCAGAGGAGTTTTCCTGGAAGGAACGAATATTTCTTTTTTACTTAAATGGGGAGTAATGACTAATGGAAGAACAGCTAAAGGACTTTATGCATTTTTTATTGGTGGAGAAGGGTCTGGCAAAAAACACTCTAGTTTCGTATGAACGGGATTTGAAATCCTACAGTAAGTACATGAAAGAAGTAGAGATGGTTAGCCTTACCGATATTCAGCGTGCACATATTGTTCGGTTTTTGGGGTTTTTGAAAGATAACGGAAAATCTTCTAAAACAATTGCCAGACACATAGCTTCTATCAGAGCGTTTCACCAATTCCTTTTTCGGGACAGGGTGACCGAAGAGGATCCGACCGTACATATTGAATCGCCGCAAGGAGAAAGGTCATTGCCTAAGGTGCTGTCTATGAAAGAGGTAGAGGCGTTGCTTGAATTTCCGAATAAGCTGGATCATTTTGGAAAAAGAGACAAGGCTATGCTGGAGCTTTTATATGCAACAGGAATACGGGTGAGTGAGCTGATTCAGTTGAATATGGATGATGTCCATTTAATGATGGGCTTCGTTCGGTGTATCGGTAAAGGGAATAAGGAGCGAATCATTCCAATCGGGGGTGCCGCCACAAGGGCGCTTACAGAATACCTTGAAGAAGGAAGACCTGCTTTTATAAGCAAAAAAGAAGTAGGAGATGCCCTGTTTCTAAACCATCACGGCAGAAGACTGTCACGGCAAGGCTTCTGGAAAATCTTAAAACGACTCGGCAAAGAAGCGGAGATTAATAAGGAGATAACTCCCCATACCCTAAGGCATTCTTTTGCGACACATCTGCTTGAGAATGGGGCAGATCTGCGGGCAGTTCAAGAAATGCTTGGACATGCTGACATCTCTACAACACAAATTTATACACATGTTACAAAAACAAGATTAAAAGACGTTTATAGTCAATATCATCCAAGAGCATAGGGGCAGCCCTTTCACCTTTTTTCATACAATGGTGGAAGGACTGGCCCTAAAATTATTTTTATGCAAATAGATGTCAGACTTCTGACAATATGCTATAATTTTTTAGGTTAAAGATACATACTAAAGGGTAAAATAGGATGATTAATTCATATATAGGAGGTAATTAAATGTCCACATATCCATTTAAAAGGGTATTCCTAATTGTGATGGATTCAGTCGGAATTGGTGAAGCTCCTGATGCTGAAAAATTCGGCGATTTAGGTGCCCATACTTTTGGTCATATAGCTGAAAAGATGAATGGTCTCCATATGCCAAATATGGGGAAACTTGGCTTGAGCAACATCGAAGAAATTAAAGGTATTGATAAAGCAGACAAGCCGATGGCTCATTATACGAAAATGCAGGAAGCATCAAACGGCAAGGATACAATGACTGGTCACTGGGAAATCATGGGCCTGCGTATTGACACACCGTTTCGTGTTTTCCCGGAAGGATTCCCGGATGAGCTGTTAAATGAATTAAAAGCAAAAACAGGCAGAGAAATTATCGGCAATAAACCTGCCAGCGGTACGGAAATTTTAGATGAGCTTGGCGAAGAGCATATGAAAACAGGTGCCTTGATTGTCTATACATCAGCTGATTCTGTCCTGCAAATTGCAGCACATGAAGAAGTTGTACCATTAAAGGAGCTTTACGAGATTTGTGAAATTGCAAGAGAATTGACACTTGATGAGAAGTATATGGTAGGCAGAATTATTGCAAGACCGTTTGTCGGTGAACCAGGCAGCTTTAAAAGAACAGCAAACCGCCATGATTATGCGTTGAAGCCGTTTGAAAGAACAGTAATGAACGAACTGAAAGACAGCGGTTTTGACAGCATTGCTATCGGTAAAATCTCTGATATATATGATGGCGAAGGTGTTACTAAGTCACTAAGAACCGTATCGAATATGGATGGGATGGATAAGCTGCTTGAAACTTTACATATGGACTTTACGGGATTAAGCTTCTTAAATCTTGTCGATTTTGATGCTCTTTACGGACATAGACGTGATCCAATCGGCTATGGCAAGGCGCTTGAGGAATATGATGCAAGGCTTTCAGAAGTGCTGCCGCTCTTAAACGAGGATGATTTGCTGATTATCACAGCAGACCACGGAAATGATCCTGTCCATCATGGAACTGACCATACGAGAGAGTATGTGCCGCTGTTAGTATACAACAAAAAAATCAGTGCAGGACAACAGCTTCCGTTAAGAGAAACGTTCGCGGACATTGGCGCAACGATTGCAGAAAACTTTAATGTCTCTATGCCAAAAAACGGAAAGAGCTTTTTAAAAGAGTTAATATAAGGAGCAGTGAACATGGATTATACTAAAATTAAACAATCAGCAGACTTTTTGAAGGGAAAATATTCCGCTGTGCCAAAAATTGGCCTCATCTTAGGCTCAGGACTTGGTGTTCTAGCTGAAGAAATCGAAAATGCTGTAAAAATTCCGTACGAGCAAATTCCAGAATTCCCAGTTTCAACAGTAGAAGGCCATGCTGGTCAGCTTGTATTTGGAACAATTGGCGGTGTGGAAGTTGTTGCAATGCAAGGGAGATTCCATTATTACGAAGGGTACACTTTTGAAAAAGTGACATTCCCAGTTCGTGTTATGAAAGAATTAGGTGTCGAAAACTTAATCGTAACAAATGCAGCAGGCGGTGTGAATGAATCATACGCTCCTGGAGACTTAATGCTTATTTCAGATCATATTAATAATATGGGAACAAACCCGCTTATCGGCCCAAATGATTCTGCCCTAGGCGTTAGATTCCCTGATATGTCTGAAGCATATTGCAAAAATTTACGTTCAACAGCTAAGGAAATCGCTGCAAGCATCGGCTTAAAGGTACAAGAAGGCGTATATGTCGGTAACACAGGTCCATCGTATGAAACACCGGCAGAGGTTAGAATGCTTAGAGTTCTTGGCGGAGATGCAGTCGGTATGTCAACAGTTCCAGAGGTAATTGTTGCTAGACATGCTGGACTTAAAGTCCTTGGAATCTCTTGTATTTCCAACATGGCAGCAGGTATTCTTGACCAGCCGTTGAATCATGAAGAAGTAATTGAAACGACAGAAAAAGTTAAAGCAGACTTCCTTAAATATGTGAAAGAATTGGTTACAAAAATCGGCGAATAGTAGATAAGGGGATTCTCACTATGAAAATGCGAATGGTTGATTTAATTGAGAAAAAACGTGATGGACGCGAATTGACGGAAGAGGAAATTTCTTTCATTATCAACGGCTATACAGATGGTACAATACCTGATTATCAAATCAGTGCATTTACAATGGCAGTGTTTTTTCAAGGCATGACCGAGAAGGAACGAGCTGATTTAACAATGGCAATGGTTCATTCCGGTGATGTAATCGACCTGTCGGCAATTGAAGGAATCAAAGTTGACAAACATTCTACTGGCGGTGTCGGCGATACGACGACACTTGTACTCGGCCCGCTCGTTGCGGCTGTAGGCGTTCCTGTTGCGAAAATGAGCGGCAGGGGTCTTGGCCATACTGGCGGAACGATTGATAAATTAGAAGCAGTAAAAGGTTTCCATGTGGAAATCGATAAAGAAGAATTTATTAAACTAGTAAATAAAAATAAGGTTGCTGTCATTGGTCAAAGCGGCAATCTGACTCCTGCTGATAAGAAATTGTATGCTTTAAGAGATGTTACGGCAACAGTAAACAGTATTCCTCTTATTGCAAGCAGCATAATGAGCAAAAAAATCGCTGCCGGTGCTGACGCGATTTGTCTTGATGTTAAAACAGGGGCAGGAGCTTTTATGAAGTCATTGGATGACTCAAGGGAACTTGCAGAAGCAATGGTTCGAATCGGCAATAATGTCGGCCGCAAGACGATGGCAATTATTTCTGACATGAGCCAGCCGCTTGGATTTGCCATCGGTAATGCTTTAGAAGTGAAGGAAGCAATCGATACATTAAAGGGTCAAGGACCAGCAGACTTAACAGAGCTTTGTCTCACTCTAGGCTCTCAGATGGTGTATTTAGCGGAGAAGGCTGAAAGTATTGAAACAGCAAGAGAAATGCTCGAGGATGCAATTAAGAGCGGCAAAGCCTTGGAAACGTTCAAGCTGTTTTTAGAATCACAAGGCGGCGATTCAAGTGTTGTGGATGAGCCTGAGCGTCTTCCACAAGCACAATACAAGCTTGAGCTACCTGCAAAGGAGTCCGGCTATGTGGCAGAAATCACGGCTGATAGTATCGGAACAGCAGCGATGATTCTAGGTGCTGGCAGAGCGACGAAGGAGTCAGAAATTGACTTAGCTGTTGGATTGGTTCTAAACAAGAAAATCGGTGACAAGGTGGAAGCAGGCGAATCCCTTGTGACGATTTATAGTAATACAGACAATGTCGATGATGTTAAACAAAGATTATATGAGCATATTAAAGTGACAGATCAAAAAGTAGATGCTCCTGAATTAATTTATGAAGTAATTTCAGGCTAAATAAAGCAGGAAGGAAGGTCGAGGCGAACTCGATCTTCTTTTACAGCAAACTAATTAGACAGATATCTAATTAGTTTGCTATAATGACATTAATTACTTGAGGAGGGTGCTGCTTGTGAATATAGAGTTGACGAAAGTAAAAGTGAAAAAAGGTAAATCTGCAGTCGTGGATAAATGGATGGCGCTTCTAAATAAGGAAATGGACAAGGTGCTGCTGACGTTGGAAGATGAAAAAATGTATGTGGAAACAATCTTTCGGGAGGTTACAGACGGTGAGGAATTTCTTTATTGGTACTCAATCCAAGGTGAAGGGGGAGCTTTGTTAGCGGAATCCAAACATGAAATAGATAACCTTCATATTGCCTATTGGGAGGAATGTATAGACAAGGAATATGAGCCAGTACATATGAAAAATGAGGTTGTCATGATACAGAATAAAGTGATGGATGTTCTTCAATAAAAATGTTTTCGTCAGATTTCCTGACTGATTAGTGGCACGAATTAAAAAGATGGGTTATGCTTTTAAAATACAGAATATTCATTCTTCTTTTTGCAACTAATTGATTAGGAGGCTTTATATGAGTAAAACAGATGTAGTAGAGTGGCTGAACGAACATGAACAATTCTTTACAGACATGGCGAAGGATATATGGGAACATCCGCAGCTTGCTTATGAGGAAACGCATGCTGTCGGGCTGCAAATAGCAGCACTGCAAAATGCCGGGTTTACGGTTACAAAAAATGCAGGAGGCTCAGAAACGGCTTTTATTGCAGAGTTTGGTAGCGGCAGTCCAGTCATCGGCATATTAGGAGAATATGATGCATTGCCAGGTCTTTCTCAAACCGTATCGCCAGTTCGGGAGGAAATAGTTGCAAACGGTCCAGGCCATGGCTGCGGACACAATCTATTAGGGACAGCAGGGGTGGCAGCAGTTATTGCCTTAAAAGAGAAAATGGCAGAGGAAAGCCTCACTGGAACGATTCGTTATTATGGCTGTCCGGCCGAAGAGGTTCTGTCAGGCAAGACCTTTATGGCAAGAGAAGGTGTATTTGATGATTTAGATTGTGCCCTTACTTGGCACCCAGGTACTGCTAATATGACGTCAAACTTTAGCATGCAAGCAATGGTGTCAATTAAATTCCATTTCAGCGGAATTGCCGCACATGCTGCAGGAGCTCCTCATGCCGGCAGAAGTGCACTTGATGCCGTGGAAATCATGAATATTGGCAGCAATTATTTGCGAGAACATATCCTCGATGGCTCGAGAATACATTATGTCATTACTAATGGAGGTCTTGCTCCTAATGTTGTTCCAGATGCTAGCACCGTGTGGTATTATATCCGGGCTGCCACAAAGGAACAAGTGGACGAATTGCTTGAAAGGGTAAAAAAATGTGCCGATGGAGCGGCCATAATGACAGAAACGACAGTTCGTTCTGAAATTCTTGCTTTCGCCTATGAAACATTGCCCAACGATACATTAAACGGGCTAATGCTGAAAAATATGGAGGAAAACCCGTTATTCTTTACAGAAGTGGAAAAACAATTTGCAAGTGAAGTTATCGCTTCCATTGACCCAAGTATCGTTGCTACATCTAAACAGCGCATTGCAGCATTCACAGATGATCTCCTTCCAACAGTCAATATTGACGATCAAAGAATGAAAGGTGTATCAATCGGCGGTTCAACAGATGTCGGCGATGTAAGCTGGATCACCCCTGTAGGACAAGTGATGACAACTTGTGCACCGGTAGGAGTTCAAGCGCATTCCTGGCAAGCAACGGCTTGTTATGGCAGCTCTATCGGCTTTAAAGGAATGCATTTAGCTGCCAAAACAATGGCTTTAACACTTTATGATTTGTTGGAAGATCATTCTTTAATAGACGAAGCTAAACAAGAGTTTGCAAAAACATCGGCTGTGAAACTTTATGAGCCTGGAATACCGGCAGATGTAATGCCGCCAAATCAAGTGAGACAGCTTATCCACGAATAATTGCATACAAAAAGGGAAGCGTTAAAATTAGCTTCCCTTTTTTTCTTATTGCTTTGTTAATATCTCAGGCCCATTTGCTGTGATTGCGAGCGTATGCTCATATTGAGCTGAGAGACTGCCGTCTACTGTTCTTGCAGTCCAGCCATCTAAATCAACCTTCGCATGATACATTCCGGTATTTAACATTGGTTCTATCGTGATAACCATGCCTTCTTTCAGCCTTCTACCCAAATTTGGAGGACCAAAATGAGGAATTTGCGGCTCTTCATGCATGTCTCTGCCAATCGCATGGCCGACAAAGTCGCGAACAACGGCATAGCCTTTTGCCTCTGCAAAGGTTTGAATGGCATGGGAAATGTCGCCGACCCTGTTTCCTACAACTGCTTGCTCTATCCCTTTATACAGGGCCTCTTCTGTCGTTTTCAGCAAGTTTTGCGCTTCCTCCGAAATCGTTCCGACCGCATAGGACCAGGCAGAATCGGCAAGCCATCCGTCTAAATTAACCACCATATCAATTGTAACGATATCGCCATTTTTCAAAGCAGTCTTGTTTGGAAATCCGTGGCAAATAACATCGTTGACAGATGCGCATGTCGCAAAAGGATAACCGTGATATCCCTTCTGCTCAGGCGTTGCTCCTCTTTTTATGATATATTCTTCTGCAAATCTATCAATCTCAAGTGTTGTAATGCCAGGTTTAATTAACTTGCGGATTTCCTTATGGCAATCTGCAAGGATTTCCCCGGCTTTCTTCATCTTTTCGATTTGCTCCTTTGTTTTTATTTGAATCAAAATTTCTCCTCCTTTATTTCGAAAAAACCACTAAGTTAATACAGCTTATTTCTATAGCCGAACTATTTATATAACAGTCTAAAAATAGCTTAAATGCATGATTGTGTCAAGGATACTCACTCCTCGTGCGCACAGTAGTCTTCCTAAGAAAAATATTTATAGCTGACTGTATAAAAAAAACATGATTGGAAAAAATGGGACAGTATATAGAATGGAGGGTCTTTGAGATGAAACGCATCGCAACAATCTTTTTAACCATGTTACTATTTGCATCTATGTTGGCACCAAGCACACTTGCTGCAGAGAAAAGTAGTGAATTGGTGGACAATGTTAAATCAGCTATTTTGATTGACAGAGACACTGGGACAGTACTATATGAGAAAAACAGCAATGAAGAGCTGCCGCCGGCAAGTATGACAAAAATAATGACTATGCTTTTAATCATGGAAGCACTCGATCAAGGTAAACTCAAAATAGACGAGAAAATCAGGACGAGTGAACATGCAGCTTCAATGGGCGGCTCCCAAATCTTCTTGGAGCCTGGAGAAGAAATGACAACAGAGGAAATGCTTAAAGGCATTGCAATCGGGTCTGGGAATGATGCAGCAGTGGCAGTAGCCGAAAGACTTGCTGGCTCAGAAGAAGCATTTGTAGAAATGATGAACAAAAAAGCGAGCAGTTTAGGATTGAAGAATACAGCATTCAAGAATGTCACAGGCCTCCCGGTCGATGAGCATTACAGCACAGCACATGATATGGCTATCATGGCGAAGGAATTATTGAAATATGAGGATATCACTAAATTTACAGGTACATATGAGGCGTACTTGCGAGAAGACTCTGACAAGAAGTTCTGGCTTGTAAATACTAATCGTCTTGTTAAGTTTTATCCTGGAGTAGACGGCTTGAAAACGGGATTCACGAAAGAAGCAAAATACTGCCTGACAGCAACTGCCCAAAAGAATGGAATGCGTGTGATTGCTGTTGTTTTTGGTGCGCCTACATCAAAAGAGCGGAATGCACAAGTAACAAAAATGCTTGATTATGCATTTAGCCAATACGAAACGCATCCAGTCTATAAGAGGAATGAGCTTATCGGCAAAGTAAATGTAAGCAAAGGGGACCAAAAACAGGCATCAGCCGTTACAAGCGAACCAATCTCTCTATTGACGAAAAAGGGAGAAAAGGTTGATGACGTAGAGAAAAAAATCGTCATGAACAAAAACTTAAAAGCCCCAATTGCAAAGGGTCAGGAAATCGGCAAGGTCCAATTTGTGAAAGATGGCAAGACAATCGTGGAAAGTCCGCTCATATCGCAAACAGAAATTAAAGAAGCAGGCTGGTGGACACTGTTTAAACGAACTGCCGGTATGTTTACAAAAACGCAATAAGCTTGCTAAAACTGTCAGCATTCCTCTTTTTTTAGCGAATCAACACTAGTTTTGTCTTGCTTGAAGGAAATGCAGGATTAAAGGTAGAATTGACTCACTAACCTAAAAAGAGGAGGCTATGGATAGTGAGTCTTAATATTGAGCTGGAAACAAAAAACAATGTTCTTTGTATTCGTTTAGCAGGGGAATTAGATCATCACTACGCAGAAGAGCTGCGCACAAAAGCGACTGATGCGATAGAGAGCAGAAATATTCGCCATATTGTTTTAAACTTAGAGCATTTATCATTTATGGATAGTTCAGGCTTAGGAGTAATCTTAGGCAGATATAAACAAATAAAGCAGCTAGGCGGAGAAATGGTGATTTGCGCAATCTCCCCGAGTGTACAACGGTTGTTTGATATGTCTGGCATGTTTAAGATAATGAAGCTGGAAACAAATGAACAATTTGCACTTGAAAGATTGGGGGTTGCATAAATGAGAAATGAAATGCATTTGCAATTCAGCGCACAAAGCCAAAACGAATCCTTCGCAAGGGTAACTGTCGCTGCTTTTATTACACAGCTTGATCCAACGATGGATGAGTTGACAGAAATCAAAACAGTCGTATCAGAAGCGGTCACAAACTGTATTATTCATGGTTATGAAAATGACCCTGACGGGATTGTCTACATTTCAGTCATTATGGAAGATTCCTTTATCGATTTGACCATTCGTGATGATGGAAGAGGAATTATGGATGTAGAAGAAGCAAGACAGCCGTTATTTACGACAAAGCCTGAATTGGAAAGATCCGGAATGGGATTCACCATCATGGAAAATTTTATGGACGAAATTGAAGTGCATTCTAGCCCAGAAAATGGAACTGAGATCCGCCTGCGCAAGCATTTAATAAAGAGCAAAATGCTAAGCAATTAAGGAGAATCGCTTATGGATGTGGAGGTAAAAAAGGAGAAAGAAACGTATTTAAAAGACCATGAAGTGAAGGAGCTTATCAAAAGAAGCCAAGATGGCGATCAGTCAGCTAGAGACACAATAGTCCAGAAGAATATGCGACTTGTATGGTCAGTCGTGCAAAGGTTTTTGAACAGAGGCTACGATCCGGATGACTTATTTCAGATCGGTTGTATCGGATTGCTTAAATCAGTAGATAAATTTGATTTAAGCTATGATGTGAAGTTCTCGACCTATGCAGTCCCGATGATCATTGGCGAAATTCAGCGCTTTATCCGTGATGACGGAACCGTGAAAGTGAGCCGCTCCTTAAAGGAACTGAGCAATAAAATCAGGAAAGCAAAAGATGAACTCTCCAAGCAGTACGGCCGTACACCAACTGTTGGAGAGATTTCAGAGCATCTTGATATTCCGCCGGAAGATATTGTATTAGCACAAGAGGCCGCCAGAACACCGTCCTCTATCCATGAGACAGTATATGAAAACGACGGCGATCCTATTACCCTTCTAGACCAGATAGATGATGGCAATGAGGGCAAATGGTTTGATAAAATCGCCCTGCAAGAGGCGATTAGGGAACTCGACGAAAGAGAAAGGCTGATTGTGTATTTGCGCTATTACAAAGATCAGACACAATCTGAAGTTGCAACCCGGCTTGGAATATCCCAAGTCCAAGTATCACGCCTTGAGAAAAAAATATTGCTACAAATGAAAGAGCAGATGGATATTTAATATCCATCTGCTCTTTTTATATGGAAATATTACCAAAAAAATTATCATTATAAATTGCCCACATTAAGCAAATACTACCATCATCGTAAAAACATTAGATGATTGGATGTGTTGATGAATGGCTGAGACAGTCTATATTCGGATGAGAAATCGTATCGAAAAAAGATTGAATGAAGATGTGCTGCTGAAGGATTTAGCCCAAGTAATAGCTGCTGATAGCTTAATGGAACAATTGAATAATTTGGTAATCTATTCTATTTCAGAAAGTGACCGTAACATCATCATCATCGACAGCACAAGGGTAATTAAGGCAATACGCAGCTTCAATCTAAACTTGGAGATACAGATTATCGGTCCTGCACAAACCATCATTGAAGTCATCCTCAAAAAAAAAGAAGTGTCTATACCGCTGTTCCTTTTGGTTTGGCTGCTCCTTTTTATTGGCTCTGCCTTGACTATTATGAATTTTCATGAAGACGTCAGCATGCAGGCAGTCCACCAAAAGCTGTATAAAATCATTACAGGAAAAGAGGTAGAAAAGCCTCTCATCTTCCAAATTCCCTATAGTCTAGGTTTAGGCTTAGGAATGATCATTTTTTTCAACCATGTATTCAAAAAGCGTTTTAATGAGGAACCAAGCCCCCTGGAAGTAGAAGTTTTCTCTTATCAGCAAGCTTTGGACCAATATGTCATCATGCATGAAAATAAAGAAAGCATGAAAAAATTAGATGATCATTAAAATACTTGCTGTCCTTTTTATTGGGGGAGCTTGGGGAATAACAGTCGGAGCCGGTTATGTTGCTTTTTTAACCGTCTTTGGGATTATTCCGAGATTGACGCAGCTGACGAAAACAGGAAGCAAGATATATTCCTATGAATGGTCTGTCGTCTGCGGTGCAGTCTGCGGTACATTCGTCTTTTTGAGAGAACCAGCCTTCTCATTACCAGCCATTCTGTTAACAGTAATGGGTCTAGCCGGTGGAATCTATATAGGTATGATTGCTGCAGCACTTACAGAAGTATTAAATGTTTTTCCTCTTCTCGCAAAAAGGGTAAGCCTCGATGATCGGCTGCTCGTATTGATGATGGCACTTGTCTTTGGTAAAATCTTTGGCTCCTTATTTCACTGGATGTATTTTGCACCGTAGATTCTAGCAAAGTGTCAAAGAAAGGAATTTGCAGATGGGTACAAAAAGAAAAATTATTTTAATAACAGATGGAGACGAATATGCAAAACGAGCAGTTGAAATGGTGGCAAAAGAAGTGGGAGGCCGCTGCATTTCTACGTCATTTGGAAATCCCTCCACCCATAGTGGACCGGAGATTTTAAATCTCATAAAAAAAGCCAAAAATGATCCCGTATTAGTGATGTTTGATGATAGTGGCTATGTGGGTGAGGGGGCAGGCGAGACAGCTTTGAAATACATAGCAGCACACAAGGATGTGGAAGTGCTTGGGGTAATTGCTGTTGCAAGCAGAACGAGAAGAGAGGAATGGACAAGGATTGATGTGGCAATCGACCAAGATGGCAATCTGACTCCTTACGGTGTAGATAAGCTTGGCATTCCAGAGTATGAGATAGGAAGAATGAGCGGTGATACTGTCTACAGTCTCGATAGTCTCGACTTGCCTTTAGTTGTCGGCATCGGTGATATAGGCAAAATGGGAAAAAGAGATTCCTATGAAAAAGGTGCACCAATAACACGAATTGCAGTGGAATATATTTTAGAAAGAAGTGGATTTTATGAGCAAGGAAACACATGATATGGAGACTATTTTTAGAAGGCTCTGCGATGTAGAAAAGTACATGACCGACAGGGTAGGCTTAGGTGTCAGCTTTGACCTTGGAGTGAGAAAAATCAGTGTTCTCCATCATGAGGTAAATGTGTACTATGTGAACGGACTCGTTGACAGTGCCATCATTTCTCAGCTTTTAGAACAGCTATTATTTTTAAATGATGAAGAACGTGTACATCAATCAGATGACTTTTTTAAAATTATTGAAAACCAGCTTGTGCACCACCAAGTAAAGCCCCTGGAAAAAATGGATGAGCTTGTAGACCAAGTGCTGTCTGGTTTAGTTGTTGCAGTCATGGAAGGCTATGAAAAAGGTATTGCCATCGATGTAAGAAGCTATCCTGGCAGAACTCCGCAGGAACCGGATACAGAAAAGGTTATCCGCGGTTCTCGTGATGGTTTTGTCGAGAATATTATCGTAAATACGGCAATTACAAGAAGACGAATACGTGATGAGCGGCTCCGTTTTGAGATTATGAAGGTCGGAGAACGGTCAAAAACTGATGTGGCAATTGGTTATATTAAAGATATTGCTGATCCAGATCTAGTTGCAATCATTAAAAAGGAGCTAGAGCAAATAAATGTTGATGGCATCTCGATGGCAGACAAGACAATTGAGGAGTTTTTGCTAAAGCAAGGTTACAATCCATATCCTCTAGTCCGCTACACAGAAAGAGCAGATGTCACAGCCAATCATTTGCTAGAAGGCCATGTTGTCATATATGTTGATACATCACCGAGTGTTATTATTACACCTGCTACGTTCTTTCATCATTTGCAGCATGCTGAGGAATATCGACAAGCTCCAATGGTCGGCACATTTGTGCGCTGGGTTCGCTTTTTAGGTGTTATCGCTTCCTTGTTTTTCTTGCCATTGTGGTTTCTTGTTACACTTGAGCCGTCTTTGCTGCCGGAAAACCTGGCCTTTATCGGACCGACAGAGCGTACCCACTTGCCGATTATTGTTCAGTTATTTATTGCTGACTTCGGTTTAGAATTCTTAAGGATTGCAGCCATTCATACACCGACACCGCTGTCGACCGCTATGGGCTTAATTGCGGCCGTTATGATTGGGCAAATCGCCATTGATGTTGGTTTGTTTGTACCAGAAGTTATTCTTTATGTGTCAGTGGCAGCAATCGGGAATTTTGCGACTCCAAGTTATGAATTAGGGATTGCCAATAAGCTCGTACGCTTTGTTCTCTTAATATTAGTCGCTATATTCCATACTCCAGGTTTTGTTGTCGGCTGTACTTTGTATGTTCTGTTTTTAGCAAGCTTGCGCACATTGAATGTTCCATATCTATGGCCTTTCATTCCGTTTTATCCAAAGGCGCTACTTAATATTCTTATCAGAAGAACAGTTCCTAGTAGTAAATTAAGACCAAGCCATGCACATGCTCAAGACCGTAATAAATAGAAATATCCAATAAAAAGAGGATTGAGAAATGGGTTTATTTATGATACATTTGTTTAATCAAGTAGGCTGTTAAATAATTGGACATAAAAAGGCAGACAGTTCGAAAGGGGAACTGTCTGCTTGTTTCTTATTTTTTCATCTTAGCCTTTCATATCAATCTTAGGGAGAATCGAGGGGGATATATGCATTATTATGGAACTTCCAGTGTGAACGAAGCTGGCCATTTGGAAATTGGCGGTGTTGACACAGTGAGAATAGTCGAAGAATTCGGAACACCAGTATATGTATATGATGTTGCACTTATCAGAGAACGAGCAAGAGGATTTAAGGATACATTCGCTAAACGAGGTATTCCGGCACAGGTTGCTTATGCAAGCAAAGCATTTTCAACAATTGCAATGGTACAGCTTGCCAATGAGGAAGGGCTGTCCCTTGACGTAGTATCCGGCGGTGAGCTTTATACGGCAATTACAGCTGGTTTCCCGATGGAAAGAATCCATTTCCACGGCAATAACAAAAGCAGAGAAGAACTGCTGATGGCAATTGAGCATAAAATCGGCTGTATTGTAGTTGACAACTTTTATGAGCTTGCCTTATTGCAGGAGCTGTGTGAACAGAACCACAGCAAGATGCCGATTCTGCTTCGCGTAACACCTGGGATTGAAGCACATACACATGACTATATCCTTACAGGACAAGAGGATTCTAAATTTGGCTTTGGACTGCAAAATGGACAAGCAGAGGAAGCGATCCTTAAAGCGATGGAATCTGAAAATCTTGAGCTGTTAGGGCTGCATTGTCATATCGGCTCTCAAATTTTTGAGACAACAGGCTTTGTGCTTGCTGCAAAAAAGATTATTGGTCAGCTTTATAAATGGAAACAGGCTTTCGGCTTTGAATCTAAAGTTTTAAACCTTGGCGGGGGCTTCGGTATCAGATATACAAACGAAGACCAACCGATCCAGCCTTCAGAATATGTGGAAGAGATTATTACTGAAGTGGAGAAAAATATGAATCAATTTGGCATGAGCATGCCGGAAATTTGGATTGAGCCAGGCAGATCACTAGTTGGGGATGCAGGCACAACTCTATATAAGATTGGTTCGAGAAAAGAAGTTCCAGAAGTGCGCCAATACTTAGCGATTGATGGAGGAATGACAGATAACATCCGTCCGGCATTGTATGATGCGAAATATGAGGCTGTTTTGGCAAATAAACCTTTGGTTGAAGCAGAAGAAACGGTGTCCATCGCTGGCAAATGCTGTGAATCAGGAGATATGCTAATTTGGGATCTACCACTGCCCAAAGCAGGAGAACAAGATATTTTAGCAGTGTTCTGCACAGGTGCATATGGTTATTCTATGGCTAATAACTATAACCGAATTCCAAGACCTCCAGTCGTTTTTGTGGAAAACAAGGAAGCGGTTCTTGTTGTAAAAAGAGAGACGTATGAGGACATAGTTCGTCTGGATTTACCTTTGAAAGAGAAGGCGTCTGTAAATAAATAAGAAAAAGGAAGTGCATTTGCACTTCCTTTTTTTTCTATTAAGAGAAGAATGATTTTATCGCATCAACGAGACTTGCAAAAAATTCTTTTACTTTTGCAAGAAAACCTTGACCTTCTTCACTTTCAATAAATGCATTAAATTTATCTTTTGCATCTTGCAGCTGATCTCCAACCTGATTCCAGTTGATATCCAGCTCTTTAAGCTTATTGAAGAAATCCATCAATGTTTGCTTTTGAGTATCGCTTAACGAAATATTAAGCTCGCTTGCTGCATCATTGATGATTTTTTCCAGTTCAGCATCTGTCGACGGTTTATTTTCCGCGATTTTTTCTTTGATTTTTGCCATTAGTGCAGATGCTTTATCTGTTCCTATTTCTTCACCGAGGTTAGCGGTCTGCACCATCTCTTCATTGGCAGCCTGTTTAACATCCTCTGGAATTTCTGTATCTGTTGATACTTCATATGCTTTAATAAGACCTGTAAGTGCTGCTGTCCCCGAAACCTCAATTGGAGCTGTAACATAAATGTCAGCATCCTTTACACCTGCAGTTATTAACGCATTAATATACATTTCATCTGTTACCCAGTTTATATTTTTAGTTGTCACTTCTATTCCGCTTCCTGCATCATTGATGGTAATAGCGGAGGAAGAGATGGCTCTTGTGCCAATCAATGCCTTGGAAATATAGCTTCCTAGATATTGATGTTCTTCTTTATTAGAGACTGTAATGATTTGTGCATCATCAGGCGCTTTCATTTCCGTCAGAAGCAGTTTCTTCTGCTCTTCTGTCAAGTTTTCACCTAAAGTGATAATCATATCCCCTGGCGCTGCATCTGCTAATGCGTGCAATGGCAGCAGGAGCAAAAGTGAAAAGACAAGCACAGCCCATTTTTTTCTAATCATCTGTGTTTCCTCCTAAATATGTTCTATGCATATAGACGTACAGGCAAATCAAAAAGTTTCCTTCTACCCACATATTGTGTAAAGGACGGGATTTGCACTTGCTATTATAATCGATAATAAGGCTAATAAAAATAGTAGCTGAATGAATTGTTTTAGCATACTATTATAATGAGAAGATGATATATGGATTACTTGCAAACAGTAGGGATTTTGACGCAGTTACTGTAATGATGCTTTCTTCTTATAATATTTTCATTGAAGATTAATCATAATTTATGTATGATAGTATTTATAACAGGTTTCGCCAAAGTCAGATAATTTATGCTCTTATGGCGGATTTAAATACTAGTGCCGGTTTCTTCATATTTAAAATAGAATATTGTTTGGAAACAATCCATTATGGGAAAACTTACAGGTAAATATGCTTTAATAATAATGAGGGATACAAATGATTATTCGTTATAAAAAATCTTTTGAGAAAATTGCGATGGGCCTGCTTTCTTTTATGCCTGCCGAAAAGGATTTAAAAGTGCTACAGCAAACGATAAAGCAATACGAAGCTAACGAGAATTGGCAGCTTTTTTTATGGAAGGAAGAAGAGGATATTATCGGGCTTATAGGAATCAGCTTTGAAGATGCGGACAGAATCAGCATCCAGCATATATCCGTAAACCCTTCGTACAGACATCAAGGTGTCGGTAAATCGATGGTGCAAGCAATTAAGTCATTATATACCAACAAAAAAATCGAAGCGAACGAATTGACTGTAGGCTTTCTTTCTAAATGCATGAATATGGAGGAAAATCTTAATTCGTAATAAAAATAAATCCCTGACCGGATTCCTTACAGGTAAGCGGTCAGGGATTTTTTGCTACCTATTTCTTCCTGCGTTCCTTACGCTCTGCAATGGCAGCATTTCTTTCTAAGATGACCTCGCTTCTATCTCGTGTCAGATGACGATGAACAATTGCTTCAGCAGGTATTAAACTTGATTTCCACTCCATTCCATGCGATAGACACCATTTCACGCATTGCTCTTCTAAAAAAGCATCGTTAATAGGCAGGACTAACGGTTTAAAGGGAAGCTGGTTATTAATATTATGCAATCTTTCTTCCAATCTCGCCAGCAATATATGCTCATCCAGTCCATAGTCTGACCATATCCAGTTTCCATGCTTAAACATGATAATGGCTTTTTCTAATGTTTTGCGTGCGCCAGTGAAATTTCCGCGACGATGGTGATAACATGATACTGCCATTAAAATAAAGCTGACCCAAATCGATTCTTTATTGCCTGGATCCACCTCTTTCCAATATTCCTCTAATATTTCATGGCACTCAAAGAAATCTTGATCTCCATGAAAATGTGCCAAATACTCAATATATTCATCTGGATACACCACTATTTTCTCCTTCCCGACAAAAAGTATCTTTTGCTATTATACTTCCTTTACAAGCAGATAGAAAAGTCAGTTACCCTATATGCTTTTGAAGATGGTATAATTTATTATTGGATAACTTTATGGAATCATCTATACTTATACTAGCATAAGGAATATGGATGTTATTTTATTAGGATTTTGGTGAGATATAATGCAATATAATGTGAAGATTGACAGTTTTGAAGGTCCTTTGGACTTGCTGCTGCATTTAATAAATAAATTAGAAATTGATATATATGATATAAATGTCGCGGAAATAACGGAACAATACTTAGAATATATCCATGCAATGTCAGAGCTGCAGCTTGATATTGCAAGTGAATTTTTAGTGATGGCAGCGACACTTCTCGCAATTAAAAGCAAGATGCTGCTTCCTAAATACGATGAAGAGCTTCTTGATGATGACCTTATGTATGAGCCAGAAGAAGATTCAAGAGAAGACTTAATCGAAAGACTGGTAGAATATCGTAAATTTAAAGAAGCAGCGGATGATCTTAAGGAGATGGAGCAGGAGAGAGGGTTGATTTTCACGAAGCCTCCGAGCGATTTATCTGACTTTACCCAAGATGCAGATCAAAATGCTAAAAGCGATTTGGACGTGTCTTTATACGATATGCTGGCTGCGTTCCAAAAGCTGATGCGCAGGAAAAAGCTGCAGGCGCCCCTATCGACAAAAATAACAAGACAGGAAATTCCAATCGAGAGCAGGATGGAGGAAATTCTTGTTTTCATTAAAAGCAGAAGAAGAACTCATTTTGAAGAGCTTTTTCCTGTCCATGATAAAACCCATATAGTTGTGACCTTTCTTGCTCTGTTGGAGCTAATGAAGCGCCAGGCGTTATTTGTGGAACAAGAGCATAACTTTGCAGATATATTTGTGGTTGGAAAGGAAGAGGAAAGATTTTGATGGTTACAAATTGGAAAGGTATTATTGAAAGTTTATTATTCGCAGCTGGAGATGAAGGCTTGACACTTAAGCAGCTGGCCCATGTCCTGAATGTGGAGCAATTCGAGGCGGAGCAGGTAACAAGAGAGCTGATGGAGGATTATCGTAAAGATGAAAATAGAGGTATTTCCATTGTGGAAATAGCCGGGACCTTTCAGCTTGCCACGAAAAAAGAGCATTCAGTCTATTTAAAAAAGCTTGTTGAATCCCCGCATGCTTCTACATTATCACAGGCTGCACTTGAAACCCTTGCCATTATTGCTTACAGGCAGCCGATTACAAGAGCAGAAATTGAAGAAATCCGCGGTGTGAAAACAGAAAGGCCCCTTCATACCCTTTCTGCAAAAGCGCTAATAAAAGAGGTCGGCAGAGCAGAAGGTGCAGGCAGGGCAATCTTATACGGAACGACAAAGGAATTTTTAGATCATTTTGGTTTAAAGGACTTAAAGGAACTTCCTGAATTAGCAGAAAAAGAGGAAGATTATAAGCAGGAAGAGGCAGATTTGTTCTTCGAATCATTCCAGCAATTGGATGACTAAAACAAAAAGAGGCAGGATGAAAGCAACGCATTCATCCTGCTTCTTTTTTTCGGTTATTTAAACATGTTCCCCCCATTCTGCACATATTCTGTAAAGAATGACTTTAGATAGAAAAGGGGTTATCTGAGATCAATGAGCAGCTACAATGAATATGTAAAAGATGTGTTAGTCTGGAACAGAGAATTGAAGGACTTTTTAGAAACAGAGAATGTCCAAAGAAGCGCAGAAATTTGGAAAAGCCTTGATAAGTTTACATCCTTAATGGAAACGGTCCAACGCAAACCGATTGATACAGAGGAACTGATTAAAATCCAGCATAAAGCGGAAGAGCTTCAGGACGAAATGGAAGGTTACTTTAAGCAGAGACAGCAGGTTGGAACGATTTTCATCAATGAACCGTCAGTAAAGGCAGGAGGCCACAAGCTGCCGCCGCTGCCGTATGCTTATAATGCATTGGAGCCCTATATAGAGGAAGAAATTATGAGGCTTCACCATACAAAACATCATCAATCCTATGTGGATGGACTAAATAAAGCAGAAACAATGCTGGCACAAGCAAGAAAAGATCGAAAGTTTGACCTTGTGAAGCATTGGTCGAGAGAGCTAGCCTTCCACGGATCTGGTCATTATTTGCATACGATCTTTTGGAATAATATGAGTCCAAACGGCGGAGGAGAGCCTAAAGGGATGCTTCTTGAGTCAATAAAGGATTATTTCGGCAGCTTTGACGCTTTTAAGCACCACTTTACAGAAGCAGCCAAGGCAGTGGAAGGGGTAGGCTGGGCAATCCTAGTCTGGTCACCTCGGGCGCGCCATTTGGAAATTCTCCAATCAGAAAGGCATATGCTGTTGACTCAATGGGATACAATTCCCTTGTTGGCATTGGATGTTTGGGAGCATGCCTATTACTTACAGTACAAAAATAACCGTGCTGATTATATCAGTAATTGGTGGAAAATCGTTAACTGGAAAGATGTTGAAGAGAGGTTTGCGAAGGCAAGTGATTTGAAATGGAGGCCGTTTTAATTTTTTATTGAGCATGCAGGCGAACAGCAATGGTTCGTCTGTTTTTTTGATTTTAAAAAGAGAGCCTAAGTCTAAAGTTTTTACCAATTTGTCATAAGCCCGCTTGTCCTGCATAAATATGTACAAACCATATAAGGAGACGAGGTAGTGTTATATGAAACCATATAAGATATTACTCCTATCTTGCATCACGGCATTTCTGTTGCTGACTATCCCGCAAAATGCCAATGCGCAAATATATGTCAGTGCTAGCAGCGCCATTTTGATGGAGCAGGAATCAGGACGAGTCATTTATGAAAAGGATGCACATACCCAAAGAAGGATTGCCAGCATAACAAAAATTATGACAGCCATTCTTGCGATTGAGTCGGGAAAAATGAATGATATGGTGAAAATTAGCGAGAATGCAGTTAGATCTGAGGGATCTTCGATTTACTTGAAGGCCGGCGAAAAAATCTCTCTAGAAGATTTGGTGTACGGGCTGATGCTTCGATCTGGGAATGATGCAGCTACTGCTATTGCGGAGCATGTCGGCGGAAGTTTGGACGGATTTGTTTACTTAATGAATCAAAAAGCACAAGAGCTGGGCATGAAGGACACACATTTCGCTAATCCTCATGGGCTGGATGATCATGAGGATCATTATTCATCTGCCTATGACATGGCGTTACTAACAAAGTATGCGATGGATAATGAGCAATACAAAAAAATAGCAGGAACAAAAAATTACCGTTCAGAAAATCCTGATGGAGAATGGGACCGGGTTTGGAAGAACAAAAACAAGCTGCTGACTGGTCTTTATGAGTACACCACAGGCGGAAAAACAGGTTATACAAAAAGAGCGAAAAGAACCCTTGTCTCCACAGCGGAAAAAGATGGAGTCGAGCTGATTGCAGTCACTTTAAACGATCCTGATGATTGGGATGATCATATAAACATGTATGAGACTGCATTTAAGAATTATCAAATGGCATTAGTGCTGGAAAAAGGCAAAGTTAAGACAAAGGACTCCTTCTATAAAAACAAGCTGTATATTAAAGAGGATTTAGTGTATCCGATTACGGAAGCGGAGAAGGATGAGTTAAAAATCCAATTTAAGCTTTCAAAAGTCCAAGCAGATTGGAAAAAGAAGGAGCAGAGTGTTCCTGACATAGTCGGCAATGCAGAGATCTATTTAGAAGGCAAGCTGGTAGAAACTGCTCCCGTTTATTTTGAACATGCAAAAGTAAAAGAAAAGAAGAGCTTCTTTGACCATTTTAAAAGTATGTTTCTGGCAGTTATGGGAGTAGATAAGGATGGTTAATATCATTTGGGTGCTCCTGACTGTGATTGGAATAGTTTTTGCCATCTTTAATGGGACTATCGATGAAGTCAACAAGGCAATCTTTTCAGGTGCAAAAGAAGCAGTTACGATATGTATCGGATTAATCAGTGTGCTAGTCTTTTGGCTTGGCATGATGAAGATTGCGGAACAAGCAGGACTCTTAAAAAAACTTACAAATCTGTTCAGACCCTTAGTATCCAAGCTGTTTCCAGAGGTGCCGAAGGACCATCCGGCCATGGGATATATTCTTTCCAACATGATGGCCAATATCTTCGGTTTGGGAAATGCTGCCACTCCCCTTGGAATAAAAGCAATGGAGGAGCTGAAGCGGTTAAACGGTGGCAAGACGAGTGCAAGCAACAGCATGATAACCTTTTTGGCATTAAATACCTCCAGCATAACGCTTATTCCAACAACGGTTATCGCCATTCGCATCAACTACGATTCAGCTTCACCGACTGATATAGTTGGACCGACCTTAATTGCGACGATTTTCTCCGCAATTAGCGGGATTTTAATTGATCGATATTTTTACTATCGAAGAATGAGAAAAGGATGAATTCATAATGGAAATTATTTCACTGTTGTCAGTTTGGATGATTCCTTCTTTAATTTGCTTTATTCTCGTTTATGGAACATACAAGCGTGTACCAACATATGAAAGTTTTGTAGAAGGAGGGAAAGAGGGCATTTCAATGGCCTTTTCCATTATCCCTTTTTTAGTGGGCATGCTTGTGGCAATCTCGGTATTCCGTGCATCAGGGGCATTGGAATATTTTATGGGATTTCTAAAGCCGGCATTAGACTTTTTTGGAGTGCCATCAGAGGTTGCTCCGCTTGCGTTTATTCGCCCTATTTCTGGCAATGCAGCCCTTGGTATGACAAGTGACCTGATTGCCACCTATGGTCCGGACTCCTATATCGGCCGGCTTGCGGCTACTATTCAAGGCAGTACTGATACGACCTTTTATGTGCTAACTGTGTATTTTGGCGCTGTCGGCATCAAAAAGATGGGTGATGCACTTAAAGTAGGGCTGCTTGCAGACCTTGTCGGGTTTGTAGCAGCGATTGTTGTTGTGACATTAATGTTTGGTAAGTGATGCTCCGATTCGTTCGGAGTTTTTTTTTATTTCAGTGTTTTTACAGACTTTCCTTTGAAAATGGGCAAACTTATGTCATAATTCAAAAGATGACAAAAAATATGGCTGTTTGAAAAGTAAGCTATTGCTGTTGATGAATTTAATGAGGTGAAACATAAATGGAAAGACTGCAAAAGGTAATTGCCCATGCTGGGATTGCATCGAGAAGGAAAGCAGAAGAATTAATTCTGGATGGAAGAGTTACTGTTAACGGTAAAGTCGTAAAAGAATTAGGTGTAAAAGTTGGACCTTCTGACAAGGTTGAAGTGAACGGTGTTCCGATTGAAAGGGAGGAGCCTGTATACTTCTTGCTGTACAAGCCTCGCGGCGTGATTTCGAGTGTGAATGATGATAAAGGCAGAAAAGTAGTAACAGATTTCTTTTCTGAAGTAATATCATCAAGAATCTATCCGGTCGGACGTCTTGATTATGACACATCTGGACTTATCTTGCTCACAAATGATGGAGAATTCGCCAACTTGATGATGCACCCTAAAGGGGAAATAGAGAAGGTATATGTCGCAAAGATTAAAGGCATTCCGATGCGAGAGAAAATCAAGCTGCTGGAAAAAGGCGTTATGCTTGAAGACGGTAAGACAGCACCAGCAAAAGCTAAGGTTCTGTCTGTGGATAAGAAAAAAGGAACCTCTATCGTTGAGTTGAAAATTCATGAAGGCAAAAACCGCCAAGTCCGCAGAATGTTCGAAGCGATTGGCACACCTGTGTTAAAGCTGAAAAGGGAACGATACTCCTTTTTGAATTTGAATGGCTTGAGCCCTGGTGATGCACGTGAATTAACCGCACATGAAGTAAAACTTCTTCGCACGGAAGCGAATAAGAAAAAATAAGCTTGTTAAAAATTCATAAAACGTTCACAGAACAAGGTGCATGATTACAATATCTGCAACATTAAAATGCTATAATGATTATAAGTTTTTTACGGAAATCCCATTGATATTTAACAAGTCTTTGGGATTTTGTTGTTTATAAGATGGGCAAAAAAGGAAACATGCAAAAAAGTGTTTAGCGTGCTTCCATTATTATCATAGAAGCGTTGTAAGGAGGATTACCAAATGGAGAAGGAAATAAAAATTCTTGTCGTGGATGATGAGGACAGAATCAGAAGGCTGCTGAAAATGTATTTAGAACGAGAGGACTTTCTTGTTGAGGAAGCATCAGACGGGCAAACCGCTTTAAATAAAGCTCTTTCCAGCGATTATGATATTATTTTGCTCGATTTGATGATGCCAGGCAAGGACGGAATGGAAGTTTGCAAGGAGCTGAGGGAGAAAAAGGCGACACCTGTTATTATGCTTACTGCCAAAGGAGAAGAAATTAACAGGGTGCAAGGATTTGAAGCAGGTACAGATGATTATATTGTTAAGCCCTTCAGCCCGCGGGAAGTGGTGTTGAGAGTCAAAGCTTTATTAAGAAGATCTGCTCCAGCTGGATTTGTACAAAGTGAAAGCAGTGCAAAGGACTTAATTGTGTTTCCTTACTTAACAATTGACAATGATGCGCACCGTGTTCTTGCAAATGGCAGAGAAGTCAGTCTCACGCCAAAGGAATATGAATTGCTGTTATTTCTTGCTAAATCACCAGACAAAGTATATGACAGGGAGCTGCTGCTGAGAGAAGTGTGGCATTATGACTTTTTTGGCGATTTACGCACAGTCGATACACATGTTAAACGTTTGAGAGAAAAACTGAATAAGGTATCAGAGGACGCTGCTCGGATGATTGTTACAGTTTGGGGAGTAGGCTACAAGTTCGAGGTCAGCAATGGATGATGTTTTGGAGAAGTGTTGTATTTAAGCTTTGGAGTACCTTTTTACTGCTGATTTCAGTCGTATTGATTATATTGACTGTTATGCTCCTTGAGTATTTTGAGCAGTATCATATGGAGTTGACAAAAAAAGAGCTGACAAGCAATGCTGCCAAGGCGTCAAGCATTCTTGAGCAACATCCGGATATCGGCATGGATATCGTGTGGGAGCTGGTGGATGAATCTGCCGCTGCGGCGATTGAATTAGATGGTAAGACTTCGATATCTCCGGACAGTGAATTTACGCAGGATTCAATGGAAACGGCCCTATCAAGCAAACAGCTTAAACAAGTGAACGTTAACGGCAAGGAGACTATGCAAACAATTAAACTTGCAAGCGAAGGAACAAATGAGAATGTTGAAGTGACAGCAAGCGGTGTTCCTATACTTCAGGGAGATAAACCGATTGGTGCAGTCTATGTTTTTCAAAATCTGTCTGTTCTTAATGATACAAAAAACTCAACAACGAAGTTTATTGTGTTAGCTGCTGTTGTCGCCATTATTTTAACAACAATATTTGCTTTCTTTTTGCTTACTAGAATTACAGCCCCTCTCCGCAAGATGAGAGAGGCTGCAATGGAGCTGGCAAGAGGGAATTTCGAGACTACTGTTCCAATATGGTCTCAAGATGAAATAGGGGAGCTGTCTGTAGCATTTAATCAAATGGCAAAACGGCTGAACTTTAACATAAATGCCTTAAGCCAAGAAAAAGAACAGCTCGGTAATATACTGAGCGGCATGGCAGACGGTGTGCTTACGTTTAATAAAAACGGAAGTTTGCTTATAACAAATCCTCCGGCAGAAAGATTTCTGCAATATTGGCATTATGAACAAGGCAGCAGTGAGCCGCTGCAAGAGCAAGTGCCTGCAGAAGTGAAAGAACTGTTTCAGCTTGCCATCGGCACGGGAGAAGAGCAAATTGCCGAGATGAAGCTTTCGCATAGAGCGTGGGTGATTATTGTAAGTCCCCTCTATAATAGGGAACAGATAAGAGGAGCTATTGCAGTTATTAGGGATATGACCGAAGAGCGGAAGCTGGACAAGCTGCGCAACGATTTTATTGCTAACGTATCTCACGAATTGCGCACACCGATCAGTATGCTGCAAGGCTATAGTGAAGCCATTGTAGATAATATTGCACAATCTGAGGAAGAAAAGCAGGAAATGGCCAAAATCATTTATGACGAATCTCTTCGCATGGGCCGCCTTGTCAATGAGCTCCTTGATTTAGCAAGGATGGAAGCGGGACATCTTGAGCTATTCCTAGATGAAGTGGAAATGACTTCCTTCTTTCATCGGGTTGCACGGAAGTTTAATGCAATCGCAAAAGAAAAAAATATTGAAATAACGATGGATATCCAAGAGGATATGACGCCATTTGTGATGGATGTTGATAAAATGGAGCAGGTGGTCACAAATATTATCGACAATTGCATCAGGCATACGAAAGACAATGGTACTGTGAAAATCAATGCAAAATCAGATAATGTCGGCATTTACTTGGAAATAGAAGATAACGGTGCCGGGATTAAAGAAGAGGATTTGCCATATATTTTTGAGCGCTTTTACAAGGCGGATAAGGCAAGGACGAGAGGCAGCGCGGGCACAGGACTGGGGCTTGCCATTGCCAAAAATATCGTGGAGGCTCATAATGGCCATATATCTGTCACAAGCAAGTATGGTCATGGAACGACATTTTTTATCTTTTTGCCCCGAAATGTTGAATAAATTTAGAGATGTTGCCGATTCTTCTTGATTCACAAGAAACAATTTAACATAATAGAACATAAGGAAGGATTATTCCTTCCTTTTTGTTTTGCTTAAAAATACGATTAATCTTAATAATTACATAAAAAATTATTGTAGAAGAAAAAAATCCGTAACTATTGTGGAAAACAATACGACTAATTTTATAAACGGGGAGGAGAAACTGATGGACTCCGTTTTTGATGAACTATATAAAAAATATCATCATGACGTTTTTCAATTTCTATTTTATATGGTCAGCCATAAAGAGACGGCAGAAGATTTAGTGCAGGAAGTATATATTCGCGTATTGAAATCCTATGACCGTTTCGAAGGGAAAAGTGCAGAAAAAACGTGGCTGTTCAGTATTGCACGGAATGTAGCGATCGACCATTTTCGTAAAAATAAAAACTGGAAGGACAGAATCATGGAGAAGTTTGATTGGTCTAAACAGCAAATCAAAGCTGATGATTCTCTGCCAGAGGAAGTGGCTATACTATCTGAAGAAGTGCAATATTTATATCAAGCTTTAAAGGTATGTACAGTGGACCAAAAGATGGTCCTTATTCTTCGCTATATTCAGGAACGGTCCATTGCAGAGACGGCAGAAACACTCGGCTGGACAGAAAGTAAGGTAAAGACAACACAGCACCGCGCTTTAAAAGCACTAAAAAAACATATGGAGGAATGGACGAGAGAGGAGGAATACAATGGAAAAAAACAATTGGAGCGATGAGCAGCTAAAAAGCCTGTTGAGGCAATTCCCGGCCATTAAGGATGAACGGGACCCAAAGAGCATTTATCAAAATATTGCGGCCGGCAAGTCTAAACAACGGATTCGCCGTCCTTGGCTCATGCCAGCAGTCGCTTCTGTATTTGCTTTCATGCTTCTTATTGTTATAGGAGAAAGCTTCTTTCGGTCAAATAACGGCAATTATAATTTAAGTGATTCATCTTCATCCGAAAACAGCAAATATATAGCAATTAATGAAGACAGCCAAAGCACAGAAAACTCATCTTCGTTCCAAATGAAAGAGCAGTCAGGAGAAGTCGAGAATCGACAGGCAGATGTTGAATTACAAACAACAGCTTTGTATGCAGAAGAAGTAGGAGACAAAGAGCTGCTCACATACCCTATTCCTGATAAGAATCTGCAGGTGGCAGTGCCTGTCAGCATTCTTGTTGAAAATCCGGACAGCTTATCTAAATTTGACCTGTATAAAAAATACATGTCTGCCATTGAGGAAACAAGCTGGGGCCTTGATAACTATTACCCATTTGATGGGACAGTCAGTTATGACATGAGCAATAAGACAGTTATTATTGACTTCGCAGATGATGTCACATCCCTTGGAGCAATCGGTTCAGATGACTTCTTAAACTCTATTGTTTATCAGCAGCTGGAAAGTGTCGGTGCCGATAAAATGGAATTCAGGAGAAAGGGTCAAAAGGGAGTATTAGTTGGTGACAGAGATTTGACGGAGATATATTATCAGCAGCTTGAAAACAGAGGGTACTATCTCTTAACAGATTCAGTCGAGGCTGAAAATGCCCTGTATGTTCCTTGGGAGACACCGTATCATGATATTGAGACCGCACTTATCAATATGCAAAAGGATATGCCGGAATATGGTCTGTCTGCATCAATCCCTGACAATATCCGTTTCGAGAAGATAGTTCCAAATATAGAAACAAGTGAATTGGAGCTGTATTTAACAAAAGACAGCGTCCTACATGCGGATAAAGCTACACTTAGAGCTATAGAATCGATCTTGCTGACCGCTAAGGATTTCCAATTTAAAACAGTGAGATTTGAAAACGCTGGGATTAATCAAATTGGAAGATTTGTATTTACTGATGAAATCCCAGTTCCTGTAGCGGCAAATAAACGAGAAATGAATTAAAAAAGTTCCAGCTTAGCTGGAGCTTTTTTTAGTTGTTTTTGTTAGACGGTGAAAAAGAATGCATGAATTAAGAGAACATATCCCATACTAACATTTGTTTCATAGCTTTTAGGAGACTAGGCAAATGCTCTTATGCTAATGGTTGTCACTTTCATCTAGGTGGACTGATCAGTTCTATAACGAAACATGTACTCATATGGTGAAAGAGGAACTTTTCAATTTTCTTTTTTCTCTCAACAAATATTTGTTGCAGGTTATTTTCGTGTTAGGAAAAAAAGGAGGATACAATGGGAGACTATATCAGACGGCTGCTCATAGCTGCAATAATGCTTCTGTTTGTCAGCTTGTTATTTTTAGGAGGCAAGCATTCAGAAGCTAAATCACCTTCACTGTCTGAACGCACCAAAGGGTGGACTTGGCCGAGTGAAGGCATGATTTCAGATACATTTAATACAAGACATGGAGATCATAAAGGAATTGATATTGCAGGTGACCTTGGAGCTGCTGTATTTGCTGTAGACAGCGGCAATGTCACAAAGTCTTATTATTCCCAATCCTACGGGAATGTAATTTTTATTAAGCATACTAATGGCTTAGAAACCGTTTATGCCCATTTAAATGAACGAGTAGTGAAGGAAGGACAAAAGGTTGAAATGGGCGACCTCATTGGGAAGATGGGCAATACTGGCCATTCCTCTGGCGTCCACCTGCATTTTGAGATTCACGAAAAAGAATGGACGGTAACAAAGGAAAATGCGATAAACCCGATATTGGCATTAGGAGAGGCAGAAGTGGGACAGACAGTCGAAGCAGCAGCGAAACCAGCGAGACAGGAAGCTGCTGAAGCAAAAAGCAAACCTGTAAAAAAAGAAGTAACCACGAAAGAAAATAAAAAAGAAAAGGCAAAAGCCGAAAAACAGGCAGAGGTAAAACCAGAAACTTTGGAAATAACGGTAGAAGAGCCGGTAGGCTATAACCCAACTCTTGGGCAAGTTCCATATAAAAAAGCAATCTATTACATAAAAGAAAACGAAATAAGCGCAATATTAGGTGAACAACCTGCCTTGCTTCCCCCTGAAAGCATGAGTCTGCTTCAATTTAAGCAATTAAAGGAGCAGGAAGATAAAAATAGCGGCATCACACCTAATGTGAACATCTATTATGAATAATGTATTCCTTAAAGGTTTGACTTACATAAAAGTAGTATCACTAAGTGAGAATGGGCAATAAACAAAGTTCCCAGTATGTTTCTTTCTTTGTGAGTTGCCCCAGTTCGAAAATCTCCTTTTAATTCCGATAAAACTTCCCGCTTTTATTATAAGCAATGTTCTTCCCATAACAGCCAATCTTATGTATAATATAAATTAGTAAAAAAATAAAATATTGATCTATCTTCGGGGCAGGGTGTAATTCCCGACCGGCGGTGAGGAGTATTGCTCTAAGTCCGCGAGCCTATTCGTTAGGCTGATTTGGTGAAAATCCAAAACCGACAGTAAAGTCTGGATGGGAGAAGATGGAGGTTCTGCAATCGTTCGAAAAAATTATTAGTTAGAACGTTTGTTAAGTATGCCTTTAAACACTCCCTCAAGCTCATGTTAGCTTGAGGTTTTTATTTGGCGTGCCTTAACAAAATTGCTGAATCTCTCTTCTTAGGCAGATGGATCCTAAAAGGAGAGAGTAAGAAATGAATAAAAAGAAAATGAATGTAAGGAAATTTGTCTTGATTGGAATGATGAGCAGCATGGCTTTTGTGCTTATGTTTATCAAGTTCCCGCTTCCAACGTTTCCTCCATTTTTGACATTGGATTTCAGTGATTTGCCAGCATTGGTAACAGCGTTAATTCTTGGTCCAGTTGCAGGTATATTGGTAGAGTTGATAAAAAACCTTCTGGATTATATTGTCCATAACAGTGAGATTGGAATACCTGTAGGAAATTTAGCAAACTTCATTGCTGGAGTTGCATTTATCCTGCCTGCCTATTTCATCTACAATAAATTGAAATCAAAATTGGGAATGGTGCTCGGCCTTATCTCAAGTGCCCTTGTGATGAGTATAGCCCTTAGCTTCTTCAATTATTTTGTACTATTGCCAGTTTATATTAAGTTTATCGGATGGGACCCAATGACATCTGCCGAAATGCGTGCATATGTAATTTCCTTAATCCTGCCGTTTAACCTTATTAAAGGCGCTATCGTTTCAGCCTTGTTCCTGCTTGTTTTTACGAAAATGAAAGGCTGGATCACAAAGCAAGCTCAATATCGTAAGGTAGCATAATAATAAAAAAAGCAAAAAGAGAAAAACTCTTTTTGCTTTTTTTATTATTCGAATTTTAATGCGTCGCCTTCAAACGGCTCATCTGCCACTTTAATGGAATCTGTTGGGCAGCCTTCAAATGCATCAAGCATATCGTCAAGCAATACTTCTGGAACTTCTACAGTTCCTTCGTTATCGTCAAGCATTACAAATGCCAAGCCTTCATCATCATAATCATAGATATCAGGAGCTGCAGCTCCACATGCACCGCAAGCAATACATGTATCTTTATCAACAATCGTATATTTTGCCATGAGTCGTAAAAACCTCCAGTATTCTTTTGTTAAGTAATATGCATTTATAAATAATGATACATCTTTACTATCCATCCTTTATTGTAAAACTGAATGTATAACTTTTCAATAAAAAAGACCAATATAAAGGAATAAACCTCGCATTAATGATTCAAGTTTAGCTCCAAGTACAGTTTTCGTGGTAAAATATAAAGCAAGAAAGTACATAATTCGACATGAACCATTATTTTAAGGAGTTTTCGTATATGACCTTTATTGAGGTAATCGTGTTATATTGTTTACAAAGAATAAAGGGAGAAAGAACTATCTACTCTGTCCTTCATATCCTAAACGGCAAAAAATCAGCGCAAACGATACAGGATATCCATATTTTTGAACTTATGCCTTTTTTTCAAACATACCCGAATTTATCAAGAGCAGAGTTCGACAGGATTATTTCTGCTTTAAAAGAGCAGAAATGGACTGCTGAAGGAAAAACATTTCAGCATTATGACATCAATCCGAAACAAGAAGATGAGTTTGCGCGTTTACTTATAGAATACCCTATTCCTACCCATTTAAATGGCTGGAAATATCACCGAATTGCTGTAGGATTTTGGGAGCGGCTGGCACTTTCTGTTCAAGTTGCCTCCCATCTTTCCAAAGGCGATAATCGCTATATGCCAATTCAGCGAAATATCGTAGTACAGGCGTGGATGAAGCAAGCATTGCAGAATTATGCTGGCGACAGACAATCACTGAATGAACAGCTTTACCAAGAATTGGCTGATTGCCTCGATGATGAAGCAGTGTTACCTGAATACCTTGTGTGCAGGTTAACAGGGTCAGAGCATATTGGGCTAACTCCAGAGCAAGCGGCAGCTAGTTTTGGGATAGACAGAAGTTATTATGAGCTTTACTTTCTGTCATTGCTTCACTTTATGCTGAAGAAAATTCTCAGTGCTAAAGAAAAATTCCCATTTTTAAGACAAATGGTGATGGATGATAATACTGCATATATTTTGACTAATTCAACCAAAGCGACATATGAATATATTCAAAAAGGCTTAAGCCTTGACGAAATAAGTACAATGCGACGTTTGAAGATGAGTACAATTGAAGATCATATCGCAGAACTCGTGTTAAATATCCCTGATTTTTCGATTGAAGAATATGTTAGTCCCGACAAAATAGCTAAAATAAAAAAAATCGCAGAAGTTACTGCTTCCAAGTCGTTGAAGCAAATCAAACAACAGCTTCCTGAAGTGTCATATTTTGAAATAAGAATCGTTCTTGCGAAGTTAGGGGGAGGCATAAATTGAATTTAGAAAAAAACCTAATGAAATTATTTTCGCTGCCCTCTTTCCGTCCAGGACAAAAGGAAGCAATCTCAGCATTAATGGAGAATCGTCATACATTGGCAATGCTGCCGACTGGAACAGGGAAATCATTGGTGTATCAGCTGCCTGGGAAACTTCTGAAAGGGACGGTCATCATCATTTCGCCATTACTGTCACTCATGCAAGATCAAGTCGAACAAATGAAAATGAATGGCGAAAAAAGTGCTGTTGCCATTAATTCCTTTTTAAACTGGCAAGAGCGAAATGACGTAATTAAAAATATACGCAAGTATAAATTCGTGTTTATTTCCCCAGAAATGATTGGAACACCCTATATATTGAATGTTTTGAAAAAACTGGAAATTGGTTTATTTGTTGTCGATGAAGCTCATTGTATTTCCCAATGGGGCTATGATTTCAGACCAGAGTACCAAAATTTAGGGATAGTGCGCAAGGAGTTGGGAAATCCATTAACATTGGCACTTACAGCAACAGCCACTCCCGCCATCCGAAAAGATATTATATCATCATTAGCTCTAGAATTTGTTGAACAAGTCATTTACAGTGTCGACAGACCCAATATTGCCTTAACAGCAGAAATTTTATCGAGTGGGATAGAAAAAAGGAAAAGGCTTGAAGAACTGACAAACACACTGCAAGGACCTGGCATCATTTATTTTTCAAGCAAAAAGCTGGCAGAGCAAACCGCTGCAGAACTTAAGCAAAACTCGGGTAAAAGAATAAATGCCTATCATGGCGGCATGTCCCAAGAGGATCGCATCTTGATTCAGCAACAGTTCTTGAATGGCCAGCTTGATATCGTTTGTGCAACAAGTGCATTCGGCATGGGAGTTAATAAGGAGAACATCCGTTATGTTATTCATTATCATTTCCCAACACAAGTAGAGTCTTTTTTACAGGAAATCGGCAGGGCTGGCAGAGACCGTCAAAACAGTATTTCCATCCTCTTATATGTGCCAGGTGACGAAACGCTTGCTTATCAGCTCACGGAAATGGAGCTGCCGAATGAGCTGCAGTTAAATCAACTGCGAAGGTCTCTGCTTCCATATACTACATATGAAGATTGGGCTGAAAAAGAGCTGGCTTGGATAATGGAGCAATTCACTGAAACTCAATGGCGAGTGCTAACTGCCTATGTTCAGCCAGAAGGAAAAACCTGCAAGCAAATAGAAGCAAAGCTTAACCATTTTAGTGAATTTTGCAAGAACAGGCTTGCTGTTAAAAAACAAAGCATACACGATATGCTTGCATGGGTATTATTAAAGCAATGCCGCAGATCCTATTTGACGAGCTATTTCCAGGAAAAAGAAGCACCAATTAATTCCGTATGCTGTGATAATTGCGGTTTGAATATGGAGAGGTTTTATGCGGGTCAGCCTATTAATGATAAGGCAGAGCTTGTTGGTGATGGCTGGAAAAGACAGCTTGCTTTTATTCTAAATAAGAGAAGAGAAAAAGCCGATGAATAAACAAAAATATTCCCAGCTGTTAAATACTTTGTCTGATAAAGAGCTTATAAAGCACTTATATATAACACAATTTATATTATTAATTATTTCTGCAGGCTTAGGTATATTCGTATTCCAGATAGAAGATCTATTTACTTCTTTAAGCCTCTTTAATTGGAACCATATTTTAATCGGCTTTGCCTTAGGTGCGGCGGTTGTTGGCCTCGATATGATATTTATGAGATATCTACCTGAAAAGTATCATGATGACGGCGGACTAAACAAACGAATATTTCAAAATATGCATCCAGCTCATATCGCCATAATCGCTGCTGTGATTAGTATCAGTGAAGAAATATTGTTTCGCGGTATCCTTCAAACAAATTTAGGATTATTGGCAGCAAGCATTATCTTTGCAGTCATCCACTACCGATATTTATTTAATTGGTTTTTATTTGTAAACATCATCTTTATAAGTCTTTTAATTGGGTTTTTATATATGTGGACAGGAAGTTTACTGGCGACCATTATCATGCATTTTACAATCGACTTTTTCCTTGGTTTGCTGATTAGATATAAGGTTTTTGACTAATATTATTACGTTTGAAATATGTTTAGGGGGAAGGGATGTTCATGACAAGAGAAGATCCTTACAGAGTTCAAGCAGAACGGCAGAAAAAACGGCTTTCTCGGTTGGAAGAAAGTGAAAAGCCAGCTCAACCGATTCCAAGCAGAGTAACAGAAGAACTGCCGTCGCGCAGAGCTGTTCATCATAAAAAGAAAAAAAAGAAAAAGAAAAACCAAAAGTATACAGGCATGACGATTCTTGCTATTTCTTTTATTGCCCTGCCTGTACTATTGCTCGGCATACATGAAATGATAAACCGCTATTCAGTTGACACAGTGCTTCCAGTGAACAGCTCTTCCAATCAATTCGAGCAGATAGGCGTTGAACAAAAGGGCAGTAGTTCTGCAACTGGTAATGTAACAGTAGAAAAAGAAGACAGTGAAGCAGAAGAAAAGCCTGATGAAACCGCAAAAGAACAAGCAGCCAGTGCTGAGCAGGAAGAAAAAGAAGTAGCCAAGCAAAAAGAAACAGAACAACAGAAAGAAGAGGCTGCAAAGAAACAAGAAACAGAACAACAGAAAAAAGAGCAGGCTGCAAAGAAACAAGAAACAGCAGCAGAACAGGAAAAAACCACAGCAGACAGCCAAGCGGAAAAGGCAGCTGCTTCTGAGGTGGAAAAGCAGGAACCGGTTGAAAAAACAGAAACAGAAAATGCAGAAGCAGCCTCCCAACAATCGGTTATCTATCATACTGTAGCAGCTAATGAAACACTATACAGAATAGCGATGAAATATTATAACTCTAAAACTGGAATAGAGATCATTAAGCAAGCAAACCAGCTTACAAGTGATAATGTACTGGCTGGGCAAGTATTAAAAATTCCACAATAACCGCTAAATAAATGATTCTAACTTGTCCTTTCCTTTCATATAGTGAAAGGGAAGGAGGATTGGCATATGGAATCGTCGATATTAAATCTTGACAGCAATACAGATGAAACGACAAAGGAAATGCTGCAAAAGCTAGTGGAGAAAAAACGTAAATTTGACATGATAAAAACAAGGCATTTATTTGTTATGTGGCTGACAATTATTTTTGGATTTTTTTACGCTTACTGGCTGTATAAACATATTGCCGTTCCGTTCTCCCATTCCTTTGCCATCATGTTTTCTATTTTTATCGCTAAAACATTTAATCTCTATGCACTGGCCATGATTGTTGGTTCCTTCGGATTTATGAATGTTCTTAAACAAAAAAAGGATAAAGCAGAGAAGGAATATCATGAGCTCCGTTGTGAAATTATCGATAAAGCTAAAGATCTTTGGAAGAAGGAAGAAGAGTGGAAGGGCCGCCACCATGTTTTTTATATGATGAAACAGGAGTATGACATTAATCTTTTCCATGAAACAAAGTAGAGAAAGAGACTAAAATACTGTACTTTAGTCTCTTTTTGCATATTCTAAAATACTTTCTTTCGATCTCTGTCTTCTTTAATAATTTCAACCGCTTCTCTAAACCGCTGGGAATGAATAATTTCTCTTTCCCGCAAAAACCGCAGGCTATCATTTAAGTCAGGATCATCACTCATGTTAATAATCCATTGATAGGTCGCCCGCGCCTTTTCCTCAGCAGCAATATCCTCATATAAATCCGCAATCGGGTCACCTTTAGCCTGGATATATGTAGCAGTCCACGGATTACCTGCAGCATCATGATAAAATAACGCTTTTTCATGTGTGACATAATGCGCATCGAGGCCGGCAGCTTTTAGTTGGTCTGGAGTTGCATCTTTAGTTAATTTATAGATCATTGTTGCAATCATTTCTAAATGAGCAAATTCCTCTGTGCCGATATCTGTTAAAAGGCCAATCACTTTATCAGGTATCGTATAACGCTGATTTAAATAGCGCAGTGCTGCAGCCAGTTCCCCGTCTGCGCCGCCGTATTGCTCTATCAGAAATTTAGCCAGCATGGGATTACAGGTGCTGACCTTAACAGGATACTGCAATTTCTTTTCATAAAGCCACATATCAATGCCCCCTCAATCATTTATACTTGCCAAGGCCATGGCCCTGTGTCCCAATCCCATGGACTGCCAGAATAGCTGTTTCCGAATTGCAGAAGTGGACCATACCTGCTTTCATATAGCTGTTTAAACTTTTCTCTTTCTTTAACATAATGATTAAATTGATTGATTGCATCTTGATCATTCGGATGTGTATCAAGATAAAGTGTTAATTCGACCAGTACGAAGTCAACAGCTTGCAGCTGTTCAAGAAGCTGATAATATTCTGCAGGCAGCTGTTTCATCATGCATCACCTTCTCTTTTTTCATAAGGACTATAATAAGGGTCATAAAAAGCTTTCCATAATGTTCCTGCTTTGAGTGCTTCCATTGGTGTAAATTGCGGCAAATGGGGTGGCTGAAAGCCCATATATAAATTGGGCGGGGTGGAATATACTTTTGTTTTCAATGGCGGGCAAGGATCATTAGGGCTTATATAAGGGTGGTATTTTTTATAAAACTGACTCATAACAAAAAGCCCTCCTTTATTTTCATATCTTTACAATAATATGAATGATTTGCAAAATCATTCTAATGTTTTTTGACCGAAGAAGTAACTTGATGCGGATTGCTAATAGTATTTGGTTTTTGATTAATGGGTGCTATTACTATAAAGTATATAGAAAGTTAAAACATTTATAGGGAAGGAAATCTTGTCTTGGCACCAAATGCCCAAGTAGGACAACAGAGTCTTGATGCTTTAGAGGAAATAGTGAAACGGTTAAGGGCTATTGGAGAAATGGGCATGACTTTGATGATATAGTTGAAGGACTTGAAGATTAAGGTGCATAGCTAGTACAAGATATTAGAAAATACAGAAGGGCTAATATTATGGATAAAAAAATTGTAAATAAAACGATAAGAAATGCTATAAAGATTGGTGATATTAATGAAGTAAAGCATTTAATAGATGATAATCCACACTTAATGACTCCATTTGGTACCTGGTTACATGTTGCAGCAAAGAAAGGACATTTTGGAATAGTAGAGTATAGTTCAAAAAGGAATCGATGTTAATACAAAAGGTGATATCTTTGATGCTTCTTCATTAAATTTGGCAGCAGGAGCTGGGCATTTGAAAATAGTGAAGTATTTAATAGAGCATGGTGCAGAAATAGATGTGAGCTTGGCAAACAGAAATCCGTTATTTGGAGCAATTTATGGCGGGCATAAAGATGTAGCTGAGTTTCTAGTTGAAAAGGGAATAGATATTTCAATTAGATATACAGGAGAGAATATTAAGAATATGGATGCATATGAATATGCTAGACAATTTGGGCAAACAGAAATCGCTAAATATTTAAAGCAGAAGATAGATGAAATAGAATAAATGAAAAACTCTCCGCTACTGGAGAGTTTTTCATTTCCATTAGTGAAGCGAAGGGATTTTACAATGTAAGATAGACTAGACATGATTAAAATCTGCTTGCGTTTTTGAAAGTGAAATTCTCATGACCTCTATACTATTACGATAAAAGGATGCTGATAATACCATTTTCAGAGATTAGAGTAAAAGTCCTGCAGAAAATTATTCTTTTACTTGTTATATTTGTATTGAGAATTATTTTTCCGCCACAACTTATTGGAAACGCTTTAAATCAATGTTGACTTTCTAAGGGGTATTTAAAATTTCTAAAAAATTAGAAGGGAAAAAGAAAAGCATTCTAGGCAATCGCGATTGCTTTAGTATCACCCATTGTTATTATATAGGCTGCTGCAATACCTACAAATGCAGCTGAAACTAATTCTAGCATTTCATCTATCAGTAATTATTCGAACGAGAATGTAGTTGTGCTAAACACAAATGGAGAGCTAGAGGTGGCAGGGGATAGAAGAGGCAGAGGGGTATAATTTCTATTATAAGCAAGCAGCTGAGTCAGATTCTGCTTTTGAACAGTTAGACAGTGAATGGATAAGAGGATATTCCCATTATTTAACATCGGGTGTTCTAGGGGTTAAACAAGCTTTGTACGTTATCAAGATTTAGATGGTAAGGAAAGTTCGGGAAAATCCGTAGTTACTTCCTCTATGAACGTTAAAGGGCATTCGGGAGAAGGCTTTGCTTTCTCTAATATATTCCATGATGGGAACGCCTTCAGGAGTGGTGAATGAATGCAAGAGAACCGCAAGTTATTATATATCCGCAGTGCAAGGACAATATAACGCTGAAGTGAATGGGATAAGTATTAGAGTTATCAGAGAATTACACTGAGTTGGTTTTGTATCATTTATCTTTTGCATCTTCACGGAGATGATTTTTTGCTCTTATTGATAGCTGGCTAAAAACAATAATCAAAATGGAGACAGCGCTACCCCAGGATTAATCTCCGGAAGAATCTGACCAACGGTTAAGAGCATAGTACTTTGATTGAAAATAAGGAGGTTTGATAATGAAAGCAGTTGTTATAGATCATATGTCAAAAATATATCCCGGGGGTAAAAAGGCGGTGGATAATATAAGCATCACTCTTGAGCAAGGTGAAGTTTTTGGATTTTTAGGCCCGAATGGTGCCGGAAAAACCACTACTATCAAAGTTTTGAATGGCATGCTCACACCTTCTGCGGGAAGCTGCCGGGTGTTAGGAATTGATCCGACTCTAAATCCAGAAAAAGTGCATGGTCTATCCGGTGTTGTGACGGAACATGCGCAGATGTATGACAATTTGACAGGGATTCAAAACCTCATTTTTTATGCCTCTGCATTCGGCAAAAGTTCTGGCCAGAGTGAAAGACACGCTGAATCTCTATTAGAAAAGTTGAATCTCTCGGATGCGAAAGATAAAAAACTAACCACCTATTCTACAGGTATGCGCCAACGGCTCTCCCTTGCTCGCGCGTTGATTCATCAACCCAAAGTCCTGTTTTTAGATGAACCTACCTCCGGGCTTGATCCTGAAAGTGCCCAAAGTGTCAACAAACTGATCCAAAGTCTTGCACGTGACAAAGGAATGACCATATTCTTATGTACCCATCAATTGCGCTATGCGCAGGAGGTTTGCACCTCATTTGGATTGATGAATCAGGGAACTTTACTCGCATCTGGAAGTCTTGAGCAGCTTCGTTCCAAGGTTATTTCCGGAATGAAAGTCAAGATAAAAGCCAGCAAGCTACCCGGCAGTCTGTCATATCGAAAAATAGGAGAACGGAATTTTGAAATGGATATTCAAACGGAAGAGGAAATCCCCCATATTGTCTCTAGCATCGTAGAAGAAGGTGGCGATGTTTACCATGTGTCAATGAAGCGTCCTTCGCTGGAGGATATCTATTTCAATTTAATTGAAAAAGAAAAGCAGAAGGAGACCATTAAATGATTAATGCAATGCAAAGAGCCATCATAAAAAAGGATTTACGAGGAATCACAAGTAACAAGCAAATGTTTTCCGTTATGTTGATTGTACCGCTGGTATTGACAGTCATCCTACCCTCGATATTTATCCTAGTCATACACTTTGTGCCAGAAGAAACAGCTGAATTTCAAAAGCTGTTAGAGATGCTTCCCCTTGCGGAACAGGCAGGCAACTTCAATCAGAATATAATAAAGCTTGTGCTGAACAACATTATGCCTGTATTCTTTTTAATCATTCCAATAATGGCTTCTTCTGTAATGGCGGCAAGTTCCATTGTCGGGGAGAAAGCAAATCGCACACTGGAAACGTTACTTTATTGCCCGCTATCATTGCGGCAAATATTCCAATCAAAAATACTTGCTTCCTTTTTGATGAGCATGATTGTCTCGTTTACATCATTCTTCGCAATGATTCTTGTCATGGAAATTGAAATAGTTTTAACGACAGGCGCCATTATATTGCCTGACATTAGTTGGATGATTATCATGCTGCTTATATCTCCGGCCATCTCTTTGATTGCCATTACGCTAATTGTACGCGCATCTGCGAAAGCACAGACAGTGGAGGAAGCCCAGCAGCGCACAGTCTTCCTAGTCCTGCCGGTGATACTCCTCGTGGTTGGACAATTTACAGGATTACTGCTTGTAAGTATCTGGATTTTATTAGCTTTAGGAGTTGTGTTGGCATTGCTTGCGGCAATTCTTATGAAAGGCTCGAAGGAGAAATTTAGCTATGAATCTATTTTAAAATAGATGGTTAGAAAAGAGGCATTTCAAATTAAGCAGCGTCAGCCCAAATTTGTCAAAGCAGCCATGATGCAATGGGAAGCGGAGTAACGGAGTTTACGCAAAAAAATAATATTGGAGCATAAGAACTCAGATATCCAATTTTATACCTAAATTACAAATCAAATTATTGAAAACATTGCTAGCGGTAAGCAACGGTGAAGGTAAGGTAATCCAAACTGTTTAAAGGGAGGCGAAGTATTAACATTAATCCTCATACCCAAGAAGTAATATAAAATCAAGGTTTACCAAATTGGAAAGGGAGGTCCTGAGCCTCCCTGTTTTCGTTTATGAAAACTGAAAATGTAAATTTTTTCATGAAAAGACAATTATAGTAGAAGGAACACGTAAAATGCCTTGTTAATTTGAGGACTTCGCTTAAAACAAGCTGTCGATTTATTGGTAAAAACAAAGTGAACATTATACAATAATTCAATAGACTAAAAAAAGGGGGGGGAAGGGTATGCTTGTGTTGGTTGTTGTGGCAGTCATCCTGATGATCCTTGCAGGAATAGCATTGATTGTAAAGATGCATAAGAATGCAATGGAGGATAACTTGAAATATGAGATGTTTTACTTTCCTAATTTTCCAATGACATTCAAGGAAATTACGATATTTTTCATTTCTGATATACATAGAAGGGAAGTATCTCCTGCCATTGTGGAGGAAGCAAAGGGAATTGCAGAGCTTGTTATTATTGGCGGAGATTTACTTGAAAAGGGCGTCCAGTTTGATACGGTCCGCAGTAATCTCAGAAAGCTTAAAGAAATTGGCCCCGTTTTTTTCGTATGGGGAAATAATGACTATGAAGCAGATATAGAAAAGCTGAAGGAGCTTTTTGCTGAAGAGAATGTAACGGTTCTTGATAATAGATCGGTTTCCTTTACATCTCCGAAAAAACAAAAATGGCATTTAGCTGGGATTGAAGACCGTTCCTTAGAACACGATGATTTAGAAATGGCTTTACAAGGCATCAAGAAATCTGATTTCAAAATACTTGTCAGTCATAATCCGAAAGTAATGGAAGATTTAACGGACGATGATGGAGTGACTTTAGTGCTGAGCGGTCATACTCACGGTGGACAAATTCGGATATTAGGGTTCGGTCCATATGAGAAAGGAACTACGAAGGTCATTGGGAAAACGACTATTCTAGTCAGCAATGGATACGGCACAACCTCCATACCGTTAAGGCTTGGAGCCAAACCGGAAACGCATATTATTAAAATCCAGCATACTAAAGATAAACGAATCTAAATAATACAGACAAATCACCGTTTTCCTGCTTCATTCATACGCTACAGTAAGAGTTTTTTCAGATAGAAGCAGGAGGCATTGTCATGCGCTTAGAACGATTGAATCATAATAGAATAAAGATATACCTGACATTTGATGATCTGTATGAACGTGGACTGACGAAAGATGATATATGGAAAGACTCGATAAAATGGCAATATTTTTTTCATGAAATGCTCGAAGAAGCTAATGATATGTTTGATTTGGAAATACATGGTTCTGTTGCGGTGGAGATTTTCTCGATGAAGGCACAAGGAATGGTCATGATCTTGACGATGAACGAGGAAGAATTCCAAGATGAGGAACTGTTGGCAGAAGGGTTTTTGGAGATGCAGGTTACTGTTGAAGAAACTGTTGATATATTATATGAGTTCTCTGATCTTGAAGATGCCATTCAAGCATGTAAGGTGCTTTTTCAAGCAGGATTTTCCGGCGGAACATTCTCGAGCGCTGATGGCAAATATTACTTGTATTTTCCTGATATTCAGGCTGTCAAGGAAGCACAGGCAGCAGCAATCTTAAGTGAATTCGGTGAAGCAAGCATCAAGAGCATCCACATGATTGAGGAATACGGGTGTACAATCCAAAAGAAAAACGCGATTGAGATGATCAACCAATATTTTAAATGAAGACAAAATATAATGCTTTTTACTCGGTTTTTTCCCTCAAGCTCTTTTTTGGCCGCATTTTGCCAGTAAAGAGCTTTTTTGTATTTTCGCGGCCTTAAATTTACACGTAAAAAAATCAAAATCAGTTAACTTCATCATTGGTAATTTCGAGGAAAAATGATAAGATAATGATAAAGAATTATATCTTAATTCTTTATAGGTGTGTCAAGCAATCTCTATTTAGTAAAAAGAAAAGAATATGCCAAAATAGTGTGAAAGATAAGGACAAAGTTGTATCTTTTTGAATATATTAAAAAGGAGAGCATACTATAAAACATCTTTCCACAGTGGCAAGTCATTTTGATTAATTGGCTCTGTCCTGCATACCAAAAAAAGGTTATGCAACGGCTACAGAGACGATCCATTTATAAAAAAAGTTAGCAGCAATGAGTTCTTTATTGAGTGTACTTCGAGAAATGTACATACTATAATTTTAAAGTAAGTTAAAATGTATGTAGACAAAAAGGAAATGCTAGTCTTTAATGAGAATTTTGACCGTTAAAAATGATAATTTAACTTTGCAGTTTTTTAGGAGGATTCATTAAATGGTAGCCAAAAAGTCTAATGAAAAAAAGATTGTTGAAGAGCAACACGATGTTTTAAAATCAACACAAACGATCATTCATAAGGCATTGAATAAGCTAGGATATTCTGATGAGGTGTATGAACTACTGAAGGAACCGATCCGTATGATGACAGTGAAGATACCTGTAAGGATGGACGATGGCAGTGTGAAAATATTCACTGGCTACCGGGCACAGCATAATGATGCAGTCGGCCCAACAAAGGGAGGGATCAGATTCCACCCTCAAGTTACAGAAACAGAGGTAAAGGCACTTTCTATCTGGATGAGCCTAAAATGCGGAATTGTTGATCTTCCATATGGCGGCGGTAAAGGTGGAATTGTCTGCGATCCTCGTGACATGTCCTTCAGAGAGCTGGAGAGATTGAGCAGAGGCTATGTAAGAGCAATCAGTCAGATTGTCGGCCCGACAAAGGATATTCCTGCACCTGATGTTTTCACGAACTCACAAATAATGGCATGGATGATGGACGAGTACAGCAGAATTGATGAGTTCAACTCACCTGGCTTTATTACAGGCAAGCCTCTCGTACTAGGAGGCTCACATGGAAGGGAAACGGCAACTGCTAAAGGTGTGACAATCTGCATCCGAGAAGCGGCCAAGAGAAAAGGCATCGAAATTAAAGGAGCAAGAGTTGTTGTGCAAGGCTTTGGAAATGCAGGCAGCTTTTTAGCGAAATTTATGCATGATGCTGGTGCTAAGGTAATCGGAATTTCCGATGCATATGGTGCTTTGCATGATCCAAATGGTTTAGATATTGACTATCTTCTCGACAGAAGAGACAGCTTCGGAACGGTAACGAATTTATTTAACAATACGATTACAAACCAAGAGCTCTTGGAATTGGATTGTGATATATTGGTTCCTGCAGCAATTGAAAACCAAATCACTGAAAAAAATGCTCATAATATTAAAGCAAGCATTGTGGTAGAAGCGGCAAATGGGCCTACAACACTTGAAGCTACAACAATCTTGACGGAAAAAGGCATTCTTTTAGTGCCGGATGTATTAGCATCTGCCGGCGGTGTAACAGTTTCTTATTTTGAGTGGGTTCAGAACAATCAAGGCTTCTACTGGACTGAGGAAGAAGTCGAAGAAAAATTGGAAAAAGTAATGAGCAAATCATTTGAGAACATTTATGAAACAGCACAAATCCGCAGGGTGGATATGAGATTGGCTGCTTATATGGTCGGTGTTCGAAAAATGGCGGAAGCGTCAAGATTCCGCGGCTGGATTTAAGTTAGGATAACAAACTATTGTATAATAACCAAAAATCTCCTATGCTATAAATAGGAGATTTTTTTTTCAGGTATTTACATATTTTGCTCATGCTGTGCATGAGAGTTGTATAGAAGTTAGGAGAGATTAACATGAACGAAGAACAAGCGATTATAATCGGTGCTGGGCCTTGTGGATTAGCTGCTGCTATCGCCTTGCAAAAAATCAACATTAACCCCCTTATCATTGAAAAGGGAAATGTGGTAAATGCGATACATGGATATCCAACTCACCAGACTTTTTTCAGCACGAGCGAAAAGCTGGAAATTGGGGATGTGGCCTTTCTTACTGAACAATATAAACCAAACCGAAATCAGGCGCTTGTGTATTATAGAGAAGTAGCAAAACGAAAAAACTTAAGGATTCATGCATATGAAGAAGTGCAGAATGTAACAAAGGAAAATAACCTGTTCAAATTGCAAACCTCAAAGGGAGAATACCGCGCCAATTACGTGATTGTCGCAACTGGGTATTATGACCACCCGAACTATATGAATGTACCAGGCGAGGATTTACCTAAGGTTAGCCACTATTTTAAGGAAGCGCACCCGTATTTTAATCATGATGTAACAGTAATCGGCGGAAAAAACTCAAGTGTGGATGCTGCGATTGAATTGGTGAAAGCAGGAGCCCGCGTAACGGTATTGTACAGAGGCACAGAATATTCAAGCAGCATTAAGCCGTGGATTCTTCCAGAGTTTGAAGCCCTTGTCAGAAACGGTGTTATAAAAATGGAATTTGCTTCAGAAGTGGTAGAAATTAAAGAAAAAACCTTAACGTATAAGAAGCAAGGTGAGAATAAGGAAATTGCGAATGATTTCGTGTTTGCGATGACTGGATATCATCCTGATCACGGATTTATTAAGAAGATGGGAGTCGAAATCGAAGCAGACTCTGGCAGGCCTGTATTTAATCCGGACACTATGGAAACGAATGTGGAAGGAATTTTCATCGCCGGGGTAATTGCAGCTGGCAATAATGCAAACGAAATATTTATTGAAAATGGCAGGTTCCATGGGGACCAGATAGCTGAAGCGATAGCGGCAAGAAAATAAGAATCCGCAAAAGTTCGCTGGCAAAAAAGGGAGAGGGAAAGAGCGAATGTTAGCCATACTATCCGCTGGTATTGCACCTGGCTTGGCGCTTTTAAGTTATTTTTATTTAAAAGATCAATATGAATCAGAACCGATAGCGCTAGTGTTTAGAGCATTTATAACAGGTGCTCTGCTTGTTTTTCCAATCATGTTTATCCAATATGTTCTTCGCGTCGAAGAAGCTGTTCCATCTCATTTATTGAATTCCTTTGTAACAACGAGCCTCTTAGAGGAGTTTTTCAAATGGTTTATTTTGTTCTTTACAGCTTATCAGCATATTGAGTTTGATGAACCATATGATGGAATCATTTATGGAGTGTCCATATCACTTGGCTTTGCGACTGTTGAAAACATTCTTTATCTTGTAGCAAATGGTGTGGAATATGCATTAGGAAGAGCCTTGCTGCCTGTATCAAGCCATGCTCTTTTTGGTGTTATCATGGGCTATTACCTTGGTAAAGGGAAGTTTACTATGCCAAGAAGCAAATGGATCTTCTATTCCTTAATTGTACCGTTCATCCTACATGGGATTTACGATTATATATTAACGTTTCAAAAAAATTGGCTTTTGTTCATTACGCCGTTCATGCTGTTTCTTTGGTGGCTTGGTTTGAGAAAAGTTAAAATGGCAAGAGAGCTGAGTCGGGAGCATGTCAGCAAATATATGAATGCAAACCTATAGAGCGCGCATGAAAGGCCGTCTTTAGCCTTTTATAAAGCTTAAAATATGCGAATATATCCCTTGAAAAGAAAATGAAATTGTTCATTTTCTTTTTTTTTGCATAAAAACCAAGTGGCTACAAAAAATAGAGTCAATGACAAATAGTATTCACATCTGGGGGTAACACGCATGAATAAAAAGTTCTTAACGAAAATTTCTGTCGTAATTTCCGCCTGTATCATTCTAGCAACATTAGCGAATGTGGAGCATAAAGCGGAAGCGTTCTCGAATCAAGTGATTCAGCAAGGTGCTGTTGGAGATGATGTAATTGAATTGCAAGCAAGACTCCAATATATAGGATTTTACAATGGCAAAATTGATGGAGTCTTTGGCTGGAAAACATATTGGGCATTAAGAAACTTCCAATATGAATTCGGGCTGCCAATTGACGGACTCGCCGGCTGGCAAACAAAACTAAAGCTAGCTAAAGCATCAAAGTATAATGAGCAATTTGTAAAAGAACAAATTGATACCGGGAAAAAATTCTCACATTACGGTGGGACAGATTTGAATAAGCAAAAAACACCTTCTGCAAATAAAAACAAGGCTGGCAATGCAAATAAGTCAGGGACTGCTAATAAGTCAAACACAGGAACTAATACAAATAAGGCAGCAAATAATAATCAGCAAAAACCAGCAACACAAAAACCAGCAACAAAAAAACAAACAAATCAATCAAAAGCAAATAACGCTGGAGCCAATAATAAAGCAAACACTAACAATAATGTCGCAAACAATAATACAAAGGCAACTCCGCCAAAAGCGAATGCTGGCGAATCGGTGAAGAAAAAAACGCCGACAGCTGCTAATGTTCCTAACGGTTTCTCACAGAATGATATTCAGCTAATGGCAAATGCCGTTTATGGAGAATCAAGAGGTGAGCCTTATATCGGTCAGGTTGCTGTTGCTTCTGTCATTCTTAACCGGGTGACTAGCCCTTCGTTTCCGAATACAGTATCAGGGGTTATCTTTGAACCAAGAGCGTTCACAGCTGTTGCAGATGGACAAGTCTGGCTGACACCTAATGAGACGGCAAAACAAGCTGTCCTTGACGCTATAAATGGATGGGACCCTACAGGAAATGCTATCTATTATTTTAACCCAGCAACCGCAACTAGCGGTTGGATTTGGTCAAGACCGCAAATTAAGCAAATAGGCAAGCACATATTCTGTAAATAAAAGGGGTGAACGTTAAATGCTTAGAGGGATATTGATAGGTATTTTGACAATCGGAGTTGCAGGTGCAGCATTTTGGGGCTATCAAGAACATAAGGAAAAAAATGCAGTATTAATGAATGCTGAAAACAGCTATCAACGTGCTTTCCATGATCTTTCCTATCAAATAGATTTGCTTCATGATCAAATTGGAACAACACTTGCGATGAATTCACAAGAATCACTGTCTCCGTCACTGGCGGAAGTATGGAGAATAACTTCACAGGCCCATAGCGATGTTGGCCAGCTGCCGCTCACTTTATTGCCATTCAATAAGACAGAGGAATTTTTAGCAAATATCGGAGATTTCAGCTACCGGACTGCTGTCCGAAATTTAGATGATGAACCACTGTCCGATAAGGAATATAAATCATTGAAAAAGCTGTATGGAGATGCAAAGGATATTCAAGATGAATTGCGCAATGTGCAGCATCTAGTTCTAGAAAACAATTTACGCTGGATGGACGTTGAGATGGCCTTGGCAACGAATAAGCAAGGAGATAATACAATCATTGATGGTTTAAAAACTGTTGAGGACAAAGTAGATGGCTACCAAGAAACAAGCTTTGGCGTTACAAATGTTAATATGGAAAAAAAGGATGAAAACTTCAGCAGTTTAGAAGGAGAAGAAATCACGAAAAAAGAAGCGCAAAAAATCGCCGAAGATTATGCAGCATTTAAAGGTGATGTGGAAGTCAACATCACAGAGAATGGCAAAGGATCTGGATATGGATTTTACAGTGTCTCTCTTAAAGAAAAAGATACTGGAACAGAAGCAAATATGGATATTACCAAAAAGGGCGGATATCCAATCTGGTCGATTGTTTCAAGAGACGTTAAAAAACAAAAAATCAGTTTAAATGATGCTAGCAACAAGGCAACGGATTTTTTGAAACAGCATGACTTTAAAGACTTGGCATTATTTGAAAGTATGCAATATGACAATATCGGTGTCTTTACCTATGTAACAGAGGATAACGGGGTAAGAATTTATCCAGACAGCATTAAGATAAAAGTTGCTCTAGATAATGGGAATATTATCGGCTTTACTGCTGAAGATTACTTAAAACAGCATAAGAGTCGGGATTTTAAAGATCCCGCAATATCTAAGTCTGAGGCACAAAAGAAAATCAGCAAAAATGTTAACATAATGGAAGACGGATTGGCTGTTATTCTTAATGATTTAAACGATGAAGTATTATGCTATGAATTTATCGGCACATTGGATGATGATACGTATCGTATTTATATTAATGCTGATACTGGCACAGAAGAAAAAGTCGAAAAACTCAAAAATGCTGAACCTTTATATGATGACGTTGTTTAATAGTAAAAAAGCAGTAGGGGCATCTTGTTCCTTGCTGCTTTTTTACTACGTTTTTTTCTGTGGACTATTGATAAGGAAGATGTTTTTGCGATAATATAGGTAAAAAGAATTAATTCCTAATTAGCAAACGAAGAAAGCGTGGTACTATAGTGATAAATATCGGAGATACGTTAATATTAGAGCCAGCTCATAGTGAGAACTCAGAAAAATATAAATGCCGTTTAGTTGATAGAAAAGAAAATGAAATCTATATAGATTATCCCATCCATGCTGAAACAAAAAAGGCCGTCTTCTTGCTGAACGGAACACAGCTAAAGGTCAGCTTTGTTACAAGTCAAGGAGCGGTTTACATGTTCGACTCAGAAATTATCGGGAGAGAGAAGCAAAACAATATACCAATGCTTATCCTTCATTTCCCGAACAGTGACCAGTTTATTAAGATTCAGAGGAGAGAGTATGTCAGAGTAGAAACAAATGTGGATGTTGCCATCTCTTCTGACGACACAGAAGTTGCGCCGTTTGCGACAATAACAACAGACATAAGTGCAGGCGGAGCAGCCATTCTTGTGCCGGCAGGTTCTAATCTTAAGGCAGAGACCATTGTGTACACCAACTTTGTTTTGCCGATGCAAAACGGTGATTATTATTATTTAAAGGTGAAGGCAATCGTTAAAAAAATCGTTAATTATAATGAAACACATAATAAAGCGCCGCTGGAATTTATCGAGGTAAGCGCAAATGACCGCCAGCTTTTCTTGCGTTTCTGTTTTGACCGTCAGCTTTCTTTCCGTAAGAAAGGACTGGAAATCTGAATAAACTCGATAAGATATTCCGATACTAAACAGGTAAAGTGAATTCGCCTGTTTAATATCAAAAAGGGCACAACAGAAATCGAGGTTAGTGGAAAATGAAGCGATTTGAACGGTTGTTGTTTAAGTTAATTGCCATCCAGTTGTTTTTTTTGCTAGCTGGTCAAATACTTCATCAAGTAAACATACTTCCAGAACTGCATCAGCTTGCCCAATATGAAGGGGTATCTAAGTCGAATTACACCTCCATTTTGGAAACACTCGGGCTTAGCCAGGAGTAGAGCTTGAAAAACCTTTCGATTTTAATCTGAAAGGTTTTTTTGTACTTGAAAATCAAATGTGAAAAAATAGTACGGATTTTAATAGGTTTAATCAACAAATTGGGATAGAAAATATGATAAAATAAAAACTGATAAAATTCTGTTCTAAGTAATTTCAAATTATATGTTGGATACTGGGATAGTGAAGGTTTTAGGAGGAAATATGAAAAAAATCAGCATTGCAATAGATGGACCGGCAGCTGCCGGAAAAAGCACAGTAGCCAAAATTGTAGCAGAACAACTAGGCTATATATATATCGATACTGGGGCAATGTACAGGGCGCTAACCTTAAAAGCCTTAAACACGGGGATTAACTTGGAGGACGAGGCAGCGTTAGAAAGTATGTTAGACAGTACGGCTATCGAGCTTTTCCCTGGTGAAAAGGGACAGAAAATTTTCTTGGACAGCGTCGACGTTACGGAAGATATCCGCAGAAGCAATGTGACAAATTCTGTGTCCATTGCAGCGAAGCATAAGTTAGTGCGTGAAGAGATGGTTCGCAGACAACAGGGGTTTGCAATCGGCGGAGGCGTGGTAATGGATGGTAGGGACATTGGAACACATGTCATCCCGCATGCTGAAGTAAAGGTGTTCTTACTTGCTTCAGTAGAGGAAAGAGCAGTTAGACGCCATACTGAAAATATTGCTAAAGGCTTTGAATCGGATTTGGAGCAGCTGAAGTCGGAAATAGCAGCAAGAGATAAATTAGATTCTGAACGAGAAGTGGCTCCGCTTAAAAAAGCAGAAGACGCAATCGAAATTGATACGACTTCTTTATCCATCAATGATGTGGTAGGCAAAATTATGGCATTGACAGAGGATAAGATTACAAACTGATTGCCGCTTATGCGGCTGTAAAGCGCGCTAGTGTTTCTTACTTGACAAATAATCACATTTATAAGAAGTTAGATAGAAGAAAATAAATTTTTATTATTCTATTAATTTTTTATGAAAGCTATATGGAATGAGCAATTATTGCATTATTTCATTAGAAAAGTTTAAGGAGGAGTACATATGTCTGAAGAATTAAATGATATCGTTGTTCATAACTACACAGTTGGGGACCGCGTAACAGGTAAAGTTACTAAGGTTGAAGAAAAACAAGTTATTATTGCCATCAGTGACAGTAAACTGGATGGTATTATTCCGATTAGCGAATTGTCCAGCCTTCATATTGAAAAAGCAGAAGATGTAGTTTCAGAAGGAGAAGAGCTTGATCTTCAAGTTATTAAAGTAGAAGAGGATGCTCTTGTTCTGTCTAAACGTAAAGTCGATGCTGAAAAAGCTTGGGAAAGCTTAGAAGAAAAGTTCAACTCTGGTGAAATCTTTGATGCAGAAGTGAAGGATGTAGTAAAAGGCGGGCTTGTCGTTGATTTAGGTGTGCGCGGTTTTGTTCCTGCATCGCTTGTAGAAGCACATTATGTGGAAGACTTCTCTGATTATAAAGGAAAAACTATTTCCTTTAAGATTGTAGAGCTTGAAAAGGATAAAAATCGTTTAATCCTTTCCCATAAGGCTGTTATTGAAGAAGAGAAAAGCAAGCAAAAACAAAACTTGCTTGAATCTTTGCAAGAAGGACAGACGCTTCAAGGGGTTGTTCAAAGAATAACTGACTTTGGTGCATTCGTAGACTTGGGCGGTATAGATGGTTTAGTGCATATCTCTCAGCTGTCACATGAGCATATCACTAACCCTTCAGATGTTGTTCAGGAAGGTCAAGAAGTCAATGTGAAAATCTTAAGCGTTGACCGCAATAATGACCGAATTTCCTTATCTATTAAAGATACATTGCCAGGACCGTGGGCAAATATCGCAGAAAAAGCGGAAAAAGGCAGTATTTTAGAAGGAACAGTTAAACGTATCGTTTCATATGGTGCATTCGTTGAAGTGTTCCCAGGGGTAGAAGGACTTGTCCATATTTCTCAAATCGCTCATAAGCATATCGGCACACCGCATGAAGTGCTTAAAGAAGGGCAAACAGTTCAAGTGAAGGTGCTTGATGTGAATGAAGAGGAACAGCGCCTTTCCTTAAACATCAAAGACTTGACGGAAAAAGAGCAAGAAGAAGATGAAGTATATGAGCTGCCAGAGGAATCAAAAGGGTTCCAATTAGGTGACATGATTGGCGAGCAATTGAAAAAACTAAAGCAGCAATAATTATATAGAGCTGTCCAAGATGGGCAAACAGCTTCTCTAAAGGAGAACGTCGTTTGGTTATTCTTGGACAGCTCTTTTTAGTGTGTGTCAATCACTGGATTTATTATCGTTTAAGGCTCTGCCTTCACTAGGGCTTTGTAAACGTGTCGCCCCAGGATAATGGATAGCCTGGTCGCGGTCAGATTCGACGCGGTGGCTTTGTCTTAATTTCTTCTCTTGACGATCCTTTCCCACTTGTAACACCCCCTATCAATAGAATGATAAATAACACCCCACATTATGCAGAGGGATTTTGTCCAGCATTTGCCAAACCTTACTTTTCTAAGTTTAAAGTACATATTTAATTGACATAATGGAAAAAGTAGGAGAGTGAATAGTTATGGAAGGTAATATGTTTTTTTTGTTTGCTTGGATGCTCTGGTTAATACCCACTTTTTTTATGGAGAAAGATAATAATAATAGAAGTAAATACGCATCTTTTTTGCTTATAGCAATAATTTTATATCCTCATCATTTACCCTTTATGGGCATGGAAGTGTCTGTATTGCTGCTTGTCCAAATAGTGTCAGCTTTTATTTATGCTGCCAGGCTACGGACGTCCCAGCAGCTTTATATGGTGCTGACAGCCTTTATGACAATGCTTGCTTATTGCGCTTTGCAGCTTTTAAGCATTCTTGATCCAGTTTGGCTGTTAATAGATAAAGACGTCATGCTTGCAGTAATGCTTGCTATTTTAAGTGTGATGCTGCATCGTACAATGGCAACTCAGGGTTTAATGATCATTATAGGAAGTTCTGTTGGCGAAATGCTGTACGGATACTTGCTCCATTACTACAGGATGGACGAAAGAATTGGAACAGCGGCCTTTTTCGACAGTCTGCTCTTATGTATAGCCAGCATAACAGCGTGGAATATTGCTAAAGTTTTCCTTGCGAAATTGGAACAGCAAATATACTTAATCGAAAAGGAGAAGCAAAAACTATGATGACCACATTTACATATCCAATTCTATTTGGACTCATTATCGGAACAGCTTTACGCATGTTTATGCTTCGCACTGATTACAGGCAATACCCGACATATCTTCACGGCAAGATCATTCATGTTGCACTTGGATTCATAGCGGCAGGTCTAGGCACAGTTGCCATTCCCTCCATATTAGATAAAGACTTTACAGCTGTCACCTTTCTCACTGTCGCTGCCTCGCAATTTCGGGATGTCCGCAATATGGAAAGAAACACCTTAACAGAGCTTGACAGTTACGAGATGGTGCCACGTGGGAAAACGTATATCGAAGGAATAGCAATTGCATTTGAAAGCAGAAATTATCTTGTTATGTTTGCAAGCCTTTTGAGTACCTTTGGATTCATTACTTTCCATATATGGGGCGGAATTATTGCGGCAATTATATCGTTTTTTATCAGCAGGAAGCTCATGTCCGGCGGAAAGCTTCGCGATATTGTAACAATTGAATATGTGAAACCGAGATTTGAAGATGCTGGCTTGTATGTTGATAATATTTATATTATGAATATCGGAATACCAGCACGGCAGGAGGAAGTGCTGAAATACGGGATGGGATTTATCCTCACACCTAAAAACTTCAATGCCAGAACGACAATCGCAAATCTTGGGCAAAGACAGGCAATTCTGTACGATGTCTCGACTGCATTGGGAGTGTACCGCGATTCTGGAACACCAGCTTTAGTTCCTTTAGCAAAAAGAGACTTGGAGGATGGAAGGGTCGCTGTTTTTGTTTTGCCGCAGCATAATGACCCGGAAAAAGCGCTTGAGATTATTGGAGCAACTCCAACTCTTGAAAATGCCATCCGGATGCCGAGCAAAAGGCTGTTAAGAGAGGAAGAAGCACAGTGACGATTGAAAAGTATATATTGGCCGCTATAACAACGAAACCGGAAAAAGTAGCGCAAGGCACTGGCGTTTTTTATTGCAGCGACGTTAGTGAAATGGAAGTTGTAGCAACAAACTTGGAAGCTATTCTTGACGGGATTGCCCATAAAATCAGCGAAGATGTTTATATTATCGTCAAGCATTGAGCATTCAAGCAGATAGTTTAGGACTGGCAAATCCCAGCATAGCTTAACAATTTTCTAGTACTTGCCTGTACAATGCTGCTCTGTTAAGATATATTAGTTAGGGGACTGCCTAAAAGCTTGGGCTAGCCCCTAATTGTTTTTAACGCTTTTGGACTGTGGCAAGCAGTATTGCGATCTTAGTTGACATGTCAGGCTGATTTAGAAGAGCCTGGAATAATAATTTACATAGTATTTGTTTGTGTAGACATAAAAGCAAAAAAGACTATTTTGGAGTATGGAAGGGTGTAAGTAAGAATGGCGAAACCTGTAATAGCAATAGTAGGACGTCCTAACGTTGGAAAGTCTACTATTTTTAATAGAATTGTCGGGGAGAGAATCTCCATTGTTGAAGATATTCCTGGTGTAACAAGAGACAGAATATACAGCTCTGCAGAGTGGCTGAATCATGATTTTAACCTGATTGATACAGGCGGAATCGATATTGGCGATGAGCCTTTTTTAGAGCAAATCAGAGCACAGGCAGAGGTAGCAATTGACGAAGCTGATGTTATCATTTTCCTTACGAACGGCCGTGAAGGTGTAACAGCTGCCGACGAAGAGGTAGCAAAAATCCTCTATCGTGCAAAAAAACCAGTTGTTCTTGCTGTAAACAAAATTGATAACCCAGAGATGCGCGAACAAATCTATGATTTCTATTCGTTAGGATTTGGTGAGCCGATGCCGATTTCCGGATCTCACGGCTTAGGTTTAGGTGACTTATTAGATGAAGCTGCCAAGCATTTTCCAAACAGAGACACAAAAGACTATGCTGATGATGTCATTAAGTTTTCTTTAATCGGCCGTCCGAATGTAGGGAAATCGTCGCTTGTTAATGCAATGCTTGGAGAGGACCGCGTTATTGTCAGCAATATTGCCGGCACAACAAGAGATGCGATTGACTCAGAAGTTACTGTTAACGGTGAAAAATACGTAATCATTGATACAGCAGGTATGCGGAAAAAAGGGAAAGTGTATGAAAGTACTGAGAAATACAGTGTTCTTCGTGCATTAAGAGCGATTGAAAGATCAGATGTTGTTTTAGTTGTTATAGACGGGGAAGAAGGCATTATTGAACAAGACAAAAAAATCGCAGGCTATGCCCATGAAGCAGGCAGAGCGGTTATTATTGTTGTAAATAAATGGGATGCTGTCGAAAAAGACGAAAAAACAATGAAAACATTTGAACAAAACATCAGAGAGCATTTCTTATTCTTGGATTATGCACCGGTTGTGTTCTTGTCTGCTAAGACGAAAAAGCGGATTCATACATTGATTCCAATGATTAATATCGCCAGCCAAAATCATACTTTAAGGGTAGAGACAAGTGTATTGAATGATGTCATTATGGATGCTGTGGCGATGAATCCAACACCAACAGATAAAGGTAAACGTTTGAAGATTTACTATACTACTCAAGTAGCGGTTGGACCGCCAACATTTGTTGTATTTGTTAATGATCCAGAGCTGATGCATTTCTCCTATGAACGTTTCCTAGAAAACCGTATTAGAGATGCCTTTGGCTTCGAAGGAACACCAATTAGAATTTTTGCGCGTGAAAGAAAATAATAGAGGTGGATCGTAATGGGTAATCATAAAAAAATTGCAATGATCGGAGCCGGAAGCTGGGGGACAGCGCTTGCGTTAGTGCTTGCCGATAATGGACATACTGTCCATCTTTGGGGTAAAAATGGACAAGATATTGAAGAAATCAACAAAAATCATGTAAACAAACGATATCTTCCAGACATAAAGCTTTCGGAAAATATCATTGGATATACGTCCATGCAGGAAAGTTTAAAGGATGTCCATTATATTGTCTTATCTGTTCCTACAAAAGCGATGCGCGAAGTAATCCAACAAATTATACCTTTCTTAGATGAACCAAAAACATTCATTCATGTAAGCAAAGGGATTGAGCCAGGAACACTGCTTCGCATATCTGAAATAATGGAAGAAGAGATTCCGGAGCGTCTGTTAAAGAGCATTGTTGTCCTGTCAGGACCAAGCCATGCAGAGGAAGTAAGCTTGCGCCATTTGACGACAGTAACAGTTTCTTCTAAAAACATGGAGGAAGCAGAAAAAGTTCAGGACTTGTTCATTAATTCAAAATTCAGGGTTTATACGAATCCTGATATTGTCGGTGTGGAAATCGGTGGTGCACTAAAGAATATTATCGCAGTCTGTGCTGGAATTACAGATGGGCTAGGTTTTGGTGACAACGCCAAAGCTGCACTTATTACAAGAGGACTTGCAGAGATGGCGAGATTAGGAACAAAAATGGGTGCAAATCCCCTTACCTTCTCAGGATTAACCGGCATTGGTGATTTGATTGTGACCTGTACGAGTGTCCATTCAAGAAACTGGAGAGCTGGTAATTTGCTTGGAAAGGGCTGTCCCCTTGAAGAGGTTCTTGAGAACATGGGAATGGTTGTAGAAGGAATCAGAACAACTAAAGCAGGCCAACAGCTTTCTGAGAAATATGGCATTGAGATGCCGATTACGAATGCTTTATATGATGTGCTGTTTAATGGGAAGAATGCGAAGGAAGTAGTGGAAGGCTTAATGGCAAGAGATAAAACACATGAGATGGAAGACCTTGTGAACATCCTTGCTTCCCAGTACGTAGAATAAGTCTTATACATCCTTTAGTGAGCTTTAAAAATCTGTTTTTCGAAATTTGTTAAGATTATTAGGCATTTTATGGTGTGCGAATGATGTATTTATGCATACAATGCTTTGAAGCAACCTGGTGGAATGAACAGGTGATGGGTTATATAGTCATGAAATCAAAGTAAAGGTTCCCCTGCTTTTACTTTGATTTTTTTTTGAATGAAAATGACTCTGTAGCTCCTATGTACACCGATAAAATAAATTTTTATAGAAATAGTCATAACCCTATCATTCATGTGTATATATGATTTAGAAGGGTTATTTTTTTTTGGCGTGAATAAAAATCATAAAATAAGCTGAGCATTACTTTAACTTCTTTTATGATTTGCGATAAAGTCCGCTGATTATATGTTTTTTTACGAAGTATTTTTTTAAGGAGAAGAAATCTTCCATAAAAAAAAGGGGGAATTTATAAAAGTAGTCATAATGAGATAGGACAACATCATAAATATATATTGTCTAATTGCATTAAATGGTTTTTGCTAATCTCTACACTAGGGAGAGTTCAGGAGGGGATCATTTGGAAAAGGTAAATATTTTTAAAGATATTGCCGAAAGAACTGGCGGTGATATTTACTTAGGTGTAGTGGGTGCTGTTCGAACAGGCAAGTCTACTTTCATAAAGAAGTTTATGGAATTGGTTGTTATTCCGAATATGGATAATGAAGGTGACCGTGCAAGAACAAAGGATGAATTGCCGCAAAGCGCGGCAGGTAAGACGATTATGACGACAGAGCCAAAGTTTGTTCCTAATCAGGCGGCATCTGTAACTGTGGATGAAGGATTGGATGTAAATATCCGATTAGTTGATTGTGTCGGCTACACGGTTCCAGGCGCGCAGGGTTATGAAGACGAAAATGGGCCTCGGATGATCAATACACCATGGTATGAAGAGCCAATTCCATTTCATGAAGCGGCTGAAATTGGTACAAGAAAGGTTATTCAGGAACATAGCACAATCGGTGTTGTCATTACAACAGATGGAACGATTGGGGATATACCGAGAAGTAATTACTTAGAAGCAGAAAACAGGGTTATTGAAGAGCTGAAGGAAGTCGGCAAGCCGTTTATTATGATTGTCAACAGCGCCCAGCCTTATCACCCTAATACAGAAAAGCTTCGCAGTGAACTATCAGATAAATATGATATTCCAGTTATCGCAATGAGTGTTGAAAGCATGAGAGAATCAGATGTCCTTAATGTAATGAGAGAAGCACTGTTTGAGTTCCCTGTACTTGAAGTGAACGTAAACCTGCCGAGCTGGGTAATGGTTCTTCGGGAGAACCATTGGTTGCGTGACAACTATCAAGAGGCTGTGAAGGAAACAGTTAAAGATATTAAGAGACTGCGAGATGTCGATCGTGTTGTGCAGCAATTCAGCGACTTTGAATTTATCGATAAGGCTGGTCTTGCAGGAATTGAGATGGGGCAAGGTGTTGCCGAAATCGATTTGTACGCACCAGATGAGCTGTATGATGAAATTTTGAAAGAGATTGTTGGTGTGGAAATCAGAGGGAAAGATCATTTGCTTGAGCTAATGCAGGACTTTGCCCATGCAAAAACAGAGTATGACCAAATCTCAGATGCACTGAAAATGGTTAAACAAACAGGTTATGGCATTGCAGCACCATCCCTTATCGATATGAGCTTAGATGAGCCGGAAATCATCCGCCAAGGTTCAAGATTCGGTGTAAGATTAAAGGCTGTAGCACCATCTATCCACATGATTAAAGTGGATGTTGAGTCAGAATTTGCACCAATTATCGGTTCTGAGAAACAGAGTGAGGAACTTGTCAGATATTTGATGCAGGATTTTGAGGATGATCCATTATCCATCTGGAATTCGGATATTTTCGGAAGAAGCTTAAGCTCCATTGTTAGGGAAGGAATTCAAGCAAAGCTTTCACTTATGCCTGAAAATGCCCGCTACAAGCTGAAAGAGACACTTGAGCGTATCATCAATGAAGGCTCTGGAGGGCTTATTGCAATAATCTTATAGGAAACTCTCTTTGTGGGAGTTTCTTTTTTTTGCATGCGTTAACTTCTCCCTACTAAATAATAAGAACTGGGCTATTTCTCTTAATTTGTCAGTTTCGGATATGTATGTAAATTTATTGATTTAATATTACACTTTTATATCAAATGATGAAAAGATTGCTATCAATATATAAAATTTCTTGATATGCTCAAACGATTATGATAATCTTTTAAAGGAATCAGCGTCATTACAGCGATTAAAGCATTATGATATACATTATAAATGCTTGTCACGTTAGTAGTAGCATTATGGAACCCTATGATGCTGCAAAGGAAAAATATTCTTGATGACGTATATAATTCCGATAAATTGTTTACAAATAATGATATGAAACGATTTTTTAGGATTTATTTGAAACATTTGGGAGGAGGTGAAAGGCATGAACAAGACAGAATTAATTAACGCAGTTGCAGAAGCAAGCGAATTGTCTAAAAAAGACGCTACTAAAGCAGTTGATGCTGTTTTTGATACAATCTTGAATGCTTTAAAAGATGGCGATAAAGTACAACTTATCGGTTTTGGTAACTTTGAGGTACGTGAGCGTGCTGCTCGTAAAGGTCGCAACCCACAAACTGGTGAAGAAATCGAAATCGCAGCAAGCAAAGTTCCTGCTTTTAAACCAGGTAAAGCACTTAAAGACGCAGTGAAGTAATTTACATACATTGCATATTATTTCTCTAAAAACCGCGAATTACTCGCGGTTTTTTCTATTTATTAGCATATTTTCCAAAAGTTTAGCCAATGGCTTAATGGGAATTGAATAGAATTAACGGTATTCGTGGTGTTCGTTCTTTTTATATGCTAATATGATTAAAGGAAATTGGATTGATAGCTTTGGGAGGAAAAAAAGAATGTCGAATGTTGATTTGGCCAAGATAGAAGATGCGGTAAAACAAATACTGGAAGCGATTGGGGAAGATCCTGAAAGAGAAGGATTGCTTGATACCCCAAAAAGAGTCGCCAAAATGTATAGTGATATTTTCTCAGGATTAAATGAGGATCCAAGAGAGTATTTTCATACTATTTTTGGGGAAGACCATGAGGAGCTTGTGCTTGTTAAAGACATTCCGCTGTACAGCATGTGTGAACATCATCTCGTTCCGTTTTATGGAGTTGCTCACGTAGCCTATATTCCTAGAAACGGAAAAGTAACGGGCTTGAGCAAATTAGCAAGAGCGGTTGAAGCTGTTGCGAAAAGACCGCAGCTGCAAGAGCGCATCACTTCAACAGTCGCTGATGCGATTCAAGAAATGCTTGATCCGCATGGTGTTATGGTCGTAGTTGAAGCAGAGCATATGTGCATGACAATGAGAGGCGTTAACAAGCCTGGTGCGAAGACAGTTACAACAGCTGTCCGCGGTAAGTATGCAGAAAATGCAGATGCCCGCACAGAGGTGCTGTCTTTAATTAAGTGACATAAAGGCTTGTCTTACAAGGCTTTTTAAGTGGTGTCAGCAAGCAAGTATGCTATAATAAGCTAGACTTTATACAAATATAATTTAGTTGTAATGTATATATAAAGAGAAATTTATGGGGGAACAAGGGTGATATTATGATGTTATTTCAAGAAATGGTGGAGAATGTGCGGGAAGAGGTATTACAAAAGATTGCTCATCCTTATCTTTTTAAGCATATTGATAATCCGATAATTGATGAAGACAAGCTTCTGCTTACCGTTTTTCTATTAAAGCAGGCTGACATAGATGACAGCCAAGTCATCACATATGCCACAACAACAATGCTTATTCAAATTGCCCTTGATACCCATGAGCTTGTAACCAATGACAGCGTTCATAAAGGAATAGAAAAGAACAGGCAGTTAACAATATTGGCCGGAGATTTTTACAGCGGTCAATATTACAAGCTGCTGGCAGACCTCGGAGATTATGAGATGATAAAAGTGTTTGCCGAAGCAATTAAAGAGGTTAACGAGAATAAGATGATTATCTATCAGCAAGCTTTTGCCGGACTTCCAGAAATGATAGATGCCATAGAAGCTGTTGAGTTTTCTATTTTAGATAAGCTTGTTGACCGTTTCCGCTTGCATAATTGGAGAACCTTTGCATTGTCGTTTCTATTTCTGAACAGAATGCTGCAAGACAGGAATACATATAACTTAACTGGGGATTCATTTTTATTCAGCATGCTGAATCGTCATAGTGGGGAGCTTGGCCGCCTTGCAGAGGATCAAGGATATCGTCTGTTCGATCCGGCAGTTCAAAAAGCGGCAGACAGCTTAACAGAAGCGCTTAAGAGCTATGAGCCTGATGAGGACAGAATCGGGGTCAGAACTGTGGCAGTTTTGGATAAAATCAAACAACAAATGTATGTGGAAGAAGGGTAAGAGCAATGCGGGAGCACCAATCAAAGGAAGAAAAAGTGCACCATGTATTCGAAAAGATATATGGCAATTACGATAAAATGAATACAGTAATCAGTTTTCAGCAGCATAAGATTTGGCGCAAAGAAACGATGAAAAGGATGAATGTTCCTAAAGGCGCAAAAGCTTTGGATGTTTGCTGCGGCACAGCGGACTGGACAATAAGTCTGGCAGATGCAGTCGGGTCAACTGGTGAAGTAATCGGACTTGATTTCAGCGAAAACATGCTGAGCATCGGCAAAGAGAAAACAAAGGATTATCAGCAAATCCAATTGATTCATGGCAATGCTATGGAGCTGCCGTTTGCTGATGACAGCTTTGATTTTGTGACAATCGGCTTTGGGCTGCGAAATGTTCCTGACTATCTGCAAGTGCTCAAGGAAATGAGAAGGGTAGTTAAACCGGGAGGCAAGGTTGTTTGTCTGGAAACATCTCAACCGACAATGCCTGTTTTTAAGCAAGGCTACTATTTCTATTTCCGGTTTGTGATGCCCCTGTTTGGAAAGATTTTCGCCAAAAGCTACAAGGAATACTCTTGGCTGCAGGAATCAGCTCGGGATTTTCCAGGAATGAAAGAGCTCGCTTCCCTTTTTGAAAAGGCAGGCTTGTCCAATGTGACGTATAAGGCATACAGCGGTGGCGTGGCTGCTGTGCATATCGGCTTTAAAGAAAAATAATGTCTGTATCTATTTTGTACAGCAGTTAAAGACGGGTGAGGCTTAAGTGAAATTAAAAATGATGTATTCATTTTTGAATTCTGATTTAGAATTAATAGAAAAAACACTGGAAGATACAGTGAATGCCAACACTTCTATATTGAGAGAGTCGTCGCTGCATCTTCTTAAAGCGGGCGGTAAGCGAATTAGGCCGATTTTTGTCCTGCTCGCTGGTCAAATTGGCAATTATGACATCCATGTCATTAAAAAGGCAGCAGTCGCACTCGAGTTGATTCATATGGCATCCCTTGTTCACGATGATGTTATTGATGACTCGGACTTGCGCAGAGGGCAACCGACGATTAAGGCGAAATGGGATAATAAAGTTGCTATGTATAGTGGTGATTATATTTTCGCTAAATCCCTTGAAATTATGAGTGAACTGGAAAAGCCGGATGCTCATAAAGTGTTGGCAGACACGATTGTTGAGGTTTGCCTCGGTGAAATTCAGCAAATTAAAGACAAATACCAGTTTGAACAAAATGTGAGGGATTACTTTCGCCGCATAAAAAGAAAAACAGCTCTGCTTATTTCTGCTAGTTCTTTAGTCGGGGCTATTGTGTCTGATGTGGAAGAGAAGCATCAGAAAAAACTACATAAATTCGGTTATTATGTTGGAATGTCTTATCAAATTATTGATGATATTCTTGATTTTGTCGGTACAGAAGAAGAACTAGGGAAGCCTGCTGGCGGCGACTTATTGCAAGGTAATATTACTTTGCCTGTTTTGTATGCAATGGAAAATGATGTTATCCGCCAAAAGGTAGAAACCGTTCATGAAGAGATGGACCGGGAAGATTTGTTAGAAATTATAAGCTTGATTAAGAGCTCTGATGCCATTGAACGCTCTATTAAGGTGAGCAATATGTATCTGCAAAAAGCACTTGATGCGCTTGTTGATCTTCCGAAGGGTAGAAGCAAAACTGCCCTCATCAATATAGCGAAGTACTTAGGGAAAAGGAAGTTTTAATATAAGCTTTGCATTGTCGCTTTATGTATGATATCGTTTTCATGAAATCATTTTTTCTTACTACTACATACATAGGAGTGAATCAAATGGAGAAAACGTTTTTGATGGTCAAACCAGATGGAGTGCAAAGAAATTTAATCGGCAAGATTGTAGAACGCTTTGAAAGCAAAGGCTTCCAGCTTGTTGGTGCCAAGTTAATGGTTGTGTCAGAGGAGCTTGCTAAAAAGCATTACCAAGAACATGTGGACAAGCCCTTCTTCATGGAGCTGGTTGATTTCATCACTTCAGGGCCTGTATTTGCTATGGTGTGGGCTGGCGAAGATGTGGTGGCAAAGGCTAGGCTCATGATGGGCAAGACAAATCCTATAGATGCTGCTGCCGGCACAATCCGCGGTGATTTTGCAGTAGTAATGAGAAAAAACGTGATTCATGGATCAGATGGTATAGAAAGCGCAGCTAGAGAAATCGGCTTATTTTTTAAAGAAGAAGAACTTGTTGAGTATAATAAGCTCAGCAATAATTGGGTTTATTAATGCCCCTTACATAATATAGGCTGCCCTTTGAGCAAGTAATTGCTCAAGGGCAGCTTTTTTATTGTTTGAAAAGTAGTATGATTGCTGCCGTAAACAAAAATAATAGGAATGTCTTGTCTTTTATTTAATAAGTAGCTGCTAAATAATTGCCCCATTTCTTATCATTATCGTTTATACTAGTAAAAAAGAAAAATTACTAGCAGCAGGATGCGAGGTTTCATTATGGAAAAAGACTATCAAGAATTTATCAGGAATTTTCAGCAAATTTCAGGCATCGATTTATCTCTCTACAAAGAAGCGCAAATGAAAAGAAGGTTAACCTCTCTATATGAAAAAAGAGGCTATCGGTCTTTTAAAGAATACTCTCAAGCAATAGGAAAGAATAAGGAGCTTCTCGAAGAATTACTGGACCGCATGACCATTAATGTTTCAGAATTTTACCGTAATTTCAGACGGTGGGAGGTGCTTGAGAATAAAATTCTGCCGACCTTGATTAAAGGCAGTTCTAGCTTGAAGGTTTGGAGTGCAGCGTGTTCAACTGGTGAGGAGCCGTATACTCTCTCCATGATTCTATCAAACCACCTCCGTCCGACTAGCTTTCAAATTACTGCTACAGACCTTGATATTAATGCTATTGAACGAGCAAAGAAAGGCCTTTATGTGGAGCGCTCGTTAAATGAAGTTCCGATTGCGCAAAAACAGAAGCACTTTACCCAATCGGGAAGCATGTTTAAAATCAGCGAGGAAATTAAAAAGCCTGTGACATTTAAGCAACAAAACCTATTGTCTGATCCCTTTCAAGGGCCTTACGATCTAATTGTCTGCCGAAATGTCATGATTTACTTTACAGAGGAAGCGAAGGATATTTTATATCAGAAATTTGCGAATGCATTAAGACCCGGCGGCATATTTTTTGTCGGCAGCACAGAGCAAATTTTTAATCCTGGCAAGTATGGCTTTGAGACAGAAGATACATTTTTCTATAAAAAAGTATAAAAAATACAGGTTTTTAGGATTTTTTACTATCCATATTCACGAACGTATGATATATTGAAACATATTTCCTTTAAAGCGTTGAAGGGAGAAAGGATTTTGATATGAGATATTTAACTTCAGGGGAATCACATGGTCCAAAACTAATTACCATTATAGAAGGTCTGCCTGCTGGTATGCCATTGACAGCAGAGGACATCAATGAACAGCTTGCAAGAAGACAAAAAGGGCACGGAAGAGGCAGACGGATGCAGATAGAGACAGATACTGCAGAAATCGGCGGCGGAATTCGCCACGGTCTAACATTAGGATCGCCAGTGTCACTTATTGTGGAAAACAACGACTGGAAGCACTGGACAAAAGTCATGGGTCAAGGGCCTATTGATGATGAGGAATCTAGTGAAATTAAACGTAAAATCTCTCGTCCGAGACCAGGGCATGCAGATTTAAACGGCGCAATTAAATATGGCCATCGCGATATGCGCAATGTTCTTGAGCGTTCATCTGCAAGAGAAACGACAGTGAGAGTGGCTGCAGGTGCTGCCGCAAAAAAATTATTGTCACTGCTTGGGATTAAGGTTGCCTCCCATGTGTTAGAAATCGGTGGAGTGAAGGCGGAAGTGACAGAATATCCTTCCATTGACAAAATCATTGAAATCACAGAACAATCACCTGTCAGATGCTTAGATCCAGTTGCAGAGAAAAAGATGATGCAGGCAATTGATGATGCGAAGGCGAACGGAGATTCCATCGGCGGAATCGTTGAAGTCATCGCAGAAGGAATGCCTGTGGGTGTTGGCAGCTATGTTCATTATGACAGGAAGCTTGATGCTAAGCTTGCTGGAGCAATCATGAGCATTAATGCATTTAAAGGAGTCGAAATCGGCATCGGCTTTGAGGCGGCAAGTAAGCCTGGAAGTGAAGTCCATGATGAAATCATCTGGGACAGTGAAGCAGGCTATACGCGCAAAACTAATCGTTTAGGCGGTTTTGAAGGCGGTATGACGACAGGAATGCCTGTTATTGTTAAAGGTGTTATGAAGCCTATTCCAACACTTTACAAGCCTTTAAACAGCGTGGATATTGAAACGAAGGAACCATTTGCTGCTAGCATTGAGCGTTCTGACAGCTGTGCAGTTCCTGCTGCAGCTGTGGTTGCTGAAAATGCAGTGGCATGGGAGCTGGCATGTGCTATTGTTGATCAGTTCTATTCTGATCGGTTTGACGGTTTGCTTGAAAATGTCGAAAAGCATCGTCAATATGCGAGGGAATTTTAATGAAAACAGTTCAAGTAAATGCAGGCTCTAAATCGTATCCTGTTTTTATCGGTGCTAACACAGTCTCAAAGCTGAATGCCTTTTTACAGCAGCATTTTCCCAATTGCTCAAAAATACTTATCATAACAGATGAGACAGTTGCAGGATTGCATTTGGCAGCACTTCAAAAGGAGATAACAGCATTTCCTGTTGTCTCCCATATCGTGCCTGCTGGAGAACATGCGAAAACATTTGATGTTTTTTATGGCTGCCACAGCTTTGCTCTTGAAGAAAAGCTAGACAGGAAATCACTGATTATAGCTTTAGGCGGGGGAGCTGTCGGTGATCTTGCCGGTTTTGTCGCTTCATCCTTTATGAGGGGAATTCCGTTTATTCAGGTTCCGACGACCATCCTTGCACATGACAGTGCTGTTGGCGGGAAGGTGGCCATCAACCATCCTCTTGGCAAAAATATGATAGGTGCCTTTTATCAGCCGGAAGCAGTTTTTTATGAAACTAGTTATATCGCAACACTGCCTGTTATCGAGCTGAGATCGGGCTTTGGTGAAGTGATGAAGCATGCTTTAATCAGCAATATGGAATTTTATGAATCTCTGCTCAACGATATTACGGACCTAGCGGGTGTGCCAGAAGAACAATGGGCCGTACTTTTGGAAAAAGGGATTTTAGTGAAAAGCGATGTCGTGGCACAGGACGAAAAGGAAGCAAATGTCCGTGCCTACCTTAATTTTGGTCATACTTTAGGTCATGCAATAGAAGCGGAAATGGGATATGGAAATATGTCCCACGGTGAAGCAGTCGTAATTGGCATGCTGTTTGCATTGCGTTTAAGTGAAAAGAAGCTTGGACTGGATTTCGATAGTAGCCGCTTTACACATTGGCTCAAAACTTTAGGTTATGCAACAGAAGTGCCAAGCAGCTTAAGTGTGGAAGCCTTGCTTGACCGTATGAAGCAGGACAAAAAATCCGTAAAAGGAACAATTCATTTTGTGTTGCTAAAGAGTATAGGCACACCTGAACTTGTCCAAATGGATGAACAAGAATTAAGAGAAGAACTACATATATTTAAGGGAGAATAAATCATGATTAGAGGAATACGGGGAGCAATCACAGTTGAAGTGGATGAAGAAACAGTGATTCTGGATGCAGCAGAAAAACTTGTGAAGGAAATGATAAGAAAGAATGCGATAATAGCTGATAATGTTGCCTCTGTTTTCGTTTCCGTCACGGACGACTTGACGTCCGCCTTTCCTGCTAAAGTGATTCGTCTTCAAGAGGGCTGGACATATGTGCCGGTAATGTGCATGAAGGAAATTGATGTGCCTAATGCATTGCAAAAGTGTATCCGCATCATGATGCATGTTAATACAGATACCCCGCAAAAGGACATCAATCATATCTATTTAGAAAAAGCAATTCAATTAAGACCAGACCTTAAAGAAAAATAAATTAACCATACATTATTAGAGGTGAAAGTTAATGAAATGGAAAGAGCAGCTCCTAAATCTTACAGCATATCAGCCAGGCAGAACAATTGATGAAGTAAAACGAGAATTTAATCTAGAAAAAATAGTAAAGCTGGCATCAAATGAAAATCCTTTTGGCAGCTCGCCGAAAGTAATCGAAAGCCTGAAGGAAGTGGACGGCTCTTTTGCATTATATCCAGATGGATATGCGACAAACCTGCGTAACGCACTTGCTGAATTTCTTCAAGTCTCCCCACAAGAGCTTATACTTGGAAACGGTTCAGATGATCTTATTTTAATGATTTCAAGAGCTTTGCTAAAACCTGGCAGAAATACGGTGATGGCAAGCCACACGTTTGGGCAATACAAGCATAACGCTGTTGTTGACGGCGCTGAAGTCAGAGAAGTTCCGCTTACGGAAAAAGGAGAACATGATCTTCCGGAAATGCTTAAGCAAATGGATGAGAACACAAGTGTTGTTTGGGTTTGCAGTCCTAATAATCCGACAGGAACGTATAATTCAGAATCTTCATTAGTCAGCTTTTTGAAGCAAGTACCAGAGGATGTTCTTGTAGTTTTGGATGAGGCCTATTATGAATATGTTATTGCTGAAGACTATTATGATGCATTGGAGCTTGCTAAACAGTTCAATAACTTAATCGTGCTGCGCACATTCTCCAAAATTTACGGACTTGCAAGCTTCCGAGTAGGTTACGGTGTGGCAAATGCGAATCTAATTCAAACACTTGAGCCTATCAGAGAGCCGTTTAATGTGAATACTTTAGGGCAAATTGCTACACAAGCTGCCATTAAAGACCAGGACTTTGTAACAAACTGCCGCATCAGAAACAGAGAAGGCCTTCAGCAGCTGTATACGTTCTGTGAAGAGCATGGATTGAATTATTATCCTTCCCAAACAAACTTCGTATTAGTCGATTTTAAAGTCGACGGCAATGAAGTGTTCCAATACTTGATGAGACATGGGTACATCGTCCGTTCTGGAGTACCGCTAGGATTCCCGACTTCTGTCCGCATCACCATTGGTTCGAAGGAAGAGAACGAAGGCTTGATCAATGTGCTTGCCAAGTTCTTGCAAGAGAAAGCAGCAGCCATTTGATTTTAGAAGAAAAGAAGGCGGTGATAGGATGAATGGTCGCGTCTTCGTTATCGGATTGGGACTTATTGGGGGATCACTCGCTCTCTCTATAAAAAATAAATATCCAAATACTGTTATTATTGGTTTTGATATAGCCGAGAAAAACAAAAAGCTTGGCAAAATGCTTGGAGTCATTGATGATTCAGTCGATACGCTAGAAGAAGGAGCTAAGGATGCCGATTTGATTATTATTGCAACCCCTGTTAGGGAAGCGGAAATCATGATGGAGAAATTGGCGCAATTACCTTTGAAAGAGCAGGTCATCGTAACAGATGTAGGAAGCACGAAAGGCAAAATCGTCGAGAAATCTCATCTGTTAAAAGAAAAGGGCATCACTTTTATTGGTGGTCATCCAATGGCCGGCTCTCATAAAAGCGGAGTGTCTGCCTCCAAAGCACTTTTGTTTGAAAATGCGTTTTATTTGTTAACTCCTGAAGATACAACAGATAAGAATGCTGTGCCATTATTGATGGATTGGCTGTCTGGCACAAATGCGAAGTTTCTTGTTGTATCACCAGCAGAGCATGATTTATTGACAGGCGTAATCAGCCACCTGCCTCATATCGTGGCAGCTTCTCTTGTTCATCAAGCGGATGCAACCAGCAAGACAAACGAGCTTGTGACAAGGCTTGCTGCTGGAGGATTCAGGGATATAACAAGAATTGCTTCAAGCAGCCCTGCGATGTGGCGGGATATTCTTCTTCATAATAAAGAAGTGCTGCTCGAGCTCCTTGACAGCTGGGTGGTTGAGATGGAGAAGGTAAGGCATTTGATTAGGGAAGAGGAATCAAGTGAAATCTTTGATTATTTCCAAAAAGCGAAAAATGTCAGAGATGAGCTGCCGCAAAACCAAAAGGGTGCGATTCCTGCCTTCTATGACTTATATGTAGATGTTCCTGACTATCCAGGGATTATTTCTGAAGTAACAGGGTTTTTGGCTAAGGAAAATATTAGTATCACCAATATTCGTATTGTGGAAACAAGAGAAGAAATATACGGTGTGTTAGTGATAAGCTTCCAGACAGAAGAGGATCGTACAAGGGCGCAGGCTTGTATTGCTGCATATTCCAACTACGAGACCTCTATTGGATAAAGACTTGTATGGATTAAGGTGATAATATGGATCAAAAACAGTTGAAGCGAGCACAAGGGCCGCTTGCAGGGGAAATCGCTATACCGGGAGATAAGTCTATCTCCCATCGCTCTGTTATGTTCGGCTCAATTGCAGAGGGAAAGACGACCGTTACAAATTTCTTAATGGGAGAAGATTGTTTAAGCACAATCGCTTGCTTTAAGAAGCTCGGTGTTAACATTCAGCATGATAATGAGAAAGTAATAATTGAATCTAATGGGCTTGCAGGTCTTAAGGAGCCTAACGAACTGCTTGATGTAGGGAATTCCGGCACGACAATCAGATTGATGTCGGGAATTCTTGCAGGAAGAGATTTTCACAGCACATTGGCAGGAGACAGCTCCATCGCCAAACGTCCGATGACCAGAGTGGTCAACCCTCTTAAAGAGATGGGGGCAAAAATCGATGGAAGAAGCAACGGAGAGTTCACGCCTCTTTCCATTCGCGGACAAAAACTAAAGGCAATCTCTTATAAACTTCCTGTGGCTAGTGCTCAGGTGAAGTCCTCTATTTTGTTTGCAGGTTTACAGGCAGAAGGTACAACAACAGTTGTGGAGCCAGTGTCAACGAGAGATCATACGGAAAGAATGATCAAAGCATTCGGCGGGGATATTCGTGTAGATGGACAAAATATTCAGGTTACAGGCGGTCAAAAGCTTGTGGCAGCAGATATCCACGTGCCTGGTGATATCTCTTCTGCAGCATTCTTCCTTGTCGCTGCAAGCATTGTTCCAGGCAGCTCTGTTACATTAAAGAATGTCGGCTTAAATCCAACAAGAACGGGAATTATCGATGTTCTTGAAAAAATGGGAGCAAGAGTTACAATTATTGACTCTAAGGATGAGTTTGAACCATCCGGTGACCTTCAAGTGGAGGCTTCTTCTTTAAAGGGTACAACAGTTGAAGGCGATATTATCCCTAGATTGATTGATGAAATCCCAATTATTGCTTTGCTGGCAACGCAAGCAGAAGGAACAACTGTCATTAAAGATGCAGAAGAACTGAAAGTGAAGGAAACGAACCGCATTGATACGGTTGTCCATGAATTAAAAAAACTTGGTGCTGATATTGAAGCGACAGAAGATGGCATGATTATCCGCGGAGGTGCTACTCTTAAAGGTGCTGCAGTCGACAGCCACGGCGACCATCGAATCGGCATGATGCTTGCCGTTGCATCATTAGTAACAGAAGGGGATATTATCCTTGAAAACGCCGAGGCAATTTCCGTTTCATATCCATCATTCTTCGAACATATGGAGAGCTTGACAGTTTAAGCTGTGAAAATAAGGAAGAAAAAAGAGGTGTCTAAAAAACACCTCTTTTTTCTATGGTAAAAACATTAGTCATAAAATCTCCAAAATTATCATAGCTTGTCTTAAAAAGCTTGGTGGTGGGTATATGGCATATATCATTGAAAATATAAGTATTTTAAAAAAACAGTCACTAAAAAAGACTTCCATGCTCATTCAAGACAATCGGATTGATGCATTGAAGGAGCGCTTCGCAAAGGAGCGCAGCATAAGAATGGACGGAAATTCGTATATTATGACACCAACACCTATTGTATACGATAACGATGTGACAAAACTGAAGCCGAGTGAGCAAAAGGAGCATATTCAAGCTATGATAAAAAGGGGCTGCACAATGGTCCTGACAGCATGTGATGTCAGAAAGGAACGAGAGCTATCGGCCGAACTAAAAAAGACAAAAAATATGCTGTTGAATTGTGCCGTCGATTATGTTATATGTATTAAAATCCCCCTCAAAATCCTAACAGCAAGTCTGATCAGATCTTGTAAAAAAGAAAAAATTCCAGCTGTTATCGTGGAAATTAATCAAGCTGAAGATTTATATAAAGTTCCTTGGGGTTGGATAAAAGAGGCAGCTTTCCCGTTTAATTGTCCGCTGATCCCCCAATTTTTAATGGAAGACGAAGAGGAGCGGACAAAAGCGCAAACAGCATGGTCAATCATCATGCGAGATGCCAATATTTCTTCTCTTAAGAAAGAATTAATGGAAAATGATATTATCTCCTATGAGGCACTTATCAAGATAGGAATTTATCCGTTTAAAGGCAATATTTATCAAGGGGGAGAAGTTACCTATAATCTTTATGAAAAAAGCCGCTCAATCATAAATATTGATGAAAAGGAATTATACCATTATCATTATAATAAGATACTTGTCACCTACCATAAAGGTGTATGCGTTCGAGCTGGTGAAAAAGTGTTCTACCATCCTGGATTTGGAGATCAGATGGAAATAAAAGTACCTTCCTTCTTTAGCACAGGAGGAGTTTAGAAAGGATACAAAATGGAACGAGTAAACGAAATACTGACGTTATTAGAAAATGGTCAACAAGCTAAAGCTTTATCATATTATGAAGAGATACTCAGCCAAGGTTCAAATGAAGAAAGATTCGTACTAGGGGAGGAGTTGTTTCAGCTCGGCTTCCTTGATGAGGCAAAAGCTTTATTTAAGATGCTGCTGGAAGCTTATCCAGAAGAAGGCGAACTATTAGTATTACTCGCTGAAACTGAAATGGAAATTGGCAATGAGGAAGAGGCTATTTCACAGCTGGAAAAAATCAATCCTGAAGATGCAAGTTACCCGCAAAGCCTTCTGCTGTTAGCAGATCTCTACCAAATGGACGGGCTGTATGAAGTAAGTGAACAAAAGCTGCTTCAAGCGAAAAAAATCCTTCCTAATGAGGTAATTATTGATTTCGCTTTAGGGGAGCTATACTCTGAACAAGGCCGAATTGCAGACGCCATTAAGGCCTATCAAACAGTTGTACCAGAGCAAACAACAGTCGGCGGAGTTAATGTTAATGGAAGAATTGCCGACAATATGAGCGCAGGCGGCGCATTTGAAGAAGCGATTAATTATTATGAGCTTGCCCTTGAAGAAAAGATTGAAATTAACACACTGTTTAACTTAGCGCTGACAGCATTGCAGGCAGGACAGCTTACAATTGCTATTAACCGATTTGAAGAAGTAAAAACATTAGATCCTGATTTCCATTCCTTGTATTTATATTTAGCTAGAAGCTACGAACAAGAGGAAATGCTTCAAGAAGCATTTGAGACGGTTCAAGATGGTGTTAAGCATGATGAGTTTAATAAGGAGCTTTATCTGCTTGGAGGAAAGCTTTCACTAAAGCTAGGGGACGAAGCGAACGCTGAGAAGTATTTCAGAGAAGCCTTGGCAATTGACCCTGAATTCACCGAAAGCGTGCTGCTCTTAAATAAGCTGTTTTTAACGCAAGACCGTTTTGGGGATATTATCGAGCTGGTAGAGCTTATGGATTCTCAAGATATAGAGGAGCCTCAGCTGTTATGGGATGGGGCAAAGGCATTGCAAGGAATAGAAAATTATTCAGAGGCATTAAACAAATACCAAGAAGCATATACTTTCTTTAAAGAACTCCCAGACTTTTTATATGATTATGGTTATTTTCTTTTGGAAGAAGGAAAAAGACAGGAAGCTGCAGAAGTGTTTAGTAGCCTATTAGAAAAAGACCCGAGCAATGAAGAGTTTATCGAAATCGTTCAACGCTTAACAAGCGGCGAGTAATTAAGCCTTTATTCGCTGGAATTTAGGATCAAGGTGTTAAAACTAAAAACTTGGTTGCAAGCAGAGGAGGGAAACAAACATGAAAACCCCTGTATCTGTCAACGAAAAAAAAGACTTCATTCGTTGGTTTTTGAATCACTATCAATTGAAAAGAAGAGAATGCGTATGGATTTTGAATTATTTGATGAGTCATGATCAGCTTATGGAAAAAGTGCATTTCGTCGAAAATGCCGAGAAATGCCCTAGGGGCTTGGTGATGTCAACGCATTGTGTTGATGAAGTTCCGTTTCGCTTTTATAAGGAAAATGTCATGACGACAGATGCGGAAAAATCCTTTCACGATATTCGCTTAAACAGAGATGAAGACATCTATATCCAACTGAATTTTTATGCTTCCAATAAGGCGCATCAGTATGCGGCTGTGCTTGTAGAAAATCCTTTCATGCCTAAGAATTTGGAAATCAGTGAGAAGGACCGTTATATTGCTGAGCAATTCCTTGTTACCAGCATCGAAAAATTCCAAAAGGAAAAGCTGCTGGAACTGATTGATGAGGCTCTCGATAACGGAGATGAGCGTGCATTCCGCGAGCTGACAGATCGCCTGAAGCAATTGCAAAGTACTGAATAATAGTGTTTAAAGCGGTATGACTAGTCATACCGCTTTTTTGTTTTGTCGTGAAAAAATTAGAGATAGAATTCCGAATTATGCTATTATAAAGGGAAATGAAAAATCTTGAAAGAGGTGGCTGCCTAACATGAAATGGGTACAGCTTATATTAGGAAATCGGTCGTTTATTTGGCTGCTCCTCATCGTTAACACACTTGGGACAATCTATGGCTATTATTGGTATAGGTTTCAGTTGGCGGAGACGCCCAAGATCTTCTTATTATTTGTGCCGGACAGTCCGACTGCCAGCCTGTTTTTTATGTTTGTTTTAATAGCGTTTTTACTAAGGAAGAACACCCCATTGTTTGAAGCTTTAGCGCTTTTAACACTGTTTAAATACGGAATATGGGCGGTTGTGATGAATCTCCTTGTATACGCCAAAACAGGCCAATTAGAGATTGAATCCATGATGCTGATTGTTTCGCACGGAGCAATGGCTGTCCAAGGATTATTGTATTTACCGTATTATCGGATTAAATGGCAGCATGCAGCCATTGCGGCGGTATGGACATTGCATAATGATGTTATTGACTATGTATTTTCGATGATGCCGAATTACAGTATTCTTGATCAGTCGATGGACAAAATTGGTTATTTTACTTTTTGGCTTAGTATCGTAAGTATTGGCATCTGTTTTTATGCTGCCAAAAGGAAAACGACGCTTTCCATTCTTTAGTGTACATAGTTTTAAATTTATAGTCTAACCTTGTCCTTCCTGACATACATTTCTAATAGTATATCGGGGAGGGACAAGTATGATGAAGGCTAAATTGGTTGTATTATTAATATTATTAATCCTGCTTACGCCTATTTCTATATCTGTATATGCAGACCAAGATTCGCCTATAGACGAGTTAGATACATTATCAGATGAAGCACTGCAATTGGTTAAGTCAGAAAGATATGACGATGCAAAAAAAATTCTTGATTATTTTTCCAATCAATTCAGCATCGTAAGACAGAAAGAGCGTACCTTTACGATGGATGAACTGCAAATTTTGACCGGAGCTCGTGATGAAGCGGTTGAGGCAATTACTAGCCCTTCTGCAGATACGAATGAACGGATTAACTCGGCAATCAAGTTCAGGCTTGCAGTTGATGCTGTTTCGTCAGGGCAAGAGCCATTATGGACACAAATGGAAGAACAGGTGATGGCTTCTTACCGGGACATGAAAGATGCTGCTGTCACTAACGATAAGCAGGAATATGAAGCGAAACTGAACTCGTTTTTAACATTGTATCAAATCATTAATCCAAGCTTGAAGCTTGATGTGACAACAGCACAATTTCAAAAATTAAATACGATGGTCGATTATATCGATACATACCGCTTGCAAATTTTTACAAAAGGTGAAACAAAGCAATTGGACGAGTTGGAATCAGAGCTTGAGGATGTTTTTAACCAGGTATATGAAGATGAGGCAGATCCATCTTTATGGTGGGTAATAATTTCAACTGGAAGCATCATTATCCTTACATTATCCTATGTAGGATGGAGAAAATATTTAGGAGACAAGGAAGAAAAGCGAAGAAGGCACAAACGGCCTTAATAATTGACTTGCGAGATTTCCCTGCTTACAATTTATAATATACTAACGAAGAATAGGGGGAAAAAGCATGTTTATTGTGTATTTTATAATCATTCTCATCATTCCTCTATGGGCACAAATGAGAGTAAGAGGATCTTACAAAAAGTATTCAAAAGTGGCATCTTCCTCCATGATGACAGGAAGAGAAGTGGCGCGCAGAATACTGGATTCTAATGGATTATATGATGTATCTGTAGAAGAAACGAGAGGGATGCTGTCAGATCACTATGACCCGCGATCAAAGGTTGTTCGTCTCTCCACTGATAACTACCACGGGTCTTCAGTTGCAGCTGCTGCAATTGCAGCACATGAGGTCGGCCATGCTATTCAGGATCAGCAAGCGTACGCTTTCTTACGTTTTCGTCATGCATTAGTACCAGTTGCTAATATAGGGAGCAATTTTTCGTGGATCTTGATTTTGATTGGTTTTATCCTTGGAGCAAGCAATTTTGTACTATTGGGCATTGTTTTTATGGCAGCAGCAGTATTGTTTCAATTCGTAACACTTCCAGTTGAGTTCAATGCATCAAGCCGTGCTATGGATGAAGTGGTTGCATTAGGAATCATCCGCAATGATGAGGAAAGAGAAACGAAAAAGGTGTTGAACGCTGCCGCCTTAACATATGTTGCAGCCGCTGCCGTTGCAGTCCTTGAACTGCTGAGACTTATCATGATATATACAGGTATGCAGCGCAACGATTAGTCTATGGACTTTATTTCCATAGACTTTTTTTATTTCCGAAGAAATATTCTGAAAGTTTCTTAAAGATTATTTCCATAATCGAAAGATAGTTGTATAATAAATCTGATTTTCCTTAATCACTAACAGAGAGAAGGGTTATATTGCAGGCTGAAAGAGCAATACATAATACTCAACCAATAACTGTATACAGAATCCTTTTTGCCATCAGTTTAGGTCACTTCATCAATGATTGCATGCAATCGGTTGTGCCGGCCTTATTTCCGATTATAGGACCGACTATGAATTTGAATTATACAGAAATAGGCTGGATTGCGTTTACGCTTAATATTACATCCTCTATCATGCAGCCTGTTTTTGGAGTGCTGGCAGATAAAAAGCCAATTCCTTATTTTTTGCCAATTGCTATGTTCTCAAGCATGCTCGGAATGCTTGGTCTAGCACTAGCACCTAATTTTATCAGTGTGCTTCTGTCTGTCTTGTTCATTGGCTTTGGGTCTGCTATTTTTCACCCTGAAGGCTCTAGAGTTGCGTACATGGCAGCAGGGAATAAAAGAGGGCTGGCACAATCTATTTACCAAGTCGGCGGGAATGGCGGCCAGTCACTCGCTCCGTTATTTACAGCATTCATTTTTATTGGCACAGGCCAATTTGGTACAATCTGGTTTACACTGTTAGCTGCATTGGGCATGCTTGTTTTGTTCTTTGTATCAAATTGGTATAAGCAAGAGCTTGTCGTTCAGGTGCCGGCAGTCAAGAAAAAAACAGCTAAAACAGAAAAAAGTGGCTGGAACAAGGAAGTTATTGTGGCAATCTGTTTATTGATCTTTTTAGTTTTCGCCAGATCTTGGTATGGTGCAGGCATTAATAACTTTTTTCATTTTTATATGATAGAAAAATTCGATAGCACAATTAAACACGCCCAAATATATGTCTTCTTGTTTATGGCTGCAGGGGTAGCTGGTACATTTTTTGGCGGACCACTCGCAGACCGGTTCGGCAAACGAACAGTCCTGTTATTTTCTCTAATTGGTTCTGCTCCATTTGCATTGCTGCTGCCATATGTTCCTCAATGGTGTATAGCTCCGCTGCTGGTTATTATTGGCTTTATACTGCAATCAAGCTTCAGTGTTACGGTTGTCTATGCCCAAGAGCTTTTGCCTGGTATGATTGGGCTTGTGTCAGGACTGATTGTCGGTCTGGCATTTGGGATGGGAGCATTAGGAGCGGTTATTTTCGGTGTGATTGGTGATGTATACAGCCTTCAAACAATTATGGTGTTTTGCAGTATGCTGCCGTTACTAGGAGTACTCACATACTTGCTCCCGAGCGATGCACGCATAAAAGAAATCCACCAAAGACCATAAAAAAGAGGGGAGCTTTCCCCCTCTTTTAATGTTCAATCGGCTTTTTATATTCATCTAAAGTAAAGCCTTCTCCCAATACATCATGAACAACAGTTACTGATACGAAGGCATGGGGGTCAACGCTTGTAATAATGGCCTTTAGCGGCACAATTTCTGTCTTAGCAACAACACAGTAAAGAACTTCTTTATCTTGTTTAGTGAATGAACCGTGTCCTTTTAAGACGGTAACACCGCGGTCCATTTCCTTTAAGATTTTATCTGCTATCTCTGGATTTTTGTCTGAGATGATGATGGCACCCCTTGCGGCATAAGCACCTTCCTGCATAAAGTCGATTAGCCTAGTTCCTACGAAGACAGCAACAAGGGTATACATGGCTTCTCTGTAAGTTAAGTATGTTAGCAAGGATAATGTGATAACACAGGCATCAAACAAAAACATCGTTTTGCCGATACTCCAGTGAAAATATTTATTAACAAGTCTTGCGATAATATCGACTCCGCCAGTTGTGCCGCCGAAACGAAAGATAATGCCAAGCCCAATACCAATGAAGGTTCCTGCAAACAAAGCAGCAAGTGTTAAGTCCTCTTTAAGTGGTATATGGAGCTCGATTTGGGGCAGCTGGAAGAACCAGAAAAATACAGACACGCTTACCGTGCCAATAATGGTATAGATAAGGACATTGCGCCCGAGCAGTTTCCAGCCAAGAAAAAAGAGCGGTACATTTAGAATCAGGTTTGTTATCGAAGGGTCCCAGTTAAATCTTGCAAATAACAAAAGGGTGATACCTGTGAATCCGCCCTCTGCCAAGTTATTCTGCATGTTGAAATGGACAATTCCAAAAGAAAATATAGCTGATCCGAGCACAATGAAGAAAATATTTTTGAGCTTTAACGTCTTAAACATTTTTTCGCCTGCTTTCTATGTATAGCTGTCATCATTTAACCTTAGTATGAACCAATTATATTGAAGCCTATCCATTATATCGAATCGGTCTTGTATGAGCAATCTTCATTACGGAAAAACCAGCTGTGACGGGCGCCGCTTTTTTTCCGAAAAATAATAATCAAAAACATTTGTAAAAAAAGAAAATGTTAGCTAACATGAAGGGGAATAGGCAGAATAATGCAGTTTTTAGAGGTGAATAGATTTGAAAACAATGCAAGAGCTTCAAAAAGAAGTGGATGAATACATCGGACAGTTTAAGGAAGGCTACTTCAGTCCGCTGGCGATGCTTGCCAGACTGACAGAAGAGCTGGGAGAACTGGCTCGCGAAATTAATCATTATTACGGAGAAAAGCCAAAAAAGGCTTCGGAAAATGAAAAGGAAATTGCCGACGAACTGGGAGACATGCTCTTTGTTCTTATCTGTTTAGCAAACAGTTTGAACATTGATTTGGAAGATTCCCATAATAAAGTTATGCATAAATTTAACACAAGGGATAAAGATCGCTGGACAAGAAAGGACGAAAGCGAAACATAAGCAGTTAAATTGCTAACCAAAAAAACATGCAATAATACATATGGATGCAATAAAAAGGAGCGTATTAGACAGTGGAAAAAGTAAAAATTGTAATCGCAGGACCAAGAGGGAGAATGGGAAAGGAAGCAGTTTATCTGACAGGACGTACTGATCACTTTGAACTTGTCGGCGTTTTGGATCATAAGCATGAGGGGAAAAGATTAAGTGAACTTGATGATTTCAGCTCTCCTTCCTATGATGTACCGATATATACAGATGTTGAAAAATGTCTGCAGGACGTCAAACCGGATGTGTTAATTGATTTAACAACACCTGAATTCGGAATGTTCCATGCCAAAACAGCGCTTCAATACGGCGTAAGACCAGTTGTAGGGACAACAGGCTTTACAAGTGAGAATTTGAAAGAGCTTGAGGCATTATGTGAAGAGATGGACAGGGGCTGCATCATTGCGCCTAATTTTGCGTTGGGTGCCGTATTGATGATGAAATTCTCTAAGCTTGCTGCTAAGTATTTCGATGATGTGGAAATCATGGAATTGCATCATGACCGCAAGCTGGATGCACCAAGTGGCACGGCAGTTAAAACAGCAGAACTGATTGCAGAAGTAAGAAAGCCGAAAAAACAAGGACATCCAGAAGAGAAGGAAACAATCCCTGGGGCAAGAGGAGCAGACTTTGACGGCATGAGAATTCATTCCATTAGGCTGCCAGGCTTGATCGCCCATCAGCAGGTTATGTTTGGAGCAGAGGGAGAGACGCTGACTTTGAAGCATGATTCATACAATCGCACCTCCTTTATGTCTGGTGTGAGATTTGCCGTTGATGAAGTGTTAAAGGCTAATGTTTTAATATATGGATTAGAAAATATTATGGAGTAGAGGTGTAATTAATGAATATCGCATTAATAGCTCATGATAAGAAGAAAGATGATATGATTCGCTTTGTTGTAGCTTATAAAAAGATTTTTGAGAAACATTCCCTGTTCGCAACAGGCACTACTGGTTCAAAGATACAAGAAGCAACAGGCTTGGAAGTACATCGCTTTTGTTCAGGGCCATTAGGAGGAGACCAGGAAATCGGTGCTTATATCGCCAATAATAAGATGGATATGGTATTCTTCTTCCGCGATCCATTGACTGCACAGCCCCATGAGCCTGATGTAACAGCGCTTCTTCGTCTTTGTGATGTTTATTCTGTCCCGTTGGCAACCAATATGGGTACAGGAGAAGTACTGATCAGAGGCTTAGAGCAGGGGGATATAGATTGGAGAAATATTGTACATGGAAATACAGACAAAATTACAGACATTTAGCACAGACGAAATTGATATATTAGCAATAGGCGCCCATGCTGACGATGTGGAAATCGGCATGGGTGCTACCATTGCCAAATATGCTCAAATGGGAAAAAAAATAATCATCTGTGACTTAACAAGCAGTGAATTATCATCAAATGGTACGGTTGATACAAGAAAGGCAGAAGCACTTGCTGCAGGAAAGGTCCTTGGCATACATGGCCGGTTTACCCTTTCGTTAAAGGACAGAGGCCTTTGGAATGTGGATGAGAATATGGAAGCAATCGTGGAGCTGATCAGGCTTGTGAAACCAAAAATCGTCTTTGCTCCGTACTGGGAGGATAGACATCCTGATCATGGCAATTGTTCAAAATTAGTGGAAGAGGCTGTTTTTTCTGCCGGCATCCGAAATTACAAAGTGAAGGGTACAGAGCCGCATAAGACAAGTAATGTTTATTTCTATATGATTAACGGTTTTCATAAACCGGACTTTGTAACAGACGTAAGCGACTTTATGGAAGTAAAAAAACAAAGCTTGAACTGCTATGCAAGCCAATTTACAAAATCTGCAGGAAGTGTGGATACACCTCTTGTCAACGGATACATAGAAACTGTGGAAGCAAGAGAGCGCCTTTTTGGTAAAGAAGTCGGGCTGAAGTTTGCTGAAGGGTTCAAGACGAAGAAGCCTTTATTAATACATAATGATTTGTTGGGTGGTACGGTATGAAAAAGCTGAAAATAGGAATAACATGTTACCCGACTGTCGGGGGATCTGGTGTAATAGCTACAGAGCTTGGAAAGATGCTTGCAGAAAAAGGACATGAAATACACTTTATTTCATCAAGCATGCCCTTCCGTTTAAATAAAATGTACCATAATATATTTTTTCATCAAGTAGAAGTAAGTCAATATTCCGTTTTCCAATATCCGCCATACGATATTGCATTAAGCAGCAAAATGGCAGAAGTGATAAACCGGGAAGAGCTGGATCTTCTTCACGTCCATTATGCTATACCTCACGCCGTATGCGCCATTTTGGCAAAGCAAATGAGTGGAAGAGATGTTAAAATTGTCACAACTTTGCATGGTACAGATATAACCGTTTTAGGCTATGATTCTTCTTTAGCTGACAGCATTCGCTTTGGCATTGAAAAATCCGATGTCGTCACAGCAGTATCTCAGTCGCTTGTAAGTCAGACATATGATCTGATTAATCCTAAAAAAGATATAAAAACAGTCTATAACTTCATAGATGAGCGTGTGTACCGCAAGATCGATTCCACTCATCTGAAGAAGGAGTTTGCGATTAGTCCTGATGATAAGGTTATCATTCATGTGTCGAATTTCCGGGCAGTAAAACGAGTAACTGATGTTGTGAAAGCTTTTAAAGGGATTTCAGATAAAACGTCTGCAACCTTGCTGTTAGTTGGAGATGGTCCTGAGATGGCAAATGTATGCAAGCTTGTTGATGAGCTTGGCATAAAAGCTAAAGTCCGGCTTTTAGGGAAGCAGGAAAACCTGGAAGAGCTGTATAGTATCAGTGATTTAATGCTCTTGTTATCAGAAAAAGAAAGCTTTGGGCTAGTTGCTCTCGAAGCGATGGCTTGCGGTGTTCCATGTGTCGGCACGAATATCGGTGGCATCCCTGAAGTAATTGTCGATGGGGAAACAGGTCTAATCTGTGAGCTTGGCAATATAGCAGAAATTGCCGAAAAGTCTGTAGCCCTTCTTCTTGATCAGAAAAGGCATCAGCAGTTTGCTGCCAATTCTGTCGCAAGAGTGATGGATCATTTCCGTGGAGAAACAATTGTTAGCCAGTATGAGAAAATCTATGAAGATTTAATTTTAACTGGAGAATACATATGAACCAACCGTTTGCAGCTGCAATTCCAATTATTGAAGAGATAGAGGCAGCAGGCTTTGCTGCCTATTTTGTAGGAGGCGCAGTAAGGGATTATTTGCTGAATAAGCCGATTCATGATGTTGATATTGCGACTTCTGCTACGCCGGAGGAAGTTAAGTCAATTTTTAAAGCAACAGTAGATATTGGCATCGAGCATGGAACCGTTATGGTGCTTTACAATAACGAGACTTATGAAGTGACAACATTTCGGACAGAAAGTGAATATGAAGACTTCAGAAGACCGAAAGACGTGGCCTTTGTCCGTAATCTTCGTGATGATTTACAAAGACGTGATTTTACGATGAACAGCTTGGCGATGGATAAACAAGGCCATATCATAGACTATTTTGACGGGAAAACCGATTTGGCTAACAAACGTATCGTAACGGTAGGGTCTGCAAATGAGCGGTTTGCTGAAGATGCCCTGCGGATGATGCGGGCAGTTCGATTTGTCAGCACCCTTGGATTTCAGTTAGAGGAGCAGACTCGTTTATCAGTCGAGGTCAACAGACAGCTGCTTGAAAAGATTGCCGTAGAAAGAATTACAGCGGAGTTTGAAAAATTACTGCTTGGCGAAGCAAGAAACGAAGCGCTTAAGCTTATGATGGAGACAAAGCTGTATGAGCATCTGCCTATGCTTAAATCCTATAAGGATGGTTTAAGCTTGCTGTCTGCACTTTCCGTTTGGGATTTGGACATCAATGAGATGTGGTCTCTCCTGCTAATAACGTGCGAAATCTCACATCAGGAGGCAGACAGGTTCCTGCGCAAATGGAAGCTGCCAGTCAAGCGTATTAAAACGGTTCAAGCTATCATAAAAAGTGTGATAGAGAGACAAGAAAATCACCAGTGGACAAGCATGAATCTTTATATTTTCGGCTTAAATATTGCTGTAAGTGGAGAAAAGGTGTTTAGTGTGCTTACCGGCAAAACCGAGGATGTAATTGGTGTACAAGATGCTTACAGCAAGCTTTCGATTAAAAGCAGGGAAGAACTGCAAATCGGCGGCCGCGACCTGATGGAATGGAGCGGAAAGCCTCCTGGTCCTTGGATGAAAGACACGATTGCCAATGTGGAAACCGCTGTTGTGGAAAATAGACTGGCTAATGATAGTAAGGCAATAAAGGAGTGGCTTAAGCAGTGGGAAATGATTTAAGAACAAAGCTCTTGCAAGCCTTCGCAGATAGGCCTGATGAATATTTATCAGGTCAAGAGCTAGCCGAAGTTCTGGGCTGTTCGCGGACAGCTATCTGGAAGCATATTGAAGAGCTCCGAAAGGATGGCTTTGTATTGGAAGCTATTCGTAAAAAAGGCTATCGAATTTTAGAAGTACCTCATAAAATAATACCAGATGAGATCAGGTTTGGTTTGGAAACAAAGCAGCTTGGAAGAAATATTCATTATGAAGAATCAGTGGATTCAACACAAAGAATTGCCCAAAGGCTGGCATATGATGGTGCAGAAGAAGGGACGATTGTTATTGCGGAAGAGCAGCTGGGCGGCAGAGGAAGGTTTGAACGCTCCTGGCACTCTCCTAAATATAAAGGAATTTGGATGAGCATCATCTTAAGACCGAAAGTTCCAATTATGCAAACACCACAGCTGACCCTGCTTATGGCTGTTGCTGCCGTGAAGGGAATTGAACAGGCAACTGGCTGTGAGCCAGGGATAAAATGGCCGAACGATTTGCTGATTAATGGAAAAAAAGTGAGTGGTATACTGACAGAATTACAGGCGGACAGTGACCGCATCCATTCCTTAATTATCGGAATAGGCATTAATGTAAATTTGGAGGCAGCAGATTATCCGGAGGACCTTTTAGAAACAGCGACTTCCTTGTTTATTGAAACGGGTAAGGAATGGGACAGGGCCACAATTGTCCAAAGTATTTTGCTGGAGCTTGAAAGATTGTATGCTCTCTATTTGGAAAACGGATTTTATCCAATTAAACTTCTCTGGGAAAGTTATGCAGTCAGTATCGGGAAGCGAGTGAAAGCAACAACCTTGAACGGTACTTTAGAAGGAATCGCCAAAGGAATAACAGATCAAGGCGTTCTGCTCCTTGAAGATGATGAAGGCAAAGTTCATACCATATATTCAGCCGATATCTTAATTGAATCATAAACTTTTTTGTAGTAAGACATATAAGAGGTCTGCTATAATGCTATTGCTGGGCAGTATCTATTTGAACTGCACCTAAAAGGTAAGTAATTGTAGTACATTTAAATGATGTATCTGCCTAGATCCAACAAAGAGGACAAGGACAGAGGGATAAAAAAACAAACTAGTAAACGTATCCTTCTATATTTGTATAGAGGGATTTTTCTGCTTATTTATATCCCCCTCTCCCTAAAAAGGAGGAAAAGTATTGAAAACAACAAGTGATTTTATCAAAATGAAAAATGCCGAAAAAATCAGCATGGTAACAGCCTATGATTATCCATCTGCCAAGCAGGCGGCCAAGGCAGGTGCTGATATGCTGCTAGTCGGTGATTCTGTCGGAATGGTAGTCCTCGGTTATGAATCTACTGTTTCTGTCACAATGGAGGATATGATTCATCATGGCAAAGCAGTGAGACGGGGAGCTAAAGATACATTTATCGTGATTGATATGCCGTTTATGAGCTATCATTTGTCAGACCGTGACACATTAATTAATGCCACAAGACTGATTCAGGAAACAGGAGCAAATGCCGTCAAGATCGAAGGAGCAAATGATGTGATCGACAAAATACGTTTACTCACAAATGCCGGTATTCCTGTGATGGCCCATCTTGGGTTAACACCTCAGTCTGTAGGTGTATTAGGCGGTTATAAAGTGCAAGGGAAAAGCATGGAAGATGCTATGCAACTGCTTGAGGATGTAAAAAAATGCGAGGAAGCTGGGGCTTTTTCCATCGTTTTAGAATGTATCCCCATGCAGCTGGCGAAGGAAGCAGCAGCAAGGTTGACGATTCCAGTTATCGGAATTGGAGCTGGTCGAGATACAGACGGGCAAGTGCTCGTTTATCATGACATCATTTCATATGGAGTGGACAGAGTCGCTAAATTCGTCAAGCAGTACACAAATGTAGATGAACCGATTCTTCATGCGCTTCAGCAATATGTGAAAGAAGTGAAAGCTTCGGCATTCCCGGAAACAAAGCACAGCTATACGATGAACGAAGACGTATTAGAAGGACTGTATGGAGGGAAACGATGAAAGTTATTCATTCAAAAACAGAGATGCAGCAATTGGCACTGCAATTAAAAAAACAACAAAAAACAATTGGATTTGTGCCGACGATGGGCTATTTGCATGAAGGTCATCGTGCCCTCCTTCAAGAAGCAAGAGATGATAATGAAGTGGTTGTTTTGAGCGTGTTTGTTAATCCGCTTCAATTCGGACCGAATGAAGACTTGGATTCTTATCCAAGAGCGATTGAACAGGATAAGAAGGCAGCTGAAGAAGAAGGGGTTGATTATTTATTTCTTCCAACGACAGAAGAGATGTATCCACACACACCTTCCGTTACTGTCCATGTCCAAAAAAGGGCAGATATACTGTGCGGCAGCAGCAGGCCAGGACACTTTGACGGTGTTGCGACTGTTTTAACAAAACTGTTTCAGTTAATTCAGCCTGATAATGTCTATTTCGGCAAAAAGGATGCCCAGCAAGTCGCTGTCGTTGCCGGACTTATTGAAGATTTTCATTTTCCAGTTAAGCTGCATGCTGTTCAAACAGTCAGAGAAGAGGATGGATTGGCGAAAAGCTCACGAAATGTGAAGCTTTCTCCTGTGGAAAGAAAAGAAGCAGGCATTCTTTATCAGACTCTTTCAATCGCAAGAGAAGAACTGATTAAAGGGAATCATCATCTAAAACCGTTAGTCATCAAATTGCAGGAACGCATTGAAAAAGAGACGAGCGGGAAAGTCGATTATTTGGAAATTCTCACCTATCCTGAACTCGAGGCACCATCTGTATGGGAGGGAACTTTCATTATCGCAATAGCCGTCCGTTTCCCAAGTGCCAGATTAATCGATAATATCATCTTTGAGTTATAAACAGAAAAATAGGGCAAAAGGAGCAAAACACATGTTTCGAACGATGATGAATGGAAAAATTCATAGAGCGACTGTCACGGAAGCTAATTTGAACTATGTTGGAAGCATCACAATAGATGAGGATATAATGGATGCGGTCGGTATGCTTGCAAACGAAAAGGTGCAGATTGTTAATAATAATAATGGCGCACGTTTGGAAACATATATCATTCCCGGACAAAGAGGGAGCGGAACAATATGCTTGAACGGAGCCGCAGCAAGATTGGTGCAAGTTGGGGACACGGTAATAATTATTTCTTATGCGTTAATGAGCGATGAACAAGCTCACAGCCATAAGCCGAAGGTCGCGATTATGGGCGAGAACAACCGAATTGTTGAATTGTTGAGACAGGAACCGGAAAAGACAATTATTTAAACTTAAAAGGCTTTTTGTTATAATTCTTGCATTATGTAAAAGCTAGTAATGCGCGAGAAGAGGAACAAAAGGCCTTTTTTGCTGCCATCGTCTTAGTGCATTGCAGCAAAATCCAACGGCTAAACGGGCAATTATAATGAAGTAAATTCTTTTCCTTTTCTCCATTTTATGATACCGTTTGAATGACTGAAAGTTAGAGGTGGATGCAATGGGGAATAAATATGTGGTGGTCGATTTGGAGACAAATGGGAATTCACCTAAAAAAGGAGATCGGATCATTCAGTTCGCGGCAGTCGTGATCGAGGATGGGAAAATAGTAGAGGAGTATTCCTCCCTGTTGAATCCTCTGCAGCCGATTTCACCATTTATAGAGGAACTTACAGGCATTAATGACGAAATGGTCGAAGCTGCCCCGTTATTTGAAGAAATAGCTGAAAAGGTGCAGTCCTTATTAAAGGATGCCTATTTTGTTGCACATAATGTCATGTTTGATTTGACTTTTTTATCGGATGAATTAGAGCAGGCTGGGTTTGAAGCATTTTATGGTCCGATTATTGATACAGTGGAAATGGCTAGAATCCTGTTTCCGACAGCAGACAGCTATAAGCTGACAGATTTGGCCATTCAAGAAAATATTGAACATAATCGTCCGCATCAAGCGGATAGTGACGCCTATGTAACGGCAGAGCTTCTATTAATTATGCTGAATAAGATACAAGGCTTGCCGCTAGCAACAATTAGACAATTAGAGGGTTTAAGCGGCGCGTTAAAAAGCGATCTTGATCAGCTGCTAGACAATATCGCTATTCAAAAGGAGAGTAAGCTGCCCTATATTCGAGAAGGGCTGGAGCTGTACAGAGGATTGGCACTTCGGTCAGATGAAAAGGATAAGTCAGCAAAGAGCAAGCAAGAATACATAGATTTTGACAGGAATGAAGTAGAAAACAGGATGACGCAAGTGCTGCCTAACTATGTTACAAGATTAGGGCAGCAGGAAATGATCACAGATGTTCTTCACTGTTTTCAAACAGATCTTCACGGTTTAATTGAGGCTGGAACAGGTGTGGGTAAATCACTTGCTTATTTAATAGCAGCTGCATTTTTTGCGAAAAAAGAAAACAAACAAATCGTTGTTAGCACTTTTACTACACAGTTGCAGGAACAGCTTACCCGCAAGGACTTGCCGCTCTTAGCGGAAATTCTTCCATTTGCTGTTGGATATACGGTGCTAAAAGGACGCAATCATTATATCAGTTTAGATAAATTTGAGGTTTCCCTTAAAGAGCAGGATGACAATTACGATGTGATTTTAACAAAAATGCAAATCCTGATCTGGCTTACAGAAACGAAAACAGGAGATAAGGATGAACTGAACCTGTCAAGCGGCGGTATGAAATACTGGCATAAAATTAAAAATGACGGTAATTTTTCTCTGTCTTTTTCTAAAGAATGGGCACCGAAGGATTTTTATCGGCGGACAAGAAATGCAGCGCAAAAAGCGGATATTATCATTACAAACCATGCGCTGTTGTTACAAGACTTGTCTGGTGACAAAGGGCTGCTTCCGAATTATGAATATGCGGTCATTGATGAAGGCCATCACTTTGAAAAGAATGCCACGAAACATTTTGGCCATCAATTCTCTTATTTCGGCACAAAAATGAGCATTCAATCGATAGGAACATATGAGCAGAAGCAGCTCTTTTACAAGCTGTATTCAAAAGAGAAGAATTTGGAGTACACAGATAAAAAGAAGCTGAACAGACTGCTTTCCGATTTGCCGCTTGAACTAGAGGAGCTGTTTAGAACTATCTTCCGCTATGCGAAAAAAACTGGCGGCAAATCGAACAGCCCTAAAGCGAGCATCCGCATCAAAAGAGATGATTCCATTCAGTGGCAGCAAGTAGAGATTGTTGCAGAGCGGTTCATCTTTTTGCTGAAGGATTGTAAAGATGCGATTATACAATTAGTGGACGCTCTATACAGCACACATGATGCAGCTCCCCTTAGTGCAGACCAAGTAATGGCTGCAGACAGAATAAAGGCAATTATGGATGATTGGGATAAATACATGCTGACACTGCGCCATATTTTTTTACGGGAGGAAGACAGCATTGCTTGGCTTGAAGTCGACTGGAAAAACTTTCCGAATCAGGCTATTCTCTACGCCCAGCCTCATTCTGTAGCGGAAATACTTCAGCAGACCCTTTTTGCTCGGAAGAAAAGTGTCGTGTTTGCTTCTGCGACATTGACGGTTAACAACCATTTTGAATACTATGCAAACGGACTCGGGCTTTCCAGTATTAAGCATTTGGAGAAGCAGATTCCTTCTCCGTTTGAGTATGATAAGCAAGTCAGACTGATTGTACCAGATGAGGTTCCAGATATAAATAATGTGCCGCTTGATGAATATATCGAGGCAGTAACAGGACATATCATTTCCATTGCAGAAGCTACAAGCGGGCGGATGCTGATTTTATTTACGTCCAATGAGATGCTGAAGAAGACGTATGAAATGATTAAAGCAAGAGGAAGCCTGCCAGATTATGCGATATTGGCTCAAGGAATTACAACTGGCAGCAGAATGAGGCTGACGAGGAATTTTCAGCGCTATGACAAGGCGATTTTGCTTGGCACGAACAGCTTCTGGGAAGGAATTGATATCCCGGGAGAGGATCTGACCTGTTTAATTATTGTAAGACTTCCGTTCTCCTCTCCAGATGAGCCGTTGAATGAAGCCAAGAATGAACGTATTAAGTCTATGGGCGGCAATCCGTTTTTGGAAAACAGCTTACCAGAAGCAGTCTTAAGATTTAAGCAAGGATTCGGCAGGCTGATTAGGACCGAAACAGATAAAGGGTTTATTGTAATCCTGGACAGAAGAATCATAACAACCACTTATGGAGAGCTCTTTTTAGAGTCCATTCCCAAAGTGCCCGTAATCAGAAAGAAGTTAGATGAAATTGAATTTTTTATCAAGGAATGGATTTAATGGATACTGTATTGTGTTAAAATAATAGACGAAATATCCAAGCAGTCTTTATACTAGAGGCTGGAGCTAAGACTCCGGCCTCTATGAAAAATAAAAAACATAAATAAAGAAGTGATGAAATGAAAAAGTGGATTTGGTCTTTTGTCGGCCTGGCAGTTGTTGTACTCGGAATTGTCATCTATACATATACAACAGCTCATCAGCCAGTATCCAAGGCTCGTGAGACCGCAGAAAAAATAGCAAAAGAAGAAGCAGGCCTTGTCAGCATGGATAATTTTTCTCTCTATAACGGCAATGACAGTTACTACGTAGTAGAAGGAAAAAATAAGGATAAGGAAGATATCGTTGTGTGGATTGAAGAAAAAAGCCATGCGGTGACGGTCAAAAATAAAAAAGATGGGCTGACAAAACAGCAAGTCATTAATAAACTATCATCGGAGAGGGAGCTTTCATCCATTGATACAGTCCGTCTTGGCATGCTTGAAGGTCTTCCTGTTTGGGAAGTGTACGCCCACACAGATGATGATTTAATCAATTATTTTTATTTTGATTATGAAACAGGAGAATTGCATAGAAATATTGAAAATATTTAGAAGTGTACAAAATTTTAGCAAGCATTACGCCATTAAGCTAAAAAAAGGGCTCTCTTAACGGAGAGCTTCGCAGGAATATATCTGAATTTTTTAAAGAATGGTATTTGGAGGAGAAAAACAATGAATGTTCAATTATCAAAAAGAGTAAGTGCTTTAACCCCATCAACGACTCTTGCGATTACGGCAAAAGCGAAATCCTTGAAGGAAGAGGGACATGATGTCATCGGATTGGGAGCAGGCGAACCTGATTTCAACACTCCTCAAAATATCATCGATGCAGCTGTGAAAAGCATGAATGAAGGTCACACAAAATACACGCCGGCCGCTGGCCTGCCGCTTTTGAAAAAAGCGATTATCAACAAGCTGCAAAGAGACCAAGGTCTAAGCTATGAGCCTAATCAAATCATTGTTACGAACGGAGCAAAACACGGCTTATACACATTATTTCAAGTCCTGCTAGATGAAGGGGATGAAGTAATCATTCCTATTCCTTATTGGGTAAGCTATCCGGAACAAGTAAAGCTTGCTGATGGTGTGCCGGTTTTTGTAAATGGAGTGGAGGAGAACGAGTTCAAGATTACTCCTGAACAGCTGAAATCAGCTATTACACCAAGAACAAAAGCAGTGATTATAAATTCGCCAAGCAATCCGACAGGCATGATTTATTCGAAAGAAGAATTGCTTGCCCTTGGAGAGATTTGTCTAGAGCATAATATTCTGATTATTTCAGATGAAATATATGAAAAATTGGTATACGGAGATAATGAGCATGTTTCCATTGCTTCTCTTTCTCCGGAGCTGAAGGAAGCGACTATTGTCATCAATGGTGTGTCAAAATCCCACAGCATGACAGGCTGGCGCATCGGCTATGCAGCAGGGAATAAAGCAATTATTTCCGCTATGACAAACCTTGCGAGCCACAGCACTTCCAATCCAACAACTCCTTCCCAATATGCAACGATTGAAGCATATGAGGGGCCGCAAGACTCTCTGGAAAAGATGAAAGCTGCATTTAGCGAAAGGCTTGATATCATCCATAAGAAACTGAATGATATCCCTGGGATTACTTGTCTGAAGCCGAATGGCGCATTCTACTTATTCCCTAATATTGAGAAAGCGGTCGAGCTTACTGGATACGCAGATGCAGATAAGTTCGCAACTGCTTTGCTGGAAGAAGCGCTAGTAGCAGTTATCCCAGGATCAGGGTTTGGTGCTGATAACTATATTCGCTTATCTTATGCAACATCATTGGAATTGCTTGAGAAGGCTGTGGATAGAATTCATCGCTTTGTTGAAAGCAAAGCAGCAAAAGAAACGGTATAAAACGATGAAGCGGCAGGCTGGACTTGCCGCTTTTTTTGTACTGCGAACAGAATTTTCTGCAAAATAATCCTTTCAGCGATTATGTTGATTGTGATTGTCAAGAAGGGTATAATGTTATGATAGATAGCAAGTAAAACTATGTAAAAATGACTCGGCATTTGTAAAGAAATGTTGCATTTTTAACGGAAATTCCTAAAGCATGCTCATGCTTTAGCTTTAATTTAACCCTTGGGTTTGCTATTACATATCATTTTGATTTTATCGTTTTTGGAGGAGTATATTGTGATTAAATCAACTATAGCTGAATTACCGAAACATGTTGATAAAGAAGTAAAACTAGGTGCTTGGATTGCTAATAAGCGTTCAAGCGGCAAAATCGCCTTTTTACAGCTGCGTGACGGCACAGGTTTTGTGCAAGGTGTAGTGGTGAAAAGTGATGTGGCTGAAGAAGTTTTCCAAGCTGCGAAGTCTGTAACACAGGAATCATCTGTTTATGTTACTGGAAAGGTACAAAAGGATGAGCGCTCACCATTCGGTTATGAGCTTCTTGTTACTGGCGTTGAGGTAATCCATACATCTGTAGATTACCCGATTACACCAAAAGAGCACGGAACAGAGTTCTTAATGGACAACCGCCATTTATGGCTTCGTTCAAAACGTCAGCACGCTGTTATGAAAATCAGAAATGAAATCATCCGTGCGACCTATCAATTCTTTAACGAAAATGGCTTCTCGAAAGTCGATCCGCCAATTTTGACAGGCAGTGCTCCAGAAGGTACAACAGAATTATTTGCAACTAAATATTTCGATGAAGATGCTTACCTTTCTCAAAGCGGACAGCTGTATATGGAAGCAGCAGCAATGGCATTAGGAAAAGTATTCTCATTTGGCCCGACATTCCGCGCAGAAAAATCTAAAACACGCCGTCATTTAATTGAGTTTTGGATGATCGAGCCGGAAATGGCTTTTTATGAGTTCGAAGACAACTTAGTTGTTCAAGAGGAATATGTCTCCTTTATCGTTCAATCTGTTTTGGCAAATTGCCAGCTTGAATTGAAAACATTGGGAAGAGATGTGTCCAAGCTTGAACAAATTAAAGCGCCATTCCCAAGAATCAGCTATGATGATGCAATTAAATTATTGCATGAAAAAGGCTTTGATGATATTCAATGGGGAGATGACTTTGGGGCACCTCATGAAACAGCAATTGCTGAAACTTACGATAAGCCTGTTTTCATTACGCATTACCCAACATCACTAAAACCATTCTACATGCAGCCAGACCCTAACAGGGACGATGTTGTTTTATGTGCTGACTTGATTGCACCTGAAGGCTATGGTGAGATTATCGGCGGCTCTGAGCGTATTCATGATATGGACTTGCTTGAAAAACGTGTTCAGGAACATAACTTGGATGCAGAAACATATAAATGGTATTTAGAGCTTCGTAAATACGGTTCTGTGCCACATTCCGGTTTTGGTTTAGGGTTAGAAAGAACAGTAGCATGGATTAGCGGTGTAGAACATGTCCGTGAAACGATTCCGTTCCCAAGATTGTTAAACCGTTTGTACCCATAATAATAAACATAAAAGGGAAGAATGCATCGATTAGAGATGATCCATGCATTCTCCCTTTCGTTTTTTTAGAAGGACACTTGTGTTTCCTTCAATTGCCTGTATATCTACGATACAAGCAGTACCCTTTTGTATGCTATACTAGATTAGAGGTGTTACAATGAATAAATCAGTTATGCTAAAATGGCTCCAAGAAGGAAACATCCATATTCCAACCACACTTCTAACCCATTATCATGCACTTAAACTTAATGAAAAGGAACTAGTTCTTTTGCTTCAAGTTCTTGCTTTTTTAGATAAAGGAAATGAATTTCCGACTCCGACAGAAATTGCAGCAAATATGTCTATTGATGCAGTGGAATGTCATGAACTGCTAAGTCAGCTTATTCGCCGAGGATATATCGCTATTATGGACGGCGAAAATGATCATGGCATCCGCTTTGAGCGTTATTCTGTAGAACCGCTGTGGGAAAAGCTGATTGATGAATATTTGGCTGCAGATAAAAAAGAAGAAGCAGTGCTCGATCAGAAAAAAGAAACAGATCTTTACACATGCTTTGAACAAGAGTTCGGCAGACCGCTTTCGCCGTTCGAAATTGAGACTTTAGGTATGTGGATTGACGATGATCACCATGATACAGTCATCATTAAAGCTGCCTTAAAAGAGGCTGTTATTTCTGGGAAACTGAACTTCCGCTATATTGACCGAATATTATTTGAGTGGAAGAAAAACGGTATTAAGACAATACAGCAGGCCAAAAGCCACGGAAAGAAGTTCCGTTCTTTTCAAAACAGCAACAAGGAGCAGGAAGAAGCACCAACAAAGTCTGTTCCCTTTTACAATTGGCTGGAACAGTAACATTTTAGAGACTGTTAAAATTCTCTTTTCTTTAAGGAAAATAAGAATGACAGTCTTTTCTTGTGTGAACTATCAAACTATTAAATGGAAAAATCATGTGAGCCAAAGAGCATCTCTTTGGCGAAAACTAGCAAAAAGGGCTGAAGAACATGTTGAAAAAAGATCAGATTAGACATTGTCTTGATGTGATGGGCGAAATGTTCCCAGAAGCACATTGCGAGCTTGTCCATGCAAATCCGTTTGAATTAGTCATTGCAGTTGCTTTATCTGCACAATGTACGGATGCACTAGTTAATAAGGTTACGAAAAACTTGTTTCAGAAATATAAAACGCCAGAAGATTATTTGAGTGTTCCGTTAGAAGAGCTTCAAAATGATATTCGGTCTATTGGCCTATTTCGAAACAAGGCGAAAAATATCCAAAAGCTGTGCCAAATGCTACTGGAGAACTATAATGGCGAAGTGCCGAAAGACAGGGATGAATTAATTAATCTTCCTGGGGTAGGAAGAAAGACCGCAAATGTTGTTGTGTCTGTTGCCTATAATATTCCGGCAATTGCTGTTGATACACATGTGGAAAGGGTAAGTAAAAGGCTTGGTTTTTGCCGCTGGAAGGACTCTGTTCTTGAGGTAGAGAAAGCGCTGATGAAAAAGGTGCCAGAAGAAGAATGGTCAGTCACTCATCATCGCATGATATTCTTTGGCAGATACCATTGTAAAGCCCAAAATCCTCAATGTGAGGCTTGTCCGCTGCTGACAGAATGCAGAGAAGGCAAAAAAAGAATGAAAAAGGCCGGTGTCCTTGTATGACAAGTCTCGTTATAGTGGATATTCCTGCGGAAATTAAGCATATTGCTCTTGATCCGAAAGAAGGGAAGCTAGAGGTGTATGATACGGAAAGCTTTCAAGTAAATCGGCCTTTTATGCATGAGGCAGCTTATTACCACGGGCTGAACACTCTTTACCCATGGCATCCTGACGAGCAAAAAGCTTGTATAACAGCCATTTTTAATCTTTGGAAAGAAAAAAGGACAGAGATAGAGGCTGCGATTCAAAAAAAAGATAAGAACGTAACCGTACGTACAGTCAAAACAGGGGTCCGTCTTTTCCTTGAATGTTTGTACTGGACGAATGACAGTCCTGTTCATCTGCAAAAGGGCCTTATTGCAAACGAGCTGTCGGTTAAGCCCTTTAATGCAGAAGAGAGGCTTACCTTTATTTTATCAAGACCTGGAGGCTACCATTCCTACCGCCAGCTGGATGAGCTGTTTAAAGAACTGGAAAAACAGTTTGCGATAAAAATGATTAAACGCAAATAAAAAATCGTTCCCCTTCAAAAGGAGAACGATTTTTTTATTATGGCGTTGTGGCGCTTTGCTCTGATTGGTCTGCAGAAGAATCATCTGACTGTGTGGACTCATCCGCCTCATTCTCATCAGGCTCGTTTTCGTCAGGTTCGTTTTCATCTGCTTCCTCATCTGAGTTATTGCCGTTGTTACCATTACCGTTGCCATTATTATTGTTGTTACCATTACCATTACCGTTATTGCCATTTTCATTGTTGCTGTTGTCGGTTTCCTCTTCACCTGTATTTTCATCATCGGTCGTTTGGCCATCGTCAACTGTTTCATTTTCTTCCTCTGCAGGCTGTTCTTCCACCTTGGCAGGAATTTTGACCGATGCTGATACAGCGTCGCTTGTCATGTCACCGCTCTTAGCTGTAATGGTGAATGAATACGTGCTGTCAGGATCTGGTTTGGCAATCTTAATGCTCGTATCAGATGTTGTTGTAAGCTGTTCAGAAGCACCGCCGTTAATGCTGACACTTACATCAAACTTCACATCACTTGTATCACCGTAGCTCCAAGACACATTTACTTGATCATTGTCTTTATCATAGGAAGCTTTAGCATTTTTAGCTGGATCGAGCTTATTGTATTTCTCAGATACTTTCTGGACGATATTGCCTTTGACCGCATATTCAGTCATGATTTGACTGCTTGGCGTGTAGCTGCTCGCAAGTCGTGCTGGATATGTGCCTTTTTCGATGCTGACTTTTTCCACGCTGTCAGGCATTTTGAAATCAGCTGTTTCTACATCCTGCGAAATATATTGCATGATGTTTTTAAATAGCAGCTGGGCAATCCGCTGGTCATTGCTGACAGTATTGGAGCGCAAGTAATTTTTCCTCTCAGCGTATCCAGTCCAGACGGCCATCGTGTAATTCGTTGTATATCCTGCGAACCAGGCATCAGGTGACGCACCGGCCGGAATTCCATATTTTTGCATCTCATCAGATGAATAGTTTGTCGTACCAGTTTTTCCTGCCAGCGGCAAGCCTGGAATATTAGCAGTAGATCCTGTGCCATATGCTGAGTTAACAACACTTTTCAGCATATCTGTAATCATAAACGCTGTGTAATCCTGCATGGCCACTTCAGATTCTGGCTCCATATTGATTTTCGTGCCATCATTCAGCTTAAAGTAGCGAACAGCATGAGGGGTATTGTATACACCTTCATTACCAAATGCACTGTATGCACCTGCAAGCTGAAGTGTGGTAATCCCTTTATCTTCCCCGCCGATTCCTCCAATTGAATAGGATTCATATGCGTTCTTAAGAGGGATACCCAAGTTGTTGGCAAACTCTTTCGCATTATCAGCACCAGCTGCACGGAATGCTTCTAATGCCGGGATGTTTCTGGATCTTGCCAACGCCTCACGGATGGACATTGAACCAAGAAACTTATTATCAAAGTTATTGATTGGTGTTTTGGCAGCATCATTATACGTTGTCGGTTTATCCTCAATCGTTTCATATGTGCCCCATTTTAAATATTCTATTGCTGGACCATAGTCTAGGATCGGTTTAATAGTCGAACCAGGCTGACGCGGATTTTCTGTTGCATAGTTGAAGCCGAGCTTCACATCAGGATCACGGTCGCCGCCAAGTGCGAGAATGCCGCCTGTTTTCGTATCAAGCAATGTAATCCCTGCTTGGAACTCCTCATCCGGGAATTCAACGACATTGCCTTCATACATCACCTGATCTACATAATCTTGAGCTTTCGTATCTAAAGTTGTATGAATTTCCAATCCGTCTGTATATACATTGACATCTGGGTATTTTTCTTCAATTTCCGCAATGACTTGCTTAATGTATGGATCGTATTTCATATCAGACGTTTCTCTGTTATCTTCCGCTACAAGAGAGTCTGCAAGCGGTGTTGCCTGAGCTTCTTTCATTTCCGCTTCTGATATATATCCATGCTGGTTCATCAGCGACAAGACGATATTGCGGCGCTGTTCAGCACGGTCCGGGTTTTTGAACGGATTATAAGCGTTCGGTGCCTGTGGCATTCCGGCAAGCGTCGCTGCTTCTGGCAATGTCAGCTCATCTAGTTCTTTGTCAAAATATACCTTTGCCGCAGTTTTAATTCCGCTCATATTCTCAGACATGAAAATCTTGTTTACATACATTTCGAAGATTTCCTGCTTTGTATACTTGCGTTCAAGCTGAATGGCAAGCCATGCTTCCTGCGCTTTACGCGACAGCGTTTTTTGCGGCTGGTTGAAGAAGAAGTTCTTTACAACCTGCTGTGTGATTGTACTTGCACCTTCTGAACCAAAACCGTTGGTGAAGTTCGCGATAACCGCACCGCCTAAACGGATTGGATCAATTCCATGATGCTCAAAGAATCGGGAGTCTTCTGTTGCGATAACCGCATTTTTCACAAGGTCTGGGATATCTTCATATTGGACATAATCTCTGTTAACAGCCCCAATCTTCTCAATAGGGTTATCATCCTTGTCATAGATAGTTGAAGAGATGGAGTCCTTTAAGACGCTTTCATCAAGCTCCGGAGCATCCTTCACCATGACAGCAAATGTGATGCCGCCTGCAATAATGCCGACTATACCAAGGCTGATCAGCACAAGGAAAATCCGTTTAAAGATCTGCTTGGCGCCTTTTTTGTTCTTTTGCTTTTTATCTTTAGGCTTTTTCTCCTTCGTTTTTTTAGTATTCGCCGATTGGAGCTGCCTGCGCCGCTCCTCTCTCGTTTGGTATTTATCTGTCATACTAGTTCCTACCTTTCTTTTCCAAAAACAAACAACAAAGATATCGCTTAATCGAAGCTATAAAGATAATCTATTACTCTAATATAGTCAATCCTCGCCTGAAAGCCAAGTGCTATCGGATGGGCAGTGTTTATTAGCTCTTCCTTCGTTATGGACTTTCTTCCTCCATCTAGCATTCTATCCCAATACATGAAGAGCTTTTCTGCCTCTAAATAGAATATCTCATCTGATGAAGAAAATCGAATAATTACAAAACAGATTCCATTTTGGTCACAAACAGACCGCATATGTTTGATTTGGTGGTCATGGAAGTTATTCAGGGGAAAAGAGGTCCCGTGCTTTGTTTCCTTAGCCTCAAAATCAATGTATTTGCCTTTATATACCCCATTATAGTCTGTTGTAGATGCCTGTTTAAAGTAAGCCTCTTTTATGACTGCCGCGCTTCTTTTCGGGTAGTCAACCTTTACGATTTGTAATGGAGTTGGCTTTTTGTGGATGACTGCTTTGCCCAGTTCTAAGTAGTATTGGTTTGTTATGTTGATATCTTCTTCAAGTGTCATGCCCCGGTTGCTGTAGCTGTGCTTTTTGCTGGCGGAGCTGTTCGTTTTTAATTTAGGTATATACTTTTTTCCGTTTGGATAATGAAGTTTCACATTTTCACCTCGCAGCTTTTAACCCTAAGAAAGAATAACTTCATGATAACAACAAACAATATAACATAATTTCTGAAAAAGAGGTGTCTTTTGTGGTAGGTATAAATGAGCATTTCTTATCAACTGAAGAGAAGGAGCTAATAAAAGACATACGCTGTTTAACAGAAAAAAATAACTTAGATAATATTACGAGAACAGACAGTTATCTCGAATATTATACCATGAATAAAGAAATCCAATGGTCACTCCTTGCAAGCCTCGTGTCAAGGAATGCGGGCTGGAATATGTGCGACTTGGCTGGAAGCTGGTTTCCCTTGTCTTTAAACGAGAAAACTCGCCTCAATTTATTTGCTACGTATGAACGGGCAAACTGGATGATTTTTCAAGATGCATACCCACAGCTGCTTCTCTATGAGTATTCGACGAAAAGAAGAGCGCCAATGTTTCATTTACTTAAATATTTTTCTGTTTCCACTTTTATGGAAAAGGAATGGCAGCATTATTGGCAGTATGGGAATAAAAAAAGGCTTGTCTTCAGCCTGATCATCAATGAACAGAATGTCATTGAAAAACCAATCATTAAAAATAAGCTGTTCCAAAAAGAGGTTTTTCATACATTCGCCTATAGGTTTCAAGATTTCTGGCATTTCAGTTCCGTGTTTTTCCCAACACTTAATGGAGACATATATGGAAGGAGTGTCTCATCATTCAGCTCATTGGATCGCCGCATTCAGCTTGGCAAAGAATTATATGCCATTTTGTTTAATACAAGGCTAAATGAGTCTTTTCTGCAATTTGCACTAAATATACCACATACAGGTTCACGGGCTGATTATGAAAAATATGTTTACCCTCGGCACCGCAAAAACACGCCCATGCTTAGGACGAGCTATCCTGTTTTTATACAAAAGGAAACGAGCGGCAATGATTGGAGTATCCATACAAGAGTGAAGGCCAAATGGAAAAAAGACAGTGTCCAAGTGGAACTAGCGCCTATGACAGAGTGGTACAAAAGAAAACAGGAAAAGCTTCACAGGATGATAAAGCTAGAAACTTTTCTTGCTGGCATTTTTTAAACTAGAGAAGCTTTGCTGTCGAAATGAAGAAGGTCGATTGGAGAATTCCCGCTTTCTTTGACGAATCCCTTCTAGTTTTGTCAGGCATGCAGGACTTAACAGGGAAACAGAGAAATCAGTATACACAATAAGCATGGAGGGGATTAGATGTCTGTTTATAATAAAGAGGAATTGATGAATTTACTGGAAGGAATACAGGAAGACTTAGTAGAACTCGACCAGTTATTACAGGATAGGAATACTGCCTTGACTAACGACATCATGCTGCATGAACAAACGCTCGACCGCTTGGAAGGAGCGTTGGCCTCCTTTGAAGACAGATGCTTAACTTCCCAAAACGAATCAGATTATAATCAACACCAACCGTATATGAGCAGCCTTTCATTAAAACTTGAACTAGGATCATAAATTCACTAAAATAAAGAAAAACATGTTTTACGTTATATTGGAGTGCAGCTATGACAAATTTTCAGCGTTTAAAAGAGCTTACAGAAGAATTACAAGAAAGTGCTAATTACTTGGTGGACATCTTTCAAAAAGTAAAATCGACAGGAGAAAGCGAAGATTTTTACGAGGTTGTCAGACCATATGCCAATAAAGTGGCAGAATGGAATGCCGAGTGGAAGGATCTTGCTGAAGAGTGGGTGAAAACAGAAAAACCCCTTTATCTGCATCCAAGCCAAATAAGCACAGCTTCTGATCATCTGGAGGTTATCTCGATACAAGCCTTTTTCAAGGAGACGAGTAAAAAAAGATTTTTAGATTCAGCAAAATCAGTGCAATTTATTTTACAGACTGTTTTAGACAGACTGTAAAAAAAGATAACCATAATGTTTCTGCCGTTTATGAAGCTGTATAAAACCAGCCTCAAAATAAGGAGCATTATTTTTTTTTGCTTCCTTTTCCCATTTAGCAGTTAGGCACCATCTAGGCATTTTATACATAAGATAAAAGAGGGCTGCATGAATAGGAGGGGATATATAATGCATCAAAACATAAATATGCATGGACATTTAACAAACAGTGGGCGTGCTTATATGAACGGCTATGCTTCTCACCCCCAAAACGTCCAAACGTTTGACCGTACATTTAATCCATATATGAATCAAGGATGGAACCCAATGATGAATCAGCATTATCCAGGGTATTACGGTAATGATGTGAACCAGCAGCATCAAGCTTTTGGCGGTTATGAGCAAAGCTATTTTCATCCGCAAAATGCTTATAAGCCAAATACCCAAAATGTGTTTCAAAACCCGCTTCACCAGCAAGAAGAAATGTATCAGCCGATGATGCAGCAAAGCATGCACCAGCAGTATATGAATCCATATCCGAAACAATCGTTTAACCAGAAAAAACAAGGCAATTTCAAAGGCTTTATGAACTCATTTAAATCACAGGACGGGTCCTTAGACTTCAATAAGATGCTAGATACAGCTGGAATGATGATGAACGCAATGAACCAAGTAACAGGAGTTGTCAAAGGTGTTGGAGGAATATTTAAAGTATAGTCATCTGTGAAAAAAAACTTGCTGCAGATATGCAGCAAGTTTTTGCTTTTTCTTTTCACCTTACCAGCGATTAGCTTTTGCATTTCGACGTAGGATAAGATTATTCCTAGACATTTCCGTATGCCCGTTTACTTGCGACTTGGAACGTTTAGGTCTAGTCCAATTATGATGAAATAGCTCAGAATGAGGATCCAAATTATCTTTGTAACTCATCAAATCACCTCTTAGCAGGATTTAAAGAAAAAGGAATGCCCAAAAAGGAATGATCCTTTATGGAACATTCTTTAGTATGCGTCTAATTCAAATTTTTACTCTAAAACAGTTATCTATTATGAAAGGATATTTATTTTTTTACCTTTTTGTTTTTTGACTCGTATTGTTAAAAGACCGTTCTGATAGGAAGCTTTCACTTTCTTTTCATCAATAATATAGGGAAGAGCGATTGTTCGGGAGCTTTTTTTGTAAGTTTGGCTTTTATGAACGAGTTGCTGGTTTTCATTCTCCTCTTGCACTAATTCTAAATGGGTGACACTGATTGTTAAACGATAATCAAATACATCAAGATGAATTTGCTCTTTATTAATACCTGCAAGCTCCGCTTTTATTATATGTTCATCTGCTGTTTCGTTGACAGAAACGGGGAAGGACATATTGGGAAAGGGATTGCTAAAGAATTCATCCATTGACTGCAGGAAATTCTTAACAGGTCTTTCTTGGAAAAATTGATTCATGGATTTTTTTATTAACTGAAACGGCTCTTGCTTTTCAGGATTGTTTTTTCTCGGTTCAAAAGGGAATTGTGATGACATGCTAGCACATCCTCCTTTATATAGGTTTTTGTGAATAGTTTATGCATCAAACATTTGTGGGTGCTTAACTATCTAGACGAAAGGTTGGCAAATCTTAAAATACATGTTTTTAAATACAGGAAAAATAGCTTAAAATATACGTAAGACGTTTAAAAAAGGAGTTAACAGTTATGGGAACAATAACGATAGATAACCGTGAGCTTAACTTTGTGGAGCAAGGCAGAGGCAATCAACAAACAGTTGTCCTGCTTCACGGCTTTTGCGGAAGTACAGAATATTGGAAAAAAATGATGGCGCCACTTTCAAGTAAATATCATGTAATCGCCATGGATTTACGCGGTCATGGCAAATCAAGCTTTGACGGCGAAGCATTCGAAATGGAGGACTTAGCCCGTGATGTTCAAGTGCTTCTAGATACCCTTGAAATTGACACTGTCCATTTATTCGGCCACTCCCTCGGCGGATATGTTACATTGGCTTTTGCTGAAAATTATCCCAATAGACTTAAAAGCTATGGCCTGATTCATTCCACTGCTTATCCGGATACAGATGAGGGCAAAGCAGGCAGGCTTAAAGCGATTGAAAAGATTCAGGACTTAGGAATACATGCGTTTATCGACGGTCTTATTCCGAACCTGTTTGCAGCAGATTATAAACTCGTAAACAAAGAGGAAGTTTTGGAAGTGAAAGAAATCGGCTATAAAACAGATCCTCTTGCAGCAATGGAAACATTAGCAGCAATGAGAAAACGTCCAGATCGCAATGCTGTCATCGACCAGCAGTCTTTCAGGTTTTTACTCGTACAAGGGAAATTTGATAAGGTGGTTCCAGCTGACCGTGCTGTTCGTTCCTCTGCACCATATGTAACAGTAAAAGTACTAGATGCAGGCCATATGGGCATGTTGGAAAATCCAGAAGAACTGCATTCACTCTTGACCGATTTTATTGATAGCAGTACAAGCTAATTTACTCTGTAGGTAATTTCTGGATAGATTGAAAAAGATTCGCTTGAAAGAAAAATTGTATAAATGCATAAACGTCATACTATGTTAAGGATTATCATTCATAAGACCGTAACAAGAAGCAGGGCCTAACTTACGTCAGGCCCTTTTTCTTTGCATTTATATGCTGGAAAACCAAACGTTTATTCGGTATATTATGTACAAGAGGTGAATGAAGACTCATGATAAGGAAAAAATCCCTTTCTGAATTAATAGAGGAACTAAAGAAGAATGAAAACATTATTAACTGGCAGGAGATTGAGCCCAAGGAAGCTTCCGTGCGGCCAATGCCTGACAGTGTTGATCATAGAATTAAACTTGCCCTGCAAAAAAGAGGGATTGGCGAGCTCTACAGCCACCAATACTCAGCATATGTAACCTTAAAAAAAGGAGAGAATATTGTGGCTGTAACACCGACAGCCTCAGGGAAAACATTATGCTACAATCTTCCTGTTCTCCAATCAATTGCTGAAAATGACGCAAACCGTGCTCTTTACATCTTTCCGACTAAGGCGTTAGCACAGGACCAAAAGAGCGAATTAAATGAGATAATTGAGGAGATGGGCATTGATATTAAAAGCTATACGTATGATGGCGATACATCACCAAGCATACGCCAGGCTGTCAGGAAAGCCGGCCATATTGTAATAACAAATCCTGATATGCTTCACTCTGCAATCTTGCCTCATCATACAAAGTGGGTCAGCTTATTTGAAAACCTTAAGTATGTGGTTATAGATGAACTTCATACATATAGAGGCGTGTTTGGCAGTCATGTTGCCAATGTTATTCGCCGGCTTAAACGAATTTGTAAATTTTACGGCAGTGATCCTATTTTTATTTGCACATCTGCAACGATAGCAAATCCAAAGGAACTCGCTGAGCAGTTAACAGGCAATCCTATGCGTCTAATTGACAATAACGGAGCACCGCGCGGAAGAAAGCACTTTGTTTTTTACAATCCGCCGATTGTAAATAAACCGTTGAATATTCGCAAAAGCGCCACAGTCGAAGTCAATCAGCTGGCAAGAAAGTTTTTAAAGAATAAAATTCAAACAATCGTGTTCGCACGCAGCAGGGTTAGGGTCGAAATTATATTGAGTCATATTCAGGAGCTTGTTAAAGACAAAATCGGATCAAGGTCCATTAGAGGGTATCGGGGAGGCTATCTTCCGAAACAGCGCCGTGAAATTGAGAGAGGTTTAAGAAACGGTGAGATTTTAGGGGTAGTAAGTACGAATGCTCTCGAGCTGGGCGTTGATATCGGACAGCTGCAGGTTTGCATCATGACCGGATACCCAGGCAGTGTTGCCAGCACATGGCAGCAGGCAGGACGTGCTGGCAGAAGACATGGCGAGGCCTTAATATTAATGGTTGCCAGCTCAACGCCGATTGATCAGTATATTGTTCAAAATCCAGAATACTTTTTTGACAGATCACCAGAGTCAGCACGAATCAATCCAGAGAATCTAATCATTTTAGTGGACCATTTAAAATGTGCAGCTTATGAGTTGCCCTTCAAAGACAATGAAGAATTCGGGCCGCTTGATGTGAAAGATATTTTGGAATATTTAGTAGAAGAACGAGTAATACATCAAAATGGTGATGCTTTTTACTGGGCAAATCAGTCATTTCCAGCGGGAAATATCAGTTTGCGTTCTGCTTCTCAAGAGAATGTCGTCATAATTGATCAGTCTGAGACTGCCAGTCATAAGATTATTGGCGAAATGGATCGGTTTAGTGCCATGACCTTATTGCATGATGAGGCAATATATCTTCATGAAGGTGTTCAATTTCAAGTTGAAAAGCTCGATTGGGAGCATAAAAAGGCATATGTCCGCGAAGTGGACGTCGAATACTATACAGATGCTAATTTAGCCGTTCAGCTAAAGGTGTTGGAAATTGATAAAACCGAAACGAGAAAGAAGACAGCTATCCATTATGGTGATGTTTCCATTAATATCCTTCCTTCTATCTTTAAGAAAATCCGGTTGACAACATTTGAAAATATCGGCTCAGGACCGATTCATCTGCCAGAGGAAGAGCTTCATACAAGTGCCGCTTGGCTTGAGTTGAAAGAAATTGATGAAAATCTTGGTGAGAAGACATTAGAGCAAGTGTTGTTAGGAATCTCCAATGTGCTTCAGCATGTTGTTCCAGTCCATGTTATGTGTGACCGAAATGATATCCATGTTGTTTCTCAAATAAAAGCAAATCATACAGGATTGCCGACCATTTTTCTTTATGATCACTATCCTGGCGGAATCGGGCTTGCAGAAGACGTTTATAAGCGTTTTGACCAAGTAAAGGCCGCAGCGAAAAACTTAATTCAAAGATGCCCTTGCAAAGACGGCTGTCCGGCTTGTATTGGAACAGAAATAGAAGGGATTGCTGCAAAGGAAAACAGCATCAGGATTCTCGATTTGTTTTAATCTGTCCGTTTACTTTTTTTATGTTTCATTATGCTTTTAAATTAGGAGATTGCTCATGTCTATAAAAAATAAATTGCAACGTTTAAAACCACATTTAACTAGCGGAACAAGCAGTGAAAAAAGGCTCCCTGAAACAAAAAGCCAAGCTGAAATACCGTTCATGGATGTATGGACTAATGAAAATGTTGCGCCGTATTGGGTCGATGATAATTACTGCCTTATTCGCGAGGTTCGATATCCGCTTGAGTATAAACATGGTAATTATGCCTTTCGTGATTTTTTAGGAGCTGTCAGTGAATGGAATAACACAAATAATGCTCATCCCTTATCTGCAAAAGGTCATCAGGCCGAAGACTTGTTCTTCTTTGATACAGAAACAACTGGTTTAGGGGGAGGTACTGGCAATACCATCTTTATTCTCGGTTATGCCAGAGTGCAAGGGGATGAAATTGTCCTTAAGCAGCATATTTTGCCAAATCCAGGTTCTGAAGTGCCGCTGTTTAAAAGCTTTCTGGAAAATGTTGATTATACAACACTAGTTACTTATAATGGCAAAGCCTTTGATTGGCCGCAAGTGAAGACAAGACATGTATTTGTAAGAGAGCATGTGCCGAAGCTTCCGGAATTTGGCCACTTTGATTTATATCATGCTGCTAGAAGAATGTGGAAGCACCGTTTGGAAAGAGCGAAGCTATCCATTGTGGAGCAGGATGTACTCGGTGTCGAAAGGCAAGATGATATCCCTGGATTTCTCGCGCCGATGATTTACTTTGATTTTGTGGAAAGAAAAAACCCAGAAGGGATGCTTGGAATTTTAAAGCATAATGAAATCGACATTCTTTCCCTTATTACCCTCTATACGCATTTAAGCTTTCAGTTATTGCAAAAGGATGAGTCTATGTCAGCAAGAGAAACATATGAGGTAGGCAGATGGTACGCTTCTCTTGGAGAAAGCACACAGGCAGTTGAAAGTCTGAAAACGATTATGAATGGCAATGAGGAAGAGAATCTACTGGCTCAATTTGTGCTGGCAAAGCAATACAAAAAAGACAAAAATGATGATGCAGCACAAACCCTCTGGGAAAATATTATTAAAGCAGAAGGCAAAATAGATGAAAAAGTAGTTTATGAGTCTTATATAGAGGCTGCAAAGCTTTATGAACATAAATTAAAAGAATATAAAAAGGCATTAGAATATACAACCCGTGCCCATAAATTGATAGAAGGCACGAAAATTGCTGAAAATACACGAATTATGACAGATGTTTATAAGAGGAAAAACCGTTTGTGCAAGAAAATGGGTATATTAGCCTAATTAGAAATTGAAATAGCCACTATTTACCTTGTTGTCTAGCAGCCCCATTCCTATTAAAATAAGATAAGATTAAAGTTTATCCTATTTTATGAGTTATTGGAGTGTGCATGTTGTATAAAGTTGTAATGTTCATGTTTTTTGTCGTCGTTTGCCTGACAGCCATTTTATTTTCATCTTTAAAAGAAAATTTATACGCATTATTATAAGCTTTAAAAAGAGTGGAAATTTAGGTGTTTGTATTAGTACAAGATTACCTCTCCCAACATAAGTTGTTACTGTAAGATAATAAAACTTAAAGAATGGAGAGGAGATTTTAATATGCATTGCAAACCTAATGTACTGCCTGCTGTTGTACACCCAACGAAATGCTGTGTAAATAACACGTTCCAAAACAATATTGTTCCTCATATTCACCCATCCCATACAACGACGGTAAATCACGTGAATTATGAGCATCAGCATTATTTCCCGCACACACAATCTGTTCAGAATGTGGTGACAAATACGCAAGCAAATATGGGGCCAGCGCCAGTTCCGTTTCCGGTGCCTCAACAACCTGCACAACCTGGTGGCGTACCATTTACAGCTACTGGATTAGCTTATCCTGGAGCAGCGCCAGGAGGACCAGGTGGATTCCCAGGTGGCCAAGGCGGTTTTCCAGGAGGACCAGGTGGTTTCCCAGGCGGTTTTCCTAGAAGATAATAATTATTAATAATCCGTGGCTGCCGATTCCTTACTCGGCAGCCATTTGATATGAAGTGAGGGAAAAAAATTTCTCTTTTTGCCAAAAATGCTTATAATGTTTCTTAAGGAAGGTTAAGGTTATTTTTTTACAATATTTTGCAAATAAAAAGGTCATTTTTTAAAAGGAACAGAAATAGATTAGTTAAGGTTAAACATGAACTGAAAAAATAAGAAGTTTATAGGCAAGGGAATGGACAAAATGAAAGTAGCTGCTATTTCAGGATATAAGCCATTCGAAATTGGTCTGTTTAAAAAAAATGACCCTGCTGTAGAATACATAAAAAAAGCGATAAGAAAAGAACTGGAACAATTGCTTGAGGAGGGCCTTGAATGGGTGCTCATCAGCGGTCAGTTGGGAACAGAGCTTTGGGCGGCGGAGGTCGTCTATGATTTGCAGTTAAATGGTCATCCTGAACTAAAGCTTGGAGTAGTCACCCCATTTTTAAATCAGGAGCAAAGCTGGAAGGAAGAAAATAAAGAATGGTATGAAGAAATATTGATGCAGGCAGACTATGTCGACTCTGTATCAAAAAAAGAATACGAAAGTCCGAACCAGTTTCGGATGAAAAATGTATTTCTTTTGCAAAAAAGCGATGCATTACTGCTGTTTTATGATACAGAAAAAACGGGAAACCCTAAATATTTATACGAACTTGCAGTACAATATAAGGAAAGAAATGATTACGACATTCGATTAATCAGTTTTTATGATCTGCAGGCAATTGTGGAGGAAGAAGAATTTAATAAAGACTTCTTCTAGAAAAATTGACAAATCGCTAAATGTCTGGAAAAATTAATTTAATACGGCAATTGACTGAGGTGAGCGGAATATGATGCTATCAGATAAGATTAAGTTAACGGCAAAAGATATTCTCGAGAAGGAATTTAAAACGGCAATGCGAGGATATAAACCAGAAGAAGTAGACCAATTTTTAGACTTGGTTATAAAGGATTATGAAACATTACATCAAGAAATTGAAGAGCTGCAGCAGGAGAATATGCGCTTAAAAAGACAGGTTGACGAAAGTTCCAAAAGACCGCAGGCGCCAACAACTACTGCGGGCACAACTAACTTTGATATTTTAAAAAGACTTTCCAATCTGGAAAAGCATGTATTTGGAAGCAAGCTATATGATTGATTTGAAATGAATTAGAAAATCCAGAATCTGCTATTGCTATTATCAGCTGGACATACTATAATAGCAAATGTATCAATAACAACGCTTTGGTAATCGCTGCAAACATTGTTTGTAGAGGAAAGTCCATGCTCGCACAGGCTGAGATGCCTGTAGTGTTCGTGCCTAGCCAAAAAATAAGCTAGGGCAGCATATTTTATGCTGACGGCAGGGAAAATGCCTAAGTCCTTATAGGATATGGCATGAATACCTTGAAAGTGCCACAGTGACGGAGCCTTTTCAGAAATGAAAAGGGTGGAACGAGGTAAACCCCGCGAGCGAGAAACCCAAATTTTGGTAGGGGAACTTTCTCTGAGGAACTAAACGAGGAGAAGGACAGATTTATAATCTGTAGATAGATGATTACCGCCTTTATACGAGGCCTTTAAGGTCGTTACAGTACAAAGGAACAGAACATGGCTTATAAAGCGTTAATGTTGATTACATTATGATGATAAAAATAGCACAAGGTGACTCTGATGTTTACTCTGTTTCAATCAGGTAAACATAAGGTCATCTTTTTATTTGAAGATAAATGATAATGGCAGATGCCAAATGGACATAATAAGTGATATACATAATTAGTTATTTTTTAGAAAATAGGTGAAAGTATGAAAAAATATTCATTGGTTGCAACAGCTGCAATGGGGCTGGAGGCAATTGTAGCGAAAGAGGTTAGAGATCTTGGCTACGAGTGTACGGTAGATAACGGCAAAGTGCATTTCAAAGGTGATGAAAAAGCAATCGCAAGAAGCAATATGTGGCTGCGGACAGCAGACCGAGTTAAAATTGTTGTCGGCGAGTTTAAGGCAACTACCTTTGATGAATTGTTTGAAAAGACAAAGGCATTGAACTGGCATGACTATCTTCCTGTAAACGCTCAATTTCCAGTAGCAGGAAAATCGGTAAAATCAAAACTTTTCAGTGTTTCAGACTGTCAGGCAATCGTCAAAAAAGCGATTGTTCAATCTTTGAGTACACATTATAAAAAAACAGGCTGGCTTGAAGAAAATGGCCCGCTGTTCAAACTAGAAGTCAGTATATTAAAAGATGTAGCTACATTAACAATAGATACATCTGGGCACGGACTACACCGCAGAGGCTACCGGACTGGACAAGGAGAAGCGCCGATTAAAGAAACACTTGCAGCAGCCTTGATACAGCTAACAAACTGGACACCAGACCGTCCATTTGTCGATCCCTTCTGCGGATCTGGCACGATTCCGATAGAAGCAGCCTTAATCGGGCAGAATATCGCTCCTGGCTTTAACCGTGAGTTCTTATCCGAGGAATGGGATTGGATGAGCGCAAAGCTATGGGATGAAGTGAGAATGGAAGCAGAAGACTTGGCAAACTATGATCAGCCTCTTGACATAACAGGCACTGACATTGACCATAAAATGGTCAAAATCGCCGAGGAAAATGCTTTTGAGGCTGGACTTGGTGATTTAGTCCAATTCAAGCAAATGCAAGTAAGAGACTTTACAACACCTAAGGAAAATGGTGTAATTGTTGGCAACCCTCCGTATGGAGAGCGTTTAGGCGACAAGCCATCAGTGCAAAGGATGTACCGTGAAATGGGACAAGCATTCGAACCGCTTGAAACATGGTCCATTTACATGCTGACATCAGATGAAGAATTTGAAGAACAATACGGCAAAAAAGCAACGAAGAAGCGCAAGCTCTTCAACGGCTTCATCAAAACAGATTATTATCAGTACTGGGGCAGAAGAAAACGGGATTAACCTTTATATATTAAGGGTCCTAAAGAGTTATTAATTAGTGTGGGAACTTTCTGCATGAATTAACCATATATAGGAGGAATTTGGGCTTATTCTTGACTTGCTGTACTATACAACATATTTTAAATGTGGCAGACATTAAACTGTTAAATAAAATGATATGTATTCGTACAGCGAAGAAGGGAATAACCCTTGTTCGTAAAAATAAATATTAAAGAGTAGTTTTATTAGCGTATTTGGTATTTTTCATTCTCTTCTTATTATAAATCAATAAAAAAAACGGCTAATGATAGCCGTTCATAACTACACTTTAAAATAGGCATAGTCTTTAATATTTATATTATTTACTTAACGTAGGTAAATATTTTTTATCCAGTTTATCCGCAATATTAGCTAAGAACTTCTGAACTGTCATATTTTCCACTGCTTTTGTGTACCAAGATAGCTTGGAACCATAGTCTTTCCCATCATAATACACACTGCGTGGCGTATAGCTTTTCAGCTTAGGTGTTTCCGTGTAATCAAAATCGATAATTAAAAACTTACCTTCAAGTGTTTCAAGTTTAACACCATATCTAGGACGTATATAGTCCGTATTGTACTTTGTCCCTATAATTTTAGCTTTAGTTTTCATTTTGATCTCCTTTTTCGGTATTAACACCTACCACAAGTAATAGTAGAGATACAAGTAATTTACTAAAATTATTTAAAGTGCTTACGGATAAGCATACCACATTAAATTAAATAAGTACATTTAAGGTGAAACATGGTTATTATGGTAAAGATAATAGGAAGCCCTTTAAGCATCCTAAACCATTATTAGAAATGCCTATTAACATAACTTCTTTGTTGCAGGTATTAAACCTGAAAAATTAGATTTTAATAGTATTTGTTTACACCTCTATAAAACCATAATATAATATGAAGGAATTGGGAAGCAGATAATCGGGTTAAACTGGTAAAAAGCCCACATTTCGATCAAAAACTAACAAAGAGCAGTCAACGGCTTCATCAAGTAGTACTGGGGCAGAAGAAAACGATAATCAGCATAAAAGAGACAAACCAAAAGCGTATAAAATCCCTTCAACATGTGTATATATAAGTCTATATAGTTTTGTGTGGAGGGATTTATAATGATGGACAATACGATCGATTATGAAAAAATTTTGCATGCCATTAACCAGTCATTAGACATAGTTAAAAATGAAGATATCGAAGAAGATTTGCTTCAAACTTATATAGATGCACAGCAATCCGTTAAGCAGGCAATGAATTTTTCGTTATCAAACAGCATCAAGTAGGAATAACTTGATGCTGTCTTTTCTTTTTTTGTGAGGCTCTTTTCATACTAGAGCAATAAGTTAAGAGGGGGCCTAGCTTGCGGTTGGCGGCCCTCTTTTCTCTTGCATGTTTATTTGGAATTGCCTATTATAAATAAATGCATTCATTTCGATAAGCGTAAGTTTTTAATAGAGGCAAACTTCTTCAAGCCTTGGCATAATAATTTTAGAAATTTCCTTTTAGTCAAGTGAGGAGTGTCTCGTATTTCATTTTATGGAGGGGTATCATGCAAAACAGCATGCCATTTGAGGTTTCAAAAACAGAATCATTTTACGATAAATTAGGGGAATGGATTGGGGATGTTTTTTATGACATCCTTCCAGAGGCCGGCTATGAGCTTCGCGATGAGCAAGTGTTTATGGCTTATCAGCTTGAAAAGGCGTTCAAGGAGAAAAAGACAATATTTGCAGAGGCTGGCGTTGGCACAGGCAAAACCTTTGTGTATTTACTGTACAGCATTTGCTATGCTCGATATGTGAACAAGCCTGCTATCATCGCATGCTCTGATGAAACGTTAATCGAACAGCTTGTTAAAAAGGAAGGCGATATCGCCAAACTGGAGCAGGCATTAGGACTGAAAATTGATGTCCGTCTGGCGAAGTCAAGAAACCAATATCTTTGCTTGAACAAGCTAGATCAAAAAATAACGTTTGAGGACACGTATAATTCTATTTATGATACATTACCTGACTTTGTTCACGGCAGTGGTTCACTCCAGTCATTTGCGCCATACGGGGACAGAAAGGATTACCCTGACTTGACAGATGAAGATTGGGGCGGCGTGGCATGGGATTCCATGCAGGATTGCTTCACATGCGATAAGCGCCACCGTTGTGGCCAAACTTTGCATAGAGATTACTATCGTAATGCCAAGGATTTAATCATCTGCTCTCATGATTTTTACATGGAGCATATTTGGACAAAGGAATCAAGAAAAAGAGAAGGTCAATTGCCACTGTTGCCAGATAGCGCCTGTGTCGTATTTGACGAGGGTCATCTGTTGGAATATGCAGCCCAAAAAGCATTGACATACCGCTTGACAGAACAAAATTTGGAAAAGCTACTTACTAAGCTGCTTGCCAATGATGTCAGAGAAAAAACATTAAATATTATAGAAGATACAATCTATCAAAACGAGCAATTTTTTGCTGCATTAACGAATGCTTCTTTTGAAACAGAAGGTTCGGACAAGCAGGAAATCAAAAAGACTGATACTGTTATGAAAGAAGGCCGAAGACTTGCAGGTCTAATCTCTGATTTGGAGGAAGAACTAGTCTTTGAAAGTGAGATGTATGTTATTAATGAGTATGATTTGAAAGTAGTAGAAGAATACTTGGAGCAAATTTCTCATTCCCTGCACTTATTCTTAAGAGAAATGAACGGTATTATTTGGTTTGAAGAGCATGACGGAGAGCGGACACTTGTAATTATGCCAAGACTTGTACAAGATATTATGAAGGAAGATGTTTTCAGCCAAAACAAGCCGATTATCTTCTCGTCTGCAACATTATCGGATAACAAGTCATTTGAATATATGGCAAACAGCTTAGGAGCTAAAGAGTACTTATCCTTCTCTGTGGAGTCTCCATTTGATTATGACGAAAACATGAATGTAATCATGACAGAATATAATCATGATGATACAGATTTGAAGAAAGATTATGTAATCGAGAAGCTAGTTGCCGCTGGCGGAAGATCGCTTGTGCTGTTTAACAGCAAGGAAGACTTAGCGAAGTTTAAGACAGCCTTGCCAAAGGATTTCACCCTTCCGATTTATTTTGAAGGAGAAGGAGAAATCAGCGGCCTTGTTTCTAAATTCCAAAATGAAGAAGAGTCTATATTATGTGCTGTTAACTTATGGGAAGGTCTGGATGTGCCAGGAAGTTCATTAGAGAATGTATTTGTTTACTCCTTACCATTCCCTCCAAATGACCCTGTTTATAAATCAAAGCGTGAAAATGCAGCAGATCCATTTACAGAAGTAGATTTGCCATATATGATTCTCCGCTTAAGACAGGGAATTGGACGATTAATCCGTACAAATGAGGACAGCGGTCATATCCATATCCTTATGGACAAAGAAGAGCAGAAGCAAGTGAAAGATGCAGTAGTTGCAGCATTGCCGGTAGAACCTGCATATATATAAATACTTTAAGCAGTTCTTGAAAAAAGAACTGCTTTTTTATATTTATACATAAGCATCCCTTATATTCCTCGAAAGAAAAATATGGTAAGATAGTTTTCAGAAAACGCTTTGAATAAAATCAGAGGGCTTCAGATAAGGAGGAGAAGTAAATTTGAGCAATATTAAAGAAATAGAACAGGATTTTTTAGCCTATATAAAAAAAATTGGTGCATACAACGAGGCCTTGGCCCTCATTTATTGGGATTTGCGCACAGGCGCACCTAAAAAGGGTGTTGATCAGCGCACAGAGGTAGTCGGCACATTGTCTGCAGAAGCATTTAATTTGTCTGTTTCGCAAGAGCTAGAACAATATTTAAACCAATTATCTGATGCAAGTGTTCAAGATGAGTTATCTTATGTCACGAAAAAAACAGTGGAAGAAATGAAGAAGGAATTTGACCGGAACAAAAAGATTCCTCCGAGTGAATTTAAAGAATATGTGATGCTTCAATCGAAAGCAGAAAGCGTTTGGGAAGAGGCGAAAGAAAAGTCAGATTTTTCTTTATTTGAGCCTTACTTGGAAAAATTAGTAGCAACAACTAAAAAATTCATCGATTATTGGGGCTATGACAGCACGCCATATGATGTTCTTCTTGATATGTATGAGCCGGGGATTACAGTACATATATTAGACGAAGTTTTCGCTGAGTTAAGAGAAAAAATTGTGCCTCTCGTACAAAAAATTGCCAAGTCACAGCACAAACCAGAAACAAGCTTTTTGTTCGCTCACTTTCCAAAAGACAAACAGCATGGGTTTAGCCTTGAGCTGTTAAAGCAAATTGGCTATGATTTTGATGCAGGCCGCCTGGATGAAACGGTTCATCCTTTTGCTACAGGCATAAACCCAGGAGATGTGCGCATAACGACTAAATATGTGGAATCAGATTTTCGGGTAGCTGTGTTCGGAACTGTGCACGAAGTTGGGCATGCACTGTATGAGCAAAATATTTCGGAGGAACTTGTCGGAACACCGCTTAGTACAGGAACTTCGATGGGTATCCATGAGTCACAATCTTTATTCTATGAAAACTTTGTCGGACGAAACGCTTCGTTTTGGAAGAAAAATTATTCCTTGCTGAAGGAATATGCAGACGGCCAGTTTGATCAAGTTGATGTAGAAGACTATTATCGTGCAATCAATGAATCGAAGCCATCACTTATTCGGATTGAAGCAGATGAATTAACATATCCACTGCATATTATCATTCGCTACGAGATAGAGAAGGCCTTGTTTAACGGTGAACTGAAAGTAGCAGATCTTCCGAAAGTGTGGAATGAGAAATACAAGTCATATTTAGGAATTGAGCCAAAAAATGACGGGGAAGGAGTGCTGCAGGATGTCCATTGGGCAGGCGGAAGCTTCGGATATTTTCCATCGTATGCCTTAGGTTATATGTATGCAGCTCAATTTAAAGAAACACTTCTCCAAGATCTTCCTAACTTTGACGAGCTTCTAGAAAGAGGCGAGCTTGAGCCGATTAAGCAATGGTTCAAAGAAAAAGTTCATCAGTTCGGAAAAACAAAAAAACCGCTTGAAATTTTAAATGATGTAACTGGCGAAGGGCTAAACGCACAGTATTTAATACAATATCTTTATGACAAGTACTCAAATGTTTATAAGCTGTAAACAAAAAAGAGCAAGGAATATTTCCTTGCTCTTTCCTCTATTTTAAAGGGAAAGTATGCTTGCATGCACGAAAAGCGCTGTTTATAAATATACTGTTAGAGATAATAAACTGGATGTGATAATTGATGGAACATTATTATTGCAAGCACTGCCTCATTCTTTATAAAGAGAGCACTATATGCCCTCATTGCGGAATGAAGGTTGAGAACAAGATTAAGATAGAGGTGCAAAGCCAGAAGGAAAATGAGTGAATTACTGTAATAACAAAGAGTTGACTAGTAATTGCCATCTCTTTGTTATCGAAAACTTACACTTCAAGCATTAAAATGATGTGAATAGTGCCTGTGTCAGCAAGTGTCACTTTTAAACTAAGGGCCTTGTCAAAGCCATACATTTTCGTTTCTCCCACCAACACGGTCGGAGGAGTTATATCCATAGCAATCCCATTTTTAGAAACAAATGTAGTAAGATTTCCAGCGATCATATTGCCAAGCTCTCCAGAGAAAGAATCAAGCATTTCTCCTTCCAGCACCATTCCAAACATCGCTTCGCCAATCTTTCCGAATACTTCCTGGTTTCCATCTATAATGACTCTTCCACGGAAATCACCTGTTAAACCGATTAAAACACCTAATGATTTTTGCTGGTAAGGTGCCGTGATTAAAGTAGGTTTATCAATACTTAATTCAAAGGGGATTACGTTTTTAACTGATTCAATAGTCCCGTTTAATATTTCTGTTGCACTTCGCGTGATTGTCACAATTCATTCCCCCATACTGTAGTTAACAACATCTTATCATAGTTTAAATAAAATTTGGATAAGTAAATTTGGAATTTACGGAAAAAATAGCGTGGTTATATTTTCCTAACTAATATAGGCTTATACTCCTGCTTGTTTTCACGAGTACTGGATACTATTTACAATGAAATTTCAAAGCAGGCATTTTATAATAAAGATGCACAGCAACATCCTTCAAAACATTTCATTCCTCTTTTTAGAGGAATTTTTTTATATTGTAAAAAAAAACAATGTCCTCCATATTGAAAATGATTATCATTAATGTTAAAATGTAACTGAATTTGAAAATCGCTCTCATTTAGAAAAGAGGTGTTCAACTATGATCGCAGTTCTTATTGCTGCAGCAGCAGTCGGTTACTTATCTGTTATGAAATATGTTCTGAAAAACGTATCCCCATCTGCTCACTCAAAATAAATACATATTTGCTTTGCAGTTATTTTTTCTCCGATATGCTAGTTTTATTCGCAAATTTCCTCAAATTTTCTCGGTTTATGTGTAAAATTCAAAATATTTTCTTTATTCCAATGTTGAAAATGGTTAAAATGAAACTAATCACCAAAGTAAAAGGAGTTAATCATGCTTCCTACAACCATTTTTCAACTAAACCACCTCACTGAATTTTATCAATTTCTTGCTAGTTATAATGATCCTGCAGCTGGCAAAAAGGTAAAGGATTTAATTAATAAGATCCATGAAGGAGATTTTATTTTTACCTTTTGCGGCCATTATTCTGCCGGCAAATCAAGTTTAATAAATGAACTTATGGGCAAGAGTCTTTTACCGAGCAGTCCTATTCCCACTACAGCTCATAAAATCAGGGTAAAACATGGAGCAGACTCTGTTAGAGTTGATTTCACAGAAGGCTCGCCTCTGTTATTTCCCAATTGCACAGACTTAAAATTAGTGGACAGCCAATTGAATAACAAGGAGTTAATTAATGGTGTTGCCTTAAATGTAAGCGATATCGAATTATCAGCCAATATCGTCTTTGTCGACACACCGGGAATTGACAGTATTGATAAAGCTCATATGCTTGCAGCAGAATCAAGCATCCATCTGTCAGATGTTCTCTTTTATGTCGTAGAATATAATCATGTTCAGTCTGAAATTAATATCGAATTTACGAAACAGCTTGTAGACAGCGGGAAAAGTTTTGTTTTAATTATCAATCAGATTGATAAGCACCGAGAAGAAGAAATCTCTTTTGAAGCATTTAAGCAAAGTGTAGAGCATGCTTTTATATCTAGTGGGGCAGTGCCTGAGAAGATATTCTACACTTCCATCAAAGACATGGACAAAAATAAAAATGAAATAAGCATGCTGAAACAATATATAGCAGAGAAAATAGCAAATAAACATTCCTTAGCAGAAGCCTCTGCAGATCAATCGTTTTTAAAAATAAAAACAGACCACAGCAATACAATGACAAGACGGAAAAAGAAAAACCTGGAAGCAGCAAGCCTGCCTCTTGAGGCAATAAGCGAGGAGCAAATAGAAAAATTAGAGCTTGAAATGGAGAATCTTAACCTGAAGCTTCAACGTCTAGTCAGTCGTAAGGAGCAGCAGGCAGAGTGGGAAGCTGAGTTTCTTTCTATTATAAAAAATGCGTATATTATGCCTTATGCAAATAGAGAGCTTGCAGAAAGCTACTTGAATTCCAAAGATAAGAAATTTAAGCTTGGACTTTTCTCCAGCAAACAAAAAATCAAAAACGAACAGGAAAAAAGATTATCAGAATTTCATGGAGTTTTGGTTAAAACAGTCCAGTTACAGCTGCTCGGCCCAATGACAGAATTTTTTAGTTCTATTGCCGGAAAAGTGGGCGGTGATGCAGGTGCATTTAAAGAGCAATATATGACAGAATCTATGTTTATTTTGGAAATGACAGCTCTGCAATCACTTGTGAACCCAAATGCACAAATGTCAGAAACATATTTGCTCCGCTATTGTGAAGAGGTCGAAGATTACATAAAAAGCAATGTAAAAAAAGAAGCGATTAAGCTGTTTTCTATCTTAGTAAGCGAGCAGGATGAGCTCACAAAACAAGAGGAGCTTGCCTTGGCAGAACAACAGCAAAACCTCGAAACCTTACTAGAAGCAAAACAGAAAATTGCTAAAATAAACACAAGCTGGGATACATGGAAAAACCGCTTAACAGAACTGATGGAGGAGCGGCAAGAAGAGGAAGAGCCTCATTATTTGCAGCTGATTGAAAAGCCAGCAGAGCCGATTGTCCAGCAAATAAATCCTGTCAACGCAGCACAACCGACTCAAAGAAAAAGACAGGCGGAAGTCCGGCCTAAAACAGAAACAGTATTAACGAAGCCGGAGGAAATGATAGAACAGCTTGCATTTGTTTCTGAAGCATTAACAGGATTAACAGGTTTTAAGGAGGTTGTCCGCAATCTAGAGCGAAGAGCAGATACCATTCGCAATAAACAATATACCATCTGCTTATTCGGTGCTTTCTCTGCAGGGAAATCGTCATTTGCTAATGCCTTGCTTGGACATCCTTTACTGCCAGTGTCGCCTAATCCGATGACAGCAGCCATTAACCGCATCCTCCCTGTTGATAGAAACAATCAGCATGGTAAAATGGTTGTCTTTTGGAAAAGTGAGAGTGAGATATTAGGTGAGCTTCAAGATTATCTGCAAGTGTTTCATGAAAAAGCCGAGTCTTTGCAAGCAGCTTTGCTTGCCATCGGAAAGATCAAAAAAGCAAAATCCCCGTCTTCGGCGAGTCACTTTCGCTATTTAGATGCTTTTTCTGAAGGGTATAAAGCACGTAAAGAATCACTAGGTACGGTCACAACAGAGGATATGAAGAAACTGGAGCACTATGTATCGGTTGAAGCTGTATCTTGCTTCATTGCGAAGATTGATGTGTACTTTGACTGCAGTTTGACAAGAAAAGGCATCGTATTAGTCGATACGCCTGGCGGAGATTCCATTAATACAAGGCATAGTGAGCTAAGCTTTGAATACATGAAGGCAGCTGATTCTATCCTGTACTTATCTTATTATAATCACGCGTTTGCTAAAGCAGATCGGTCCTTTTTGCTTCAATTAGGAAGAATGAAAGATTCTTTTGAGAAGGATAAGATGTTTTTTATTATGAACGCTATTGACTTGGCTAAGGATCAAGAGGAATTAGATCTTGTCTTTGATTATCTTTATGAACAGCTCGAGCATTATGGAATTAGAAATCCGCGTATTTTCCCAGTTTCCAGTCTCTTTAGCGGTGATGAACCATATAAAGGTCAAATGGAACATTTTAAAGCGAGTCTGCTCCAATTCATTGAGGATGAATGGCTTCCGTTTATGCTGAAAGCAGCAGAAGCAGACTGTTTAGCTGGCATACATATGTTGGAGGACTTTATCCTGACATCTGAAACAGAGCATGAGAAGCAAAAGGAGCAAATGGAGCGGTGGAAAAGGGAAGAACAAGAACTTCGCTCCCTCCTTGTTCAACAGAAGCATTCTTATTTAAATAAAAAGCTGAAAGCAGAAATAGATGAGCAGGTTCATTACTTAAAACAGAGAATATTCCTGCAGTTCAATGATTGGCTGAAAGAAGCGTTCCACCCTGGCCTGCTTAAAGGCGAAAGCCGAAAACAGGAAGGAGAAAAAGCGTTGGATGATTTCCTTATGCAGCTTAGCCATGAAGTGGAGCAAGAGCTGAGGGCAGTCAATTTACGAAGTGAGAATTACTTTTATGCGCAAAGAAAAGAACTTTTTGAACAGTCGATTAAAAGCATTCGCCAAAAAAATAAAGAAATCATCCTGCAGCTTGATGATACAAAAAGATTGGAAGATGTTTTAACCCATCTGGCTCCATTTAGAACATTTGACAGAGCGCTTTTTAAAAAAGCATTATCTTATTATAAAAACCCGAAAGCTTTCTTTGAAAAAGGAGACAGAAAATACCTTGCCGAAGAAATAAAAACCGTAATCGAAAGCGAAAGCTATACTTTTTTTGAAACAGAAAAAGAGCGGCTATTTAATTATTTTAATGACTGTTTGGAAGAAGAAAAACAAGCAATGGTTCAAACCCTCCACAGGCAAATGGAGGAATATTACAGTGGGAAAGCAGAGCTGTTCCAAAACGAAGCAACCCGTATTAACATGAAAAATGCACTGCAAGCAATTAAAGACAGAAATGTATTAACATATGCTAACAGTAGGTAAGGAGGAAAGACCAGATGGAGTTTGTAGTGGAGGCAGATTGGCTTGTGCAAAATTTGTCCAGTCCAAATTTAAGAATTATTGATTGCCGCTTTAGTCTGGCAAATCCTGATGAAGGACAGAAACTGTATGAGTCTGATCATATTCCTGGCAGTCTGTATTTCGACTTGGAAAAAGATTTGTCAGGACCAGTCAAAGAGCATGGGGGCAGACACCCGCTTCCAGATGTGGAGCTGTTCACAGAAAAACTTGCACAGGCAGGTATTAGTAATAGTACAACTGTTATCGCCTATGACAACAAAGAAGGTGCATTTGCAGGAAGACTGTGGTGGCTTTTAAACTATATGGGACATAAAAATGTATATATATTAAACGGGGGAATGCAGGCATGGCTCGAGATTGGCGGCCCCATTACAGCAGAGATTCCTGCTTATGAATTATCACATTTTGTTCCTGATGTGAATAGGAGTATGGCAGCAACTTATGAAGAGGTTAAAGCTTTCGTTCGTGAGCCAAGTGATGCGACAGTATTAATTGATTCAAGAGAGCATAAAAGATTTACAGGTGAGATAGAGCCGATTGACAAAAAAAGCGGGCATATCCCGGGTGCAATCAATAAAGTATGGACAGATGGTTTAGTGAATGGAAGATTTAAAGATGCACAGCAGCAAAAGCTGCGCTTCACTGAATTGGACGAAAAAAAGCAGTATATTGTGTATTGTGGATCAGGCATAACCGCAATTCCTAACTATCTTGCGATGAAATCAGCTGGATTTAAAAATGTGTCCCTATATCCGGGCAGCTTCAGTGATTGGATTTCCTATGATGATAACAAGGTTGACGTATTAAAATAAAAAAAGACCACAAAAAAGGATAGTCGCAGGATTATCCTTTTTTGTGCTCACTTGTCAATGGAAAAACGCACTAGCTTAAATTTGATTGGAATTCTGTTATAATAGAGTAGACTAAATGAATAGGAGCGATCTATTTGAATACAGAAAAACAGCCATCCCTGCTGCTAGTTGATGGAATGGCCCTATTGTTCCGGGCTTACTTTGCAACAGCAGTTACAGGGCAATTTATGATAAATTCAAAGGGGTTACCAACAAATGCAATCCACGGGTTTGTTAAACATTTTTTTACAGCGGTAGACCATTTTAATCCAACACATGTTGCAGTTTGCTGGGATATGGGAAGCAAAACATTTCGGACGGAAATGTATCCTGACTATAAAGCGAACAGATCGGAAGCACCAGTAGAATTGATGCCGCAGTTTAATATTGTTAAAGAAGTGGTGGAAAGCTTTGATATTCCCAATATAGGTGTTGTCGGTTTTGAAGCAGATGATTGCATCGGTACAATTGCCAAAAAAATGAAGGGGTCAGCTCATGTAACGATATTAACAGGTGACCAAGATATTCTGCAGCTGCTTGATGATCATATTTCAGTAGCTCTTGTAAAAAAAGGATATGGCAATTATTTAGTGCATACACCAGATAGTTTTTATGAGGAAAAAGGGATTCAGCCTAAGCAGATGATTGACTTGAAGGCCTTGATGGGTGATACGAGCGATAATTATCCGGGAGTAAAAGGGATTGGAGAAAAAACAGCTTTGAAACTGCTTCAGAGTCATGCAAGCATAGAAGGAATATTAGAGAATCTTGTTTCACTGACAAAAGGTCAGCGTGCCAAAATTGAAGCAGATTTGGACATGCTCCATCTCAGCAGAACATTGGCAGAAATTAAATGTGATGTGCCAGTGGTCTGTCTTCTTGAGGAAAGTCTGTATCAAATCACTCCAGATAAAGCAATTGCCAAGTTCAGAGAATTAGAATTCAAGCATTTTGATCGTCTCGTTCAGAAAAAAGACGAGGCTCTCGCATAAGGAGAATAGTAGCAGGACCGTATGTACGGTCCTGTTTTTTATTTTGTGTTTTTCTTTTTTGCCGCGTTTTCCAGCTTGCTTTTCGGTGCAGGCGTCTGATCAGCATCTTGTCCATAGCCTTGCGGATTTACGCCGCCTGCTGCTGTGCCTCTGTTTCTATCCTTGCTCATGAAATTTCACCCCCTGCTTATGTTGGAATCGACCATTTGGTAATAAATAATCATTTGTAGTATTTGCAGGATGGAATAATCTAAACATATTTCATGAAAACTAATCTTGAGGTGACGATATGAACAAAGGTGTTTACATTGCTTTAACAAGCATCGGATTGGCTCAATTTTTGAAAATTCCCATTCATTATGTAAAAACAAAAAAATGGGATAACCGCCTGTTTTTCCAAACTGGCGGAATGCCGAGCTCCCATTCTGCTGGAGTATCATCCTTAACGACGTTTATTGCATTAAGACGAGGCGTGCCGACCATTGATTTTGCCTTATCACTGGTATACGGGCTAATTGTTATGTATGACGCACAAGGAATCAGGCGCCAGACTGGAGAGCTGACACTGAAAGTCAATGACTTGGGAGACTTGATGGAAAAGCTGAAAACAGATGAAAAGGTTCCATTTGAGGAAAAGCAGCCGCAACGCTTAAAAGAAATGCTTGGCCATCAGCCAGAGGAAGTGGTTGGAGGCGCTCTACTGGGTGTTTTGATGGGAACATTAGGGCATATAGTACTAAAAAAAGATAGAAATATGTCGAAGAATAAAGTAACATGGAAATAAGATGAAATTCGGGAGGATTGGGCGAAAGGTGAAGACAGTTGAAGAGTATTTGCTGTTTTTAGAAAGCAAAGGCTTTTCGTTCGGGGAAGATGCGGTTGGCTTTATTTACTTCGGAAAAGCTTATACAAATGCAGCAGATGAGTTAATTAACACAGCTATTGAATGCACCCTTAAAATCCAGAAGCATTTTGATGGCAGCTTTTATATGTCACTTCTTGAACGCTTTGTAAAAGCGCAGGTGACAACAAGAAAAGAAGCATTAACATACTTGAAGGATGAACAGCTATTCCCCCTATAATAGGGGGTTTTTTACTTAGATTATTCTACTCAAAGGGATTTGCTATAGGGAGTTGCAATATTAGCGACAGCAAGAAAAGAATCTTAACCTCATGAGTTTTGCATATCATTCGGATTATTTTTGCGTATTGCCAGTCGGGCTAATTCATCCGCTGTTTTATTTTCCGCACTTGGAATCCATTTCATAAAAAATAAGTCTAGCTCATCTGCCATAAGAAGTGCTTCTTCGAGAAGGGGAGAGAATTTTTTGTTTTTAGCAAACCTTTTTTCTACAGCTCTGTCGACAAGCTCAGAGTCTGTCCGAAAGCTGACTGTCCGATAGTTCTTTTCTAAACAGATCTTAAGACCGTGAATCAGCGCATAGTATTCTGCCTCATGATTGCTCATAGACCCAAGCGGCACAGAGTATTTTTCGGCGCTCCCATGCCCTTTAATGAAGATGCCAGCACCGCTCGGACCAGGATTTCCAGCACTTGCACCATCGATGTAGACTTCTATCATTTCTAAACCTCCAAATTATCTGGTATTATTATTCACAGTGGACTTGAGCTTTAAGCTATAAAAGTTAGCCAAATTACATAACATTATTTTATATGGATTTTAACTTAGTAACCATTTTATTATACCGTTTAACATTTCTAATGAATAGAATCTAATATAGAAGGGGCGCTTTTTAGATGAAATATAAGCTTGAATACAAATACCGCTTAAAAAAAGAAGAGGTTTATTTCACCTCTGACTGGATGGCACAAAGCACAGCCATTTTAATTGGGGAAGATATGGAGAAAAACAAAAAAGGCGTGGATTTGACTTACTATGATGAAAATGGAACGGAATGGAGCTTGAAGGAGCTTATTAAGCTGAATGCTGAAGTGGAAGAGGAGCCCCATGATTTTGTCATTTATTTTGACGGCGGGTATCGAAAGCAAACAAACACAGCTGGGCTTGGAGTTATCCTTTATTTCAACCAAGGCAAAAAAAAATATCGCATTCGGGCTAACGAATTATTTCATGATATGGAAAACAATAATGAAGCAGAATACGCTGCTTTTTATCACGCCTTGAATCTGTTGGAAGAATTAGAAGTCAAAGGAGCAACATGTGAATTTAAAGGTGATTCACAAGTAGTTTTAAATCAGCTGTCAGGAGAGTGGCCATGCTACGAAGAAGCTCTAAACAAGTGGCTTGACCGCATTGAAAAAAAGCTTTCTGATATGAAAATAAATGCTAAATATACACCGATTGGCCGCAATGAAAATAAAGAGGCGGATAAATTGGCTACCCAAGCTCTTGAAGAGAAGCGGATTTATAGCAAAATGCAAATAATTTAACGTACATGTTGCATGCCAATCATGTTAGAAAGAGGAGAGAATGCCTTGTGACGGATAGAAAAAAATGGCTGCTGCAAGCAGAAGAGCTTATAAATGATTATTGTAAAGGCTGTTTTTTATATGAGCATAACAAAATAGAAAAAGGTAAAAGGCAGGCACACCGTTTTTGTATTTCAGAATGTACAGTCGGCTTAGAAATAAAAAAATTCGGAGATATGCTGGCAGGAAATTATAAAGAGGAAGATAAAAAGAGCTGACAAAATGCCAGCTCTTGGATATTGTTGCTCTAAGTTTTTATTATAGTTTAACTACGTTAGCAGCTTGAGGTCCACGATTTCCTTCAACGATTTCGAAAGAAACTTCTTGACCTTCTTCTAGTGATTTGAAACCGTCACCTTGGATAGCTGTGAAGTGTACGAATACATCGTCTCCACCTTCAACTTCGATGAATCCAAAGCCTTTTTCGTTGTTGAACCATTTTACTTTACCGTTTTGCATGTTAAGTTTCCTCCTAAGCCTTTCAAGACACATTAGTGCTGAAAAATAAATATTCTCATAGAACAAAATAATAATAGAAAGTAATTTTTCAGAATTTTGTTAAATGATGTCTATAATATACACGATTAACCCAGTAGAGTCAAGGTTTCATAGAGTTTTTTCATAAAAAGTATTTTTGAGCTCGAAACAAAAGAAAACGGATACACGACAGTGCTTGTTTTCTTGTGAATATTAGTGTAAAAGAATATTTTTAAGTACATAAATCATCTTTTACAACATATCCATATAATGATAAGTAAAAAGGATTTGTTTATAATAGGACAGCTGTAGACAGTTGTCTGCTTTTATGCTTTTTTGCGAAGACAATAAAAGAAGGTGACAAGTATGTATCGATTTTCGATTGAAAATGCTAACTGGATTTTGCGTTTTTCGCCTAATATTGTATTGGAAGATGAAAGCAAGCAGGCTATTGTCAAAAGCATCCTTCAATTAGGCAAGGAGCTGACCACCTTTTCTCACGGTGAATCCTTTGTTATTATGAACAAAAATATCGGATTAATTGTATTTATGGTAGAAAAAATCCCTTCGCTTATATTGACGGTCTCCAATATTGTTGAAAGGGATAAATGGTATGTACAAACAGAAAAGCAAATCAAAAAATACGGCTTTGAACCAGGCAAAGAGGAATCTTTCTAGAAGGAACAAAATTCCTGTTCGTGAATGAAGATTGATTGGAGACTCCTACTCAAATTTGTGAGGAATTCCGAAGACACTATAGCTCCCTTTATTGCACAAAGAAAAAGCTGCTTTTATAACAAAGTTTTTCATCAGTCACCCCCCGGTAAAAGGCCGGTTTTTTTTATGGATAAAAATGAAAGGCTTATCATAAAAAAAACATGTGGAAATAGGAGGGAAACCATTGAAATGTCGGTGAAAATGTGTTTTTATTAACATGATAAAAAGACTTATTTTTTCTGGATTAGATGCTCGTCCATCAAACCAATGGAGCAAAAAATTTACAAGGGAAGATTTTAAAAAATGATTGAAACGATTGTAAAGAACAGTCAAAGTCCGTATTATGAAATTTCTAAGGAAGATCAAGTGATATTGAGTCCGTTTGCTGGAACAGTCAAGAAGGTTTTTGTTCAGGAAAAAGCATACTTTTATGAGTGGGAAACAATTTTGACAATCGAAACCGATCAAGGAGATTTGAAGGAGATCGGAGTTCCATTCAGCGGTTGTGTAGTATCATTGTTTGTGAAAACTGGAGATGAAATTTCAATTAATGGGAAGTTGGTTTCTTTACAGGATGATCTATTAGTTACAGGTTGTGATTGACCAATGCTAATAAAATCTCTAAAAAAATATAAAATAGGCTACCGTACTTTCAAGACTGCTGTTGCTGTAAGTTTGGGAATTACCGTTGCTCAATTATGCAGCCTTGATTTTTTCGTATCTTCTGCTATCATTACGATTCTTTGTGTGCAAAATTCTAAAAAGAAATCATTGCACAGCGCTTTTGCGAGATTCATAGCATGCATGCTTGCGATTCCGTTTTCCTACGTGTTTTTTGAGCTGATTGGTTATAAACCGTATGCGATTGGACTGTTACTCCTGTTATTTATCCCTGCAACTGTTTTGCTGAGAGTAAATGAAGGCGTCGTAACAAGCACTGTCATCATCCTTCATATCTATTCAAATGGCCATATGAACTGGGATGTCATTCAAAATGAGTTCATGCTCATTGTAATCGGAATTGGCGCAGCGCTGTTAGTCAACAGCTATATGCCGAGCCTCGACAAGGAAATGAAGGTATACCAGCAGAAGATTGAAAAGGATTTTCAGGAAATGCTTCAAGGGATGGTTGAGTTCCTGCGTTCTAATGAGTCAGCTTTCGATTATAAATTGAAGCTGATGCAAACAGCGAAGGAAGTACAGATTGCCAAGTCGCTTGCATACAGGGATGTTGAAAATCATTTTACCCGAAAAGAAAACTATTATTATAAGTATTTTACAATTAGGGAAAAACAGCTAGAAATAATAGAAGGACTTTTCGCGAAGGTAACGACAGTAAACAGGCTTCCGGAACAGCGCCATTCGATTGCTAATTTTTTGGAAGAACTGAGTCTTTGCATACATCCTGGTAATACAGCACAGCTTTTCTTGAGCAAGCTTGAAAAGCTAGAGGAAGAAATAAGGATGCAAGCATTGCCGCAGGATTGGGATTTGTTTGTAGAACAGGCTCAGCTCTATAATGTGCTGAAAGAGCTTGAACAGTATTTGAAAGTGAAAAAATCACTCAAAGTAGCTTATAATTGATATAATAGAAATGAAAAAGATTCTACCTGAACATGCTTGTCTCTTTAGAGAAAAGGAGATGTTTAGGAGAATCTTTTGTTTTGATAGCAAAAAGCTCAAGGCTAAGCATATAAAAAAGGTGATAACATGAAGTTAATACTTGCTGAAAAACCATCTGTGTCAAAAAATATTGCAGATGCATTAAAAATAAAAACCAAGCAGGACGGTTATTTTGAAGGAAATGGCTATATTATTACATGGGCATTCGGACATTTACTGCAGCTGAATGATGCAAAAGATTATGATGAAAAGATGGCAACATGGAAGATGGAAAACTTCCCGTTTATACCGGAGAACTTTAAATATAAAGTAAAAAGTGACCCTCGTAACCGAGATAAGCCTGATAGTGGTGCGCAAAAACAGCTGCGGATTATCCATCAGCTTATGAGAAGAAAAGATGTCACCGCGATTATATCGGCTTGCGACTATGATCGGGAAGGGCAGATTATCGGAGACAGTATAATTTATAATCTTCGGACAGACAAGGAAGTTTACCGACTGCTTCTGAATGAATGGACACCGGATGAAGTATTGAACGGTTTACAGCAAATCAGGTCAAACAGTGAAATGAGGCCATTGCAGGATGCTGGTGTGAGCAGACAATGGGCGGATTGGCTCATCGGCATTAATCTTACCTCTGTTACAACATTGAAATATCAGAAGGGGAAAGGAAAAGCCCTTAATATTGGCCGCGTCCTCCTTCCAACCTTAAAAATAATCTATGATCGAGATAAAGAAATTCGCGAATTTGTGCCAGAGGATTATTTTAAGCTTCAAGGCACATTCTTAGCTGCTGAAGGAAAATACACAGGCATTTATACTGTCGGCAAAGAGGACAAGTTTAAAACAAAGGCAGAACTCGAGCAAATACAACAGGAAATAGTAGGAAAGAAGGCTGTTGTGGCAGACAAAACCGTCCAGAAAAAGAAAGAGTATCCTCCGTTGTTGTTCAACTTGTCTAATCTGCAAGGGTATATTACGAGCAAATATAAAGGCTGGACTGCAGATAAAGTATTGAAGGTGGCCCAAGGTCTTTATGAAAAGAAGTATATAACCTATCCAAGGACGGCAAGTATGGCACTAGAGGAAAGCTTGATCGGCAAAACTGCAAAGGTAGTCAGCGCCATTTCAGCGAACTTACCGTATAAAGACGATATTAAATTTTATGCATCCAAAAGAGTTTTTGATAATAAAAAAGTCGAAAGCCATAGTGCCATCATACCAACTTATCTTATTCCAAAGAAGCTGACTAAGGATGAGGAGCAAGTATATGAAGCAATTAGAACAAGGCTGTTGATGCAATTCATGCCTGTTGCTGAATATGAAGAAACGAGAATTGTCACAAAAGTGTTAGATGCATATTTAAACGGTGTGTTTCATACAAAAGGCAAAGTGCAGCTTGTTGAAGGATGGAAAAAAGCGGAAAACATCAAGTCAAAGGATGTCCTTCTTCCATTTGTAAGCAAAGGAGAAGAAGTGGACATTAAAAAGATGGAAACAACTACTCATACGACACAGGCACCAAAGGAGCATACCGAAAAAACACTGTTGCGCTTAATGGAAACATGCGGAAAAAACTTCGATACTTCAGGCGATACGGAAGAAGATGTCGTTTCCATTTTAAGCGGGTTCAGTATCGGAACACCTGCCACCCGTGCAGAGACCATTAAGAAGCTAAAGGATATCGGCTATATAGAGGCAAAAGGGAAGAACCTTAACTGCACCGACTTAGGCAAGACACTTGTTGAAACATTCCCAATCAAGGAATTGTTTAACCTCGATTTCACAGGTCGGCTAGAGAAGTCTCTGTATGATATTGAAAAAGGTAAATACACGAAAAGCGCATTTTTGCAGCTTATTGGTGAATTCACTAGAAATTCCGTTGAAAAGATTAAAGGGGAACAAGCTGTTACCATTCAAGAGGTTTCGTATACAAAAAAAACCATAGAGAATCTTGGCACGTGTCCTGTTTGCGGTCATAAAGTAATCGAGGGGCAAAAAGGCTACGGCTGCAGCAATTGGAAACAAGGCTGTAAGTTTGTAATCTGGAAGAATGACAAGTTTTTGGCAGCATTAAAGAAAAAACCGACAAAAACAATGGTGAAGTCACTGCTTAAAAAAGGGGAAGCAGAAGTTAAAGGACTGACAAGCAAAAAAGGAAATAAATTTGACGCTGTATTAAAGTATGTCAAAAATGAGGATAATGATTATTTCAGCTGGCAAATGGATTTTTCCAGCAAGAAATAAGCAAGCGATCTCCTGCCTAGTTAAGAACATGTTGTTTTATGTTCGAACCAATAGGGTAAGTGCTTGTTTCCTTAATTCTTATATAGTAAAATGCATAAAGGATATTTTCGTTCTTGCGTGTTTGGCAATAAGCCAAAGCGAAGGACAAGAGCAGTTGTGAAACTGCTCTAGTTTTGCCAAACATGGCAAGTGTTTGAGAGTATATGCAAAATTAGGAGGGTCATATATGCCAACACCCAGCATGGAAGACTATATCGAACAAATTTATAAATTAATAGAAGACAAAGGATATGCAAGAGTTTCCGACATTGCAGAAGCCTTGTCCGTGCATCCCTCCTCTGTTACAAAGATGGTTCAAAAGCTAGATAAGGATGAATATCTTGTATACGAAAAATATAGAGGGCTGATACTAACCCCGAAAGGCAAAAAAATCGGACAAAGGCTAGTTTATCGGCATGAGCTGCTAGAAGACCTTCTACGTATCATCGGCGTAAAAGAAGAAAATATTTATGAAGATGTGGAAGGCATTGAACATCATTTAAGCTGGGACGCAATAGATCGTGTTGGAGATTTAGTCCAATATTTTCAGGAAGATAATAAAAGAATAGAGGAGCTTAAAATTATCCAGCGAAAAAACGAGGAACTGGATTAATTAAGGCGAGAGACATTTTTTATTGAAAACCCCCTTTGTCAATAAGGTGTGTCTCTATGTCTAGCCCCTCTTACATAATAACGATTAAATCAGCGGGTATTCCGCAAAGGTATCCTCAATAATAAGCGCTTGTCCATCTCCATAGCTTGCCTCACAAAGCCTTACACCATCGAGCAAGCCTTCTTCTGCTTCAAGCAGTGCTTTTCTGTAAGAAATAATCCGTTCATTTGATGTTTTAAAGCTTATAATCTCACCTAAGTAATTTCTTTCGACAGCAACGATTGTTTCCACGTTTTTTTTCCATCCTTTCGCTAAAAATCAAAATCATCGATTAGTATGTGCGAAAACAGAAAAAATAATCATGAAACTTTTACCAAATGTAATCGTATTAGTAAAAAGTAAGCCTAATAGATGAAAAGAGAGGGATTAAACTTATGAGCAGATATTCCTTGGAGGACTTTGTAGAAAAAACCGAACAGCAGGATAAAGGTGAAGGACTGTTTGAACTGGAAACACAGCGGATGCTGGAAGTGAATTTAGAGGAAATGGTTTGGGCAAAAGCTGGCAGCATGGTTTCCTACATGGGAAACATTAAATTTACAAGAGAAGGCATTCTCGAACACGGCTTAGGCAAAATGTTCAAAAAAGCTTTAACAGGAGAAGGAGCTTCTCTTATGAAAGCAGAAGGACAAGGGAAATTATATCTTGCAGATCAAGGTAAAAAAATCACGATTCTTCATCTGAATGGTGAATCGATTTTTGTTAATGGCAATGATCTTCTTGCATTTGAGCCAACTGTAAAGTGGGATATTAAGCTCATGAGAAAAGTTGCCGGAATGCTGTCCGGAGGTCTTTTCAACATTCATTTGTCTGGAAGAGGGATGATTGCCATCACTTCTCATTATGAACCTCTCACATTGAAAGTGACACCAGCAAAACCTGTTTTCACAGACCCGAATGCAACTGTTGCATGGTCTGGTAACCTGCAGCCCGAATTTGTGACAGACGTTTCGTTAAAAACCTTTTTCGGAAGAGGAAGCGGTGAATCCATCCAAATGAAATTCAGCGGTGAAGGATTTGTCGTAATCCAGCCATTTGAAGAAGTTTATTTTTCTGACAGCAACGGCTGATTTACATAACAAAAGAGGATTTGGCTTTCCAACAATTGTTTGGAAGCCAAATCCTCTTTTATGTAACACGAGCCTTTCATTTCCACTCATACGGTGTTTCTTGGTATACATAGTAATTGAGCCAATTAGAAAACAGCAAATGTGCATGAGAACGCCATATATTAAGCGGTCTTCTGTTTGGGTCATTGTTTGGAAAATAATGAAGCGGCAGATGTATATCTAGTCCCTTCTCTTTATCCCGTTTATACTCTTCAGCAAGTGTTGATGAATCATACTCTAAATGGCCGGTTATCATAATCTGTTTGCCATTATTTCCGCTGATAATTAATGCACCGGCTTCATCAGATGCAGCGAGCAGCTGGAGTGATGGATGTTCATCAATTTCACGGATTTGGACATTAGTGTGTCTTGAATGCGGTGCAACGAAGCTGTCGTCAAATCCGCGCAGCAGCTTTTCAGACGGTCTAAGGACTTCATGGGAATAGATACCGTAGCATTTTTGATCAAGTTCATATTTCTTAATGCCGAAATGATGGTATAAAGCAGCTTGGGCGCCCCAGCAAATATGCAATGTGGACGTTACATTTGTTTTCGTCCAGTCCATTATTTCTGTCAGCTCTTCCCAATACTGAACATCCTCAAAATTCATCAGTTCAACTGGTGCTCCCGTAATAATCATGCCATCATATTTATTACCTTTAATGGCTTGGAAATCAGTGTAGAATTGTTCTAAATGGTTCGGACTTGTATTCTTAGAGTGATAGGATGCTGTGCGCAGCAGCGAGATATTGACTTGCAGCGATGTATTACCTAGAAGTCTAAGAATTTGTACTTCTGTTTTTTCTTTCTCAGGCATTAGATTAAGAATTAATATATTCAATGGTCTAATATCTTGAGCCTTTGCTCTTGTTTCATCCATTATAAAGATATTTTCTTCTTCGAGAATTTCCCTTGCTGGCAGCAGCTGAGGAATTTTAATAGGCATAATGGTTCGCCTCCTGTTTTTTCCTTTTTTCTTCATGTTGTACAATTGTTATGCCTTATTTTCCAAGCTGGAATAATTAATAGAACAATAAGCAAAGCTATCGTTGTATTCCGAGTATTTCATAAACTTAGATTAGTTAAATAATGTATAAACATATAGCCTATTATAAATATCCTTTCGGTTTGCCGCAATATAATTGCTGAAATGTATGAAAATAAGTTTTTTTCAGCATATTTCCCCTTGGGTGTTCTTGCTGTTTTTCTATGCTGGCAAAGGTAAAAACGAACATTTCAGATATTTCCTTTTAATTTTATTCGTTCATCTGTAAAATAAGATTATTGGCAAAATAATGCTGTACATAGATTTTTTAAGATGAATATATTCATACGAAATGAAAATTAAATTTTATAAAGGCGGGAAAATAATGAAAACAGATATAGAAATTGCACAGCAAGCAACCATTCATCCTGTTCTCGATATTGCGAAGAGGTTAGGTTTAACAGAGGATGACTTAGAACTGTATGGAAAATATAAAGCGAAAATCTCTTTTGATAAGCTGGAGGAATTAAAAGATAAACAGTCAGGCAAACTCATTCTTGTCACGGCAATTAACCCGACACCTGCAGGAGAAGGGAAATCAACAGTTACAGTAGGCTTAGGTGATGCCTTGCAAAAACTTAATAAAAAAACAGCTATTGCAATGAGAGAGCCGTCCCTTGGGCCAACGATGGGAATAAAAGGGGGCGCTGCAGGAGGTGGCTATGCTCAAGTTTTGCCGATGGAGGATATCAATCTTCATTTCACTGGTGACCTTCACGCCATTACAACAGCCAACAATGCATTAGCCGCAATACTAGACAATCATATTCACCAAGGAAATGAGCTGAGAATTGACCAAAGACGGATTGTCTGGAAACGAGCTGTTGACTTAAATGATCGTGCTTTAAGAAAAGTGGTTATCGGGTTGGGCGGTCCTCTTCAAGGTGTGCCAAGAGAGGACGGTTTTGATATTACGGTTGCATCAGAAATAATGGCAGTGCTTTGTCTGGCACATGATTTAAATGATTTAAAGAAAAGACTGTCCCAAATGGTCATTGCCTATAATATGGACAAACAACCTGTAACAGTCGGCGAGCTTGGTGTGGAAGGCGCACTAACACTGTTGTTAAAAGATGCCATTAAGCCGAATCTTGTGCAGACAATTGAACATACACCTGCTATCATCCACGGTGGTCCGTTTGCCAATATCGCCCATGGGTGCAACAGTGTGATTGCCACAGCTGCCGCAAGCAAGCTTGCTGATTATGTTGTAACAGAAGCTGGCTTTGGCGCAGATCTTGGTGCCGAAAAATTCTTGAACATTAAAGCCCGCAATGAACAAATTAATCCGGAAATCGTTGTGATTGTCGCAACCATCCGAGCATTGAAAATGCATGGCGGTGTGGCGAAGAGTGATTTGGCAGCGGAAAATACAGAAGCTTTAAAAAAGGGATTTGCCAACCTGCAAAAGCATGTGGATAACATTAATCAGTTTGGACTACCATTTGTTGTGGCGATTAACCGTTTCTATACAGATACAGAGCGTGAAATCGAAGTGCTAGAAGAGCTGTGTGCAAGTCAGAGTATCCCCGTTGCTTTAACAGAAGTTTGGGAGAAGGGTTCCGAAGGCGGACTGGAGCTTGCTCGCAAGGTTTTAGAAATTATGGAACAAGAAAAGAATGAATTTAAACACTTATACAGCTTAGATGCTTCTATTGAGGAGAAAATCGACACTATTGCCACGAAAATATACGGTGCGAGCCATGTCGAATTCAGCACAAAAGCAAAAAAGCAAATCAAGGATTTCCAAGCGTTCGGCTGGGGTAATCTCCCTGTTTGTATGGCGAAAACGCAATACTCTCTTTCAGATGACCCAAGTCTACTTGGGAGACCGAGTAACTTTGCAATCACAGTAAGAGAACTAAAACCTAGCATCGGAGCAGGTTTCCTAGTTGCCTTGACAGGAGATGTAATGACAATGCCAGGCTTGCCGAAGCAGCCAGCTGCTTTAAAAATGGATGTGAATGAGGACGGAAAAGCAATCGGCCTCTTTTAAAAAGGAGATTAATATATGTTTGACCCAACTGCTTATGATAATTTAAAAACGGTTGTAGAAGGACAGCTTTATGATAGGGATCTTGAAGGTACAATCGACATCTTAAATCGCAAAGACATTTTAGATACCAGTACAATGTCCAGGGAGTTTCATCTTGTGTTTGCCTTAAGAGGGCAACAAAATGCTCAAATTACTTTGTCGATGTATGCTTCACTGAAAAACTTAGCAGCAGAGCTTTTAGAGCTTGAGGAGAAAATGCATTTAATAGGAGCGGAAATTCGTTTGACGATACATGTCAGACATAAGAATAATCAAGAAACAGTTTGGATGCTGCAGGACTTGCTGCAAAGAGTATGGGGAGCGGAACATGTTATTAAGCAGGAAATTCGTGTTGATCCCTTCCGTTCTGATAATATAGTAAATAATCATATCTCCATTGATTTCAGCAGATTAGTTACAGAAGGCGATATGGATGATTTAGTCAGCATGACTGATTATATGCTCGCAACATTGGCTGGCTTGCAGAGGCAGAAGGTGCTGATTGATTTGGACAGGAAGGGAATGATAGGATGACTGTTTATGATTTTGAAGTCAAAAAAATTAATGGCGAAGAAGTTTCACTGAATGATTATAAAGGGAAAGTGCTTGTTATCGTCAATACTGCGAGCAAGTGCGGATTTACTCCGCAGTTCAAAGAGCTTCAATCGATTTTTGAGGAGTACAATGATAAAGGCTTTGCTGTGTTAGGATTTCCTTGTAATCAGTTTATGAATCAAGAGCCTGGGGCTGAGGATGAAATTCTTGAATTCTGCGAATTGAATTATGGCGTTACCTTCCCGATGTTTGCAAAAGTTGAAGTGAATGGCAAAAATGCCGATCCTCTTTACAAGCATTTAAGTAATGAGGCGCCTGGTGCAATGGGGCTGAAGGCGATTAAATGGAATTTTACTAAATTTTTAGTAGACCGTTCTGGTAAAGTAGTTAAACGGTATTCTCCAAATGCTTCTCCGTATGAAATGAAAGAGGATATTGAAAAGTTATTATAAGAAGAAAACGGGAAGAATGGATTACTCTGTTCTTCCTTTTTTATAACAAAAGGAGGGAGCAGTTTGGCTAAAATCGGGATAGATGCTGGCGGTTCCATGATTAAGCTTGCATTTGAGCAGAACGGACGAATTCATTTTAGAAAATATCCTAATGCTCAAACAGATACTGCACTAAAGTGGTTGAAGCTTTTTGAATGGAATGATACAGCCCTTACTGGAAGCAAGGCTGCTTATTTAAAACAAGCGTTTTTTCCTGATGCCTCCATTCTTCCTGAATTTGATGCTGTCTGTACTGGAGCAAGATGGCTGAAGGATAGGGAATATCCTCATGTTAATGACGAATTCCTGCTTGTTAATATCGGAACTGGTACTTCCTGGTTTAAGGTTAGCAAGAAGAGTCATTCGCGGGTTTTAGGAAGCGGAATTGGCGGGGGAACAATCATGGGACTTGCAGAATTATTAACTGGAGTTCAGGATTTTGCAAAAATTACAGAGCTTGCTTCTAAAGGCAGCAAGAATAAGATCGATGTTCTTGTGAAGGATTTATATGAAGAGGATATTGGTATCAACGGAAGCTTGACTGCGAGTAATTTTGGCTATGGAAATACATGGGATGGTAGCAAGGAAGATAAATTATCGTCTCTTTTTCAAATGACAGCCGAAACGATTGTTCTACTGTCACAGCAGGCTGGCACTATTCATCAAATAGACCAGATTATCTATGCGGGTGGAGCCGTTTCAGTGAATATGCCTTTGCAAAAAAGCATTTCTTCCTTTGATTATTTATTTCCAAAGAGTCAGCTGTTTCTGCAGGATGGCCAGTTTTGCGGTGCTTGTGGTGCACTACTTTCTGTCTAAAAGAAATCAAGGATGATGGCATTTGTATAGAAAAAGACTTAACAACAGTCCATACAAATGCCATCATCTAACATGACAAATTAGCGATACGAAAACAAGCGGAATATCGCTCCTCTTCTGACTGGTGCTTCCTTCGTCGCTTTATCCTCTTCGTCTTTGCTTTTCCTTGTACCATATGTGTGTACGTAAGGCTGATTAGCAGCAGCGGTAAGGGCAGCAATCTGTTCTTTTTGTGTCTCAATAAATTCATGCTGCTGATCCATTTGCTCCTGTTGCTTTTTCAATTGTTGAACAAGCACTGAATTGAAGTTGATTTGCAGCTCAAGCTGTTCTTTTACTGTTTTCAGCTCTTGAAGCATCTCTTCTGACGGCTTCGCTACTTGCTGCTGCAAAACTTGCGGCTCCGTGTCGGTCAGCACATCTTCAATTTCTCGCAAAGATAATTTATCTTCATTACGCAGCTTTTTAATCTTTTCCAATACTTCCATTGCGTTATCATCGAAATAGCGGTAACCGTGTTCGCCGACAATCGCCGGAATAACTCCTTTCAGCTCTCTAAGCCAGTTGCGCACAACACCAGGACTTTCTTCAATTGCAACAGCTGCCTCCTTAACGCTTAATAAAATTTCCTCCGTAGCAGAAGCGACTCTCTCTTGTTCCATCATTATGCTTCATCACCTTTCGTTTTGATAGAATAAATGAACGAAGAACAAATAAGTTTTTCGACTTTAAATACTAGTTCGCTATTTTAAAAAAATCTCCTTTAGCGAGGTTTGTCTAGTTTTGTTGATTAATAGTTTCTGTTATTTTATGATAATATCTTTACAATAATTTCCAAGCATAATACGATAGAAAATAGGATTGGAAAGGGTTATTGCTAAATAAAATGAAAGGAAGGATTATGTTTTCCATCCATACAATATGAAGAAAAAGGTGATTCGCTAAATGACAATCCATCAAACGATTGCTGATATACAGATTGTGGAGTACGAGGATCGGTTTGCTGCTGAAGTTGCGAAGATGTGGAACAAAAGCAAGGCGGCTTGGGGCGGCAGTGTAAAAACAGAAGAACAAATAATTGATCAGCATCGCAGCACAGATAATCTGCATACTTTTTTAGCAGTACATAACGATGAGGTGGTAGGATACTGCGGGCTGTCTGTGTATAAAGAAGATGTTGGTTCGTTATATATCCCGCTGCTAAATGTTCGACCCGATTTCCATGGGAAAAAGGTCGGTAAACTGCTGCTTCTTCATGCATTACAAGCAGTTATTAATAAAAAATGGCCACGGCTCGACTTATACACATGGGCAGGTAATACGAAAGCGGTCCCCCTTTATAAGCGCTGCGGTTTTTTCTGGGAAGATGAAGACAGCTATACTCACTTAATGAACTTTATTCCAACCATATTAAATGACAAGCTGCTCGCTCCTTATATGGCTAAAATTGACTGGTACAAGGACATGCTGCGCACGATGGAATTAAAGCCAGATGGAAGGAATGTAGATGGGTTTACTTATTATGACTATGAATGGGTAAATAAAGAGACCGCACTTAAAGCAAGCTTTGAAAAAACGGGCAGAGGTTTATGTGCACTAGAAACAGATGATTTCTCGATTGAATTATCTCTAAAAAATCATGAATTGCTCGTAGGACAAGAACATGAAGTTACATGTTTTATTAAGAACAAGTCCACCACTCCTCTTTTAATTGAGTTATCATCCTGTCCAAATGAAAGAGTTATTTGTGATTTTAACCACCGCCTCTTTGTTGAAGAAGAAATGACGATAACAGATACATTCTTTTTAACCGAGGGACCTGAGGCAGAAAAGGGCAAAACATTCCCAACCATTGCGGTCAATATAGCAGCAGGTGGCACTATGACGACATTTAAACTAGGAATCTGTCCAAAAACGCCAGTAACTATCATGGCAAAACCGATTCACTATGCATTGCAGGAAGGCTTCGAGATTGCTCTTGATTTGGAATTAGAAAATAATCTTACTGAATCTGTACAGGCAACCATTATGCTTCCTGAAAGTGAATATTTGTCTTTTAAAAATTCCACATTCAGCCTTTTGCTAAAAGGCAAAGAAAAGCGGTTCGTATCAATACCTGCTTCTATATTAGCTTTAGGCTTTACGAATGAAGACATCCTTGTTCAAGTGAAATGGCAAGGTGGTGAGCTTACGGTAAATAAACCAATTGCACTGGCATTAAAGGGAATTGGTGAGAGATTTTTCGGTGAAACAAAAGATTACTATCATGTTTTTAATGGGATTTATCAAGTGAATGTCAGAAAGGCAGATAATGTAATGACAGCAGGCACCAATCAGACAGGGAACTTACCGTTCGCCATGTTTGCCCCGATGCTTGGCAAGCCCTACTCCAATGAGCTGTCAAAAAAGAAGCCAGAAAAAGTCGAAACCTCCTACGAAAAGACATCTATTATTCTCACTCTTCATTATCAATCTACTGAACATCCAGACAATAGTATAAAGCTTAACATCCAGCTATTTGCAGAAGGACTTGTGAAAAGATGGGTTCTCCTTGAAAACAAACAGACTTCTTTAGATATCCATCTGCAGGAGACCTTTTATCATGATTGGGCAGAGGTATACTTACCTTTAAAAGGGGAGGTTGTTGTATTCAAGGAAGCCGATATGGTGGAGCCGCGAGACATTGCGTCAAAAGACATGAGCAGCAACTGGTATTTTTCTCAAGATCAGTCGAGCCCTGTCGGTGTATATTGGACGCAAGGCAGTAAAATAAGGATGGAAGGGTGGAAAATGCATCTCGAGTCACAAAGAAGCAGGCAAGGTAATGTCTATTCCTTCCCGCCTCTGTATATGTCTATCGGCGCTTATAGGAATTGGAGAGAAGTAGAATCAGCAGCGGCAGGTATTCAAGCTTCTAAGAAGGAAATCCATAAAGGTCTCGAGTTAATCTGGAATGGCGGCAACCCGATGCTTGAAGCAAATACATCTTTATCCTATCAGTTTGCCAGTTACCGCAACAATGCGCTTAAATTTGATATGGATTTGATTATTAATAATGCTTCTGCCCATCTGCAAGATCTAAAAGTCAATACTCCGCTCCATTTACCATTTGAAGCAGCTGCGTGGCAGGCAGTCAATAAAATGACGACAGTAATGAAGACGGAAATAAGAGAATCTTATTTTGATAACATCCTGTTTTATCCGCAAGGAAGGATAACAAAAAACATCATAAACGAAAAAGGATTTGAAACATATCGTCTTCATAACGGCATCCTGGAAATTTCCGCTGCAGCCGATTATTATCCAGGTATCTTTTCCTTACAAGTAAACGAAACAGAATGGCTTGATCAGGCATTTCCAGAGCTGATTGCAAAAAGCTGGTGGAACCCTTGGGCCGGCGGGATGAAGGCAGGTCCGCCTGATTTGAATGATTATTCTATGATGAAAGAATCGACTAAGCTTGCGTTTGTCGATGTGTGGGATAATTTCGCAAACAAATGGTCTGGTATCAGAATCGATACAGATATTAACCAGCACTCCCAATGGAGAGGGCTTTCATTTTCTCAATACTTTGTCACAATGCCAGGATTGCCTCTTCTTGCTGTGTTTGTGTCTGTGCATAAAACGACAGGCAGAAAAATGGAGAAGGAGCAATGGCATACAAATCTCTTTTTGCATAACAATTGCACTTTGCAGCTAGCTGATCATAAATTGCATAACCGAGTCTATACTTCAGGAGCTATGGAGCAGGATATTACTTTAAAGGAAGACTTTCATGTTAAACTACAAGGTACAGAGGATAAGCTGCATTTACTCACAGACAGAAACAGAATCAGTACACAATATTACACAAATAATGAAATCATTCAGCTTGTTTCCATGACAAATTGTGAAAGAGACAATCAGAACAGAGTATTTACACTGCCGAGCTTCCTTTATTTTGATAAGATGAATGTCACATCATCACAGTTAGACATACTTAAATCCCTTCGGTTTACTAAATTATAGAGTGATAGAAAAGGAGAACCAATGAAAATTATTGATGCTCACATCCATTTGTCTAATATCGAATCATTTAAAGAAACAGCAAAATCATTGTCTAAAGTTGATTACAGCACGGACGGAGTTCAATCAGAAATGAAAGATGCGAATATTGTCTTAGCAATTGGCATGGGAGTGACAGAAACGCCGCATATGGGCTTTCCCGACTATAAGGCCCAAACACCGATGGGGCTTGATCTTGGAGATATACTGCCGCCTAATATCGTCTATTGTGCCGGAGTTAATCCATACAAGCTAGATTCTTTTTCTATCAGAGAACTGGAACGGGAAATCCACAAGGATCATGTAGTCGGCATAAAGATTTATTTAGGCTATTATCCGTTCTATGCCTATGATAAAGTATACAATCCTGTGTATGAACTAGCGGAAAAGTATAACTTGCCAGTTGTGTTTCATACTGGAGATACATACTCCGAAAGAGGGTTGTTGAAATATTCCCATCCGCTTGCAATTGATGAAGTTGCGGTGAAATATCGCAATATTCGTTTTATGATGGCCCATTTTGGCGATCCATGGACATTGACTGGTGCAGAGATTTTATATAAAAACCGAAATGTTTATGCTGACCTTTCCGGGCTGGTTGTTGGGGCAAGAGCGGAGTTAGAGAAGGCGCAAGAAGGAATATTTTTACAGCATTTAAGGCATGCGCTCGTATATGCCAACTCCTATGATAAGCTTTTGTTCGGGACAGATTGGCCGTTAGCTCCATTCCAACCATATATTGAATTTATTCAAAACCTTATTCCGAGTGAGTATCATGAAGATGTGTTTTATAACACAGCCTTGAAGGTTTTTCCAAAAATCAAGAAGTTTCTTTATGGTTGATTTTTAAAAAAACATTAGGGACTATCTTAAAAAGATAGTCCTATAAGCATTATTAATTTGGAAAATGGAAAAACTACTACCTACACAATAGGTAGCAGGTGTATAAAATGAAAACTATTTTAGCTTGTTTTTTTATCTTAATACTCATGGGTTCTATCTCCTGTTTTGCTAAAGAAACAATAGACTATGGGAATTATGAAGTAGATTTACCAGAGAAAGAATTAACTCTTAAAGAAGCGTATAATTTAGGATTAGAACTAGGGAAAAAATTCGATAAAGAAGCAATTCTTTTATTTATGAACAGTGTTGATGATGAAACTTTAAGTGGCTATAATGGAAAAAAAGGAAATTGGCAAGGCGTGTTTGCTTTACCATCAGTTAAACGCCAGATGGTATTTGTTATTGAAAAAGGCAAACATAAAAGTCACAGAATAATTGGCAATTCCGATGAACTAACTATTCCACATTTAGAAATTAATATTGATAGTAGTCAAATTATTAAAAATGCCGTTGAAAAATATCATTTGCAACCAAGCCCAAAAGATGCCCCTTTCTCACACGGATATCATTTTAGATTAATGCGAGATGAAAATTACATTTTTCTTGGTGTAGATGGAAAAATAAATGGTCTAAATGCAGAGGTTTTATTTAATCCTAAAACCGGCGAATACTTAGGACTTACAAAAGAAAATAAATAACTTATGCCTCTATTAACGAGAGCATTAACCCAATTACGATTAATGCTCTTTTTCGAATATTGTTATTAAAAAAATACTAAGAAGAAATTGTTATTTAGATTGGCTATGTTAAAGTATACACATATGCTCATATAATCACGTTCATATGACTAAAGTATAAGAATAGAATAGTTTAGAAGGTTGAAAAAATTAACGATGAAAATGTAATATATAGCATTGCTTATGATTTAAAAAGTTCTTACAAGAGCTTTGGAACAGGACATAAGTTAATTACTTTAGAGAAAAATCCGGTTACAAGCAAAAGAACTTGGTATATCACGAAAATCGTTACATTGTATAAACAATATGAAGGAGTTACACCAGCTGAAACAATAATCAAATAAAGTTAGGAGTCTATGCTCCCTATACCTACTTAGAACTTGGAAATGCAGTTACCAAGTTTTTTTCTCTTCCTAAAATGCCGTATCTCTAAGTCGTAAAGTTTCTGCTGTTTCCCAAGTTCCGTTAACACTTGCTAGGATAAGCATTTGTTTTTTCTTACTTAATTCACTCTCTGTATTCCTATTGTCAAGGAACTGAAACCATACTAAATATAATAGTAAATACTTTGTAGAAACTCAAATTAAACCGACGTATCCATTTCTTTAAACGGGAATGGTAACTATTAATATTGTTTAAATGGTAGATTCCTTTCTTTACATATTCTTTCTTGCTGCCATTTATAATGCTGAATTTACTGTTGTCGTAAAAAAGCTCTGCCGCATCACTCCCTCTCATACAAATGGCCCGTTCCCCTAAAAGATGTGTTTCAAATATATCAGACTGATAAGCTTGACATCTGTTTGATACAAATTGATAGCCTTCCTATAGCACGTCTAAGCTGTGATCTATTCCTGCTTCTTTTGGCATTGAGTTAGACATCTTTTTATCTTCCGCTTTCTATTGTTTAGTTATCTTTTTCCTCTTTTGCAAACTTTAAACGAGATAGGAAAAGAGTATCGGTGCTTCAAACGGTTTTGTAGTTGATTTTTTTCATTCGTGTTACAATATTTCGGTAGGATATAGATAGGAGTTCATTCAAATAATGGATATCATTCAATTAACAGAGAATTTTGTGAAAGATAAATTAAAAGATGATGTGACAGGCCATGATTGGCATCATATTGACAGAGTGCGAAATACTGCGCTTTTCATCTGTGAAAAAGAATCAAGCGGAAATCCATTTATTATAGAGCTTGCCGCTATTTTACATGATGTGGCAGATGCAAAACTGAACGAATCTAAAGAGGAAGGTACTCGGCTGCTTGAGCAGTTTTTAGAAAGTCTCCCGCTTGAACAGAATGATCGAAATCATATAGTAAGGGCAATTGCAACGGTTTCATACAGCGGCGGAAACAACGCGGAGCCAGAGTCGATTGAAGCGAAAATTGTTCAAGATGCGGACAGACTGGATGCGATTGGCGCAATCGGTATCGCTAGAACCTTTGCATATGGCGGAAAAAAGGGACATGTCATATACGATCCTTCTGTCGGTGCTAGAGAAAACATGACAGAAGAGGAATATCGGAGCGGCCAGTCTAGCACCATCCAGCATTTCTATGAAAAACTCCTGAAATTAAAGGACTTGCTTCATACGAATACAGCCAGAACGATTGCAGCAAAAAGGCATCAATTGATGGAAAATTACTTAAAAGAATTCTATAAAGAATGGAATGGTAGTTATGAAGAGTATTTCAATTGAAAATTTAACAAAAACTTACGGGGAAAAAGAATTATTTCATTCCATTTCCTTTTCTATAAGTGAAAAAGAAAGAGTTGGACTGATTGGTATTAATGGCACAGGCAAGTCATCGCTGCTGAAGATAGTGGCAGGTATCGATTTGCCTGATGAAGGCGAGATTATCGCCCCGAAAGATTACCGAATCGCATACTCCTCCCAAAGTCCGGAAATCCATCCCGAAATGACTGTTTTAGATTATGTGTATACAGGTGATGCACCAGTATGGAAAGTGGTCCGGAATTATGAGGAAATATTGCTCAAGTTAGAAAAGGACCCGGAAAATAATAAGCTGCACGGCGAGCTGTTCGAGATCCAAAAAAGAATGGATGCCCAAAACGGCTGGGATGTTCATACGAATACGAAGACTGTATTAACAAAGCTTGGCGTCAGCTTTTATGACAAAAAGATTGGTGAGCTGTCAGGCGGCCAGAAAAAGCGTGTTTCTCTTGCGCAAGTCCTTATTCAAGAGCCGGATTTGCTCATTTTGGATGAGCCTACAAACCATCTTGACTTTGATGCGGTTAAATGGCTGGAAGACTATTTAGGTAAATTTAATGGTGCCCTGCTGCTTGTCACACATGACCGTTACTTCTTAGACAAGGTTACCAACCGGATGTTTGAGCTAGAGGGAGGCAATTTATACAGCTATAAAGGCAATTATGCAGAGTTTCTGCAAGCAAAGGCAATCAGAGAAGAAAACGAGGCAGCAACTATTGATAAACAAAAGAATTTGTTCAGACGAGAGCTGGAATGGATTCGCAGAGGTGCTAAAGCCCGTTCAACTAAACAAAAAGCAAGAATTCAGCGCTTTGAAGAATTAGATGACAAACTTGCATCCGTTCAGGATAAAGGCAAGCTTGATATTTCCTTAAAAGGCAGCAGGCTAGGTAAACAGGTTTTTGAGCTTGTGTCTGCTTCCAAATCCTTTGAAAACAAAACGATTCTGAAGGACTTTAATCTCCTTGTAAAGCCTGGAGACAGAATTGGCATTATCGGTCATAATGGTACAGGAAAATCAACGCTGCTTAACATTCTTGCTGGCAAGATTCCGCTAGACCATGGTGACTATATTATTGGACAAACAGTGAAAATTGCTTACTATACGCAGGAAAACGAAGAAATGGACCAATCAAAGCGCATGATTGAGTATTTAAAGGAGACGGCTGAAATCATTGAGACAACAGACGGGAAAACGATCTCTGCTGCACAAATGCTCGAAAGATTCTTGTTTCCGCCCCATACGCATGGAACCATTATCGGCAAGCTGTCTGGCGGGGAAAGACGAAGATTATACTTGCTGAAAATACTAATGGGCGAGCCGAACGTCCTGCTTTTAGACGAGCCGACGAATGATCTTGATACACAAACACTGATGGTGTTGGAGGATTATTTAGATGAGTTCAAAGGTGTTGTTATTACAGTATCCCATGACCGCTATTTCCTAGATAAAGTAGCGCAAGAGCTGTTAGTGCTCAGAGGCGGAGGTAATATAGAGAGCTACTACGGCAATTACACCGAATATCTCCAATCCGAAAAACAAAAAGAGCAGGCAGAAAAAGCGGTGAAGGAAAAGCCGAAGCAGCAAGAACAGCCGAAACAGAAGAAGGTTAAACTAAGCTATAATGAACAACGAGAATGGGCGACAATCGACAGTGATATAGAAAACTGCGAAAGCCGCCTTGAAGCGATTGAAACAGAGATGGAAAACACAGGAAGTGACTTTGAAAAAGCCAACGCTCTGCTTAAAGAACAAGAAGAATTAAATGAGAAATTGGAATTTTTAATAGAACGGTGGAGCTATCTGTCTGAGATTGCTGAAAGTTAACCGTTAAAAAATGATTTTGAGGGGGATTTTTTGATGAAAATTATGGCGATTGAACCTACTCCTAGCCCGAATACGATGAAAATCAATTTAAATGAAGAGCTGCCGATGGGAACAAGCAATAACTATAAAAAGGACAATGCCGAAGAAGCACCGAAGGTAATCCAGGACATTCTGGCAATTGAAGGTATTAGAGGGGTTTACCATGTTGCTGATTTCTTGGCAGTTGAACGAAATGCCAAATATGACTGGAAGGAACTTCTTGCCCAAGTACGAAATGCTTTTGGGGAAGAAGCAGAAAGTTTAGAAAAAGAGCCGGAAGTGAACGAGCATTTCGGTGAAATAAAAGTGCTTGTGCAAATGTACAAAGGGATACCTATGCAAGTAAAGCTGACGGATGGAACGGAAGAAAAGCGTTACGGCTTGCCAGAGCAATTCATGAAGGCCGTTTCAGAGGTAAGAATGCCGCAAGATAATGTTGTGGCAAGCAGAAAATGGCAGGAATTCGGAGTGCGCTACGGTGAGTTTGACGAAATTGGTCAAGCTGTCCAAGAGGAAATGATGGCTGCATATCCTGATGAAAGAATTGCAAGCCTAGCAGAAGCTGCAAAGAACCCAGAAACAGCAGAAGCAACTTTGAACAAGCGGGAAAAAATCAAACTGACCTTTCAAGATTTAGAGCATGAAGATTGGAAGATTAGATATCAGAGATTAGAACAAAGTGAGGATCCGACGGTTGATGATATACCAGTGTTAACGGCAGCACTTGATGATGAAAAGCCGTCCATTCGCAGGCTGGCAACAGTATATCTCGGAATGATTGAAGATGTAATCGTGCTGCCGTCCCTTTATAAAGCACTTCAAGATAAAACGGTAACAGTAAGACGAACTGCAGGTGACTGCTTGTCAGATTTAGGCTTCTCTGAAGCAATGGAAGAAATGATGAAAGCTTTAGATGACAAAAGCAAGCTTTTAAGATGGCGTGCTGCAATGTTCTTGTATGAAGTGGGAGATGAAAGGGCTTTGCCATCATTAAAGGCTCATGAAGATGATCCTGAATTTGAAGTAAGTCTGCAAATTAAAATGGCTATCGAAAGAATTGAGCTTGGAGAAGAGGCGAAAGGTTCTGTCTGGAAACAGATGACTGAAGCACGCAAGCAGGATTGACTTTAGAAAATATTTCTTGTTGGACTAATTGTGTTTAGACTCCCCGTTAAAAGGAATACATTCACTAGTATTTCTTTTAGCGAGGTGTTAAAAAACATGAATAAACAGTCAGAAGAAGAAGAAAATCATGTTATCTCTATCGGTTCTTTAGCTATCATTTTAAAGGATAAATATCAGGCGATATATACAATCAATGATATCCTGATTGGACTGTTATTCCTGTTAGGAACGATTTTCAACATGCTGTTGAGCTGGAAGATAACAGGTGCCGTTCTTTATATCTCAGGAAGCGTCTTGCTTCTTATTCGTCCAGTTATCCGAACATGTCATCTTTTACAGGTAAAAAGAGTGGGAAAAGAAAAAAGAAAGAAACACGCCTAATCAGATTCATTTCGTTGCATGTATGCATTTCATTATTGTATGCTTATAGCACATGCATAAATAAAGGAGGAAAATAGTAATGTCGATGGCATATGAAGAATATATGAGACAAATGGTAAAGCCGATGCGAGCAGAGCTTGTGCACGCAGGTTTTCAGGAATTAACAACAGAAGAAGAGGTAGAGGAGTTTATCAGCAGCAATAAAGGAACTTCACTGGTTGTTGTTAATTCTGTATGTGGGTGTGCTGCTGGTCTTGCAAGACCTGCTGCAACACAGGCCGTATTACAAGCAGAGAAAAAACCGGATAATCTTATTACAGTATTTGCAGGTCAAGATAAAGAAGCGACTGCAAGAATGAGGGAGTTCTTTGGAGATATCGAGCCATCATCTCCTTCTATGGCTTTAATTAAAGACAATCAGGTTGTCCATTTTATCCCTCGTTATGATATTGAAGGCAACTCCATGGAAGCGATTATGGAAAATTTGATGTCTGCTTTCGAACAAAACTGCTAATAATAAAAGCAATAGAACAAGCAAAGAGGGGCACACTAGCAGCCCCTCTTTTTTTCTTATAAAGGCAATTCCTTTTAAGTGTTAAGAAAGGTGAATGAAAATGATAGTTACAACTGCAGGAAGAACAAATCAAGAAATGATAGACAAAGCGAAAACGGCAGCAGCCTTGCTGCAGTGCAGCTATGTGGACAGAAATAAAAGGACAGTCAAATCTCTGATCACTAAGTATCAAGAAGATGTGTTAGTGGCGGGCAAGGAAAGATATGAACTGTTTGCAGCAAATGCGAGCGAGCCTTTTTTCTTTCATCCTAGCTCTGCAATGTTCCGAATTAAAAGACTGCAAAAAGAGGAGCATGATCCTTTCGTTGATGCTTGCAATCTAACAGAGGGAAAGTCTCTTTTTGACTGTACGCTCGGCTTAGCATCTGACAGCATTATCGCAAGCTTTGCAGTTGGAAAATCAGGAGCAGTTGAAGGAGTGGAAGCAAGTCCGGTCATTGCCTTTATTGTCAAAGAAGGTCTTGCTGTCTGGCAGTCCCATGATGAGCAAATGGATGAAGCTATGCGAAGGGTGAAGGTGACGAGCGGACATGCACTTGATGAGCTGAGAAAAAAAGAGACAAACAGTATCGATTGTGTGTATTTAGATCCAATGTTTGAGGAAAGCATTGATTCAGATGGAATTAAACCATTAAAGCATTTAGCTGTTTATGAAGAATGGACAACCACGATGATAGAAGAAGCACGCCGTGTCGCCAAAGAAAGGGTTGTACTGAAGGACCATTATAAAAGCACGCGCTTTGAAGCCTTTGGTTTTCAGCGAATACAGCGGAAAACAGCCAAATTTCACTATGGCATCATTGAATTATAGGGAAAATTAAGGATAACAGGCTATAATTTTTAAATAATACTGTATAAATAGTGGCTGAATAATTGTACTTTATTATATACTTGAATAGTACTGTATATATATTAGAGCACCATTAAACAAAGAAAAAAACTGGCTTTACATAGGATTAACAGGATTTTTGAAAGTGAGGTGTTTACAATGCCTAATTGGATTCGAAAAAGTCTTGTTGTCTTTGTGTCGATCTTAACATTTGGACTGGTAACTCCGTCCCCTTCCGCTTTTTACAATACCAGCAATGGTGATGAAAAAAAGCCTGCTGATGAAAGCAAGCTGCCAGTCTCTTCAGAAGAATTAACCCTTGATACGGGGATTCTGGATGAGCGTTCGGAAAGGGATAAGGTCGTGGGCAAGCTGATGGAAGAAGCAGAAGTGCAAAGCTATACGAAATTCGGGAGCAAGATTAAACCGGTGATTGAGGATGAATTCAGAATTGCAATTTTACCGAATATTGAAAAAGCGATTAACAATGTGACTTCAAGCTTCCCTGATGAAGATTTGAGCCAGCTTACGGTTACAGAAATGCCGAGCCCTGGGACGAGCGAGCGGATTTTCCACATAGTGAAAGAAAATCAAGACGTGATTCGCTTTCATGTAAGAAGGGATCGCCCCCCGCAAGATGGCTATTGGTTCAATTTTCATTATCACACGTTTCAGGATAATTTCCAAAATCATTATGCACTAGGCAATATCTACTGGGATAAAAATACTCCGCCTAAATGGATGAGTTAAAAAAAAATCCCGACAAATAATAAAAATGCGAAACTATTGAAGCATTTGAAACGTAGATAATAAAAATGAAAAAAATGGAGGAATTAATCATGGCAATCAGTTTATCAAAAGGACAAAAAGTAGACTTAACAAAAGGAAACCCAGGATTAACGAAAGTTATCGTAGGACTTGGCTGGGATGTAAACAAGTATGACGGCGGAAATGACTTCGACTTGGATACTTCTGTATTTTTGCTTGGTGACAACGGTAAAGTAACATCTGAAGCTGATTTTGTATTCTACAACAACACATCTGGCGGAAACGGATCTGTCGTTCACTCTGGTGACAACCGAACTGGAGCAGGAGACGGTGATGATGAGCAAATTATTATTGACCTTCAAGCAGTGCCTGCAAGTGTTCAAAAGATTGCTTTTACTATTACAATTCATGACGGTGACGCACGAAACCAAAACTTCGGACAAGTTTCTAACTCATATGCGCGTATTCTGAATGAACAAAATAATGAAGAGCTTATCCGCTATGACTTAGGAGAAGATTTCTCTATTGAGACAGCGCTTGTTGTCGGAGAACTTTATCGCCATAACAACGAATGGAAATTCAGTGCAATCGGAAGCGGCTACCAAGGCGGCTTGGCAGCATTAGCAACAGATTTCGGACTGCAAGTCGGCTAATCTGTTAGTTGCTTTTAGAGGGGATAACCTTTTCAATTGCCTTTCCATTTGATTGCAGATAAAAAAATACAAAACTGATACAGCGATCAATGAGGAGGAACTTACACGAATGGATGCTATTATTCAATCCTTTATCGAAACATATTCTATGTTTTTTGATTGGGAAGCGTGGGGAAGAGTACTGTCAGACCCAGTGAGCTGGGGATATATTGGAACACTTATAATTTTGGAAGGACTGCTATCAGCTGATAACGCACTTGTGCTTGCTGTTATGGTTAAGCATCTTCCGCCTGAAAAACGTAAAAAAGCTCTTTTCTACGGTTTGCTTGGAGCATACATATTCCGCTTCATCGCAATTGGAGTCGGTGTATTACTAATTAAATTGTGGTGGGTAAAGGTACTCGGTGCAGCGTACTTGGCGTATTTAGCAATCAAGTACTTTATCGATAAACGAAAAGAGAAGGAAGCAGCAGAAAACGAAGAAGAATCGCATGGCATTAACCAAAATGGTTTGTTAATCCGCTTGTTCGGTACATTTTGGGGAACAGTTGTCGCTGTTGAGCTAATGGATATTGCCTTTTCAGTAGACAGCGTTCTTGCCGCTTTCGGTGTCAGCAACGAAGTATGGGTGCTGCTTGTCGGCGGTATGCTCGGCGTTCTGATGATGCGCGGAGTTGCAGGTGTATTCCTGAAATTGATTGACCGTGTGCCAGAATTGGAAAGCACAGCATATATTTTGATTTTAATTATTTCTGTAAAGATGTTCTTAGGTGTGTTTGGTGTTCATGTACACCATATTGTATTCTTTGGCATATTAATTATCGCTTTCGCAGCAACATTTGTTGTTCATAATCGTAATAAGAAAAAAGCAGAGCAAGGCGAAGCTTAATAAAGTAACGAGAGAGAAGGGGTATGACAAGTTGTCATCCCTTCTTTTTTCCATCTAAAGACAGAATCCTCATGTTATTACAAATTTACCCATAACAAGAAAATATTAATGCAAGAAAACCGATATTATATTAAAATAAAAGGTAATTTCTAATTTTTTTTATATAATAATTATCAGAATAGTCTAATCACAAAAGGCTTTATAGTGGAATGGAGTTACTGAAATGAAATTATTTTCCGATTTAAATAATCAGCTTGTTGAAAAGCTTTTTTATAAGGAGCCTGAGGAATTGTCGATAACTTCTGATAAGGAGATTTTATCCTATGCCCTTGCCTCCACCCTGTATATGCCTGCAACTAGACCAAATATTTATCATGATCTTCTGATAAACAAGCATCCCGGCTTAACATCAATGGTTATATGCTTAGAAGATTCTATCGGTGATCATGAAGTAGAGCTTGCAGAAGCGAAATTAAAAGAAGAGCTGCTTAACATAAAGGCAAGTATAGAGCAGGGAATATTAGTGAAAAGCAAAATGCCAATGATTTTTATTAGAATTCGCTCTGTTGACCAGTTTTTACGGCTGATGAACGCTCTTAAAGATTGTATGCATTTGCTGACAGGTATTGTGATTCCTAAGTTTGATGCCCAAATTGGCAGCATCATTTTGCAAGAATTGGATTCCTATAATACGAAGGGGAATTTGCTGTATGCAATGCCGATACTAGAAACGAAGAAAATAATAGAAAAAGAGACTAGGCTCGAAGAACTGTTATCGATTAAAAAAGTTCTTGATACATATAAACATCTTATTTTAAATGTCCGCATTGGAGCGACTGATTTTTGCGGTCTTTATGGCATTCGGAGAAACAGTGATACAACGGTGTATGATGTGGCCATTATCCGCGATTGCATCACAGATATCATCAATGTATTTTTACGCGCTGACAGTCCATATGTTGTTTCAGGACCAGTTTGGGAGTACTTTTCTTCCAAAGAGAGAATGCTGATACCACAGCTGCGGGAAACGCCATTTAGAAAAAGATACGGCAAGGCAGGCATGCAGATGAGAACACAGCTTATTGATAAGCATATGGATGGCTTGATTAGAGAAGTACTGATGGACATTACGAATGGCCTGACAGGAAAAACAATCATTCACCCAACCCATATTAAGCCTGTACAAGCGTTAAATGTTGTCAGCTATGAGGAATATTTGGACGCGGCAAATATAATTGCAAGCAGTAATGGAGAGATTGGAGTAATGAAAAGCTCCTTCTCCAATAAAATGAATGAAATAAAGCCCCATTTCTATTGGGCTCAGAAAATCATGCTAAAATCTAGAGTTTATGGGGTGTTCCATGAAGAATTTACATACATTGACTTACTCAAACAAGAAAATTTTATTGCCAATTCTAAATGATTTAAAGATGCATATTGAAATAAAGGAAAATCCATTTGAGCTGCATGCAGAAGAACTATTTCAAATGGCGGCAAGAATCAATAAAAAAAGGTCGTTTTTGTTTGTCAGCAGGCTATTAGGAAAACATATTCCGATTAAACCACAGCTTGGATTATGGACGGGTTTCGCGCTTGCTGCCAGATATGAAGAATTAAAGATAGATAGTCTATCTGCAAAAAGAGAGGAATTGCTTGACTGCTATCATCATTCCATTGCGAATTTTCAGGATGCCCCTTTCATCAGGAAGGAGACGGCTGATCCTGTTATTATCGGGTTTGCCGAAACAGCAACTGCACTGGGCCACAGTTTCTATAAAGCATTTCAACATGCGTCCTTTTTTCACACGACTCGGGAGTTAGTGGAGGGTATGGAATCGATAATTTCTTTTGAGGAGGAGCACTCCCATGCTACGTCTCATCGCTGCTATATAGATGTTTCCATGCTTGATAATACTCGCGAAGTCATTCTTGTTGATGATGAACTGACGACAGGAAAGACTGCCATTAATATTATTAAGGATATTCAGGGGAAATTCCCGCGGAAAGAGTATACAATTGTCTCCATTCTGGATTGGCGCAGCAAAGAAAATGACCAAAAGCTAAAACAGTTAGAGCAGGAGCTCAAGATTAATATTCGCATTGTGAGTCTATTAAAGGGAGAATTCAGTCTTGAAGGAGCGCTGCAAATCGAAGATATTCAACAGGAAACAAATCCTTTAATCACGGATAATGTGGAGACGGAGTTTATTTCGCTTGATGATTTTACGGAAAACAGCCAGCTTCCTTATTACTCACGAACATTAGCAGGCAAGGAAAATCCTGGCTATTACTTAGGGGATACTGGAAGATTCGGACTTCTGTCAAGTGAAAATCACTGGATGGATAAAGCAGCTGATTACTTGGCTAAAAAGAGACTTGGCACCCAAACACTCTGTATTGGAACTGGCGAGTTTATGTATATTCCAATGAAAATTGCAAGTCTAATGGGACAGGGTGTTTCCTACCAATCCAGCACGAGAAGCCCGATTTATCCTCATAATGAAAACCATTATGGAGCCAAAACAGCCATCCATTTTCTAAACCCTGAAGATGAGCATATAGACCATTATTTATACAATATTCCGTCTTATGCATACGATGATATTTTTATATTCTTTGAGAGAAAAGTGGAAGAAGATAAGCTTCAGCTCTTGCTTGCAAAGCTTAAAGAAACGGGAGTAAAAAAAATAAATGTGGTGCATTGCAGTGGGAGGTAGTGTAGATGATGGAAAAGACCGATCTAAAAAAGTTTGGCTCTTATAAAGAGGAAGATGTTGTTTTTCTGTTAAAGGATTTAAGCAGCTTAAATTTAGAAGGCGATACAGAGGAGCGGGAGCGCCGCATTCAGGGTGGACAGCATTACAGTGAAACGCTGCCGAAGGAATATAATCCTCCAGAAAAATATCTCCAAGTTTTTTGGGAAACTCTGGATGAATATAAGGAGAAGGTTGCCTTTTGCACTGCTGTTGTTGCTGAGCAGATTTACAGAAAAAAGGGCAATAATACGGTGCTTGTCTCTTTAGCTAGGGCAGGAACACCGATCGGTATATTGATTAAACGTTACTTAGAGCAGAAATACAGCATGAGCTTCCCGCATTATAGCATTTCCATCATCAGAGACAGAGGGATTGACGAAAATGCTCTTCTGTACATCCTAAAAACACATCCTGAGGGCAATATTCAATTTATCGATGGCTGGACAGGCAAAGGAGCCATTTCCATCGAATTAACTAAATCTCTAGCTGAATTCAAAGACAGCCACGGATTTGAGCTTGATGATGCACTCGCTGTAGTGGCAGACCCTGGGCATTGCACAAATTTATATGGAACAAGAGAGGATTTTCTAATTCCAAGCGCATGTTTAAATTCAACAGTCTCTGGTCTTATCAGCAGAACCGTGCTGAATGATGCCTATATAGGTGAGTCAGATTTCCATGGTGCAAAATTTTACGAAGAACTAACAGAATATGACGTCTCAGAGAAGTATTTGGAAGAAATCACTTCTGAGTTTCATCATATTGATACAGAAAAATTGGAGCAGGCAATTTCGGATGTTATAAAAGAAGAGGAAGTTTCTTTCAAGGGAATGAAGGAAGTCCTCGAAATGAAAGAATCTTTCGGAATTGAAACAGTTAATTACGTAAAGCCAGGAGTCGGAGAGACGACTAGGGTGCTTTTAAGGAGAGTTCCGTGGAAAATTCTCATGAAAGACCCAAGTAGCCCATATGTGCGCCATATTGTTTTGCTTGCAAAAGAACGAAATGTGGAAATCATTCCATATCCTCAAATGAGCTATACATGCTGCGGTCTTATTAAAAAGGTTGGTGCTAAATGATGATGATGTTCGCGTCAGACTTAGACAGAACCTTGATTTATTCAGAACGCGCTCTGTCTGAAATGGGAACTCCATTAAATGAAAGCATGGTACCTGTTGAAAGATTAAAGGGAAACTATATCTCCTATATGAAGACAGATGCACTAAGAAAATTAAAGGAGCTTGCATCTCAGCTGCAATTTGTGCCTGTGACGACAAGAACGTATGAGCAATATAAGCGTATCTTTATTTTCGAAGAGAACATTCCAATCACCTACAGTGTGACCTCCAATGGTGCGAATATCCATTATAAAGGAGAAATATTGTCAGATTGGACGAAAGAAGTTCAGGTAAAGCTTGCAGAGCAATGTATTGAAAAAGAAAAACTGATGGAATTAGTCAACGGGCAAGCCTTACCTGGTTCTATGAAAATAGCAGATGATCTCTTCTTTTATTATATATTAGAACAGCAAATAACTTCTGAGACGAAAAAACTGATTGGAAAGATAGCATCAGAAAATGGCTGGAAGGTTTCCCTGCAAGGGCGAAAGCTGTATTTTATGCCAGCACCTGTGTGTAAAGGAGAAGCCGTAAAATTTATCCAAAAAAGAGAAGGCATCAAAATTACAGCAGGGGCAGGAGACTCTCTCCTTGATTTTCCTTTACTGGATGCTTGTACTCATGCTTGGATGCCAAAGCATGGTGAATTAGCAGACGAAGTGCGAGATGCTAATCGTTATAATCTTACTAATTTCTCTGGTGCTGATGCTGGTGAAGAAATCATCGAAACGGTGCACCGGCTTTATAAGAGGAGTGCTACTCCTCTGTTGGAGAATCTTTAAACCATTTGGAAAGCAAGCGATAGATGCCAATAAAAACAGAATAAAAAATAAAAAAGGTGAATATTCCTAGCAAAAGAGACTTGAAGGTCACACTTATGGCAAAACTGATTATTAAACTGATAAAAAACAAATCAAAGAAAAGATAGGTTTTGGAACTTATAACTTGCTCCAATTGTTCCAGTTCTGACTCGAGTTCATGATAAGACTTTTTTCGATATAATGATCTCATATTATAACACCTGCTTAGCCTAGATTTACTGTATAATATGCAATTGCTTCAAAATGGTGAGACGTTAAAAAGGATTGAACATAGGTATATAAAGCCCAAAAGATATTGCTTGGAAGGCTAGAAAGTTAAGCAGTGCTTAAAAAATATGAAACTTTTTAGACTAGTAAACGTACTAATTTATATACGGTAAATATTTAGCAATATCTATATACTTTTGCTATGATACATATAAAGCCTTTTCAAATCACAAGGCCATATTTAACAGAGCAGTTCGTTTAGGGAAGTGGGAAAATGAATGTTAATTTACACACGCTGAATGGGCAGATACTTCCTGTATCAATGGAAAACTGGTATACAACATTGCAGCAGCCGCCAAAAAGCAGGCCGCTCTATAAAGAAGAAAATGGTGTCATCACATTCGGACAAGTGCTTGTAAAGCTGCTTGGCGTTCCGATGGATGAAGACGAATACTATAACCAGCTGTATGATTGGGTCAGTCAAGATGACAGCAGGCTTGTGCTTATCAGCAACCATCACTTGAATAGGGTGCTTGACAACAAGCATTTTCAGGCGATTCAAAGAGTGCTGAATTTGCTGCAAGAACAAAATCTTTCGGTCAATCGCTTTGTCGCTTTTTTAGATGGAGAGAATTTGCTGTTGAAATCTCAAGTCCCGTCCATTCATAGGAAATTAAGGGAAGGGATGATTAAGGTTTTGGAGCGATTTGCAGAAGCAGAGCCGAGTGGCTTAAAAAGCAGCGAATTGCGAAGAATTCTTGTCGATGTCATTAAATGGTCCATCAATCATCTTGAACCGAGTCTTGAAGAGTGCAGAGCGGAAGATCGGCTGCCGCAATTTTTGTGGTACGGGACAGGCAGCAAAAGCCAGGCTTATTTTTTGACATACTTGGCTACAATAGGCTGTGATTTAGTGGTCGTCAGTCCAAATGGTGATGACATCCTCACACAAATATCCGGTGAAGGACAGCCGGCTTTTACACATATATATCCGCAAGCAAAAGAGGCAGAAGAGTTTCCAACTGAAAAACGGCGGAGAACGGCAACGGTTGCGTACAGAGCGTCCAAAGAAATTGAAAGCATTCTTAACCATGAAGGTTCTGGCCTATATAAACCATGGCAACTAAGGGATTATACTCCTACTTCTGTCACCTTAAAAACGACATATGATGAGCTTTTTTTGTTGGAGAAAGAAAAAGCAATGATTCGCCCTAACTTTGAAGTCAGCAATGGAGTAGTGAAAATTCCAACTATTTTTGCTAAAGTATTTGGTGTAAGCAGCAATAGAAAGGAATACTGGGATCGGATGCATAGTCTTGTAAATGTCGACCATGCTCTTTTAATCAAGAATTTCCCGTTTACAAGAGCTGTTGTCAGTGATTACCGTTTCCACTACCGAAGTGCCCTCGACAGAGAAGGGAAATTAGATATTAACAAAATGATGACAGCTAATTACTGGAACTATAGCCGCTTGCCGCTAGGGCTGCAAAAGGGAATTGCCTCAAGCATACGCACAATATGCGATAAGCCGCAGCTGAAGCCCTTGCCGAATGAGACAGAAGAGGAAGCAGCCATATTTCTGTTTACACAAGGGCTGATTATTCCTGCAGATATCCTGAAGCTGCTTCAGAAGTTTGACTATTCACAGGATGTGCCGAGTGTCATTCTCTACAAAACAGAGCTTAACGGTCTGTTCACAAGGGAAGATGCGGCTATATTGCTTTTACTGAATTCATTCGGTGTAGATATTATCGTTTATAATCCGCCAGGTCATTCAGATATGGAGACATTCATTCAAGAAGGCTCCTATGATGCTCACTGGCTGGAGGATGTTGTTTTCGATATGGAATATAAGGAAGAATCATTCTTTAAGAAAATGATTCTAAACGGCTTCAAAAAAAATAGAAGGGGAGATTAGCAGTGAATATGCAATCATCTAATTCTTCAAGTAATGAACATCAAGTGATAGATGTGTTAACGGAAAATAAGGTTTCTGAAATCAAGCTTTCGTTAAGAAATGAGCCTGAAGTGCAGCAATTGGCAAGATCGATTGACGAAAGAGACCAAATTCAAATATTGGAGTTCGGAAAAGAGCCTGCTGTCCAAATTTCGAAATTCTCTGATCAAATTTTAGGGAATATGAGAATGACAAAAGTTGAAGACTCAGGTGAACTTTTGAAACAGCTCGGCAGAATCATGGATAAATTTGATAAGAAGGATTTTGAACAATCCTCAAAAGGACTTTTCGGGAAGCTATTTAAGAAAAGCGAAAAATTAATGGAGAAGCTATTCGGCAAGTACCAGTCTATGGGGCAGGAAATCGATAAAGTATATGTCGAAATCTCTAAGTACCAAAATGAGATGGTCGAGTCGACAAATATGCTCGATAATATGTATGAGCAAAACTATCAGTATTACTTAACACTCGAGAAGTATGCTGTTGCAGGTGCGATGAAATCTGACCAGCTGAAAGAGGAAGTGCTACCTCCAATTGAAGCAAAAGCAATTCAAGGCGATCAGCTTGCAGCCATGCAGCTCGATACATTGCGCAATGCAATCGAGCTTATCGACCAACGCGTGTATGACTTGGAAATGGCTAAAATGGTTGCCCTGCAGACAGCACCGCAAATCAGATTGCTGCAGCGGGGAAATACGAAGCTGATAGGTAAAATAAACTCTGCATTTGTAACGACAATTCCAATCTTCAAAAATGGTTTGATTCAAGCTGTTGCCGCTAAAAGACAGAAGCTTGTAGCAGACAGTATGAGCGAGCTTGACCGCCGTACAAATGAGATGCTTGTCCGCAATGCGCAGAACATATCTCAGCAAAGTGTTGATATCGCAAGGCTGGCAGGTGCGCCGAGCATTAAGATTGAGACAATCGAAGAGTCTTGGAATATCATTATGAAGGGTATGCAGGAGACAAAGTCTATCGAGGAAGAGAATAAGCGACTTCGTGAAGAAGGCACAAAAAAACTCGAGCAGCTGCAAAACAATTTCAAGCAAATGAAATTAAAAGGCTAAATATAAGGGCAGAACATTTCTGCCCTACTATATAAAAAAAACAAATACATAGGGGTGGACAATATGGCAATCAATCTGCAAAAAGGACAAAAAGTTGATTTGACTAAAGGCAATCCAGGTTTATCAAAAATTATGGTAGGACTAGGCTGGGATCCTGTTCAGCAAAAGGGTGGCGGCGGCTTATTTGGCTCCTTGTTCGGCGGCGGCGGTTCTGGCGGAAATGTCGACTGTGATGCATCTGTGCTTATGCTTGATGAGAACGGGAAAGTAAAGGGCAACAGTGATGTTATTTACTTTGGCAACTTAAAGAGCAGAGATGGCAGTGTGCAGCACTCCGGCGACAACTTGACTGGAGACGGTGCAGGGGATGACGAGCAAGTTTTCGTAGAGTTGAGCCGAGTGCCTGCATCTGTTCATAGGCTTGTATTTGTTGTTAATATTTATGATGCAATCAAACGAAAACAGCATTTCGGCATGATTCAAAATGCCTTTATCCGCATTGTTAATCCAAGCTCAAACGATACTATGCTTCACTATAACTTGACAGATAATTATAATGGGATGACAAGCTTGATTGTTGGTGAACTTTACAGACACGGCCAAGAATGGAAGTTTGGCGCAATCGGATCTGGCACATCTGCTGGCAGTCTTGGTGAAGTCGTAAAATCTTATTCTTAAGGAATAGTAGCTTTAACCAGAAGAAAAAAGGAGGAGAAAAGGATGTCCATTAATCTATCTAAAGGACAAAGAATCGACTTAACAAAAACAAACCCGGGCTTAACTAGAGCGGTAATCGGATTAGGCTGGGATACGAACCGCTATGACGGCGGAGTTGATTTTGACTTAGATGCATCTGCTTTTTTGGCAGATGCAAACGGCAAGGTAGTAAATGATGTGGACTTCATTTTCTATAATAACCTTGCACATCCGAGCGGTGGTGTCGAGCATACAGGCGACAACCGGACAGGCGCAGGAGACGGAGATGATGAGCAAATTGTCATCGATTTTTCTAAGATGCCTGCACATGTAGAAAAAGTAGGCATTGCTGTAACAATTCATGATGCCGATTCAAGAAACCAAAATTTCGGCCAAGTTTCCAATGCATTTGTCAGAGTCGTTAATGAAGAAACAAATGTGGAAATTCTTCGCTTTGACTTGGGAGAGGATTTCTCTGTGGAAACAGCAGTCGTTATTTGTGAATTGTACAAACATAATGGTGACTGGAAGTTTAATGCTATCGGAAGCGGCTTCTCAGGCGGACTTGCTGCATTATGCCGCAACTATGGACTCGACGTTTAAAGAAAAGTTATGGTAAGTTAATAACGACAAGTTAGCCTTTCAGAATAGAAGCCTTCATTGGTTCTGTTTGAAAGGTTTTTTTGAAGGTATTTCCAATATCCTTTACTGCTCTCTTACGATTTAATATATGCTATAATCTAGTAGATTATTAATTTAGGAATCTGCTTGAACCTCAAACATAATGTATAGACATCGCAAGAAAGATGGGGAGAAAAGGATGAAGCATATAAGAAGATTTATGCCGTTTTTTATGATTGGCATAGTCTCCTTCCTTATGGGGAATTCTCAACAAGACATAGATGGCATATTTCTAAAGGATTTTCCAGTTCAGTCCATTATTAAGGGAGAGCTGACTCAATCTGAACAAACGAACCTGCAAAATATTATTTTGCTGCCAAAACCAGCCTTTGACCAGAAAGAAGCAGCAGCAATTGCGAAACGTATAAATAGACTGCCGCAGTCACTTCTGCAGAAAATCGAGAAAAAAGGCATAAAAGTGAAGCTGTTTACGGGGAAGCTGACAGATAATCCAACGGCACAACAGTTTGCCGGAATTGTACCAAGAGGCTATCGGTCCGAAAAAACGTGGGATGATGTCCCAGGTATCGGCGGCGGCCAAACAGTGCTTGTAAAAATTGGAGCGAGCCCAAAGGGCAGCGGGCATGGCTCCGTTAATTTGGAGTTTCATGAGCTTGCCCATTCCATTGACTATAAGGTTTTGAATTATTATAGTAAAACGGAAGCTTTTACCGCTGCTTGGAATAAGGAGAAAGCAACGCTGTTTCCGTACAGCCAATATTTTTTGAACTATCCAGAGGAATATTTTGCCGAAACCTTTGCCATGTATTATTTGGGCGGTTCAACGAAGGAAACATTAAAGGAGCTGGCACCTTTAACTTACAAACAGATTGCCAGCATTAACTAAGAAATTTTAGCAGGAAAAGGATGTTGAATAAATGAAGCAATATTTAGATCTATGCAGGCATGTCTTGACGACGGGAACAAAGAAAGAGGACCGCACGGGAACTGGCACAGTCAGTACATTTGGATATCAAATGCGTTTCGATTTGGCAGAAGGATTTCCGCTGATTACGACAAAGAAGCTCCACTTGCGTTCGATTATTCATGAGCTGTTGTGGTTCTTAAATGGAGATACGAATATTAAATATTTACAGGACAATAATGTGCGAATTTGGAATGAGTGGGCAGATGAGGACGGAAATCTTGGCCCTGTGTATGGACATCAGTGGAGATCATGGACCGCACGCGACGGCAGCACAATAGATCAGATAGCTGAATTAATTCACACAATTAAGAACAATCCTGATTCTCGCAGGATGATAGTCAGTGCATGGAATGTCGGGGACATACCTGATATGGCATTGCCGCCATGTCATTGTCTGTTTCAATTTTATGTAGCTGACGGAAAGCTTTCATGTCAGCTGTATCAGCGTTCTGCTGACGTCTTTTTAGGGGTGCCGTTTAATATTGCGTCCTATGCACTTTTGACTTATATGATTGCCCAAGTATGTGACCTTGAGGTTGGAGAGTTTATTCATACGTTCGGTGATGTTCATATTTACAATAATCATATCGAGCAAGTCGAGCTTCAGCTTACTAGAGAACCAAAGCCGCTGCCGCAGCTTGTGATGAATAAAGATGTGAAAGATATATTCTCATTCAAATATGAAGATTTTGAAATAGTTAACTATGAAGCACATCCTCATATTAAAGGAGTGGTAAGTGTATGATTTCCATGATCGTAGCGATGGATGACAAGCAGGCAATAGGGTTTAATAACCAATTGCCTTGGCATCTGCCGGAAGATTTAAAGTACTTCAAGAAAGTAACAACAGGACATCCTATAGTCATGGGTAGAAAAACGCGGGATTCTATCGGGCGGAATCTGCCTAATCGCGAAAACGTTATACTGACAAGAGACAGGCACTATTCTTGTGAAGGCTGTACCGTTCTGTATTCCATTGCTGAATTCAATAGTTGGCAGGCAACGAAGGATGAGGAAATCTTTATTATTGGCGGCTCAGAAATATTTAAAGAAACGCTTGAAATTACAGACAGAATGTACATAACGGAAATCAGTGGTGAATTTGAGGCAGATACTTATTTCCCCGAAATTGACTGGAATGAATGGCGTGTTATCAGTGAAGAAAAAGGGATTAGAAATGAACAGAATGATTATGATTACCGCTTCCTTGTATATGAACGAAAAAGCTAAGAAAAAAACCAAATCAGCTGCTGATTTGGTTTTTTTATACATAAAATAAGATACAAAAATACATGAATGAGCTTCCAGCTAAGACGAAAACATGCCAGATCGCATGGAAGTAAGGTGTCTTTTGCAGTACATAAAAGATGCTGCCGATTGTGTAAAGGATACCGCCAATTACGAGCAGCACCGCACCTTGTGTTCCGATAGCCTGAAATAAAGGAACTATCGCTGAAACAATCAGCCAGCCCATAATAACATACAAGATGGTCGACGCGACAATAAACTTTTTCACAAAGTAACATTTAAAGACAATTCCGGCAACAGCAAGTCCCCAAACAATTCCGAACAATGTCCAGCCAAGGGGTCCTCTAATAGCTACAAGCAAAAAGGGTGTGTATGTCCCTGCGATGAGCAAATAGATGGCAGAATGGTCCAGGATTTCAAAAAAATCCTTCAGTTTTTCATATGTTGTGCTGTGAAGAAGAGTCGAGCATAGATACAGGAGCAGCATGGTCGTACCGAAAATCGAAAAGCTGACAATCCTCCACGGATTTTCTGTTTCAGCTGCATTAACAATTAAAAAAACAAGCGCTGGAATACTTAATAGTAAGCCGATTCCATGGGTGATGCTGTTAGCAATTTCTTCTTTTACAGAGAATTTCATTCGATCCCTCCTTCTTGTTTATTTTACTGGATTGAAGCAATTAAAACAAATGAAGCAATAAAATGGAAACTAAAAGCTTACTTGACTCGTACATAAAGAAGAGAAAAGGAGGGGAAATACTTTGCTGCATTTATATATTCTGTTTTTCCTAATACTCTCTGGTACTGTCGTCAGGTATTTTATCATCGGACAGATTGATGTGACAACGATTATGATAGCATCGCTCTCCTTAGTTGCTGCTGTTGTGCTGTATATCGTTGCGAACATTCTTTCCAAAAAGGAACAGGCTTATATACCGGCTAACACAGAGAACTGGTCTATTTATGTGCTGCAAAAATTTCTGCACACACCAAAACCTCTATTTAAAGGAAAAGAGCAAAAGGGTGTCTATCAGCGCCTATTTACAAAGCGCTGGCACAGAGTAGTAGACAGCTGTATAGAAGGAAAAGCGCCATGGTATTTATCCTTTAGACTTTCGATTGGTGACAATGTGTATAGCGTAGAATGGGAGCGGGAGAAATTACTGGCAAACAATGAAAGCTGGCTTATTTATAAAAATGGAGAATTGTTCGGAAAAGCAGCGACTGTTTTTAACTTGAAAAATGCTGTTCATCTGAAGGAATCCATGAGAGGAACGTTAGGTGAGGAAGGATTCACCATCACTTCAAGAACAATCAATGGAGAAGCTAAAATGATGTGTGACAATAAAGTTGTCGGCAGCATCAAAAGAAACAATCTAGTCAGTGGTGTTCATACAATAACGGTTAATGACGATCAGGATGTCTATATTTTAGCATTATTGCTATTTGACATGTATTTTAAATCATAAAAATTTTCTGATTCCAACGATTGATTTGTAGAGAAAAAACAAAAAATTTAGAATTATTATGATGGATTTCCTTCTCTGACATGTTATAATGTACAAATTAAAAGCTGTGAAATGAGGGTGTGGATATGGAACAAAATGTAATGAAAAAAACGGTGCAGTTGGAGGATATTCTGATTGCGTACCAGCGAATTAAAGACATAGTGGCCCATACTCCTTTACAAAAAAATCATAGATTGTCAGAAAAATATGATTGTAATATCTATCTGAAAAGAGAAGACTTACAACATGTGCGTTCCTTTAAATTAAGAGGGGCCTTTTATTCTATGGTCATGCAGGAAAAAGAAAAGATGAAAAATGGAGTAGTCTGTGCGAGTGCTGGCAACCATGCACAAGGAGTGGCATATGCCTGCAGATATTTAGGTGTGCACGGGAAAATCTTTATGCCTGCAACAACACCGAAACAAAAAGTAACGCAGGTGAAGATGTTCGGGAAAAGTAATGTAGAGGTCGTTCTTGTAGGTGATACGTTTGATGACTCCTATGAAGAAGCAGTCGCATGTGCAACACAGGAAGAAAGAGCGTTCATCCATCCGTTCAATGATGAGCATGTCATTGCAGGTCAAGGAACGGTAGGCATTGAAATCATGAATGACATCGAGGAGCCTGTCGATTATGTGTTTGCAAGCATCGGCGGTGGCGGGCTGATGGCAGGGTTAAGCACTTATATTAAAGGTGTTTCACCTGGGACAAAAATGATCGGTGTCGAACCTGCCGGAGCACCTTCGATGAAAGAATCGGTTCTGCAGCGCAAAGTTATTACACTAGATAAGATTAATAAGTTTGTTGACGGTGCTGCTGTTAAGCGTGTTGGGGAGAAAAGCTATGATGTATGTAAACAGCTGCTCGAGGATATCCTGCTCGTTCCGGAAGGAAAGGTATGTACTTCGATTCTTTCTCTTTATAATGAGCACGCAATCGTAGCAGAGCCAGCCGGAGCGCTTCCTGTCGCAGCGTTGGACTTATATAAGGACAAGATTAAAGGCAAGAATGTTGTTGTTGTTATAAGCGGCGGAAATAATGATATTGACAGAATGCAGGACATTAAGGAAAGATCATTATTATATGAAGGGCTGTTGTACCATTTCATCGTTAACTTCCCGCAAAGAGCAGGAGCACTTAGGGAATTTCTTGATGAGGTTCTCGGTCCTGATGATGATATAACAAGATTTGAATATATCAAAAAGAACAATAAAGAAAATGGTCCAGCATTAGTCGGCTTGGAGCTGAAGCACAGAGAAGACTATAAAGGACTTATTGAAAGAATGGATCTGAAAGGCTTTCCGTATACAGAGCTGAATAAGGATTCAAACCTGTTTAACTTGCTTGTATAAAGGCGTTAACAGTTTTTAGAGAAACCCCTGATTCCATTAGGGGTTTTTTATATAGTTGTAGACGGTGTTTTATTGCCAGATTGCCAGTTTAGGATTCTGCTTGCCATTTATAGGACTAATGATGTATAATTTTAGTTTAAGAAAACGCTTTACAAAAGGCAAGATTTTTACTAAGGGAAGTGTGAAATGAAAAAGATTAAAATTGTTACAGACTCAACGGCAGATTTGGCATCAGAATTAATTGAAAAATATGACATTGAAGTAATCCCGTTATCAATATCAATAAACGGAGAAACCTTTTTAGATAGAGTAGATATAAACCCAGCAGAATTTATTCAAAAAATGAAGGAAGCAGAAAATCTTCCGAAAACATCCCAACCTCCAGTGGGAGTTTTTCTTGAAACGTATAATAAATTGGCAGACGAAGGATATACGGTTATTTCCATCCATATGACTGGAGGAATGAGCGGAACAGTTGACTCTGCAAGAAGCGCTGCAGCACTAACAGAGGCAGATGTTACCGTAATTGATTCTGAGTATATTTCTAAAGCCTTATCCTTCCAAGTTATTGAGGCTGCTATAATGGCACAAAACGGTGTCGATAAAGAGGACATATTAGCAAAAATTCAGCATGTCAAAAAGCATACTAAATTATTTGTTGTCGTCGATACCCTTGAAAACCTAATTAAAGGTGGAAGGATTGGTAAAGGAAAAGCCTTTATAGGTTCACTCTTAAACATTAAGCCGATTGCCTCCTTGGAAGACGGAGTATACACACCCGTTACAAAAGTGCGAAGCAGAGCACAGGCAGTAAAGTTCTTAGCAAATGCGTTCGCGGAGGAATGCTTTGGGAAAACGATTAAAAGAGTAGGCATAACTCATGCCGACAGCCTTGATTATGCGAAAATGCTTTCAGATGCAATCGAAAAAGTTTCAGGGTTTAATAAAATAGAAATTGATTTCACAACACCTGTTATTAGCACACACACAGGTCAAGGAGCTTTAGGTTTTAGCTATTATGCGGAATAGCTTTTTTTAGAGATTGATATTAATCAATCTCTTTTTTTTGTACACAGCTTTAGGTCATAGGAAATAACCTATTAACATATAGTGTAAAGGGGATCTTTTTTTAAGGGGGAGAGAATAATGGCATATTATGGTTCAAAAGGCTGGTATGTTGCCCGATTAAAAGAGTTAGGGTTGAACCGGCATCCACAAGAACAAAGAAAATTAGAGTTATATAAAGTCTATATATTAAGAAATTTATATGAGGAGCAACTCGCTAAAATGAAAGGGGACAATTAAACGTCTCCTTCTTTCATAAAAAAAGTTAGCGGAATAAGAGGAATTTCGTTTAATTCTGTCGAATTCTTTTAGTTATATTTCTAGAAAAAGGAATTAAAAGGATTTGGTGGGTAACATGATGAAAAAAGTGAAGCAATTTCCTCTTTTAAATAAAATTCAATTATTCTCTTTTTGTATGCCTTTTTTCCTGTTAATTGCTGCAATAATATCCATCTATGTCATCACTTCTCATGAGTGGAAGAAAGCTGTCTCTGAACACACGGACAGTCTGTTAAACTTTGCAGCGCACCATTTAACGGATGGGGAGTTTTACGCCAGCGGCTCTATGAGTGATGATGATAAGGAACACCTCTTATCGAGCTATACATTCCAACAAGAAAAAGTGCTTCAAACATATATTTGTATATATGACGAAGCTTCCTCCTGCAAGGAATGGTCAGTCCTTCAACAAGATGGAGCCTATTTCACATCAAGCAGTGCAGCGTTAACGAGCAAAATTCCTCTAATAAAAATTCCGGATTACAGCGGCTTCCGCAAGGAGAATGGCAGCCATATTTATACTGCATTCATACCTATAACAGACGAGCGCATGAATGTTATCGGCGCGATAGGAATGGATATTTCAGCAGATAGTTTGTTTAGCAGCATTCACAAGCTGTCATTGTGGCTTGTGGTTCTATTCTTGTTTTTGGCTGCACTTCTGTTTGTCTATACGAAAAGAGCAATCAGCAAGCTTCTATTGCCTTTAAAAGAGGTAATATGGGGACTTAAGGAGATTAGCAGCGGCAATTTGGAAGTGGAGCTAAACAGCCATCATGCATCCGATATAAGGGCAATCAGCGACAGTCTTAACGAAATGGTTAGAAAGCTTGCTATGCTTTTTACAAGACTTTCTAAAACCTCGAAAGAATTAGGGACATTGTCTCGGGATATTGAGCTGAATTCAGTAGAAGAAGCTTTAAACGAGATGGACAATATTATGAACTACACGAAAATCCACCGGGAGCTGCAGCGTGCGGAAAAAATGAATGCGATTGGCCAATTAGCAGCCTCTGTTGCCCATGAAATAAGAAATCCAATGACTGTTGTTAAAGGTTTCCTGCAGATATTTCTTGCTAAAGAACATATTAGTGAAGAGGAACGAATGTACATAAAGCTTATGATTGAAGAAATGAACAGAGCAGAGACAATTATTAATGATTACTTATCTTTAGCGAAGCCTGGAATTGAACAAAGTGAAAAAGTCGATGGAGAAGATTTAATCATGAAGGTAATTGACTTAATGCATTCTTATGCATTGATGTCGAAAAGCATTACTTTTGAACGTGACATCCAGCAGGTTTATATACGCGCAAACAGCAGTGAATTGAAGCAAGTGCTGATCAATATTCTTAAAAATGGAATAGAATCCATGCTTAACGGAGGTGTGTTAAGCGTGTGTTTATACAAAAAAGCTGGTTTTGGGGTTTTTGAAATTAAGGACACGGGTATTGGAATGACAGAAGAGGAATTAGGCAGACTAGGAACAGCTTTTTATTCCTTAAAAGAAAAGGGTACTGGCATGGGATTGATGGTCAGCTATCAAATGATTGAACAAATGAAAGGCAAGATTGAAGTCGAAAGTGAAAAAGGCAAGGGTACAACTTTTAAGGTTTATATCCCACTATATAGTTAAGTGCTTGTTTTCAAATGCCTATTCAATCATACATACTAAATGTTTTAGCTATTTTTTACCTATCATTCATTCTGTAAAACAATATATGGCCTAATGAATAGGTCTTTTTTCAATAAAGGCAAAAAGTATTTGCATAGTTTTGGCCTAATGGTAGAAGGATAAAAATGTAAAAACCATTCTTTTATCCATATGTTATAATGATTAAAAATGCAATAAAGGTAGGTGTTAGCCAATGAGACCATTTACCTTACTGATTTCAATTATAACGCTTTTTTTGCTTACTTCTTGTACAACCAACACTTCCTTTCATAGGAATGATTCGAAAGAAACGGTTGTAGCCATGAAGCAGGAAGTCCCAGAAAGCTTTATATCGGAGGACTTGAATGTTGTCGCAGCCGGTGATTCCTTGACACAGGGTGTTGGTGACAGTACTGGCAAAGGCGGCTATGTCCCTTATCTGCAGCAACTATTTAAGCAGGAAGAGGGAGTAGGGAACGTCACTATCAGCAACTTTGGTGTTAAAGGCAATCGGACAGACCAGCTGCTCAAAAAAATTAAATCTGATGAAGTCAAGAATTCCATCAGAGATGCAGATATGGTTGTTTTAACAATAGGCGGCAATGATATTATGAAAGTTGTTCGCGATCATATCTCAAATTTGCAGCTCGATGATTTTACAGGGCAAATGAAGACATTTGAGACGAATCTTTATAATATACTGAAGGAAATTCGCAAAGATAATCAAGAAGCTGCGATAGTCCTCGTTGGTGTATATAATCCCTTTACAAAATGGTTTTCTGACGTGGATGAAATGAATGATATTGTGACAGAATGGAATATGTCGGGAGAAAATATTCTTACTCTATATAACAATACTTATTTTGTGCCCATTGAACACATTTTTGCTGATTCATCTGAAAACCTTCTTTATACAGACTATTTTCATCCGAACGATAAAGGCTATAAATTGATTGCTGACGAAATTTATCAGACAGTAAAAGAAGAGGCGATTGGGGAAATATTAGCATTGAAGCGCTTGAATAGAGAAAACAGAGGAGAATGAGTTTGTTTAAGAAAAAATGGAAAACAGCTTTTTTAATATTAGCAACCATCAATATAATTATCCTGTTAGTCCTTGTCACCCTTGTGTTTTTACCTGCTGACAAATCGGCAGACAGGGTGGATTCACAGAACGAAGATGTTATTCCGTTTCAAGTGACAACAAATAAAGAAGACTTAACTTTGCTTATCAACAATTATTTGGAAAAAGAAGGCTTAAATGGGCCTGTTCATTATGAAGTAAATCTTAATGACGAAGTAGAGCTTTTTGGCTATTTGCCGATCTTTAGCAGTGATATAGAAATGAAGCTTACATTTGAACCAATTCCATTGGACAATGGGGACCTTACATTAAGACAGAAATCGATCAGTATCGGACAGCTGTCTCTTCCCGTTTCCTATGTAATGAAATTTATTGAGAATCAGTATAAGCTTCCATCATGGGTTAATATTAATCCAGATGATGAGACTATTGATGTGCATCTTACTAATATGAAAATCGGCGACGGTATGGCGGCGGAAGTAGAGGAATTTGATTTGGAAAACAATCGAATTCGCTTCAACTTGCTCTTGCCAACGGAATAATCAATTGTAAAAAGGCAGAATGGATATTCTGCCTTTTTTATATAGATATAAGCAAGATATCTGTGGGAGCTTCCTCTGAGGAACCTTCAAGAATCAAAGCAGAATACGCTTTGTTTTCCTTTAATGTTAAAGGAGGAAGAGTTGCAATTTGTCTATTTGTGTCTGCATCTCGCGCTTCTAAATAGACAGTCATCGGGTATAGCCCTAAGTAAGAAGTAGATGCCTTCAAGTGTAAACCAGGAAAAACAACATCTCCTTTTTGGACAGCAATATTTAATGCTGGCAATTTTGGATGAAGATGAATGAAACGCAGTTTTGTTTCAGCTGCATGCACAAAAGGATCTTCCCGGTAGGAGTAAAGCTTTAAATATTGATTGGCAGATTCTAAAAAGGTAATAGTATGATAGATGTTACTTTCTACAAGGATTTTTTGGCTGCAGAGCGAATCAACCATCTTCCCTGTTTCATAAATGTCTATTTGATAGCGGCCTACTGGCAGGGTCATATCATTTGTAGTGCTTTTAAAGGGTACCTCTTTAAATATTTTTACTCCATTGATGAAAATATCAACAGCTGGCTTTTGAACAGATGCATGGATAAAGCGGATTTTGCCGTATTCTGCTTGCCTTTCCGTATCTGCTGTTATGTTTTGCGGGAGTGCCATTTTCAGGCTTTGAAGATGTTTTTGGTAATAGTAAATATGAAGTTCTGGATTTGTATACTTATAATAATCGCTTAACAGATTGTACATGCCCGCTTCATGAATGGGAAAGCTGTCTCCTTGTTTATTCATAGTATCACTCCTATTTGCTCAATTTGCTTCATCTTATGCAAAGCGAATGATACAGTGCCTATCTAAAAAATAATCTTCTAATCGGAAATTATATGTACAAAAAGAAAAAAATGGTATATACTATAACTAATTATAACGGAAAGGGTGATGTACGATGAAAAAGTTAATCTGTGTAAATAAGGCAATTGCATATATCGTACAGCCCTACGCTTACTTTATGAAGTAAGTGAATTAGATTCTGCATTTGAATGCATGTGAAAACCATGGGCTGTACGTGCTTATGGTTTTTTATTATGCATAAAAATGGAGGATTAAAATGGATTTAAATAAAATCGGGTTCAATGAAGAGCTAAAAAGCGCATTAGCGCACTTAAATAAAGAGGGTATTATTGCAGGTCGGGTTGCATTAGAGCATAAGAGGATTTACCGGATTTTTACGGAATTCGGCGAGCTATTGTGTGAGGTGTCAGGAAAACTTTCCTTTGAAGCTGTCGGAAGAGAGGACTATCCTGCAGTAGGAGATTGGGTCGCTGTGCTGCCGCGGCTTAATGAAGGAAAAGGCACAATAATGGCAGTTCTTCCGAGAAAAAGTAAATTTTCAAGAAAAACAGCTGGCCAGACTACAGAAGAGCAAATCGTAGCAGCAAATGTGGATACGATATTCTTAGTTAATTCTCTGAATGAGGATTTAAACTTGCGCAGAATCGAAAGATATTTGACACTGACATGGGAAAGCGGCGCTAATCCAGTGATTCTCCTTACTAAATCAGAGCTTTCTAACAATGTAGAGGATTCAGTCGCTTTAGTTGAAGCAGTCGCATTCGGTGTGCCGGTAATCGCGGTAAGTGTCCATGAGAATCGGGGGCTTGATCTTTTGAACGACTACTTGCAGCCGCAAAAAACAATTGCCCTCTTAGGATCTTCCGGTGTAGGCAAATCTACATTAACGAACTATTTATTAGGTTATGAGAAGCAAGCGGTGCAAACAATTAGGGAAGACGATGACAAAGGCCGTCATACGACAACTTACCGGGAGATGCTCGTGCTGCCTAATGGCTGTGTTTTGATTGATACACCAGGGATGAGAGAATTGCAGCTGTGGAACAGCAGTGCCGGTATCTTAGAGAGTTTCACTGATATCGAGGAATTGGCTGAAAATTGCCGGTTTAGAGACTGCGGTCATATGGGGGAAGCTAATTGTGCTGTCAAACAGGCAATAGAGGACGGAGAGCTGGAGTCAGGCCGCCTGAACAGCTATTTCAAAATGAAGCGAGAACTTGCTTACCTTGACAGAAAGCAGAATAAAAAAGCTCAGTCAGATGAGAAGAAGAAATGGAAGAGTATCAAAAAAACGATAAAAGCAAAGCGAAAATAATAATGAGAATGGGGAGTGCAGGCATGCACTCCTTTTTATTATTCAGCAAGCCTCTTTTTTGCTTTCTCAGGCGATTTTGTTTAAGCTAATAAAAGAAGTGTTGTTACACTCCCTATAGGGAAAAGATAGTATACATACTAAATGGAATAGAGGTGTATCGTATGGAAAAACAATATGAAAAAGCAACATTTGCCGGCGGCTGTTTCTGGTGTATGGTGAAGCCGTTTGATCAGGAGCCTGGAATTATTTCTGTTGTTTCCGGCTATACGGGCGGCCATAAGGAAAATCCTACTTATAAGGAAGTCTGCTCTGAAACGACAGGTCATTATGAGGCAGTCCAGATTACATTCGATCCCGAATTGTTCCCTTACGAAAAACTGCTTGATATATATTGGCAGCAGATTGACCCGACAGACCCAGGCGGCCAGTTTTTTGATCGAGGACAATCCTACCAAACAGCTATTTTTTATCATAATCAAGAACAGAAACGACTTGCTGAACTTTCAAAGAAAGCATTAGGAGAAAGCGGCAAATTTAACAAGCCGATTGCAACGAAGATACTTCCGGCATCTGTATTTTATGACGCAGAGGATTATCACCAAGATTACTACAAAAAAAATTCGCTGCATTATAACGCCTATCATGTAGGCTCAGGAAGAGCTGCTTTTATTAAAAACAACTGGGGGGAAAAGCATGAATAAAAAAGAATTAAAAGACAAACTGACACCAATTCAATATGAAGTAACTCAAAACAATGGAACAGAGCCTCCTTTCCATAATGAATATTGGAACGAATTTGCTGATGGTATTTATGTCGACATCATTTCTGGCAAGCCTTTGTTCAGTTCAAATGACAAATATGATGCAGGCTGCGGCTGGCCGAGTTTTACTAAGCCTATTAGTGAGGAAGATCTTGTAGAAAAAACAGATACTAGTCACTTTATGGTTAGGACAGAGGTTAGGACGAAAGAATCTGATTCCCATCTTGGCCATGTATTCAATGATGGCCCTGATCCAACAGGCTTAAGATACTGCATGAACTCAGCCTCTCTTCGTTTCATCAGAAAGGAAGATCTGGAGCAAGAAGGCTACGGCAAATACAAAGTGTTGTTTGATTGAAGATTAATCAATACAAAGAAAAGGGCAATCCGTTTTAGAGGATTGCCTTTTTTATGTTAACTATTTGTCTTGAACAATCACAGACGAAATCTGCACTCTGTGATACCCTGAAGTGTTATGGGAGGAAGCTTTACCTGCTGAGCGAAAGATTACCTTATGTGTTTCATCTGGAAGTCCGCCGGCAATAAACTCAGACCTTGGTTTTTCAAATGGCCACCATGTCGAAATACTTGTTACAAATTCATCGTCGATATAGACATCAACTAAGCCGCCCAGCGGACCTCTTATTACATTTGCGCCAAGATAGGTGCCCTTAAAGGTAAAGCCAAGTTCGGCACCCTTATCATCAGTAGTATAATATCCTTGCTTTTTCACATAAGAGCTGTCTTTAAATGTATAATCGTTGTTTGTTACCATATTGATTGCTTTAGCCGCATAGTCATTCAAGGGCAGTTCTGTACTCTTTTCCTTGTTCTGTATCTGTTTGTTGAAATGCTTGTAAATATATTCAGCATAAAGCTGATAGCCATTATCATTTGGATGAACCAAATCCTTCGTTAATTCTTCTGCTCTTTTTCCTGATTCACGAAATGGAATTCTCATGTCAAGATTTGTTGCCTGGTATTCCCCAGACACTTTAGAGATGACGTCTGCAAAATTTTCATTATCTAAACTGCTTTCTGTAAGGGTAATGATTTCAGCTGCAGGATATTTTTCTTTTACTTGGAGAAGAAGCTGGCTGTATAAATAATAAAAAACGTCATTATTCATGTATTTACGGTCATTTTCTCCAAAGACGATAAAGATTAGATCAATATTTTGGATACTGGAATTCTTGAATTTATATAAGCCTTCAAAAGCTGTGGCTCCACTTTGAACAATCATGTTCCGTTTTAATGGAGAACCATAATTGTCATATAATTTATCTTCAAGCAAATAAAACCATTTAGTCTGATCCTTGCTCGCACCAGAACCTCTTCCGATACTGTCTCCGATTACAAGATAGGATACTGGTTCACTTGCCTTTATTTTGTCGTAGACGTTTTTAGTACTGGAGCTTGTTTTGCCGGGATGATAGAGGCAATACAGCAAAAATAAGGCTATCCCAAATACACTGGTAATTACTAGAATAAAAGTTTTGTTTTTCATAGAAGTTACTGTATTTCCCCGCTTTCTTAAATATCGCCATGCTATATTATATCCTGCCTTTTCTGAATTAAACATAATAGGAACCAAGAGGAGCGTTAAATAGGCATAGATTGGAAGTCTTATAAAAAGTGAATAATGCTTGCACCATTATTTCTTGTTATGTATAGTATACGGTATATTATTTCGGATAAGGAAGAGGAACGATGACTAAATCTTTTTATCATTTTTTAATGAAATTCCGCCATCCCCAGCCAAAAGATAACATAAGTCACTTTGCCAATCATGCTTATTTAGATCACAGCTTCCCAAAAAACAGCTTTGATTATGATGAAATAAGCAATTATTTAGAGCTAAATGGTCATTATTTGGATAGTATGAGAATCTTTGATGAAGCTTGGGAAACGTATCTGTTTCAAGAAGAAAAGGAAATCCGTTATTAGCATTTTGCATTTTTTGCGAAATGCTTTTTTATTTGCCCATTTTTTAATGAAACCCGTGTTTTGGTTAAAGTGTATTCTAAAATAGTTTGTCAGCTACATATATTGGATTAACAAAACGTCCATTCCCTGTATAATGGCTGATTTAGAAAAAAACGAAATGAAATAGAACATGAGTATTGGCGATTAGCAAGGATGATGCATATATTATCTCAGATAAGAAAAACAGCGAACAAAAAAAGGATGAAGATGAGATGTGGATTTATGAAAGGGTAGTTTCTTATTAAAATCCCCCACTTTAGTTGTTAAGTCTTTAAGCATGACTGTGGGGGCAAGGGTGCTGCTTTTTGCGGACCGAATATCGCACAATCTGTTTAGAGAGGACTTTTTACTATGGGAAACCGAAAAAAACCGAAGTTTAAAATTGGCGATACTGTTGTCATCACTATCTATGGAACCGTTGGCAAAATCACAGACGTGAAGTGGCTTGATGACATGCATGTCTACGAAGTGAATAAAAGTGAAGGATTATATTTGGAATCCAGTCTGCAGATGCTGTCAGAATTCGAAGGAGAGCTGATGGATACGGAAAAAATAGACATTGAATATCGCTATTTTATAGGTGACCTTGTCAAAGTAAAAGGCTATGGATCCAATCTTTTTAAAATCATGGGTTTCCGCACAGAAATTTGGCGTTACAAATCAGATGCATGGGAAGATATCATTTATGAACTGTCAAGAGTTAGTGATGGAGAATGGCTTGAGGCAGGGGAAGAAGAACTCACTTTAGTGGCAGATGCAGAAAATGCTGACAGCTTTATTCAAAAGCTGGGTCTCTTATATATAATGGATAAGAAAAAGAAACCGGTAAACTTGCAAAAAACTAACAGCTCTTACCGTAAGTCGGAAAAAGAGCTGCTTGAAAGCACGAAGGAAAAGCAAGAATTGATTGATGGTTTGCTTGATATATATAATGACTATCAATTATTGTATGAGATGTTCGAAGATTTAGAGTATGAGCATGCAATGAGACTGACCATTAGAAAGCTAAAACAGTTAAGCAGCAAGGATGATAAGCAAAAGCTCTAAGCTTGTCCTACACTAGATTAGAGAATAAGGTATAGGAAGTAAGGAATACAGCCGAACAATACTAATGAAAACAATGCTTTGAGTCCTTTGTCAAATATTCCTAAAATACTGCTGTTATCTTCATTCACATCTTCTTTAAAAGCTTCGACTAAATGCTGGAACTTATTCACAGTATTTTCCCCCATTATTCACGATATTTTAGGTTTTGCAGTGTCAATAGTAATAAATATGAACCTGGCCCTCTAAACATGTCTCTTTTTTCTTGAAAAATATTTTAATTTATCCGATAATTTGTACAAAAGCTTTGCATGTTTTACCTTATGTCACATATATTCTTACAAAAGGGGGCGATATGCTTGAAAGAGATTGACGTAATAATAGATACGGAGGAAATTGCTGAGTTTTTCTTTCGTGAGCTATTAAAAAGGGGATACGTTCCCACAGAAGATGAAATGGAAGAATTAGCTGACATAACTTTTGAATATCTTCTTGAGAAATGCATTATTGATGAGGAATTGGATGAATAGTGAATGTAAGTTTGGAAAAAACAGTTTAATATAAAAGCAGGTTATTTCGTTCATATGGCAGGAGAATGCTCTTGCCATTTTTTATTGTTTTTTTTTTAGTTTAATTGAAACTTTTATAACATCCCTTCCGTAAATGATTACAACAAAATCATTTTGCAAATAGCGGGAGGAAAAAATTATTATGTCTATATTTAAAAAAGCCTTGGCAAGTGTAGGCGTTGGCGCAGCAAAACTTGATACGGTGCTGAAAAAATCCGATTATTTACCAGGTGAACAGATAGAGGGAGAAATAAATATTACAGGAGGCAATGTTGCTCAAAATATTGACGCCATATATGTCAGACTGTATACACAATACGAAATAGAAAGAGACGACAAAAAGGAATCACAAACGGCCTTGATTGGAGAATTCCTTGCTGCAGGAGCCTTTACTATTGAGGCAAAAGAGAAAAAGGTTATCCCATTTTCGAGTGTGCTTCCATATGATATTCCCTTTACGATAGGCAGAACAAAAGTATGGATCTCAACAGGCCTTGATATTAAACAAGCTATTGACCCGAATGATGTGGACCATATTAATATCGTTCCATCTCCATTCACTAGAGGAGTGTTCCACGCTTTTGAGGAGCTGGGTTTTCATATGAAAAGCGGCGGCTGTAAAGAGGCAGGCCGGGCACATCGAATGCGACTTCCATTCGTGCAGGAGTTTGAATTCGTTCCGGTCTCCGGTTCTTTTAGGGGTAAGCTGGATGAGGTTGAATTAGTCATTCTAACAGCTACAGAAAATGAGCTCGATGTTATGCTTCAGATTGACAGAAAACAAAGGGGGCTGTCTGGATTATTCGCAGAGGCTCTTGATATGGATGAAAGCTATGTCTCCTTGCGTATTCATAAGCAGGAGCTGGCAGACTTAAAGGGGAATCTCTATCATTTAATCAACAAATATGCAGGTTAAAAAAGCAGGTGTGACTGTTTTTGGTCACACCTGCTTTTTTTAGTTCTTTCTTTCTCTAGCAGACATTTCTTTGCCATGTGCTTCGTGTTCAGCAATAATGGCTTCTTTCGGTATATGATTATTTTTTTTAGGAGAGTTAATTCGATTGCGATGCTTTTTTCCCATAATAATATCTCCTTCAACATTTAAATTTTAAAAGTTACTTGTGTGTATTAGCATGTTTTCCTAACCCAAAGGAAAAGCTAAAATTAGTATTGCCGATTAAAGTTTTGTTATCCTGCTATTAATTGTATTTATCCCAAATCTAGAATATGATATAGTACAAATAGTGAATGTTTAGGATATGGAAATGATTCCTAATATATTTTTTTATTGAAATGTTCTTATCAATGGAGGTACTTAAAAATGAGTGTACATATTGGCGCAAAAGAAAACGAAATTGCAGAAACGGTACTCCTTCCTGGAGATCCTTTGAGAGCAAAGTATATCGCGGAGAATTTTTTGGAGAATGCGGTATGCTATAACGAAGTGAGAAATATGTTTGGATATACAGGTACATATAAAGGAAAAAGAATTTCTGTTCAAGGAACAGGCATGGGAGCTCCTTCAATCGCAATTTACGTGAATGAATTAATGACAAGCTATAACGTTCAAAATCTAATCAGAGTCGGAACTTGCGGTGCTATCCAGCAGGATGTTAAAGTTCGCGATGTCATTTTAGCAATGAGCGCTTCAACTGACTCGCAAATGAACCGCATTACTTTCGGTGGCGTAGACTATGCACCGACAGCAAACTTTGATCTGCTTAAAAAGGCATATGATGCAGGCATTGAAAAGGGCCTTTCTCTTAAAGTCGGGAATGTATTTACGGCAGATATGTTCTATAACGATAATTCTGAGCTGGAAAAATGGGCTAAATACCAAATTCTAGCGATTGAAATGGAATCAGCAGCACTTTATACATTAGCAGCTAAATTTAACCGCAAAGCGTTGTCTGTATTAACTGTAAGTGACCATGTTTTAACAGGAGAGGAAACGACAGCTTCAGAAAGACAGACAACTTTCAATGAAATGATTGAGGTGTCACTCGAAGCTGCAATTAAAGAATAAGCGTACTTTTGTACAAGTGTAATATGGGGTGGAGAATGAAAAAACTAGCGCTGCTGCTGTTGCTTACTGCCCTTTTGACAGGGTGCAGTAAACTGGATGGCATTACAGAACACATTCCCTTTTTAAATAAGGATAAGGCTTCAGAAGAAACAACGGGGAATGGAGATAAAGACACAGAGCAATCAAATGAAGAAGGAACTGCAGACAGCACACAGGAAAATGACTCAGAAAGCGAAGGTTCTGAGGAGGAAATCCCTTGGACTCTTGAAGCAGCATTTTTCAATGACATTAAAGTGGTGGACGGCCGGAACATTATTCAAAATCCGACGAATACTGTCTCTCTTGTCAACAAGGATTTCGGTTTACCTGATGGTTATGCACCGGAAGATATGGTAAGGCCAGATGTGCTGTTTTCCTTTGGAGATCAAGACATCGAAAAAAGCTATTTGAGAAAAGAAGCAGCATCTGCCTTGGAAGAAATGTTCAATGCTGCAAAAAAAGACGGTGTCATCCTGTATGCAGTGTCAGGTTACCGATCCTACGACCGTCAGTCCGTTCTGTTTAAGGCAGAAGTTGATAAGGTCGGAGAGAAAAAAGCAGAAGAAGCAGTCGCATATCCAGGAAACAGTGAGCATCAGACAGGGCTTGCAATGGATATCTCTGCTGAAAGTGCCGATTTCCTGCTCACCGAAGAGTTTGAAGACACGAAAGAAGGAAAATGGCTCCATGATAAAGCCCATCTTTACGGGTTTATTCTTCGCTATCCGAAAGGAAAAGAGGATATCACCAAATATAAATTTGAGCCATGGCATTACCGGTATGTCGGCAAAAAATCAGCAAAAGATATCTTTGAAAACAATTGGACATTAGAGGAATATTTTGAACAAGTTAGAAAAATCTAAAGAAAAGATATTTTGTTCAAAATTTATTCATAATTATGTCATAAATTAACCCAATTTTTTTGATACTGTTGATTATAAAAGGCATGTATCGCGGTGCCAAAAGGGCAAATGAAAGTGGTGAATTATTTGGAGAATGAAAAGAACATAAATGAGGAAAACGAAGCGGGAGATAAAGATCACAGTTTTATCCGCATAAAGAAATTTCACTTTGTCATGCTTATTTTCTTTACGGTTATATTAGCTGCAGGGATTACAACCGTTGCACTCGCGTTTGGCGAAGAGCCAGCTGTTACTGTTGGTACAGACAGAAGCGAATTTTCTAAGCTTTACTCTGCGTACGATACGATAAAGGATAAATTTTATCAAGATGTCGACACAGAAGACTTGGTGAATGGAGCCATTGACGGCATGTTCACAGCATTAGATGATCCTTATTCTGATTATATGAACCAGGAGGAGGCATCTAGCTTTAATGAAAGTATTTCTTCTTCATTTGAAGGAATTGGAGCCGAAATACAAGAAAAGGATGACAGCATTATTGTTGTGTCTCCAATAAAAGGGTCTCCTGCAGAAAAAGCCGGAGTGAAACCGAATGACAATATTTTGACTGTAGATGGCAAAAGCCTGCAAGGCATGAGCTCATCTGAAGCTGTCACACTTATAAGAGGCAAAAAAGGGACAACTGTAAGCCTTGAAATAGAGAGAGCTGGCAGTGAAGATACGTTAAAAATTGATATTGTCAGGGACACCATTCCAATTGAGACGGTTTATGGAGAACTTCGTGATGACGGAATAGCTGAAATTCAAATCACAAGCTTCTCGTCAGACACAGCCCAAGAACTTGTTGATAAACTGAATGAGTTCAAAGAGAAAGGCATGAAGGGGATTGTTCTTGATTTAAGACAAAATCCAGGCGGATTGCTGACACAAGTTCAAGAAATAGCCAACCTGTTTATTCCTGAAGGAGAGCTTATTTTCCAAGTGGAGCATAAAAATGGTAAAATTGAACAAGTTGCTTCAGAAAACACGAATGCAAACAAGCTGCCATTAGTAGTATTGATTGATGAGGGAAGCGCCAGCGCTTCTGAAATCCTTGCTGCTGCTGTAAATCAGTCTGCAGACGTTCCGTTAGTCGGAGTGAAGTCTTTCGGTAAGGGTACTGTTCAAAGTGCTATTGAATTATCAGATGGAAGCAATATTAAATTCACCACTGATAAATGGTTGACACCAGATGGCAGCTGGATTCATGAAAAAGGAATTGAACCGACCTATAAAGTAGAACTTCCAAGCTATGCAAAATTGACGATTATTAATCCAGATACGAAGTTAAAACTGGATTCGAATTCCAATGAAGTGAAAACTGCACAGGAAATGCTGAATGCACTTGGCTATAAAGTTGAAAATGCGAACGGCTATTTCGATGAAAGTACAGAGGAAGCAGTGAAGGAATTCCAAGAAAAAGAAAAATTAAAGGTAGATGGCGTCATTACTGGAGATACAACGCTTAAGCTCATGGAAAAGTTAAGTGAAAAAATCCAAAAGAATGATACGCAAATGAAAAAAGCAATCGAAATACTAAATAAAGAACTGAAAAAGTAATATGGAAAGGAGCGGCATTTTCTACTTGCCCTCCTTTTTCCATTGTTATGCTTTTATAGTTAAGGAGGATAACGATGAAAAAAACGGAAGTATTTATATTATCAGGGTTTTTAGGGAGCGGGAAAACAACTTTGTTGAAGCGACTGCTCACTCATGAAAAGGAAGAAGGCAGAAAAGTTGCAGTCTTAATGAATGAATTTGGTGATATATCGATTGATTCAAATGAAGTCGAAGCAGATGTACCGCTGAAGGAGCTGTTAGGAGGATGTGTGTGCTGCACGATTCAAGATAAGCTTGAAGGCCAGCTGCAAACACTGCTGAGAGAGGAAAAGCCAGATGTAATTTACCTAGAGACTACTGGTGCGGCACATCCTGTTGAAACGATGGACAGTATCCTTTCACCCATTTTTGCTGATAAACTATTGCTTAAAGGAATTATAACGGTTATGGATGGGAAGCTTTGGCTAGAGCGTTCCAAAATGAGTCCAGCAGTTGGGCAGCTTCTAATTGAGCAAATACGTCATGCCAACATGATATTAATAAATAAACAGGACCAGTTAACAGAGGCGGAAAAATCAAAAGTCACGTTTGAGCTTCAAAGCATCAATCCGAAAGCATTCGCTATATTAACAAGTTATTCAAAGCTTCCAGTACAAAAATTGAAAGATATGACGATGCAATTCGCGAAAGAAACAGTCAAAACAACAATTCAAACGTTACAGCTTAGTTCGTTTGTCTATCATTTTAAACATACAATTGCTTCAGATAAATTTGAAGCATTTCTTAAGGAGCTTCCTGACACTATATATCGCATTAAAGGCTATGTGCAATTCCATCAAAATCACTACCCTGATTTATTTCAGTATTCCTACGGAATGCCCTTAATGATGAGAGAAGATATGAAGATGCCATTAAATCTAGTCTTTATCGGTGAAAATATTGATTGGCAGCATATCAAAGAACAGTTAGACAATCTGTAATCTGACAAGTTGCCGCAATAACTTAGAATGAACTATCAATAAAACGGGCAAACTTTCTTTAGCTAAAGTGTAGAGGAGGGTAATTTTGTTCAAAAAGCGAAAGTTCATTCTTTTTGTTGCTGTTGCCGCAAGTCTTTTTATGGTGTCAAACGTCCATGCTGAAACAAAGGAGAATGCTCCAATCACATACGGCATTCAGCTGCTCGAATGGAAGGAAGCAGATAAGGTCATTCCACGTTACAGCAAGTTTTCCATTTATGATATGGAAACAGGCAAGTTATTTCATGCACAGCGGAGAGCAGGGTCACAGCATGCTGATGTCCAGCCACTTACAACAGCTGATACAAAGATTATGAAAGAAATCTACGGCGGAAAATGGAGCTGGAAAAGAAGATCGATTCTTGTTTTGAAGGATGATCAAGTGCTAGCTGCATCGATGCATGGGATGCCACATGGGGCAGGAGCATTACAGAATAAGTTTCCAGGCCATTTTTGTATTCATTTTTTAGGAAGCACTACCCATAAGACCGACAATATGGATTTATCACATAAGCTCATGGTATATAAAGCAGCTGGTATTTTAAAAATGGAGCTAGACAAGCAAGATCCAAATGATACTGTGCGCTCCTTTGTTGCAGGAATGAAAGAGCAGGATAATACAATCTTAAACCACTTAAGTACAGAAAAACTGGATTGGCGAGCTGCTTTGGAAGAACTGGAAAATGTAAAGCTGTTTAAAGTGGAGGAGACAAAGGACTATCAATTTGAAACTGTTTTACACATAAACTTGGAGTGGCAGCTTTATATTCAAAATGAAAAAAGAAAAAGTGAAATGAAAAGGCTGACGTTAGTCAGAACTTCACCTATTGAGCCGTGGAAAGTTTTAATTGATGACGAGTTTTTTCCATTATAGAAACAAAAGCCGTATGCAGATGCATACGGCTTATCTTGTTTGTTTATTAGCGCATCTCTCCAAATTTAGCAAAAGTTCTTTCTTCATCTACCAGTCCGCAAGCTGCACATTGGATACGATTGTCAGGACCGTTATAGCCAATATGAAAGGGGGAAAGATTATCTGCTGTATACTCTTCTACAATATTTCCAGTTTGAGGGTCTAACTTTACAGATTGGGGCACTTGGCGGATAATATTGAATCTGCTTCTATTTGTCCGGCAATTTGGGCAAGCATAAGGTGTACTCATAACTATACTTCCTTCCATCTTTATATCTTCTTCTTCCTTTTTACTATTCCACCTTTTTTTGGATATATACAGCCCTTTTTTCAGTAGTAACAATTATTGATTTCCTGTTATGTAAGTCAAGTTATTGTCATATTTGTTATGAACAGACTGTGCTTCAAAACTTGTCAATACTTAATTTCATACTTAATATGTATCTGCTGGATAATTAAGTAAAATAATTTGAACTTCTAATGAATTAGAAAAGTTTTCACCATGCTTTGGGCGATAAGTGGTTTAAGCGAAATAAAAGCTGCTGCAGCTAATTAGCTTTTACTTGTTGGATATTTTATCCACAAATATGACAAAAATCGTATGATATGATTTTTCTGTAAGCAAGCCTTTAATACGATATTAAGAAATTCATATTTTAGGAGGATTTTTTAGATGAAGAAAAAGTTAATCTTTTCAACAGCAGCAGCTGCAGCTCTATTCATGTCAAATCCGGTTATGCATCAGGCAGATGCAGCTTCTAATCAAGAGAGAGAAGCGGTGAAAGTAACGTATCAATCATATAATCTTAATGAAGAGCAAATCAATGCCTTAATGAAGCAGTTTTCAGGTAATATTGATATAAATAAGTTGCTTAAAAACTATTATGGCAGCACAAGCAACACTGTAAATAAGGAGACAGCAACAACAAAAGCACCTACAAACACAACAGCAACTGACAATAAAACAACTACAACAGCAAACACTGCTAATGCACAGGATACAACGGCAAACCAACAGAAGACGGAAGCCACACAAACTTCTTCAAGTGTGAGTGCATTTGAAAAAGAAGTTGTTGAATTGACAAATGCAGAGAGAGCTAAACAAGGTCTTCCTGCTTTAACTCTAGATACAGAGTTAAGCAAAGTTGCAAGAGCTAAGTCTGAGGATATGAGCAAGAACAATTATTTTGATCATACAAGCCCGACATATGGCAGCCCATTTGATATGATGAAGCAATTTGGTGTTTCCTACAAAGCAGCTGGCGAAAACATTGCTAAAGGTCAAACAACACCAGAGCAAGTGGTGAAAGCATGGATGAACAGTGAAGGCCATCGCGCTAATATTTTAAGCAGCAATTTCACTCATATTGGGGTAGGCTATGTAGCTGACGGGAATTACTGGACACAGCAATTTATAGGTAAATAATAGTTGTTGAAAAAACCAAAGGAATAGTTCCTTTGGTTTTTTTCTTTATGTGAAAATTTCCGCGTTTTTGAATTTTATTTTATTTTCTGTAGCTGTGTACTTTAGTGGTTTTTTTGATGAGAAATTTATATAATGGTTTTTCATATAGTTCATTTTAGAAAAAATGAAATAGTCTCAAGTAAACGGGGAATAATAAAGAAATACTATAATAGGAGAATTGAGCGTGGAAATTAGACTAGCAACGATAAATGACTTAGATGCAATTATGAATATAGCAGCAAAAACAATAAAAATAATGAATGAAGAAGGAAATGACCAATGGTCTGATAAATATCCTGCTGAAAAGGATTTTAAAACAGATATTGAAAACAGTTCTGCATTTGTTGCAATCATGGATGAAGAAGTAGTCGGCTCTATTGCGATTGACCGTATCGGCGGTAAAAACTATGATTTAATTGAATGGACATTAACGGAAAAAAACTTTTATGTTATTCACAGGCTAATGGTTGATCCTGAAATACGCGGCGGGGGAATAGCAAGCAAGCTCCTTGCTTTCGCTGAAATTTTTGCTATTGAAAATGACACATTCTATTTAAAAACAGACACATATGCCATCAATGAAAAAGCACAAAATCTGTTTCTGAAAAATGGCTTTAACAAAGTAGGAGAATTACATTTTCCTGGAAAAGAACGACCTTTCTACTGCTTCGATAAAAGCTTTAAATAATGGGTAACAAACAAGAAAAATCAACTCAAAGCAACCGAGTTGATTTTTTATTTCGATGCAGGCGGTATTTGGATGATTAGTATTCCGTTTTTAAATTGGAAAGAAAGCTCTTCCTTCCTAATGGCATATGGCAATGTAATCACTTTATGGAAACTCCGGTTTTGCCTTTCTTTTAAATAATAGGCATACTCTTCACAAAGTGTCTTAAAATGCCCAGCAATATGAAGCGTATGATCTTCACACTTAACGGCAACATTTTCCGGGGTCATGCCCGGAAGCTCTACTTCAATATAACAAACTCCATTCTTTGTATAAAAATCACAAGGGGGAAACTGATTATTGCTTTTAATGGCATTCCTACCATTAAAAAAATGCTGCTGGCTTGGCGAGTCTTGAAATAAGTTATTCCAGAGCATATCATTAGTTGGATTTTCATGAAACTGATAAATTTTTTCCAGGTTTTCAAACGACATAATTTTCGGCACACCCTTTCTCGGAAGATTAATGTAGATCCGACACTTCGATCTCAGAATATTGCACCTGTGTGTTTTTTTGAATCATGATTTCTAATACACCATCTTTATAATTGGCTGTTGATCCCTTTCTTCTGACAAGGGAAGGAAGATTAATTGTATGTTTGCTTTCTTCATCTGGTATATGTTGAATAATCAATTGACTGGAGGTGTAGTATACCTTTACTCTTTCCAGCCAAATTTCTTCCTTAATAGGAATTCGTACATAGACGTGATGGTGTGTTTCAAATACTAGATAATCAAATTTGTTCGGCTCAGCTCCTGTTTGTCGATTCGTCATTTGTGACATATTTTGGAACATTTCATCAGTGTTCATTTTCTGCAGAGATTCTGGCATCAGCTTATCCATCATATCATGTACATACTTTTGAATCTCGGCAGGTCTCATTTGCTGCATTTTGTTTTTCGTGTCTTTATTAAAAGGGAATAAATTCCATGGGAACATTGGAAATTCATCCTTTCTTTCAGAAGTGCTCGATTTTTTTATATCATATTCATTTGCACCCAATTCGTGTTATAATCGCTTGTATTAATTTTCCACTCTGTTGACGGGTAAAAGGAACAGTTGTTTTTATCCTATTGATGATAAGATAATAATATTATTTTACGAAAATTAGGTGCATGGATTTGGATACTTATAAAAACTGATGAACAGTTTGTTATATAACTACATGATTGGATCTTTTTTAGCCGTTTTTGGGGTTGGCGGTGCCTTTATGTTCACCAGTTTAAATATTAGGACAAAGATATGCGAATACTCTGTTTTATTATGGTTATTTCAGAAGTTTTTAACTACGGTAGTCAGCATCAGTGTTCTTCCATTAGTAATTATCTTGCTGTCCACAAGAGTCAAGCTGATTGACAGTGGCGATATTCAAGATTTTCCGTTTTGGAATTGGGCCATTGTAATCCTTGTTATAACGATTGTTTATTCCGTTTTAACGGCAAGATTCCTCTCTAAGGATATAATCACACCTATCTATCAGCTGAAAAATTTAATGGAGAGTGTTGGCACAAGCAAGTATTCCGAGCCAAACAGCATGGTATATACAGACGAGTTTGCTGAATTGTTCAAAGGCTTTCATGAAATGAATGAAACAATCATTCAGCGTGAAAAGTTTAATAAACAGCTCTTAGACAGTTTTATGATGGTGCTCAGTACCACCCTTAATGCCGAGACCAATACACCGCAGGCCATTCAAATAGGGTTGCCGTCTATTCGCAGTTAATTGGGCAAAACTTAAAGCTGCCTACAAGTGAGTTGGAGTTATTGTATAAATCAGCGATATTGCATGATATTGGCAAAATAGATATTCCTGATAATGTTTTGTTAAAAGAAGGGAAGCTGACAGAGGAAGATTCATGCACATAAAACACATCCAGTCATTGGTGAAAACATCCTTAAACAAGTACAGCCGCAAAAAGAAATGGCCACCATTCTTGAAGATGTGCGAAGTCATCATGAAAGATTTGATGGAAAAGGCTATCCTGACGGACTAAAAGGCGAAGAAATATCCTTCTTTGGCAGTTACTGATGCGTTTGATGCAATGACGTCAGACAGGACATACAGAAAGGGGATGCCAGTTTCTAAGGCCCTGTCCATCTTGCATGAAGGCAGAGGCACACAATGGTGGATGCATTTATTGAAATGATGGCTAAAAATGAGCCAATAAATAGTGTGAAAGAAAAAAGGAGGAATCGTCTTGATTCCTCCTTTATTTATGTGCCAAGGCCTGTTTTTTCTGAACGGAATACAGTCTGCTGCTTAAAAAAACAGCACCTGTTGCCAAACCGGCAATTAAGCCGATCCAATAGCCGAAAGGACCGAGACTTGAATAATTGGCAAGCAGATAACCGCAAGGAAGTCCAATCACCCAATAGCTGACTAGTGTCATAATCAAGGTAATATTAACATCCTTATAACCTCGTAATGCTCCTTGAACAGGTGCCTGGATGGCATCTGAAAGCTGGAAGAATATCGCATATATAAGGAAGCTTGCTGTCAGCTTTAACACCTCAGCATCATTTGTATAAATGCCTGCTATCGGACCTCTGAAAGCCATCAGGATGATGCCGCTCACAAAAGCAATGCTGATGGCAGTGAAAACACCCATCCAGCTGTATTGTTTTGCATCCTTCAGCCTGCCTGCACCAACTTCGAAACCAACCAATATTGTCAGCGCCGTTGAAATGCTCAGCGGAACCATATACAGAAGGGAAGCGAAATTAATAGCTGATTGATGAGCAGCAATGGTATTCGTGTCATAATTGCTCATTAACAATGTCACCGCACTGAAAATGCTTGTTTCAAAAAAGATCGAGAATCCGATTGGCACACCAATCTTCAAGATTTCCTTCCATTTTTCCCAAGAGACAGCATGGAATTTACTAAGCAATTTAAATCCAGCAAATGGCTGATTATGATAAACAATATGGAGTGCAGTTAACAGCATGTACCAATATGTAATACTTGTAGCGTAGCCTGTGCCGACACCGCCCATCTCTGGGAATATCCAAATACCGTTAATGAATACGTAATTCAGCCCAATATTGACCGGCAGTGCAGAAAGCGTAATAAACATTGTTACTTGTGTTTGGCCAAGGGCATCGATGAAGGACCGCAGCACAAAATAAAAGAAAATCGGAATAATGCCTGTGCTCAATGCAGCTAAGTAATGGAAGGCAATGTCTTGAACCTCTTGTTCAAGACCCATACTCTGCAAGATAGGTTTTAGGAAAACAGCTCCTAGAATGATTAATAGAACTGCCATTGATAATGACAGATAGATTGCTTGAACGACGGAGAAACTGACCTTCGATTCCTCTTTTCTGCCGACTGCTTGAGCGACAATCGGAGGGACAGCAAGCAATATACCGCTTAAGCCAGTATAAATAGGGGTCCATAAAGAACTTCCGACAGCAACTCCAGCAAGATCAATCGGACTGTAATGACCAGCCATCGTTGTATCAAAAAAAGTAAGACCGAACATGCCCACCTGTGTGACTAGAACAGGCAGTAAAATAACTAACATTTGCTTGAGTTTTTGCTTTGTTGTAAAGGTTTGATTCATCATATTTCCTCACTTTTGTTCAATAACGTTTCGATTATATCACAGATAAAAGGAAAATATGGCAAAACAGCATGACTTTTCTGTTGTTAATTTAGCCATGAGAGAATAATCTGTCTGCGGTGTTTAATTCAGCTGGCATCTCTACATGGACAGTGCTTTTCGGAACAGCAAATGCTACATCTTTTTTCTCGATAATTTCGATAATTTGAAAGTTAATATCTTCTTTTGTTTGTAAATACCCATTATAATCGGTAGCTTTTGTGAAAAAGTAAATTAATATATCAGCACTGCTGTCATTTAAGGACTCAAGAGAAACAAGAATGGTTTCAGGGTGAACACCAGGATGACGCTCGAGCACTGCTTTCATATTGGCAATGGTAGCTTGTAATCTTTCTTTTTTCGTGTGAATATCAACCTTTAAGTAAAACGAAACTTGTCGTTTTCCCATTTTAGACCAATTAATAATTGGTTCATTGGCAAGCGTTGAATTTGGAACCGTTACAAGTGCTTGTGCGAAAGTCCGTACTTTGGTGCTTCTAAACGTAATATCTTCAATTGTACCTTCTACACTCGGCGTTTTAATCCAGTCCCCAATCGTAAATGGCTTTTCTGTCACCAGGACTACTCCGCCAAAAAGGTTGCTGACCGTTTCCTTTGCTGCAAGAGCAATCGCAAGTCCCCCAAGCCCAAGTCCTGCGATAAATCCATTTATATTAAAACCCCATTCCTGAGCAATAATGCTAAAACCGAGCATAAGAACAAGTGTTTTTAACATTTTTGTTATAAAAGGCACGATAATCTTATCTACATTAATATCCAGCTTTGTCATAAGCTTAGGAAACAATAGGGTGGTCACACTGCTCAAGTTAAACAATCCCCATGTTAACAGCCCGATAAAACAGGAGCGGACGAGACTAGATTCAAAACTTACAGTCTGAATAGGGAGGAACAGGAAGGCTAACTGTATGCCAATGACAACGAACACCCAGCGTACAGGCTTTTCAAAAGCAACAAGAAAAGTGCTTGCAGCATGAATTTTTTTCTTTTTTGTGTAGCTGAGAATTAACTTAAAAAAATAGTTAGTAAACCATTTGCGCAGCAGGAGGCTTGCTCCAAATACGATTGCTGCAAGCAATATACTTGCCCAAATATGAGTATTCAAAAATTCAATCATAAAAAAATACACTCCTATATAGAAAGTTGTCCTATGTGTACTATATTAGGAAGGGAAGGTAAGTATGACTCACGAAGTAAGCTTGTATGCTAAATGAGTGTAAGTAATAACTATTTATGGTATTATCTGTATAAAATTACAAGGAGATAGGTTTATGAGACGAGCTACTATCGGTCTGCTGTTGCTTCTTCACATGATGTCTGGTTGTCAGCAATATGGGATAAAAAATATAGGTGTAGAACAGGTTGTTGACAATCATAATCAAATTGAAAATTTAGATGGATTAAATAGATTTATAGATAAGGTAAAGAAGGGAAAAGAAGCAAAAGTGAACTTTGTTTCATACGGGATAGAAGGACAGCGTATGGTTGAAAGATTAATCTTTAACGGAAAGCAAATCAATATTTCTGCAAGTGTTGATGGTGATTCTATTGAGGAATACATGTGTAAGGATATTTTTATGAAAGTGGAAGAAACGGAAAAAAAGTACATACTAAGCGAATGTACTGGAAGTTCAGGTGAAAGTGATGGGAAGGAAATATTGACTGTACCAAACGAGTAAATGCCCAGGAATAAATCCTGAGCATTTTTTTGACCTTTATAATTATGCCTCCATCAGATCGTCTGTCTGTTCCTGGTTGGAGCGCATTGTATATAGTGTAAAAACATCTTTAGGGACTTCAAATAATTCGTAGCTTACTCCTGTTTCTTCCTTGAGTTTTTCTACAATCGATTTTCTTGTCTCATTAGCATGTACGGCATAAGGGAGTTTTTCTGCTGCTTTAACGGAACGGAGATTATGCTCTCTTATGCGCATTAAAATACTGTTAATATTCAGCTCAAAGAAGGCTTCTGAAAAAAACAGTTCCTTGGCTATTTTATTATATCCTTTTCCATGATAAGGTTTGCCTATCCAAGTTCCTAAAAACCCGATGCCGTCTTGAATATCATAAAGATTAATGGTTCCTATCGGATTATGCCATTCATCAAGAATGGTACGAGAGATCAGTTCACCTTTTTCTTCTGCTTCTATCGTCTGTTTTGTGATAAATAAATATTCTTCATAAGATGCCGCTTTTTGGCGGACAAAGGGAAATACATCCGGATGCTTCATCATTTCAAATAGGACAGCGCAATCTTCCAATTCACGTTTTTTCAGCATAAAAATACCCTCCTTATACATGAGGGCAGTGTGTGCAAAGGAAAAACAAAAAGTGCCTCCGCCCTCGAAATTTTTTATCAACTTGTAGCTTGTAAAAAATTTCGGGGTGGGAATCGAACCCACTAGAACCTAATTAGGTGGCGCACCATTTGCCTTCCCTATATTTTATTTATTGTTTTCCTGCAATAATATCGTACTGCTTCTATTTTACAAAAAAAGTCTTGAAAATAATATAGGTAATTGTAATGTTTTTGTAAATACTTTATTTATTTTTTTTCTTGCGGAATTGCAGAAGTACGTATGCAGCCAGCAGCACAACAGCTCCAATAATAATTGGTGTAATATAAGGTTTTGCATATGTTTCAATATTTTCCCAATGATCACCTAAACGCATTCCCAGCAACAGAAATAAGACGGTCCATGGAATAATCGCTGCAGTCGTATAAAGGGTGAATTGGCCAATTGGCATTCTTGCAAGCCCGGCTGGAATCGAAATAGCATGTCTGACAACAGGGATAAACCGCGCCAGAAAAATCATGCCCGTCCCATATTTAAGAAACCATTTTTCAGAAGCATCCACATGAGAGCTTTTGATTAAAATATACTTCCCGTATCTGTCGATAAATGGTCTTCCGCCATACAGCGCAATCCAATATAAAAACAGTTGGGCAATCGTTCCGCCGATAACACCGGCAATGAGAGCACCGAAAAAATTAATATGGCCAGAATGGATTAAATAGCCTCCATAGCTTAAAACAATTTCACTTGGTATTACTTCGACCATTAAACCTAAAGCTATACCCATATAGCCTAAGGATGATAAAAAGTCAAAGATTGTATGTACTAGTTCAGACACTTACATCTCTCCCGCTTATTGAAAATATTTGTATTTTATTTGTAGAATAGACAATCATTAGTATACATGACGTGTAAGAAAAAATGAAATAAGAATTTAGGATGAAAGATTAATAGGTGAATACCTAAAGGAATAATAGTCCATTTACCTTAAAATTATCTTAACATCCCAATTAAGAAAAAAGGGCATAAAAACTGAAACATATTAACACTATGCTCGTATATAATAAGACAACATATTATTGAAACCCAAAAGGGAGGACAAAATGAATTTCCACAAAGAAGTAACTCATGATGAAAGAATATTTGCCATGCTTATTTATGTTTCCAGTTTTTTCACAGCATTTCTTGGTCCATTAGTTATTTATTTAATAAAAAGTGATTCAGAATTTGTAAAATATCATGGTAAAGAGTATTTTAATTTCCTTATCTCGTACGCCATTTACGGTTTTATTAGCTGGTTGCTGATTTTTGTGCTTGTCGGCTTTGTTCTAATGCCAATTGTTGCACTTCTTGGCTTCATCTTTACGATTATAGCTGCTATTAAGTCATATGAAGGTTCTGATTATCGTATACCTCTTACCATTCGTTTTATTAGGTAACTGGAGAAAAAGAGACAATTTTTTAACTAAAGAATTTTCTTTTAAGATTAGTTGCCGTTAAAAATGCTCGGTTTGGGAGCAACTATATATTCTGATGCGTTTTTAAGACTTCTTCTTAACGAAGAAAGTCTTTTTTTTTCCTTTCATGAGCTTAATCGATTATGATAGTTAAGAATGAAGGTAAGAGAAAGAAGGATAGAAATGAAGGAAAATATCGGTTTAGTGCTGGAAGGGGGAGGCATGCGCGGGGTTTATACTGCCGGTGCGCTTGAGTGCTTTCTGGAGCATAATGTCTATTTCCCATATGTAATCGGAGTTTCAGCAGGGGCAAGCTATGGGGCCTCGTATATGTCTCAGCAAGCTGGCAGAAACAAAAAGGTAAGCTTGGATTATGTTACAGATCCAAGATATATGTCATGGCGAAATTTTCGACAAACAGGTCAATTCTTCGGGATGGACTTCATTTACAATCAGATTCCTAACACGATGGTTCCGTTTGATTATGAAGCGTTTTATGGCAATGAAGCAGAATTTAAAATTGGTGCAACAGATATTCAAACAGGCGAAAGTGTATTTTATGGCAAACAAGATTATAAAGAGGAGCTCCTAAAAGCTTTGGAAGCCTCTAGCTCTCTGCCATTTTTAGCACCCGTTGTTGATTTCAAAGGGAGGAAACTGCTAGATGGCGGCATTTCCGATCCGATTCCCTTAAAAAGGGCGCAGGAGGATGGCTTTAAAAGAAATGTTGTCATTTTAACAAGGAATCTCGGTTATCGTAAATCTAAATCACGTTTTGCTTTTTTTGTGAGACGAAAGTATCCCCAATTCAAAGGGTTGCAGCAAGCAATGGAAGCAAGATACAAATTATATAATGAAACACTGGAATATGTGGAACAGGAAGAGAAAAAAGGAAATATCATGGTAGTAAGACCGCAGGAAAAGCTGGTCGTTGGACGCATGGAGAGAAATCCGCAAAAGCTGGAAAATCTATACATGCAAGGCTATCGCGATGCGAAGGCAGCTCTGGGAAAATGGAAAGAGCAACAATTTATTTAAAGTTAGAAACCCCAATGGTAATATTCCCATTGGGGTTTTTCGATTAGTAGAAGAGTCAAAAACCTAGTATCTTCATTTTGCCAATTGCCAAAAATTCACGAATAGTAAGCGGGATAATAACAGAAGCGGGTGTTTTAGCTGCAAGAGGATAGGCCTTCATCCCTTTTTTCTCGGCTATAGTGACAGCCCTGTATAGGTGGAAGTCGCTGCTTGCGATAACCGCTTCTGTAATATTATATAAATCCATGCTGTTTTGCAGGTTTTCATACGTCGATGTAGACTGATCTTCTAAAAGGATTTTATCTTCTGCAATATTATTTGCGAGCAGATAGTTTTTGAGAGCCGCAGCCTCTGTTATATTTTCGCCATTTCCTTTGCCTCCTGTAACAACGATTTTTGCCTGTTTATTATTATTCCAGTAGGAAATAGCAGCATCAGCCCGGTTTTTTAATACTTTGGACAACTCGTCACCATCCACCTTTGCTCCGAGAATAATGATATAAGGAATACCTTCAGGGGGAACAGCAGAAGCAGTTCTTTTCATCTTCACATAATAATAAGACGTAGAAGCAAGCAATAGAACAGCACAAAAAATAATAACGAATTTCATTTTTTTCAAAAATATCACTCCAATCAATCATAGATGATAGAGGCTGTTAATAGAATATAGAATACTAGATTATAACGGAAAATATCAGTAAGGAGCCATGTTTGTGATGAATATAGAAAAGTACTACAGACAATCAGCCACTGCCTTCTTAAACGCGAGCCTTATTAGCTGTATTCCAGTCATCTTCTTTATTGCACTGTTCATTAGCGTTAAGCTGAATCGTCTATTTCTTCTTCTAATCATACCATTTTGCTTATACAGCATTACAGCGTTTGCCTCTTATTTAATTCAAAGAAGGCGCTGTGAGAGGCTTACAGATACATTGGAGGCGCAGAAGGTTACCTCTATTCTCCAATCGAAGACGGTCTTGTTATCCTTTTTACCTGCACCTTCTTTAAGAATGCTTATCTTTGATAGTGAGGGCACAGTGCTCGGCGAGATTAGGGATGACAAATTTACGTTATTTCGATGGTATTTGCCGCCGTTTTTCGATATATTCACAGCAAAAACGTATGGGTTCTATAATGGGGAAAACATGCTGCAATATCAGTTTACAGTCAAAAAACAATGTGTTGAAATTAGAAACAGAAAAAAACAGCTTATCAGCAAGTTGGAAGAGAAGCGGACAGACAAAGCAACGAAAACTGTTTATAAATATGAAAAAAAAGAGCTGTGCTTGAAAAGATCGCTTGCTTTTACCGATTATTGTTTAGAAGATGAACGAGGCATTGCCATTGTAAATGTCAAAAAGGGATGGATGCCAAAAGATTGGCAAAAGCGATTTCTAGATCCGAACCATCCTGTTGTTTCCATCCATCATTCTGCTTCTAATAAGGATATTATTCATATTTATGCCATATTGGCAAAAATATTTGCTTATAAGGATCATTAATAAAAATACTTGATTGGTGAATTGCTCCTTTCAAACACATATGGAATAAAGTTAAGGCTGGCAAAGTGATTGCCAGCCTTAACTTTATTGATAGCTTTTCAATACAATTGCTGAGTTATGGCCGCCAAAACCGAAGGAATTAGATAATCCAATTGTTATTGGCGCTTTTCTCGCTTCGTTTGGCACATAGTCCAAATCACAGTCAGCGTCATTCTTTTTCAAGTTGATAGTTGGCGGAATAAGCTGATGCAAAAGACTTTTAATAAGAGCGACTGCTTCTGCGCCGCCTGCTGCGCCCAACATATGGCCAAGCATTGATTTATTTGCTGTTACAGGTATGCGATAGGCATCTTGGCCAAACAGTTTTTTGATCGCAAGCGTTTCTGATAAATCACCAACCTTTGTGCTCGTTGCATGGGCACTGATTACGTCAACATCTGCAGGTGAAATGTTGGCTTTTCTCAATGCATTTCGCATGGCTGAATAAGCACCTGTGCCTTCAGGGTGGGAAGCAACCATATGATAAGCATCAGAGCTTGCTCCGTATCCAATTACTTCACAGAGGATAGGCGCATTTCGTTTAACTGCATGTTCTAATGATTCTAGCACTAAAATCCCTGCACCTTCACTCATCACAAACCCATCTCGTTCTTCATCAAATGGACGGCTTGCGAGCTCAGGTTCCTCGTTTCGTGTCGATAGAGCTCGTGCATTTCCGAAACTTGCGAGAGATAATGGGGATATGGCAGCTTCTGCACCACCAGCAAACATAATATCTGCATCATCATTGCGAATCGCGTTAAAAGCTTCACCTATTGACGTATTTCCAATGGAACATGCCGTAACAGGGGAGAGGGAAGGACCTAATGCGCCTAGCCTTATGCTGATTTGCGCCGCAGCCGCATTAGAAATCATCATCGGAACTAGATTTGGACTAACCCTGTTTGGACCTCTGTCATTTAATATATTTACATTATCAATGAGTGTGTTCAAGCCGCCGATTCCTGAACCGACGTATACTCCAAGCCTTTCTTTGTCGACTACTTCCAAATCAAGTTCTGAACTATTTAAAGCTTCTTCTGCTGCCGCTAATGCAAATTGTGCGAAGCGGTCCAGTTTTTTTGCTTCCTTTGCTCCCCATCTGCCGACTGCATCAAAATCTGCAATCATTCCTGCAATAGTTGTTTTGGAATTAGATACATCAAACTGGTCAATTTTGCGAATGCCAGATATTCCGTTAGAGAGATTTTCCCAAAACTGCTCTACATTATTTCCGATTGGTGAGATAACACCCATTCCAGTCACAACGACTCTTTTCATTATACATTCCTCCAAAAGCTTGTTTTTTTCTTTATTTTATCGTTTACTTATCCTATTACAAGTTGTAGTTTATCCTAGTATAAATAGTACTATCTTAAAAAGGAGTGAAAAGAATGAATGACGAGATTCGATTGCGAGCATTATCTGAGTTTCTAAAGATGAAACGGGCAAAGCTTCAGCCGGCGATGGTCGGACTGCCTTTAGGCGGGAGGCGAAGAACAACAGGGCTTCGCAGGGAAGAAGTAGCCCAGCTTGCCGGTGTAAGCACCACATGGTATACATGGCTTGAGCAGGGCAGAGACATAAAAGTGTCCATTTCTGTATTAGAAGCCGTTTCAGATGCATTACGATTGAACAAGGATGAAAAGCGGTATTTATTTGGACTGGCATTGGAGGAGACAAAAAATGCTGGTATTCCAATGGAGGAAGGGGAACTGATTACACCTTCTATAAGGAGAATATTGAGCGAACTTCACTACTGTCCGACCATCATTACAGACAGGCGAAGCTATATCGTCGGCTGGAACGAAGCAGCTGCACAAGTTTTTTTGGATTTTAATATGCTTTCCCTTGAAAATAGAAACTTAATTGAGCTGTTATTTGCTAGAAAAGAATTAAGAGCCCTAGCTGTAAATTGGGAACATTTCGCTAAAGGTTTTCTCTCTATTTTTCGCACGTACTTAGGGCAGTATATGGCAGATGATTGGTACTCTGAGTTTATCGAAACAATGATTGATAAATACCCTGATTTTGAAGTGATGTGGAATGAAAGTGAAGTCAGCTCAGCTCCAGAGGTGATGATTGAATTTCGCCATTCAAAGGCTGGGAAAATGCTGTACAATCTCACTTCGCTTCAGGTTCATGGGATGAATGATTTAAGATGCAGCATCTACACACCAGTAGATGGATCAGGAACAGAGGAAAAGCTGAAGCAGCTGCTTAAAAGGGAGAGCAAATAGCCATTGTGAAACAATTTCCCTTCATATAAAATGAAAGAAAAAGGATAAGAAAGGTGAATACATCATGCTTGACGACTTTTTAGTAAACGGTTTCTTTCTTTTTTTATTTTGCTGCTTTATTCCGCTGTTATTTGTTTTAAGGAATGGCCAAATGGAAAATAAGAAATCACTCCTCATCTTATCATCTTCTGCTGCAATTATAGCATGCATAAGTTTTCCTATTAAGGTTGGTAATGGTATTCTTTTTGATTTGCGATTGGTCGCTCAGATTTTTGGTTCCTTGTATGGAGGTCCCATTGCTGCTCTCGTTTTAGCTTTAGTAAATATATTATACAGAAGCTTGTTTGATGGAATAGGTGTAATCAATACTCTTGTTGTTGCTCCCATTCATTTGATTGGACTGTTATTTGTGCGAAGGTGGTTCTTGCAGAGATCTATTAAGCAGAAAGTCTTTTACAGCTTTTTAATCGGGATTTTTTCTACGATAATTACTTTAGCGGCAGTCAGATGGGTGTCTGGTATTGGTATTCCTATTAAGCTCGCATTGCAATATGCGCTAATCCAATCTATCGTATTATGCTTAATTATTTATGTAGTAGAGGTCATTCAAAAACTGTGGAACGTTCAAAATAAAATATTTCAAGCTCAAAAGATGGAAACAGTCAGTCAACTGGCAGCTTCCATTTCCCATGAAGTACGAAATCCGTTGACATCTGTAAAGGGTTTTATGCAGCTTTTGCAGGAAACGGCTTTAAATGATAATCAAAAAAATTATTTAGACATATCGTTAAGTGAGCTTGACAAGGCAGTTAAGGTAATTGAGGACTATCTGGCATTTGCTAATCCCAACCCAATGGATGGAATAGAAGCATTAAACGTGGAAGAAGAAATACAGCGAATCACTCAGGTGCTTCATCCTCTGGCGAATAAGAGCTCCATACGTATGGAAGTGGAGACAAGCACCATACATATTATGAGCAACCAGCAATATTTCAGCCAATGCCTTGTGAACATATGCAAAAATGCAATCGAGGCAATGGAGGAGCACTCCAGCGGCATTCTTGTGATAAAAACAATAAAACAAAAACAAGAAGCCGTGATATCCATAAGTGATACAGGTATTGGCATGAGTAAGGAGGAAGTGTCAAGATTGGGAGAACCATATTATTCTACAAAAGGAAAAAATGGCACTGGTCTTGGTATGATGTTTGTATACAATTGTATAAAAGAAATGGGAGGGAGCATTCAAGTTGAAAGTGAAAAAGGAAACGGCACTAAATTTGTAATTCGGCTCCCGATATTATATCCTGCAAAACTAGAAAAAACGGATCAAGCTTCTTGATCCGTTTCTTTTTTTGTATGCAGCTCTTTTAATCACCGGCAACATTATTTGTTGGTTTGCTTAGCCTCTCGATAACTTTACGTTTTCTGTAAAACATCTCGCCTGTTTCGGCTATGTCGTGAATCATCGAGCGGTTGGAAAAGGCGCCGAATACAATCCCGAAGACCGGCACCATCTGAAATAGCTTTTTCCAGCCGAAAGCATCCCGATAGGCGAATACAACCTCTTTCCAGCCTTGCATTTCAAGGACAACCTCTCTTTGGACCTTCTCAGAATTATCATCAAAATGGGATAGCTGGTCCAGAATGGTGTTTTTGCCCATAACGTCTGCAGAAACATATTGTAGGCATTTAATAATAAAGATTCTTTCTTTTTTTTCATTTGGATTATAGCCATAACAAATGGCGATGTCTTGAAGAATTTTTATTTGCATCGACAGCAGCAAGGGAATATCGATGCCTAAAGTAAATAAGCCGCCAATCCCTGTACTTGCACCTTGTAATGTTGCTATTGTTTTCCGGCTTTTTGTGAGCTTTCCGACAGCTGCTTTCATTTCAACGAGGGGGAGATCCTTTACTTCTTCAAAATTTTCAACGTTAAGATGCTTATAATATTTTTTGGAAGAAGAGATGTCGCTCAGCAATTTTCCGCCGCTTTGAATGTAATTTCCCATTTCATCAAGCAATTGGCCGATTTTATTTTGAATGAAAGCAGGTGTTAATTTATCAATCAACTTGAAGGGCAGCCGGCTTAGCTTTTCCCAAAACCAAAGACCGCTTTGATCCTTCTCCCATTTCTTCACTTCATCCAATTCTTTTAATAAAAAAGCTTCATTTTCTGTCATACATTAGCTCCATTCTTACTAAATATTTTTCGTTTGTTTATTGTTAATACGTCTAATACTATCAATAAGTTACATTTATTTTCTCAAATAAATGCACTAAAAAAATTGAAGCAGAGTAGTTGCATTATGCGTATATCTAGTGTAAACTAGCAACAATTAAATAGTAAAGGACCACGACGTTGTGGTCGCCTTCGGGGTAGGGTGAAATTCCCAACCGGCGGTGATGAGTGTATAAATACTCTAAGCCCGTGACCCGGCTTATGAATAATAAGACGGTGGATTTGGTGAGAAACCAAAGCCGACAGTATAGTCTGGATGGGAGAAGGCAAACAGAAGCTGCTATCATTCTAAAATGGAATGAAAGTGTGTTTAGTATGAACAGGTGTATTTTCAGGTACGCTTTTTTGACGATGACTTTTTAGTTAAAAATCAAAAAAAGCTGCTCTTTTTTGGCGTAACCTTTAAAATATGAAGCCGCTTATTTGTTGTACAATCTCCCGTATAAATATTTATACGGGATTTTTTATTTTTATTTGATTTATCAACTGTAGGCAGGCACTGCATGATTTTATGAAGGAATGGTCAAAATGAAAAAAACTGGATTACATACAGCAGCGGTTTATATTTTGTTCTCATTAATAACTAAACTAGATTTGCTTTTAAACGCCCCAATTATGGTGTTAAGGCAGCTATTTAATAAAAATCCTGCAATATTAACTAGAGGAGGAAGCTTATTGTTTACTGGTATTGTCGAGGAAACGGGTGTGGTAAAAAATATTTCAAAAACTGGCAAAACCCTTGTCCTTGCCATACAAGCGAAAGTCATCATGGAAGATATGAAATTAGGGGACAGTATTTCCGTAAACGGAGTTTGCCTTACTGTTACTAGCTTCAAACAACATGAATTCACAGCAGATGTAATGCCCGAAACCTTTAAGGATACATCTCTATCCCGCCTGACAAATGGTTCGTTTGTCAACCTAGAAAGGGCTATGGCAGCAAATGGCAGGTTTGGTGGTCATTTTGTAACAGGCCATATAGATTGTGTTGGCAGAATATTGGAGAGAAAAACTATCGAAAACAGCATTAGCGTGGAAATAGAAGTCCCAGAACAATTCTCTCATCTTATTTTAGAGAAGGGATCTATTGCAGTGGACGGAACGAGCCTGACCATTTTCGAGACGAAAGACCATTCTGTAGGTGTAAGCATCATTCCCCATACTTCTTCCGAGTCGGTTGTCGGTAAGAAGCAGGTCGGAGATATCGTAAATCTTGAATTTGATATGATGGCAAAATATTTTTATTCGTTTATGAACAGAGACAAGGCAAACAGCAGCCGTGCCAGCAACATTACCCCTGACTTTTTGAAGGAAAACGGCTTCTATTAAGGCAAAACATTTAAACTCAAAAAAAGGGGGAAATAATATGTTTCATTCCATTGAAGAAGCGTTAGAAGATTTAAAAGCAGGTAAACTGATCATCGTAACAGATGATGAAGACCGGGAAAACGAAGGGGATTTAGTCGGTCTGTCGGAGTTAGTGACACCGGATATGATTAACTTTATGGCAAAAGAAGGCAGAGGGCTTATCTGTGTTCCGATAGAAAAGGAGCTTGCAGACCATCTTGAACTGTCGCCGATGGTAAGCAACAACAATGATCCTCGTGGGACAGCTTTCACAATCAGTATAGACCATAAAGACACAACGACAGGAATCAGCGCTTTTGAACGGGCACTGACAATTGAAAAAATGGTAGAAAAAGATGCCAAAGCTGCTGATTTTACTAGACCAGGTCATATCTTTCCTCTAATTGCACACAGCGGTGGAGTTCTTTCAAGAAATGGCCATACAGAAGCAGCGGTTGACTTGGCAAAATTGGCTGGCAGTTTCCCGTCTGGTATTATCTGTGAGATTTTAAAAGAGGATGGGACGATGGCTAGAGTAGATGACTTAAAATTAATAGCTCAAAAGTTCGATTTGAAAATGATTACAATAAAAGACTTAGCAGAATACAGACAAAAAAGAGAAGATGAAAAGGAGACAGTAAAATGACTAGAATATTCGAAGGTAATTTAATTGGAAGCGGCTTAAAGGTAGGAATCATCGTTTCAAGATTTAATGAGTTCATCACAACACGACTATTATCAGGTGCTGAAGATGCTTTGAAGCGTCATGGTGTGGAAACAGAGAATATTAATGTTGCATGGGTGCCAGGAGTATTTGAGATTCCTCTTGCTGCGAAAAAGCTAGCTGAAACAAATAAATACGATGCAATTATAACTTTAGGTACAGTTATTCGCGGAGCGACTCCACATTTCGATTTTGTCAGCAATGAAGTAGCTAAAGGGGTTGCAAGCACGTCTCTTGCAACAGGAGTACCAATTATCTTTGGCGTATTAACAACGGAATCGATTGAACAAGCGATTGAGCGCGCAGGTACAAAGGCTGGAAACAAAGGCTGGGAAGCTGCAACTAACGCTATTGAAATGGCGAATCTATATAAAGAAATGGTTTAACATATAAAGGATATAATCTTAGTTATTGGCCAAATTCTTTTCTGGAAGCGGAAAGGGATTTGGCCAATTTTATTGTAAAAGGATTGGCAAAGTAATGGAAATCTGCTATCATATTCAATTGTGGCTCACCTAAAGTGGTAAGTAGTTTTTGGACTGAAATTTATGTTCAAAGAAGTAAAACTTCTATAGAGTGATGCGGGTAGGGAGAGGGCTATATTTAAACAGGTTTAATAAATGAAAAACTATATAACAGAATTCTTTAAAATGAAAGAAAGCGAAGCTACTTTCAAAGGGGAATTTTTTGCAGGTCTGATTGGGTTTTTTACAGTTGTCTATATTGTCGCTGTCAACTCGCTTATTTTATCAGAGGCTGGAATTCCACTTGAAGCTGCTATTATCGCGACCATCTTGACATCTGTTTTCGGCTGTTTGTTGATGGGGTTTCTAGGGAATGTACCGGTATTACTTGTACCAGGAATGGGCATTAATGCGCTTTTCTCGTATACAATCGTTCAGTCAATGGGATTGAGCTGGCAGGAAGCGCTTGCTGTCGTGTTTGTTTCAGGGCTTTTGTTCATGCTGATTGCGTTTACAAAGCTGGCAAGCATTGTTAGTCAGTCCATACCATCTTCCCTTAAAGAATCGCTTACAGTTGGACTTGGCTTATTTTTGATGCTAATTGGCCTCGAAAAGGGCGGAATTGTCCAAAAAGGCAGTAATTCTATTATTGCACTTGGTTCCTTTAGTGATTTGCATGTATTGGCAACAGTCATTACATTAATCATCAGCATTATCTTATTTTTAAGAAATGTAAAAGGGAACTTCCTGATTACTATCTTAGTTGGAACATTGATTTCATGGATGTTCGGTTTGATAGACACAGGAGCTGCTGGCGATTCAGTACAGTTAAAGGATTATTGGAGTGTATTTGGTCATATGTCCTTTGATAAGATTATTACGATACCATTTTGGGTAGCGGTGTTCTCTTTATCAATGGTATTAGTTTTCGAAAATATTGGACTCGTTTCCAATCATGTTCAATATATCGGAAAACCGGAACGTTTTAAACGAGCTTTTCAAGCAAATGCTGTATCTGTTTTTCTGTCCGGCTTTTTCGGCAGCAGCCCGACTGTATCTACGGTTGAAAGCACTGCTAGCATGGCTGCAGGTGGGAAAACAGGCCTGACATCTGTTACGACAGCGGTGCTTTTCATTTGCTCTGCTTTCTTTATCCCTGTGATAAAGCTGATTCCGAATAGTGCTGTTGCACCGATTCTTATTATTATCGGCGGGCTGATGCTGCAAAATATTCGTAATCTAGATCTTAAGGATTTAAGTGAAAGTTTTCCAAGCTTTTTTATCATTGCGATGATTCCTTTCACTTACAGCATTGCAGATGGAATGGCAATTGGATTTATTTTATATCCAATCTTGAAAATAGCGCTCGGAAAAGCAAAAGAAGTATCTTTACCTTTATACTTCATTTCTTCCTTGTTCCTAATAAATTTTGTCCTTCAATATACACACTGATAATAACTGGCTTCTATAGGTTTTATGCCTATGGCGGCCAGTTTTTATTGAAGATATTGGGGAAAATCTGCCACATAAATTTGGGCTGAGCTAAATTACCCATTATAATAGAGCATATAGTCACTTTTTAGAAATGCTACAGAGTTCGACAGCCTTTGAAGGCCTTGTTTATTAGAATAATACTAAATATTTTGAAATGAGTAGAAAAGAAGTTCGGAGGTATTTCAATGGAAGTTTTTGTGGCTAGGCAGCCGCTGTTCAACAGAATGGAAGAAGTGTACGGTTATGAATTGTTATATCGAAATAACGAAGTTAATATGTTTCCAAATATTGACGGAGACCATGCGACAGCAGATGTTATCATAAATAGTTTTTTAAATATAGGCATAGAAAAGTTATCGGATGGAAAACCTTGTTTTATTAACTTTACAGAAAATCTTTTGGATCTAGGGCTGCCTACATATTTTCAACCGAGAGAAATCGTGATAGAGATATTAGAAACTGTCGAGCCAAGCAGAAAAATAATCAATATATGCAAAGAGTTAAAGGCGTTAGGATATAAAATTGCGCTGGATGATTATATTTTTGACAATACAAATCCATATGCCTATGAATTGCTTATCACGGCAGATATCATTAAAGTTGATTTCATGAATACGGATGAAGCTGCAAGGATTGAAATTGAGACCCTCGCCAAACAGCTTGGCAAAGAGATGGTTGCTGAAAAGCTTGAGACTAGGGAAGATTATGAGACAGCAAGGACTGCCGGCTATCATTATTTTCAAGGTTATTATTTCTCAAAGCCTTCTATCATGTCTACACATGATGTACCTGCTTATATTCATACATATTATGGTATCTCCAAACATATTCGTTCCATTGATCCAGACATTGATATGATTTCTAATTTGATTGAACAGGATATTTCTTTATCGTACAAGCTCCTTAAATTAATTAATACACTAGGTTTTGGCCTTAAGCATAAGGTTACAAGCATCAGGCAAGCGATTGTTCTTATCGGGCTGATGGAACTGCAAAAATGGCTGTACGTTCTGGCTGTAAGAGAAAAAGACTGGAATAATGGAATTTCGTATGAGATTATGTCTAACTGTCTTATAAGGGCGAGAATGTGTGAGTCTGTTGCAAAACTCATACCAGGGAAAATCAATACCTCCGGACATTTCTTGACAGGAATGTTTTCATTAATGGATTCAATCTTGAATCTTGATATGGAAGAGATATTAGTTCAAGTTCCCCTTGATGAAGCAATCATAGATGCGCTCTCTGGAAAAAGCAATACACAAAGGGATGTGCTTGATCTAGTGCTTGCAGTCGAAAAAGCAGACTGGGTTCAAATTAGCAAAGGCTGCAGAAAGCTTGGGATTGAGGAAAAAGACTTGTTCAAAGTATATGCAGAATCCCTTAATTGGGCAAAAGAATTAATGGAAGACAAAAAAATGTAATGAAGAGCCTGTGTCCTAAAGCTAAACAAAAGGACATAGGCTTATTTATTTAGCGAATGTCCATAAAACAATGGTTTTATGATTGCAATAATGGCAACTGCAGAAGTACAATGTAACATATAAGTTAACGTTGGAGGAAATTACAGATGAATATTAAACTTACTAAATGCCACGGAAGCGGGAATGATTTCTTGATAATCGACGAGATTTCCAATCCTAGCTATTCCTTCTCAGAAGAAGACCGCGCAAATTTGGCCATTGCCTTTTGCGACCGGAGCTCCCAATTAGGAGCAGACGGAATATTGTATGTGATGCCGAGTGATAAAGCAGATGCCCGCATGAGAGTTTTTAATGCAGATGGGTCAGAAGCATCTATGTGCGGCAATGGGATACGCTGTGTTGCCCGCTATGTTTGTGAACTTCTTGATGTGAAAGAAGCGGTTATAGAAACAATGAAAGCGAATCTTGAAGTGAACAACGAAGCAGACATTTTCCCAGAGATTCCAACATATTTGGTGGAGATTTCCCCCGTTTCCTTCCAAACAACAGATTTGCCATTACGTATCGAGCAGAAGACGCTTTTAAATGAAAAGATTGAAAGCCTTCATCCGGAGCTTACATTTACTGCCTTAGCTGTGCCAAATCCTCATCTGATTGCAATTGTCGACAAAGAGACAATCGAATCTTCGGTGCAAGAAGAGATAAGCAGCTATGTAAATGGACCTAATGAACTTTTCCCTGATGGAGTGAATGTCAGCTTCGTTTCTATATTAGACAAAGGCAATATTTATGTTCGCACATATGAGCGTGGCGTTGGATTTACAAATGCATGCGGAACAGCTATGTCAGCATCATCACTTGTGTCCATCTTAAACGGCTTCAATAACACAGGTGAATTTATCGAGGTCTACAATAATGGCGGAAAAGTCCGCTGTTACGTTCATGAAAATGATGGCAAGTATCGTATTGATCTTATCGGCAATGCAACATATGTTTATGAAGCAGGTGTGGAAGCAGATCTTAACAATCTAAGTGATTTTATTCTTCATGATAAAGTTGTCAATGAACAGGAAGAGTCTCAGTACAGTAAACTGCAGGAAGCAGCCCAAACATACTTAAAAGAAAAGCTTGTATAAAATTTTGCCTGGAAGGACTTGCCTTCCGGGTTTTTTAATTGGTAATAATGTTTATCGATTGGAAGAATCTAAAACAGCAACAGCAGTATTTTTTTCTTCCTTTCATCAAAAAATAAGTGCCTAAACTAATGGAAAGAAGGCAATTAACAATGGCAAAATTACTATATATTACAGCACATCCGCACGACCATTCCCAATCCTTCAGCATGGCTGCAGGACAGGCATTTATTGAATCATACAAAGAGCAGAATCCAAATGATGAAATTGTTCATATCGATTTGTATAAGGAAAACATTCCTGAAATCGACAGTGATGTGTTCAGTGGATGGGGCAAGCTTCAATCAGGAAAAGGGTTTGATGAGCTTTCTAATGAAGAAAAGTCTAAAGTAAGCAGACTGGCTGAATTAAGTGATCAATTTGTGGGCGGCGATAAATATGTTTTCGTCACACCGATGTGGAACTTTTCTTTCCCACCTGTTATGAAAGCATATATTGATTCTGTTGCTGTTGCAGGGAAGACCTTTAAGTATACAGATCAAGGTTCTGTCGGATTGCTGACAGACAAAAAGGCCCTTCATATTCAAGCTCGCGGAGGCATCTATTCAGAAGGTCCAACAGCCGATTTAGAAATGGGTCACCGCTATTTAAACGCTATTATTAAGCACTTCTTTGGGGTGCCGACATTTGAAGGTCTGTTTATTGAAGGCCATGCAGCAATGCCGGATAAGGCGCAGGAAATCAAGGAAAACGGCATAGCACGAGCAAAGGATCTGGCAAAAACTTTTTAATTTAATGGAGCTGCATTTTAATGCAGCTCTTTTTTTATGGTATAATTTGTAATAAACAGCTAGGAAAATGAAGGAGGTAAACAGCTTTGAATTCTTTTTTTGTGTACCTTATTATCATATTAGCAGTTGCAGGGGATTTCTTCTTATTGGATAGAAATCGTAAAAGATGGGGCTGGATGGATAAATGGTCTAGCAAAGGAAAAATTTTGTTTTTTGCTGTTATTTTACTATCCTCTGTTGTCGTGTATTTTGGGTTAAGTGTAAAGTATATATAAGTTGTTTAGATTTGAAAGGGCTTCCTAGTTCATTTACTTACATATTCATACTTTAATTAGTCCTGGTGATTTCTTGGTTCGCCAAAGCATAAAAACAGGCGATTTGAGGAATCTTAAAGAAAAAAGGACTGAAACAATGAAACCAATTGTCCCTTTCGAACCAATCGTAACGGAAACTATACCTACAGGTGATAACTGGATCGCCCAAGTGAAATGGGATGGCACAAGAATACTAACATACCATGAATTTGGTGAAACAAAGCTCTTTAATCGTAAATTAAATGAGCGGACTAAACAGTATCCAGAACTGATCGATACAACTGCTTACTTTTCAGCAGCTTCTTTTATTTTGGACGGAGAATTGATTGCTTTAAAGGAAGGGAAGCCATCTTTTTACGAAGTAATGAGACGGGATCGGCTAAAAAGTGTCGGCGTTAATGGAGGAATGCTAGAACAAGTGCCAATAACCTATATGGTATTTGACATAATACAGCTAGATGGCGAGTTGCTGACAGGTCATAGTCTTGCAGAAAGGCAGGAGCTTTTAAAGAAGTACTTTATACCGAATGAGCATGTGCAGCTTGTCGAAAGCTTTCACGACAAGGAGGGGCTGCTGCAAGCCTGCCTTAGCAATGATTTAGAAGGGGTAGTTTTTAAGGATTTGACAAGCAGCTACTCCATTGGAGGCAAGGATAAGCGCTGGCTGAAAAGAAAAAAACAACATGACTTGATTGCTGTTATAGGCGGAGTAACATATAAAAATGGTGTAGCCAATTCCCTGCATCTTGGTCTTTATGATCAAACAGATCATTTGGTTTATATCGGCAGTGTCGGCAATGGCAAATTAACAAATAAGGATTGGGCAGAACTCACCAAAATTCTTAAAACCATTGAAACTGGCAACTGCCCTTTTGCGAGTATGGCAAACAAAAGCAATATGGTTTGGTTAAAGCCGCTGCTTACAGTGAAGGTCAGTTTTCTAGAATGGATTGAGAATCATACATTAAGACATCCTATAATTGAAGCATTCGTAACAGCAGATCCCCTGGAGTGCAGAATGGAAAATTAGTTTTTTTAAAGCGTTGCGAGTCTCATGCAACGCTTTATTAGGAGTGTTGCAATGCGCCCTTGAGCAAGCGAAGCTTTTTTGTTTCCAGATAACTAAAATAAGAGTAAAGAAGCATATCATCAAATACAGTTCTTATAAGCTTTTCCATTTTTAGTTTTACCTGGTCTTCACATAACGGATCTTGATAGACTCGTCCGTAAGCCATAGCATCATATGTGTCAATGATGCGAATCATCCTCGCAAAAAGAGGTATTTCTTTGCCTTTTAATCCGTAATAACCGCTCCCATCTATATTCTCATGATGATATAAAATAGTATTTAAAAATTCATCGGAAAAGATTTGTCTGTCCTCCAACAGCTGTCTACCATACAGAGTGTGACGCTTAAGCTCCCGCATTTCCATTTCAGTCAGCTTTTCCTTCTTGTTAAGCAAGGAAGGGTCGATTTTCAGCTTCCCTATGTCATGTAAAGCCCCCATATAAAAAATCTTCGCAGATGAACCCATACCAATAAAAGCACTAAACTGATGCAGTTCGTCAGCAACGCGCATGGAGTGTCCTAATGTCCTGCGGCAATGTTTCAATAATTTGCATGTTAAATCCTGAATATGGTTATTCAAAGCATGATTCCTCCTTCATAAGAAAGGTTAACAAGTCTTCTATGCAAGAATAGCATGTAAATGGCATAAGTTGATGCTCTCAAACGGAACGAATCGTTTTACATTTGAGATAATTCTTTGCCGGGATTTATTTTTAATATATAAAAATCTAAGAATGTATTGCTTTAACAGAAATTTTTCAATTTTTATAAGATAAAAACAAGTATTAAAGAATTAATGATAGATAATGAAAAGCTGCATTTCATTATTGGGATGAAGCTAACTTAATCCTCATTGTAAAATGTAGATTGTTATTAATTTCATTCACATTCAATTCCTTATTTTTTAATCAATAAGCACCCTCTTTCATCAAAATTTCTAGCTTTTTCAACATTTGCTTATTGTTCAAAAAGTTGGGATTTGGTTACGAATTTTTGGCTGTGTTTGGAAATAAGCAACAAGTATTTCAAAGGGGAGTCAATAATTGATGGCTACAATAGCACTTTTAGACAATAATCCGCGTGCCAGAGAGAAAATGCGACAAATGCTGAGAGAAGACCAGTCCTTTCAAATTATTGCAGAAGGACAAGATGGCAGATTTGCTCTGCCAATTAAGAAGGCTCATAACCCGGATGTCTTTATTATTTCAAGCTTAATGCCTAATGTTGATGGCATAGAAGCAGCGAAAGAGCTATTGGATGAAGATCCAGCAGCGAAGATTATTATGCTGTTTCAGGAAGATGAGGAAAAAGACTTTAATGCCTCATTAAGAATTGGTGTAATGGGGTTTGTCAAAATGGAGAAAATAGAGATTTGGCTGAAGGAGGCAGTTAGAAGTCTGCTAGCTGAGAAAAACTATATGGACCCGTTTATTACAAGCAAGGTGCTGCAGCAATACCGTCATATAACACAGCGGAATGATAATAATTCGGCTGGTCTTCATATCTTTTCAAAACGAGAGCTTACTGTTCTTCAGCTTCTCGCAAAGGGAAAAAGCAATTTTGATATAGCGGACGATCTTCAAATCAGTGATAAGACGGTTAAAAACCATATTAGCAGTATATTAAAAAAGTCTAGGACAAAAAGCCGTACTAGGGCTGTTGTCAAAGCAATTAAGTACAGATGGGTCAATCTTTGATAAGGCGTTTAATAAAAAATCTTAGTAACTACATTCAAAAACTGGTCTATTCTGCATTAATTTCATTAAATTAAACAAAATAGAATATATCTTTGGCATAAAGGTGATGTGGATGAATCGATTTTATAAACGTTATTCTGACTTAATTTTTCAGCTGCTTAGTGAAGATAAGTGGAACAGCCTCGCGGTTCTTTCGGATAAAACAGGTTTTTCAAAAACGACCATTTGGCGTGATTTAGAGTTTTTGGAAAGTATCCTGCCGGAGGATTGGGTTTTTGAAAAGAATGAAACATTTGGAGTAAGGCTTATCAAGCCGGAGAATGGAACGCTGGAAAATCTATTGGGACAAATCAGAGAAAAAAACACGTATTTGCACACATTGAAGATCATTTTATTAAATGATGGAGTTGATGTTTCGCAAATATGTCAGGAAGTCCATATCAGCAGATCAACCGCTTATAGGCATCTTGAAAAGCTGCAGGAAGTTGTCGAACAGGCAGAAGTAATGCTGACTGCGAGTCCCTTCCGTTTGGTCGGGGACGAGAAGAAGATTCGTCGTTTCATTATGCAATATTTGGACTTCATGTCCTTTGAAACAAATATTGTGAAGGAAGGGCTTGATGCCGTTAAGTTCCAAGAGCATTTAGTCAGGCTGTTTTCCAACTTTTCCATGTCATACAGAACCGGGGCGCTGCACAGACTGACTATTATTCTGTTTATAGCCAATCATCGGGCTTCAATGGGTCATTATATTTCTTATCCTGATAAAGTGTTGAATACACATGCTGGAAGCAAATACTTCGAATTAACTAAACTGCTGTCGCCATATATGGTCAAATGTCCGCGCAGAGAGGTTCAGCTCCAGGAAATCCTTTATTTTTCCATATTTATAATGAGCGAGGAAAGGCCACTTAACCGAACAAAGCATCTAAAATATATTCATAGCTCGATGAAAACGGAAAGAGGCTATCCAATGGCTCAATATTTGGCAAAGCTTGATCGGTTTATTGGTTTTCCGATTTCACAGGATGATATTTTCTTGTTCCACTTGTATCAGTCACTAAAGCGAATATCTGTTGAAACGGAATTTGAGACAGAAACAGTGAAAAATTCTGCTCTGCAATACTTAGATTTTTTTGAAGAGAACGAGCTTTTTCAAGCAATAGAAAAGCTTGCTGAGGAATGCCTGACTCCATACTCACTCCTATTTAAAAAGCTTGATACACTTGAGATTTTCTCCTTAGTACAAGCAGCTGTAATAAGGAGATGGAACCATCACAAAATCCAAGTAGCTGTTGTGTGTAGAACATACAGTGAAAAAGATTATATTCGTGAAATATTAGCCTATCATTTTGACAGTAAGCTAAAAATATCCAGCTTGGACCCTTCCAGTTTAAATCTGCTGTATATGTATGAGGAGTTTGATTTACTTATATCGGCCGGTGAATTAAATCCTGTAAATACATGTATTGAGCATATACCCAAAATCAATATTTCATCTTTTCCGACTTCTTCTGAATTGAGAGAAATAAGTTACTTTATTGAGCAGCATTTTTTTGAGAATTTAGGAATTACAAAGGAAATGATTTATCCATTTAATGAAACGCTTATGTAAAATCTTTATATAAACAAAAAAAGGAGAACTCGCTGGTTCTCTTTTCTTTGTATGCCGTTTCATTTCATGAGTTATTTGACTGAATGAACTGCAGTACAGCTTTTAAGGACTGCTTTTTTTTCGCCTCAAAATAATCTGCAAACGGGTTTATGTTGTTTTTTATCCGCTTTTGTACGGATTTCATTGAGTATGACTGCGGTGTCAAGCTGTCTGTCAGCTCTTCCCAATGAATTGGGCAGGCAACATATCCGCCTTCATTTCCTCTTATAGAATACGGAGCAACAATCGTTTTTCCTTCACTATGCTGGATATAATCAATATACAGGCGGTTATGGCGATTTTTTTTCAAGCGCTCAATCGTAAATAACTTTGGTTCCATAGTTACCATATAATTAGCGATAAATTCAGTAAAGACTCTCGCCTCTTCATATGTGTACGTTTTTTCTGGAAGCGGGATATAAACTTGGATACCTTTATTGCCAGATATCTTTATAAAGGCGATTAATTTTAGGCCGTCCAGAATGGTCTTTAATATTTGGGCCGCTTTAATGGCAAGTGAAAAATGATCTCTTGATGGCGGGTCGAGATCAAACACAATTTCAGACGGCATGCTATCTGACAGAATCGTTTCAAATGGAATATGGAACTCAAATGCAAGCTGGTTGCCAAGCCACATAAGTGTCTGCTCATTATTGCAAACAATGTAATTAATATCCTCCTTCCAGCTTGTCTGGACAAAGGGAGGCGCATACTCTGGACATTGCTTCTGGTAAAAGGAATCGCCAAACAATCCATGCGGGAAACGAATAACAGTTAGCAAGCGGTTATGTAAAAATGGAAGCATTACATCTTTCACTTCTGTTAAATATTCAATAAAGTCGATTTTGCGCAACTCATTACCCGGAAATAATGGCTTATCTGGGTGGGTAATTTGTTGCTCTATGCCAATTTGTTGTAGTAATTTTTCATAGGTGCATTCCTGCCAAGACTTTTCAAAAACAAATTGGAGAAATACTGGATTTTCAATTTGCCCATTGGCAAAGGAAGTAAATTCTAAATCTACACAAATTCCAGGTGTGACTGTCATTACGCCTTTTTCTTCAGACTGTTTATTCTTTTCTAAGATGCCTGATAAGGCGGTTAACTCTTTTGCTGTTAATCCTTCACTGAATTGTCCGACATTTTTGATGTTTCCATTGTCAGAAACACCTACTGAAAAGAGCATATCAGCTTTGCGGTACTCTGTTATTGTAAAGGAAGCAGTATATTTCATAAAACCAGTACTCCTAACAATGTTTATTTACGAAATAGTGTACGCTAGTGAGACTAATTCATTCATTTCCAAGATTTCATTGCATGAAAGACATGCGGAATAGCCAACTTATTAATAAGAAACACATTAACTAAGAAATATTTAGGATTGGAGAATAGATGGTATGCACACAATGTGGAAAGGAAGCATCAGCTTCGGATTAGTTAACATCCCGATAAAACTGCACACAGCAACAGAGGATAAAGATATAAAGCTGCGGACATTGCATAAAACATGTCATGCGCCGATTAAATATGAAAAAAAATGCTCTGCATGTGAACAGGAAGTGGCACCTGAGGATATTGTAAAAGCATATGAATATGCAAAAGGTAAATATGTTGTTCTTGATAAAGAGGATTTGGAAAAGCTCCAAAAAGAAAATGAAGATAAGGCAGTAGAAATTATCGACTTTGTTAAGATGGAAGAGATAGATCCTATTTATTATGATAAATGTTATTATATGTCTTCTGGTGATGGAGGTAACAAAGCTTACGGACTACTCCGTGAGGCATTAATAGAATCAGGCAAGGTCGGTATCGCCAAAATAATCATTCGCTCGAAGGAGCAGCTTGCAGTCATTAGGGTGTATGAAAATACACTAGTAATGGAAACTATTCATTTTCCTGATGAAGTCAGGAAAGCTGAAGATGTCCCTAATGTCCCTGCAGAAGCAACTATCGCCAAAAAAGAGCTGGAAACAGCGATCCTGCTAATTGATCAGCTTACAACAGCTTTTGATCCGACAAAGTATACGGATGAGTACCGTACAGCCCTCCTTGAATTGATTGAAGCCAAGAAAACTGGCCAAGAAATTGTTACAAGTAAAGAAAAGGTGCAAACTTCCAATGTCATGGACCTAATGGCAGCATTGCAAGCATCAATAGACAACACTAAACCGGAACAGCCAGCAGCAGAAGAAAAAAAGGTAAAGACAAAAACAAAAACAAGAAAAAAAGTCGCGAAAGAAGCATAATGCAAGGGGGGATTGCCCCTTTGCATGCTTTTGTTTGACAAATTTTCCTTTTTAGGTAATTATGTCTACAGTTCTATGTAAATGGGCAATCCATTATAAGAAAGGTGAGAATTATTGAATAAAACAGAGCAAATGACATTAAAATATGTAACTACCATATTAACCATAGTCGTATTGTTTATCGTCATGTTTATTTTTGTTGCCTCGAGAATACAGGGAGCGGAAATAATCGCATTTGATCAAGTTATTATTGATTACATTCAGTCTTTTGAAAGTGATGCTACAACCGAATGGACAGTGATATTGACCGATTTAGGCTCAATTAAGTTTATCGCGGTGGCAGTCGTGGTTGGCACAGTGCTTTTATGCCTTTACAGGAAATTTTCTCTTGCCGCTTTTCTGATTTGTGCACCGGCTCTTGGAGGCTTGCTTAATAAGTTTTTGAAATGGATATTCAAACGGGAGCGGCCGGATATTTTGCCGCTGATTACAGAGCATGGTTACAGTTTTCCGAGTGGACATAGCATGGGTTCCTTAATTTTTTATGGAAGTGCCGCATATGTATTCTTGCATATCTGGAAGACAGCAGGAAAAAAAGCAGCAACGATTATTATTGCATGCTTGGTCATTCTGATGATTGGCATAAGCAGGATTTATTTAGGTGTTCATTACCCGACAGATGTTGTTGGCGGCTTTGCAGTTGGGTTTGCATTTTTGCTAGTATGCATCCTTGTTTTCCGCTATTATGAAGAGAGAAAAAATAAATGACTAGAGGGTAAAAGATGGACCAAAAAATAATACCTGCATCATCAAATTTAAAGGAATTCGAAGCCTTTTTGGAAAGCGATTATGAAGTAGGAGTCTTCTTGGAAATACATATTTCTCAATTGAAAAATATCAGCAAGCTGGCAAGAAGTGCAGGCAAGAAAATGATTTATCATGTGGATTTAATCCAAGGGTTAAAGAGCGATGACTTTGCTACAGAATTTATTTGCCAGGAATTTAAGCCGTATGGACTGATTTCGACAAAATCATCTGTCATTCTAAAAGCTAAGCAAAAGAATGTAATTGCCATACAGCGAGTCTTCCTTCTTGATAGCCACGCCATTGAAAAAAGCATTAAACTGGTTCAAAGGACAAGACCTGATTATATTGAACTTCTCCCAGGGACGATGCCATGGATGATTGAAGAAATTAAACAACGGCTGGATGTTCCGATATTAGCAGGCGGACTAATACGGTCGGAAGCGGATGTCAATAATGCGATTAAAGCTGGAGCAGCTGGCATAACTACTTCCAGACGGACATTATGGGATAAATAGGTTCTTACTATTTTTCTAGAGAAAATATTGTAAATGTGTTGACAGCGTTTTCATAGTAGGTTATGATGAACCTACAAGTTAATAAAACGTGTCGGAGATAAGGAGATGCACACAGATTTTCACATTTTGATGTGATATTTTTCTGTTGTGCTCTCCTTTTTTGCTGTTTTTTAACTTTGTTTTTCATTCGGTGTAAAGGGGGAGATTTTGAATGTCTGCATTTTTAGGTGAAATTATTGGTACAATGATCTTAATCGTTTTTGGGGGAGGAGTAGTTGCGGGCAGCAACTTAAAGAAAACGTTTTCTAATAATAGCGGGTGGATTGTGATAACGGTTGCCTGGGGATTAGCTGTTGCGATGGGTGCTTTTGCTGTCGGCAGTATCAGCGGTGCCCATTTAAATCCTGCCGTAACAATAGCACTTGCTCTTAATGGTGATTTTGCATGGAGCCTAGTGCCTGAATATATCATAGCTCAAATGCTTGGAGCATTTATCGGAGCAGTCATCGTATACTTACATTATTTACCTCACTGGAAGGCAACAGACGATCCAGGCGCGAAATTAGCTGTATTTTCTACAGGCCCGGCAATCCCGCACACATTTTCTAACTTGCTTGGAGAATTAATTGGGACATTCATGTTAGTTTTAGGCTTGCTTTACATTGGAGCTAATTCGTTTGCAGAAGGTTTAAACCCAATCGCAGTTGGACTATTAATTGTTGTAATCGGTATGTCTCTTGGCGGAACAACTGGTTATGCCATTAACCCGGCAAGAGATCTAGGGCCCCGTATCGCTCATGCATTGCTTCCGATAGCAGGCAAGGGAGATTCAAACTGGAAGTACGCATGGATTCCTGTAGTAGGTCCAATTCTTGGAGGCGGATTAGCTTCTGTATTTTATCAATATTTCTATAAAGGAACAGTATCTACTTATTTTTGGCTAGTTATCATCGTAAGTATAGTGGTGTTAGTGCTTGCATTTTTTGGCACAAAAAGCAACAATTCTATTAAAATGAAAAAAGCAGCATAATACTAGTTTTCACATACTAGATTAATTTTTAAAACTAATTAGGGGGTATTTTTGTGGAGAAATATATTTTATCTTTAGATCAAGGGACAACAAGTTCAAGAGCGATTATTTTTAACAAAAAAGGGGAAATCGTTCATACAGCACAAAAGGAGTTTACACAAATTTTTCCTAAGCCAGGCTGGGTGGAACATAATGCTAGTGAAATTTGGGGTTCGATTCTCTCTGTAATCGCAACAGTTTTATCAGAATCAGATATTAAGGCAGATCAAATTGAAGGCATCGGTATTACGAACCAACGGGAAACAGCAGTAGTATGGGATAAAGAGACTGGTGTGCCTGTCTATAATGCGATTGTGTGGCAATCGAGACAAACGAACGGAATATGTGAAGAATTGAAAGCACAAGGATACAACCAATTGTTCAGAGATAAAACGGGTTTGTTAATTGACGCGTATTTCGCAGGCACAAAAGTTAAGTGGATTCTAGATAATGTCGAAGGTACAAGAGAGAAAGCGGAAAACGGTCAATTGCTGTTCGGGACGATTGACACTTGGCTTATTTGGAAGCTGTCTGGCGGAAAGGCGCATGTAACAGACTATACGAATGCATCTCGCACATTAATGTTTAATATTTATGACCTTAAATGGGATGAGGAACTGCTTGAAATTTTAACTGTTCCAAAGTCAATGCTTCCAGAAGTAAAGCCGTCATCTGAAGTTTATGCTCATACAGTAGACTATCATTTCTTCGGAAAGAATATTCCAATTGCTGGTGTGGCTGGCGACCAGCAGGCAGCATTATTTGGTCAGGCATGCTTTGAGGAAGGTATGGCAAAAAATACGTATGGAACAGGCTGTTTCATGTTGATGAACACAGGAGAAAAAGCTGTTCGTTCCAATCATGGTTTGCTGACAACAATTGCATGGGGATTGAATGGAAAAGTGGAGTATGCCCTAGAAGGTAGTATCTTTGTAGCAGGATCTGCTATTCAATGGCTTCGTGACGGCTTAAGAATGCTGAAGGATGCAAAAGACAGTGAAGCATATGCGACAAAAGTGGAGTCAACAGATGGTGTCTACTTAGTGCCAGCATTTGTTGGGCTTGGAACTCCGTATTGGGACAGTGATGTGCGGGGAGCTATGTTCGGAGTAACAAGAGGAACAACAAAAGAGCATTTCGTCAGAGCTACACTTGAATCACTTGCATATCAGACGAGAGATGTTTTATCTGCAATGGAAGCGGATTCGAACATTAGCGTAAAAACATTACGAGCAGATGGAGGAGCAGTTAAGAACAATTTCTTGATGCAATTCCAAGGAGATATCTTAAATGTACCTGTTCAAAGACCTGTCATCAATGAAACAACCGCTCTTGGTGCGGCCTATTTAGCGGGATTGGCTGTCGGCTTCTGGAAGGACCAAGCTGAAATCGCTGAACAATGGAAGTTAGAAAAATCGTTCGATCCTGCCATGGAGGAAGAAAAGCGAGAAGAGCTATATGCTGGCTGGAAAAAAGCAGTCAACGCTACAATGGCATTCAAAAACTAAAATTACATCATTTAATTCAAAATACTGTGAATATATAAAAAAGTATGTTATACTAAAAACAAGTTAATAAAATGTCCGGAGATCAGGAGAGACCACAAAGTCGTTATCAAGTAATGGTAATGATGCTTTGTGGTCTCTTTTTTGTTGGACATTATTCCTTAGGAGGACTTCCAAAATGAAAACAAACCGCAACTTACTGAAAAAACAACTTAAAGAAAACAAATTTGACGTGCTTGTAATCGGAGGGGGAATTACTGGTGCTGGTATTGCCCTGGATGCTTCTACAAGAGGCATGAAAACTGCTTTAGTTGAAATGCAGGACTTCTCGGCAGGCACATCTAGCCGGTCTACAAAGCTTGTTCATGGCGGACTCCGATATTTGAAACAGTTTGAAGTAAAAATGGTAGCAGAGGTCGGAAAGGAAAGGGCTGTTGTTTACGAAAATGGACCTCATGTTACAACACCAGAATGGATGCTGTTGCCTTTTCATACAGGCGGCACTTTCGGCAAGTTTACGACAAGCATTGGATTAAGGGTGTATGATTTTCTTGCAGGAGTGAAAAAAAAGGAAAGACGGAAAATGTTTTCGAAAGAACAAACCTTGGCATATGAACCGCTAGTTAAACAGGATGGATTAAAAGGCGGCGGTTATTATGTGGAATACAGAACAGATGACAGCAGATTAACAATAGAAGTAATGAAGGAAGCGATAGACAAAGGGGCGGCAGCATTAAACTATACAAAGGTAGAAAATCTCCTTTACGATACAGAAGGGAAAATCAATGGAGTAGCAGTAACAGATGTTTTAACTGGCGAGAAGTATTCTGTTTTCGCAGAAGTTATCGTTAATGCTGCCGGTCCTTGGGTTGACAGCATTCGGGAAAAAGATGGCAGCAGAAAAGGGAAAACATTGCAGCTTACAAAAGGAGTCCATCTTGTTATCGACCAATCGGTTTTTCCTTTAAAGCAAGCCATTTATTTTGATACACCAGACGGCAGAATGGTTTTTGCCATTCCTAGAGATGGGAAAGCTTATGTAGGAACAACAGATACTTTCTATAAAGAAGACCCTGTTAACCCAGCTATGACAGTGGAGGACAGAACATATATCTTAAATGCAATTAAATATATGTTTCCTTCTGTCAATGTGACAGAGGATGATGTGGAATCAAGCTGGGCTGGAGTTAGACCGTTGATTTTAGAAGACGGTAAGGATCCGTCTGAAATTTCAAGAAAAGACGAGATTTGGGAATCGGAGTCTGGACTTGTGACAATTGCTGGCGGAAAGCTGACTGGCTACCGTAAAATGGCGGAAACAGTTGTCAATTTAGTCAGTGGGAAATTTGCAAAAGCAAATAAAAGCTTTTCAGAATGTCAGACAAAGCATTTGCCAATATCTGGCGGGAAAGTGGGGGGATCGAGCAAGTTTGACAGCTATGTTGCCGGTATTGTTCCAGATGGAATGGATGCTGGCTTGACGAAGGAAGATGCAGAAGCTGTTGCGAGAATGTATGGAAGCAATGCTCCGGTTGTTTACCGCATTGTTAAAGAACAGAAAGCATCTGCTGAAAATAATATGCCTGTGCTTTTATGGGCAAAAGTGCATTATGCATTGGAACACGAGCTTGCGATGACTCCAGTCGATGTGCTCCTGCGCAGAACAGGCTTGCTGCTGTTTGGCATCAAAGAAGCAGTTCAATATAAGGAAGAGGTATTGGCATATATGGCGAGCTACTATGGATGGGATCAAGCAGAACAGCTGTTTTATAAAAAACAGCTTGAAAAGGAAATCCTCCATGCTACAGTGCCAGCTGATTTACAGTCAGAAGAGCTATTGGATCATATAATGTAAAAAAATTAAGTCACGGGCAATCCCGTGACTAATCTTTTGGTTTAAATAGAATTGACAAACTGTAAATAATAGGATATGATATTGCTTGTATGTATTTGAGGTAAGAACGGAATTGATCATAAAGAACTTGTGTAAAGTTATGTAGAAGCAAGACAACAAGGAACAGTTGATATATAGAACAAACACCACTTTAACAATCTTCTCCAAAAATCACATTAAAATAATCTCCTAAATGCGGATTAACCCTTCCAAAAAATTATTCTAGTTAATGTTATTTTTGCCACCGTTCTAATTCATAGAACTAATTCACACTGGCACGGCCTCGGAGCCGTAAGGATGAAAGAGAGGCAGGGCTTTCATTGTTTTAGGTATGGCACGTTTCACGGTGCATGACCCTTAAGTATATGCCAAGAAGTGCGGTTTTTACATAGGTCTAATTATTTTCGAATAATAAATGAGTAAAGATCTATCACAAGCACGAAACAGCAGGCATCTCCCAAATATGCGGAGATGCCTTTTTTATTGTCGAAACATGTTTTCATGAAATTAAAGCTATGTTATGATTACGTAGTAAAAACGATTCGTTTCGCAGTGACTGACGACAATAATGGAATGAACCATATGGGAGCTGTGAAAAGTGTATAGCCGGTCGTCTGGGCAAAAGGTAAATTAACCTTTCTAACACAATACCTGGAGGGATATACATGTCTGAAAAAGTAATACTGGATGGAAACGTGGTAGCGAATGCTGTTAAGGAAGAACTGAAAGGCCGAATTGAAGCGTTAAAGACAAAAGGCGTAACACCTTGTCTGGCGACAATTCTCGTTGGAGACGATCCATCTTCCGAGACATATGTGCGCATGAAAGGAAATGCGTGTGCAAAGCTAGGAATAGACAGTAAAAGAATCCATCTTGATAAAGAGACAACAACAGAACAATTACTTGAAACGATACAAGCCTTAAATGACGACAATAATGTCCATGGAATTTTGCTGCAGCATCCTGTTCCTGGTCATATTGACGAAAGAAAGGCATTTGAAACGATTGCAATCGAAAAAGATGTTGATGGGGTAACAAGCTTCGGTTATGGGCAAACGGCTCTTGGATTTGGCAAATTCCCATCTTGTACGCCTGCAGCCATTATGAAGATAATGGAGCATTACGGTATTAAAGCGAGCGGAAAACATGCTGTTGTTGTCGGCAGAAGCCCGATTTTAGGTAAACCGGTATCTGCATTGCTGTTAAATGAAGATGCAACAGTAACTACATGCCATTCCCGCACAACAAATTTAGCAGACCACGTAAAACAGGCTGATATCGTAGTGGCAGCAGTCGGCAAGCCGAACTTCATCCAAGGAGACTGGATTAAGCCAGGCGCGGTAATATTAGACGCAGGCTATAATAAAGGCAATATCGGTGATGTCGATTATGAGGCATGCCTGGAAAACGCATCTGCAATAACTCCAGTACCAGGCGGAGTAGGTCCTGTTACAATAAGTATGCTGCTGAAGCACACAGTGGATTCTGCTGAAGGAATTTAATTAAGAAAAAAATATGTTTGACAAAAGTCACTATTGAATATATGATGTATTTAACGCTTGTAAGTTCGGTATATGTTTTTTAAGGATAGATGGTCATAGTTGCAAATATAGCTTATGTCCGAAAAGGTAGCGATGCTTCACTGATTCCTAAAGATTTATATAAGTTCTTAAAGGTGTAACACAATTTTGGAGGTTTTACAATGAACACAGGTAAAGTAAAATGGTTTAATGCAGAAAAAGGTTTCGGTTTCATCGAGTCTACTGAAGGACAAGACGTATTTGTTCACTTCTCCGCTATCCAATCAGAAGGTTTCAAAACTTTAGAAGAAGGTCAAGACGTAACTTTCGAAATCGTTGAAGGTAACCGTGGACCTCAAGCAGCTAACGTTACTAAAGCTTAATAATTTTTAGATTAAAGGTGATGCCTTTCCTTAATGCATCACCTTTTTTTAGTGTAGTACAAAAAGTGCTTCGCCATTCTCCATAAACCCAATCATTTTCATCAGGAATTTAAATCCCCTAATATTTTTTTCCAGAATGTTTTAGAACATGAAAAAAAGTGAATGGAAGTGGAGAGTATATATTTATTATTATTTATAAAACGCTCTTGCTCCAATATTTTTCAAGATAAGATTATTTAAATGCCTACTAATTTGGGTAAAATAGGCTAGGGTATCCAAAATGGACAATCATAATAGATAACGTCCATTCTTTATAAGTATTAAATGCAATGAGCAATAATGAAGGAGGAAAAAGTATTGACCACTTTTTCAGATTTTAATTTAAGCAGCAGTTTAGAAAAAGCATTATCCAATATGGGCTTTGAAGAGCCAACACCAATCCAGGCACAGGCGATTCCAATCGGTCTTGCTGGCAAGGATATGATTGGACAAGCACAAACAGGTACTGGTAAAACTACAGCGTTCGGTGTGCCTCTTTTAGAAAAAATTGAAGTGGGTAAACCAGTTCAAGGTCTTGTAATCGCACCTACTAGGGAGTTGGCTGTACAGGTTGCAGAAGAACTTAACCGTATCGGTGCAGTGAAAGGCATCCGTACATTACCAATTTACGGTGGGCAAGACATTAACCGCCAAATTCGCGGATTGAAGAAAAAACCAGAAATTATTGCAGCGACTCCTGGTCGTCTAATCGATCATATCGAACGTAAAACAATTCGTCTGCAAGATACAAAAATGATCGTCTTGGACGAAGCAGATGAAATGTTAAACATGGGCTTCATTGAAGATATCGAAAGAATTCTAAGTGAAACACCAAAAACACGTCAAACATTGCTTTTCTCTGCAACAATGCCAAAAAGAATTCAATCATTAGCAGAACGCTTCATGGTTGAACCAGAGCTTGTTAAAATTAAAGCAAAAGAAATGACGGTTACAAATATTGAGCAAAACTTTATCGAATTACAAGAGCGCCAAAAGTTTGATGTGTTGTGCAGTCTTCTTGACATCCAATCACCAGAACTTGCAATTGTATTCGGTAGAACAAAAAAACGTGTTGATGAAGTGGTTGAAGGCTTAATCAAGCGTGGATATTCTGCAGAAGGAATTCATGGTGATATTCCGCAAGGCAAAAGGGATCAAGTAATCCGTCGCTTTAAGGAACAAACAATTGACATCATGGTAGCGACAGATGTAGCTGCCCGCGGATTGGATATCAGCGGTGTGACACATGTTTACAACTTTGATATTCCGCAAGACCCTGAAAGCTATGTACACCGTATCGGACGTACTGGCCGTGCAGGTAAAAAAGGTTATGCTGTAACATTTGTATCTCCAAGAGAATTGGATCATCTTCGCATCATTGAAAATGTTACGAAGAAAAAAATGGTGAAAAACCCGATACCTTCTACTACAGATGTATTGGCTGGAAACCAACAGGCAACAATTAACAAAATCCAAAAAACAGTTGAAGAAAATCAATTTGCAGAATATAAGCGTCTTGCTGAAACATTATTGGAAGAAACTGATTCTGTGACATTGCTTGCAAGTGCATTGAAGCTTCTTACAAAAGAGCCAGATGCAACGCCAGTTAAATTGACTGCAGTTGAACCGCTTCGTTCTAAGAAGCCGAAAGGTGACCGTTCTGGCGGACGTCGTCGTAATGACAGAGGCGGACGTGGATATGACCGTAACCGTGGCGGCGGCAGCGGCGGCGGAGAAAGAAGAAGCAGAAACAGAAACAGAAATAGAGATTAATAAAAATATTTCTCTTTTATGTTTAATTTCTCTTCCAATTGGTTAATATAAACAAATGAAGGATATAAATGTATATCCTGGTTATTTAAATCTAGGAGGCAATAAAATGGCAACAGGTAAAGTAAAATGGTTTAACTCAGAAAAAGGTTTTGGATTTATTGAAGTAGAAGGTGGAGATGACGTATTTGTTCATTTTTCTGCTATTCAAACAGACGGATTCAAAACTTTGGATGAAGGCCAAGAAGTTAACTTCGATATAGAAGAAGGCGCACGTGGCCCGCAAGCTGTTAACGTAACGAAACTTTAATATGCTGATGATAAAGAACCCTGCTAATGACAGGGTTCTTTTTAGCATAATTTTTTAGAAGCAATATTTTTGTTAATTGGACAAAGTCTGTTACAATAAAGGCTGATAAAGAAAGAGGTGCTACATAATGAAAGAATTTACTGTTGAATTTCATAAAGAAGATGGAATGGAAAACATTACAGTCCAAAAATTGAGTGAAGAAGATTTTAACCGAGTAACTAGCGGTGGAACTAGACAGCTGTTTGAGTTGGATACGAATATCGGCTACTTCATCTATTTTGATGCAGTTGATGAAAGTGGAAAAGAATCGTATTTAGTTCTTCAATATCTGGAAGAAAGTGAAACACCATCTGCTTGTTTTTCCTTTGAATTAAAGGACTTCTACCAATTTATAGCACTTCATTTAAATGATTTGCAAATTGATGAGGATGAAGAGGAAGAAGCAGAGGACGCTTTTGGTCCAATCCACTATCTTGCGCATTTAATGCATCATATTGTGGAAGATGGCAAGTCGGTCGAAGTATAATAAAAAGAGCAGGAGACATGTCTCCTGCTCTTTTTATGTAATTTAAGCCTCTTTGTAATGACTGCTGCAAAAATTAAATACTTCTTGAAGCTCGTCCTCTTCTAAAGCAAAATCCAAGTACTTGTCTTGGCTGCTGTTATAAAAGTCATAATTTAACACTTTCATTTCTGACTCCTCAACGAAGAACAATACCTTTAATTGAATGGTGCCGTCCTCAAACAGCTCGTCCTCCTCATCCTCTTCCAGAGTTAAAAAGAATTCATATCGTTCTCCTGATAAAATGCCAGTTGGATCTTCGATCTTTTCCACTGTATACTCTGTTATATTCATTATTGATGACCTCCTATATCTATCACTGCATAGTATTTCAAAGTATGGGTGAATTTATTGCATACTCGAAAATAATATCATATTGCTTACAGGATAGCTAATGCTTTTCAATTGAAATGGAATATGATAAGATGGAATATTAATTATTTGACTTTTTATATATGTATGTTATAATAGGAAGATAGGTTAAAAGAAAGATAGATATGTTTGGTCACTTGTTTTTAAGGTCTAGTCTGTAGATTTCTTACGTTTGCAAGTGATTTTTTATGTTTTACGGGCTCTTTTTTTTTGATAGTGGGCTCTAATCAAACAAAGCTTCATGGAGGTGTTTCATTTGGCAATGGGATTTGGCCGAAAGAATAACGAGGAAATTGTAAAAGAAGAAGTTGTAGTTTGGGATTGTGTATCTGAAACATGCAAATGCTGGATTCGGGACAATTTTAAAAGCACTGAAACACCAAAATGCCCAATATGCGGCAGTGATATGGAAAAAACGACTAGAGAGTTGCAAGTCGTCAATAATAATAGCATTTACTCAAAATAAAAACTAAAATCCTTTGGATTTTAGTTTTTTTTTTAGCTTGTAATATTCATTAACAAAGGAATGAGCGAACTGCCCCAAATCACCGTAATCCAAGCAGCTAATATCATTGCCAAGGTCGAAAAGGTTGCTTCCTGTTCGCCAAATTCCATCGCTTTTGTTGTTCCGACACCGTGTGCACCCATTCCTAAAGCTAATCCTTTAGCAATAGGCGATTTCAAGGATAAAAGTTTTATTGCATATGGTCCAATTATCCCGCCGATGATTCCAGTAATGATGACAAACACGGTTGTTAATGTCGGAAGTCCGCCAATTTCCTGCGATACTTCAATTGCGATTGGCGTTGTGATGGATCGCGGCAATATGCTTATAATGAAATCTGCTCGCAAATTAATTAATTGTGATAGAAAAAAAGATGACGTGATAGCTACTACTGTACCGGTTGTGACACTTATTAGCATAACACCGAAATATTTTTTCAACAGATGCTTATGTTTATATATCGGCACCGCAAAGGCGATTGTTGCAGGGCCGAGCAGGTGTGTCAACAACCGCGATGATTCTAAATAGCTTCCTGCTGGAATATGGAGACAGCTGATAAACAGAATTAAAAGCAGTGGTGACAGCAGGAGCGGATGTAGCAATGGATTTTTCCATTTTTTATAACTCCATTTTGTCACTCTGTAAAATATATACGTTAATACAGTAAACATTATAATGTTCATTTATTTAAACTTCTCTTTCTATTATAGATTTTTTCTGCTGTAAATCCGGTTGCTCCCATCACGATAAAGGTGCTGACAGCAATGAGAAGAACCGTTTCAATTCCTTTCATATTAAGGATTTCTTCATAGTTGACGATACCAACAGCAGATGGAATGAAAAACAGCAGCAGTTCAGCCAGCAGCCAGGCTGCACCAGTTTCTACCCACTTCAGTTTAATCCACTTAAGCTGTAAACCTATAAATAAAAAAATGAGACCAATCATGGATGCTGGCAGCGGAACTGACACAACCATTTTTACTCCCATTCCAAGAAAAAGAAAAAGATGTATAAAAGCAATTTGCCCGATAATGATTAGAAATTTCAATACGATCACCTTCCCTGTCAATCAATGGAATAAATGCTCGCCCTTAAACCTTAGATTAACTATATAAGTTATCATACGCTGAATGTTGCTATTCGTAAAATACATAATTATTATAATTATAATAACCAATAGTTATAATGGGTGCGTGCAGAAGGTGATGCGTAAATGGGGGAGGAGCAGGGGAGATGATCATTTATTGCTGAAGAATAAAATCAATAAATCTTCTCCCGGCGACAGATAAATAACGGTCTTTTTTTGTTATGACAGCAAGCTGCCAATTAGTTACTGGTTCTAAATCAATAAATCTTACTTGATTGTTTGTTGTGCGGTTGCAAATCGATTCTGGAAGCATGGAAATCCCTAAATTCGCAGCAACAATTTCAATCATGAAGTCCCATTGTGAGCTTTTAAAGATGATGTTCGGCTCAAATCCTGCGTTGATGAATCCACGTTTCATCATTTCATATAAGGCGAAATCCTCACTGTAAAAAATAAACTCTTCATCTATAAGTTCTTTCATATGGACTTTTTTTCGATTGGAAAGAGGATGCTGTTTGTGGACAATTAATTTAATTTCTTCACTCACAAGGTGGAAGACGTGGAACGAAGACTCATCCATTATTGGCAATACGGCAATACCAATTTCAATTTCTCCTTCTTCGACACTCTTGACTACTTTAGCCGCTCCATACTCTTTAATATTGATTTGAATATTCGGATACGCCTTGTGAAATGCAGATATAACTTTAGGGAAAAAGAGGCTGCCGATCATTGGCGGAATACCGATGTTAATGTTCCCGCGAGCAAGATTAGTCATATCGTGGAGGGTAGTTGCCATCTCATCCATTTGAGCCATTATCTTTTGCGCGTAATCGTAAACGATCTGGCCAGCATCTGTTAGTTCATGTGTTTTATTTGATCGATTAATTAGCGTGATGCCGATTTCTTCTTCCAAACTTTTGACACCTTTACTAAGGGCAGGCTGGGAAACATGCAGTTTTTCAGATGCTTTCGTCATGCTTTTCTGCTTTACTACTTCAACAAAGTACATTAATTGTCTAATTTCCATTTAACTGCTCCATTCCTATTTTCACTGTTTATTATTGTACTCCAACAGCTGAAAAAGAGACAGCGAATATTTATTATTTTGAAATAAAAAAAGATGTTTACAGAATGATGTAGGCGGGTAAAACTTTGTTAGAATGATTGGAAAGGTGTGGAAACCTGTGAATACTTATGAGTTGAAAACAAAAAAATGGCAAGCGGATTGGAAATATAACTTAATGTCTCAAAGAAAATATGAGAATTTACTTGCAAAGAAAAATACGGTGGAAATAATCGTAAGTAATCTAAATCGCAACAAACGGACTCGATAAGGACTTAATATATGGAGAGTTCAGGCCGTTGGGTATGCCCTCAACAGCCTGAAAACATTTATCTAAAGAGCGCAGGTTAATTAAGCGCGGAAGGTTCCATTATATAATCTTCAAAAACTTTTTCTATAAGTGCATTTTCCTCGAAATTATTAGGGCTTTCCAAATGTTTGATTCGTACAATATAAACGGATTTAACAAACATATGAAGTGCTTCATCCTCGGTTAAAGCATCAATCTTATTAATCAACACTTGATCGGATATATAGTTGACAATTCTACTCAGAAATTCTTTTGGATAATCCTTTGGCAGTTTTCCAGTTTCTTCTGTAAAAATACCCCCTTGACCTTCGACTTCTACATGACGTACAACCTCTGACAATTCTTTAACACTGAATATATCCACTGATTCAACACCTCTTTCCTCTAGTATTATAACAGGGGTTTAAATACTAGTAAATTAATGTTTTTTCACATTGCTTCGTTGGTTCAGGCCGCGGTGGCCAAAACGTTGTTATATAAAAGGAAATCGCATATTCTCTTACAAGGATTACAAAAAAAACAGAATGGAAGTCCCATATTGGTAGCATTAATGGTAAAATACTCATGGAAGAATTTTTTTAAAGGGAGTCATTATGGGAAACGAACAAAATAAAGACCTTAATATTATGTATAATATGGTGAAAGATTTTCACCAAGCATTCGGACATCAAGTCGGAGAAACACCTGCACCGATTGAAGAAAAAACAGCTGTAAACAGAGCTGTATGGACAGGAGAAGAGCTTGTAGAATTTCTTTATGCAACAGCTGACGGAAAAGAAGAAAAATTTCAGGAGCTGTTTCAAGCATTTCTTGCTGGCCTTCATAAAGCCGCTGCTAAAATTACGACAGAGAAAAAGCCTGTCGATGATGTGCTTGTTGCACAAATGGACGCATTGACAGATGTGGAGTATTTTAACCAAGGAAGCTTTGTCATTGCAGGCGTAGAGCCATTTAATCTGTTTAAGATTGTTCAAGAAGCAAATATGGGCAAGCTGTTTGAAGACGGTAAACCAAGATTTAGAGAAGAAGACGGAAAAATCATTAAGCCGCCGAACTGGGAAAAGGACTTCGCACCGGAAGGTCGTCTTAAGCAGGAAATAGACAGACAAAAAGGAAACAAATAACAGGCTCATTCAAAGATAGCCAGAACAAGACCTTTTTAGAAAGAGTCTTGTTCTGGTTTTTTTTGGTTTTCTCTTGCAGGGCTTTTGTGCCACTGTGTAATCTTTTAGACCTATAATCGATTTGAAATAATAGGAAAATGCTAACTTGTATCTGTTTAAGATTTTTTCCGAAAAAAGTGACATGATGTCATCTTAATATATTGACAAGATGACACGCTGTCACATATAATAAATTTTGTTATCAGATGTGACACTGTGTCATGTATAGGAAGTAGGAGTTGTCTTATGCCAAAACAAACATTTTTCCATTTAGCAGCAGATAAGCAAGATACGTTGATTCATGCTGCAAAAGAAGAATTTTCAAGAGTTCCGCTACATGAGGCATCTATTGCCAATATTATTAAAAGCGCAGGTATTCCGAGAGGAAGTTTTTATCAGTATTTCGATGACAAAGAGGATTTGTATTTTTATTTATTAAGTGAAATCTCCAAGAAAAATACGAAGCGATTCCTTTCCATATTAGAGGAAAATGACGGAGATTTATTCGCAACCTTTATTAAGTCCTTTCAATTTATGGTGACAAATCATAAAGAACAAAATCATGAAAACTTTTTTAAAAACGCCTTTTTGAATATGAACTATAAATTGGAGAACACATTAGCTAATAATGTATACGAAGAAAAGCAAAAAAGTCTTTTCTTAAATATCTCCCAATCGATTAACAAAAGCAACCTGAACCTAAAGGATGAAAGTGAATTGCATCACATGGTAAGAGTTATGACAGCCGTTACCTTCCATAATATTGTTCAAATGTATGTGAAGGATTTAACCGTTGCAGAGGCGACTGACAGTTATCTGAAGCAAATGGATCTTCTTAAAAGGGGATTCGGCAGGGAAGAAGTATGATGAAGGATTTAATCAACATGCAATTAAAAAAGCTTGTCGACACACTTCAGAAGCAAAACATCTCTGCGCAAATTATCAAACGTCCTGACATACTCCAATTAGCATGTGCAGATAATAAAAAGATAAATTAATTTACTAAGGGTAAGGAGACAAAAACTATATGGATTCCAGTTTACAACAAAAGAAACCTCCATATTTGATGATTGCCATTCTATTTGTAGGTGCATTTGTATCATTTCTAAACAACTCACTTTTGAATGTTGCATTACCATCAATTATGGTTGACCTAAAAATTGACGATTATTCGACGGTACAGTGGCTGTCAACAGGCTATATGCTTGTCAGTGGTGTATTAATACCAGCTTCAGCCTTCCTGTTAACTAGATTTTCGAACAGAAGCCTATTCATTACCTCCATGGCCATTTTTACAGCAGGTACTGCATTGGCAGCATTTGCTCCTAACTTTGGCACATTGCTTGCAGGACGAATGATCCAAGCGGCAGGGTCTTCGGTTATGGGCCCGCTGTTAATGAATATCATGCTAATTAGCTTCTCCCGTGAAAAACGTGGTGCTGCTATGGGGATTTTCGGATTGGTTATGATTACAGCTCCTGCAATCGGACCAACATTATCTGGTTATATTGTTGAATTTTATGACTGGAGACTTTTATTTGAAATGATTCTTCCGCTTGCTGTAATCAGCTTGCTGCTGGCAGCATGGAAGCTTGAGAATGTTATGACACAAAATAAAAATGCAACACTAGATTATACATCGGTTGTATTATCTTCCATCGGTTTCGGCGGATTGTTATATGGTTTCAGCTCCGCAAGCTCCGACGGCTGGTCTGATCCAGTTGTATTAATATCATTGATTGCCGGTGCTATAGCATTGGCGGTATTCATCATGCGACAATTAAAAATGGAAGAACCGCTGCTTGATTTGCGTGTTTATAAATATCCAATGTTTGCGCTAGGCTCTGTTATTGCGATAGTTAATGCGGTTGCGATGTTTTCCGGGATGATTTTGACACCAGCATATGTACAAAACGTCAGAGGGATATCGCCACTTGATTCTGGTTTAATGATGCTTCCTGGTGCAGTTATTATGGGGATTATGTCGCCGATCACAGGAAGGCTGTTCGATAAATTCGGTCCCCGTGTTCTTGCCGTTATAGGTCTGGCTATTACAGGTGTATCGACATATATGCTGGCACATTTGCAAATAGATTCAACACATGCCTATATCATTCTTGTCTATACATTGCGTATGTTCGGAATGTCAATGGTAATGATGCCAATCATGACAAACGGCTTAAACCAATTGCCAACACGTTTGAATCCTCATGGAACGGCTGTTAATAATACAGCTCAGCAAGTTTCAGGATCAATCGGGACAGCGATACTTGTTACAATTATGAATACAGTCACAAAAAACGAAGCGGAAAGTATGATGGCTGGAGTAGATCCAGCTTCTGTGACAGAAGCTTCAGCTGCACTGCTTACACAAAAAGCGCTGCTTGAGGGAATTCAATATTCCTTCTACGTGACACTTGCTATTAATGCTATTGCTTTAATTCTGGCACTGTTTGTTAAACGAGTCGATACAAGTCAAGAAGCAGTTAAAGAGCTTGAGAAGCAAGGAAGCCCAAATAGAAAACCAGCAACAAACTAACAGCAAAAAAGGAATGATCTGGTGAGTCCAGTTCATTCCTTTTTTATTTTTCTATAACAGCTAGTTACTGCTGCTCATGCTTTGGGTAGTTTCCTACAAGATAGATGGCGCTAATAAGTCGTTTATTTATCCATTTTCTGTTTTCTTCTGTGTTTAAGTGGTCAAACACATGTTGTCTGCCTTTTTCTGTTGTTACATAATGGTGAGGCAGGTTGTTTAGGCTGTATGCAATTATATCCATTTTACACTTTTCGCACTTGCAAAAAAGCTGAAAATCTGGACTTAGTAATAAATAGGTAACAAGAGACTCTACAATTTCTTCCATCACATTTAAATATTTTCTTTCCATATCTATTACCCCTTTTGTCTTACTATATATTTATATCGGCTATTTTGTTGATTTGTTTAAATGAGATAATGATTTATTCATCCTTAAAGGTATTTTATACTGAAGTTAGGTGTAAAGGAGGGAGATGGTCAAGTGACAAGTGACGAACTTTATCAAGAGTTCCTCTATATAGGAAAGGCCTTAAATAAAAACCTTGGTATAACTCCTGTTTTATATGGGTCATTAGGGCTTGAAGTCGTAACGGGTATTAACTTTAACCCACAGGATATTGATATTCTTGTGCCAATATCTTATATAGAGGAGAAATGGCCCCTTTTAAAGGAAATGATGGAAAAGCTGTCGTATGAACTGACAGATTTACACGAGCATAAGTTTGAGAAAAATGGGTTTGAAATAGGGTTCGCCTATGAAGAAGACCTGCCTCACTTTGCAGGAGTTGCTTATAACCTGTTAGAAATGAAGGTGGAAGCAGAAGCGAGATTTAAGGTGTTGTCTGTTAAAGACTTCTTAGCCGTTTACCGGAAATCATCAAAAGACAGCTACAGGAAAACAAAAAACAATAATAAGGATTTAAAGAAAATCGCTATTCTTGAATGCCTCTGATTTTGTCTCCGATTTTTTTCCGTAATGACTAGTGCTTTTACCTAAGCAAGACGCTGGGTGGGTGAATATCTTATTAGGGATTATAAAGAGGAGGTAAACTACAGATGAATGAGATAGCTGCAAATTATGGATTTTACCAAAATGATTTAAGAAGACCAATTGGCTTTGGCAGACGCCCATTTTATCGTCCATGGGGTTTTCGGCCCGGCTTTGGTGCACCTTTCGCTGCGGGACTGCTAGGGGGTCTAGCTGCTGGTGCTCTTATTGGCGGCCCGTATTATGGAGGATATCCGTATTATCCATATCCGCCATACCCATACCCATACTATCCTTATTAATAAACTAAAAACGCCCAAACCACTGGTTTGGGTGTTTTACTTTTCTAGCGGGAATTAGGGAAAATCCTTGTTACTGTCTCAACAAATTCATCATATAAACCGCTGATTGGTTTGCCATTTTCAATATCATCAGCATAATTAGTGAAGCGATCATAAAAATCTGGATTTGAAGATACATACACATTATCAATTTCACTATCCGTATCCTTCACTCTGTCAGCGATTTTATCTTCTAGTTTATTTGTTACACCATCTTCTTGATTTCCTTCAAGCTGTACAGCAACAAAGGCATTTTCATCTGTCTTCATGACAACTGCACGTTTCACTTCTTTCATATCTTTTATCTTTTCAGCCGCTTTATCAGCTACGTCAAGGTCCGCTTTATTGCGTTCGTCTGAGTTATTGCCGATATTGTCAGCGTTCAAGTTGTTTTCGGTATTGTTATTATTATTATCATTCATGGCAGTGCCGTTATTATCATCATCATTGCCGCACCCTGTCATAACTGCTGTCAAGGCTGCGACTGCAAGCAAATGTTTTACTTTTTTCATGGCGCTAGAACCCTCCTTAATAAGTTTCAAATTCAGTTTTCCCTATAACAAACTTGAATATGTATGAGGAAGATTTGTGCCATTTATTGTATAGAAGGGCAAAGCAATGAGATAATAAAAAACAAAAAAGCCTATTATCAAAAGATACAGGCTCTTATGAACTGTGCTCATCTGGTTGCTGCAAGTTTAAAAACTCGCTTACTTGTTGTACATGCTGCTGCAATGAATAATGTTTGTATAAACTGGTTGCTGAGCGTATTGGGTCACCGAAAAAGAATCGTTCGTATTGAGTCTGTCTTGTGCCAAAAGCGCTCATCGTCAAATCCCAGCCTAACCGAAATATTTTATTGCGATCTTCCGCTTTTTTACTTGCACCTTGCATGTATTGAAGTAAATCATTGCGAATAGCAGAATGAAAAGACTTCTCTTGCGGCAATGTCACAAGTCCGCTTGCACCAATCAACTGAATAATTTCACTAAAACGGGGATAACTTTTCGAGAAAATATTGCTTGCAACTTGAAGAGGAAGGATATTTGGTACGAGATGTCCACATTGATCAGGCTGTGCATCATGCTCGGACTTTTCTAATAAAGCTTTCATAGTCTCTAATGCGATGATAATCTCCGCCATTTTTTCCTGTATATGTGAATACTCTCTAATGTCAATGGTGTCAATTATAGATTCGGCTATGCCTAATATGAATTCAGTTTTCTTTATTTGTCTTATCAGCACTTGATGCAATGCGTAGTGGTGAAAGGAGCTCCTATTCAAAAAGTCATTGGCTGCTTTAAGATTGTCATAGTAGAACACCCGATTCCACGGAACAAGAACATTGTCAAAGACGAGAATACAATCCATCTCCTCATATCTTGCGCTTAAAGGGTAGTCAACGAGTGAATCGCCGCCTGCAAAGGATTCTCTGCATATAAACTTAAGCCCTGGTGTATCTGATGCAATACTGAAGGCGAACGCTTCATTTTTATCAAATTTAGGTGCTCCGAAAACGAGTACCTCGTCTGTAATACCGCCTTGAGTGGCCAACAGCCGTGCCCCTTTAATTATTAAGCCGTCCTTGGTTCTTGCTACAACTTTTGCGGAAATTGGTTCCTTGCTGTCTTCCAAAAATACCTGGGACCGATTAACCTGTGGGGTGATAAATGTATGTGTAAAAGTCAAATCTTTTTCACGTGCTTCTTCAAATAAATTTTTAATATTTTCTGGAAAACAATTTTCTTCACCAGCGAGCAGTCCAGCAGATGAAGCCAGACTCATTATCACCGTATTTAAATAATCAGGGCTTCTGCCCATCATTCCATAAGTCGCTTTAGCCCAGGCTTCCATCATTGTACGTCTTTTCCGTAAATCCTCCATCGTTTTTGGCTGCAAATAGGATAAACCGACAGGATTGCCTGTAAGTGGAGAGGGAAAGGTCATGTCCTTTAATCTGTTCGGATTTGTCTGCATATCATATAAAGCAGCCTTTGCTTGAAGAATTCCTTTAAATGCTGGATGGTTGGAAGGCTTTTCCACTAGCTTGGAGCCGTCCAGCCAAATTTCTGTATTCATTCTGTCAATACGTTCAATTAAAGCTTTGCCACTGATTACACCCATAAAAAATCCTTCCCTTTATTTGTCATTTAGTGAACCAGACTTATTTAAATTATTTTATTATAAAGTTTTGATTCTGTTCCAATACAACGACAGAAAAGTGAGATTATTCGAAATAAAGAAATTTTTATGGTAAAATATAGTAATGTTTAGTGAGAGGATGGTTTGAAAAGATATGAAAAAAGTATTCAAATACTGTTATTTAACAGTAGCTATTCCAATTTTGTTTTTATGGTCAATCTTTTTTGATTCGAGCGGAAATTTAGGGTTATTTATCCGAGATGTATTGGAAGATACAAAATAAGAATTTATAAAAACAGCATAGTACATAACCAAAAAGATTAGAAAAAAGCAGGACAGCAATGTCCTGTTTTTTCCATTTAGCTTGCTGACGAGATATAGCTGTAACAGAAAAAATTGTCATAAATAACAAAAAAAATTATATGTTATGGGGAGCACACTGATAGGAGGTGATCCTTTTGGTAAGATTAAATACACTGTATCAAGACAAAGAGAGAGGCTGGCAATCCAAACAGATCATCTTTCAGACATCTCCATCCATAGGAGAAACCATTAAAATCGACAAAAAATTTTACAAAATCACTAATATCATTCATTATGCAGAGGATAGCAGTCTGGAAGTGATTGCACAAGCAGAGTGAAATAAATAAAAGGTATTGGCAAAAGTCAATACCTTGTTTTCATACCTACATTAATTGCCGCAAATAAACTATAATAAGTGAGTAAAATGTTTGGCAAACAAAGAGTTAATTCCTATGGTTGTCTTAATACCCATAATTGGATAGACAAGCCATGTTTAATAGGAGAAAATTATGTTATCGTATTAAGAATGTGAAGACATGGATGACAGTTATAAAACAATAACTTTTCGTCTGCAGCAAGGAGGATATGTTAGGTGAAAAATAAAAATAAAGAGAGACTTTTGATGGCTGTATGGCTAGTCTCGACTATTGCCACATTCGGCAGCCTGTTTTTTTCAGAGATTATGAAATATGAACCATGTAAGCTTTGCTGGTTACAGCGTATATTTATGTATCCTCTGCCGGTCATTGTTGGATTAGCTCTTATAAGGAAAGATTATAATCAAATCTGGAGCTTTTTATCATTAGCGAGTATAGGGTTTATCATTTCTCTTTACCATAATTATATTATGCTGTTTCCACCGGAATTAGGCTCATGTGGAAGAGTATCATGTACGACCGATTATTTTAACTTATTTGGGTTCATTACGATTCCTCTGATGGCATTGATTGCCTTTCTTCTTATTATTGTTTTATGTGTTGCTGGTTTAAAAATGGACAAGCAAGCAAAATTCATTGTCGAAAATGAGCAAGAATAAGTCGTCCGACACTAAGCTGCCAAAATGGCAGCTTTTTTTCATTTACCTTGTATTTTCTGTCTCTATGTTTAAACAATCTCCTGAAAAGGTAATTAACTTGTATACACTTCTTAGAATAATGGAAGTATAACTCACAATTTTTTCTTATAAGGGAGATAGTAGTACATGAAAACAAGCGAAGAACCTGGTTTTGTGAGAACATCTTCTACAGACCGCACAAGTAAGACAGGAAATGTGCAGAAAAAACAGAAGCTTTCACAAAAGGCATACTTAAAACTCATTACATTCATTTCAACTTTTGGAGGTCTTTTATATGGTTATGACACCGGCGTAGTAAATGGTGCTCTTCCCTATATGTCAAGAGAAGACCAGTTGAATTTGACTCCTTTTACACAAGGGCTAGTCACTAGTTCTCTTTTGTTCGGGGCAGCTTTTGGTGCTATTTTCGGAGGCAGGCTGGCTGACAGGAAGGGAAGACGGAAAACAATCATCAGCGTCGCATTTATATTTCTTATCGCAACAATCGGCTGTACATTTGCACCTAATATGGAAATCATGGTGTTAAGCAGATTTGTTTTAGGTCTTGCCGTCGGAGCTACATCGGTGACAGTTCCTGCTTTCCTAGCAGAAATGGCTCCTGCAGAGAAAAGGGGAAGACTTGTTACACAAAATGAATTAATGATTGTTACAGGGCAACTGCTCGCTTACATATTTAATGCAATCCTTGCGAATTCTTTCGGAGAAATGGGTAATGTTTGGAGATATATGTTAGTTATCGCAACACTTCCAGCAGTGCTGTTGTGGATAGGAATGCTAATCGTTCCGGAAAGTCCGCGCTGGTTAGCTTCGAAAGGTAATATAAAAGGAGCACAGGCAGTGCTTGAAAAGATAAGAGAAAGAGTTCAAGCACGAAGAGAGCTGAAGGAAATTGAAAATACAATCAAAGAAGAAGGAAAGCTTAAAAAAGCTACTTTTAAGGATTTAAAACTTCCGCATGTTCGCAGAATTATACTTATAGGAATTGGAATCGCCATGATACAGCAGTTAACAGGAGTAAACTCCATTATGTATTATGGAACAGAAATATTAAAGGATGCAGGATTTTCAACGGAAGCTGCCCTTATCGGCAATATTGCCAATGGAGTCATTTCCGTATTGGCGACTTTCGTAGGAATAGCCTTGCTTGACAAGGTGGGCAGACGCCCAATGCTATTTGTCGGCATGGCAGGGACAAGCACATCTCTGCTGCTTATCGGTATCATTTCGATTGTAATGAAAGGATCTGCCATGCTGCCATTTATTATTCTCAGTTTGACGGTGTTATTTTTAGCATTCCAGCAAGGTGCCGTTTCACCTGTCACATGGTTGATGCAATCTGAAATCTTTCCCCTTCATATGCGCGGGTTAGCGATGGGAATATCAATATTCTGTCTGTTTATGATGAATTTCCTTGTAGGATTGCTATTCCCTGTTTTATTTGATGCATTCGGATTATCGACTACCTTCTTCCTGTTTGTAGGATTAGGAATATTGAGTCTAATTTTTATAAAACGATTTGTTCCTGAAACGAAAGGACGCTCACTTGAAGAAATTGAGCATGCCTTCCGCAGTTCCAAGAAAAAGCTTGCAGCAAAACAAGGATAAAGAATGAAGACGTTCCTATTTAGAGGAGCGTCTTTTTTATGGTAATGGCCCGTTTTTGAAGAGCTGAGTCGCAGATGCAAGGCTTTAAACATTTTATATAAAATAGCTTTTTCTTATTTAAAGGACAGTGCCTTTTCCAATACTAGTATGTTGACAAATGAAGCGAGAAAATAATATTATAAATTTAGTACCTGATACTAATAGTTGGATATATAAACTGGTTATAAATTAACAAAGGGAGAGACAATCATGATATCTAAAGCAAGAATAACGGCAATCGGGACATACGTGCCTGATAAAAGGCTGACAAATGATGATTTGGCCCAAATGGTAGAGACAAATGACGAATGGATTGTGCAAAGAACCGGCATAAAAGAAAGAAGGATAGCAGCAGAAGACGAGTTTTCTTCCACATTAGCAATCAAGGCGATTGAACATTTGGCTGCAAACTCAAAAAAGTCACTTGAAGACGTAGACTTTATTATTGTTGCGACAACTACAGCTGATTTCAGCTTCCCAAGTGTAGCTGCCCAAATTCAAAAACATTTTCACATGAGCTCTACTGGAGTATTCGATTTAAGTGCTGCATGTGCGGGCTTCACATATGGCTTGCATCTCGCGAATAGTCTGATTACTTCAGGAATGCATCGAAAAGTGCTCGTCGTAGCTGCAGAAACGCTGTCTAAGGTGACTGATTATACAGATCGGACGACATGTATTTTATTTGGAGACGGTGCTGGTGCCATGCTCGTTGAATATGATGAGGAAAATCCTAGCTTTCTGGCATCCCATATGGGTACAAACGGAGAGGGAGGAATTCATGTGTACCGAACTGCCATGTCGGAGCAAATGAATGGTGAGCCTTTAAAGACAAACGGGAAGATGGTTCAAAATGGCCGCGAGGTTTATAAATGGGCGACAAGAACGGTGCCTGGAGCAATGGCAGAGCTTTTAAAAAAGGCAGATATGACGATAGAGGAACTGGATTGGTTCGTTCCCCATAGTGCGAATCTGCGAATGATTGAGTCTATTTGTGATAAATCAGGTGCGGCAATCGAAAAGACTTTAACAAGCATGGTACCATATGGGAATACATCCTCCAGTTCTATCCCACTGGCGATTCAACTAGGATTATATGACCAAAAAATTAAAGAGGGAGACAGCCTGCTTTTGTATGGTTTCGGAGGGGGACTCACACATCTAGGTCTTATTATCAAATGGAATTTACCTTCATATTGAATGATGTCAGGAAAGAGTTAACAGGCTTTTTCCTGTTTTTTTATGTAAGAAGTAATTCTCTCTTTACAAGAAGTAGGTGAAAAAATAGAATAATTGTTAGACGGTATGTTACTAGAAAAAATACATAATAAGCTTGAACGGATAATAGATAAACGGAAGGTTGATAGGAAAAATGATTCAAATAAGGAATGTGAAAGAAACGGATTTGGAAAGATTGCTAACCATTGAAAATGAAGGGTTTACAAAAGAAGAAGCAGCAACAAAGGAAGCCTTTTTAGAAAGAATTGCTTTAATAAAGGATACGTTTCTTGTTGCGGAAAAAGAGGGGAAAATCATTGGCTATATTAATGGTCCAATCATTCCTTATCCATATATAACAGATGATTTGTTTGAAAGTATTCAGCAAAATCCGTCTGCAGGCGGATTTCAAAGTATTCTTGGATTAGCGGTAGCAAAAGAGGCCCGTTACAAAGGGGTTTCCCTGCTTTTGATGAACAAATTAAAAGAGCTTGTAATTAAAAATAACAGACTAGGAATTACATTAACGTGCAAGGAAGAATTGATTCCTTTTTATGAGAAATTAGGATTTAAAAACCATGGTCTATCAGAGTCCCAGCATGCAGGGACAGCTTGGTATAACCTCATTTATAAAATATAGACAAGGATGGATAGTGCAAAGAAATATTCCTTATTGATAGGCATAAAATACTTTTAATACTGAAGGGATTTTAGCGATTGAAGCTCATTATTAATACCTTATAAACAATATGGACATTTAATTATAAGAATTAAATATTTATATTTTTTATAGTACATATAACAGAATAGGTTTTAAGTAGGTCTTTTCTTTTAAAGTAAAAGGCCTTTTGCTTATATTAAATAGACATATAAATATTGAAATCTACTACGCGAATGCCAAAATTGCGAAAGGAAGATGTTTGAACATACATTTTTATACTTCCTCTCATAGAATAAATATGTATTTAATATGAAAGGTTGGAGGCAATAAAGATGGATAATATTATTACAGTCCTGATTCCGTTTTATAACCCCGGGAGATATATACTTGATGCAATCAGCAGCATCTACGCACAGCCTTATTTCTCTTGGAAAATCTTGTTGGTTGATGATGGTTCTACCGATGAAAGTCCAGAGTTAGTAAAACAGTTTCTTGTCGATCCTAGAATTTCATATGTAAGACATCCAGAGAATTTAGGACAATCGGCTAGCTTGAATACAGGGCTGAGCCATATAGATACACCTTTTTTTGTACAGCTCGATCCTGATGATTGGCTTTATCCGAACACATTGCAAAGCATGGCTAATGAAGCGAAACAACAGCCGGAAGATGTTGCTGTGATCAGCGGCAATATCAATATTAGCTTTGAAGATGAAAATGGACAGGTTTATATGTCGCGAATCAAACAAGGCAGACATTATACTAATCCATATGATTTTTTACTTGCAAACACGTCTATATGGCCAAGATGCTACAGAACCTCTGCAGTAAGAGAGGTCGGCGGCTGGCCTGTAGATGATCCATATGGCGGAAGGTATGTCGAGGATATTAGAATATTGCTAAAGCTTATTGTCTCACACCGTTTTTATTGGATTGACGAGCTTATGCTTTATCATCGCAGACATAAAACGAATAATACGAACGAGAAAGACGAAACGGCTTCTTCCTTGCGTATGCTCATTGAAGAAACATTAAAAAGCTGGGGAGATGTTTATAGGCCAATTTTTAAATATGAAGAAGGCTATATGATTTTGGATGGGTTAGAACCGACACAAGAAAATGCGGATGATAATGCTTAAAGGAAGAAAAGGGAATATTGCTCTATCTTCCCTTTTCTTATGTATTTAGTCGTTATTTAAGAGCTTCTTTACCAAAGGTTCCCTCGAAAAGAGATTCTTTTAATGGGCGTCTGCCACTTGGTATTTCCCGTTCTTGCAAATTTTCCGGCAAGGCATCTTTTTCGCCTTGAAAGCCGATTGCAATTACTGCATGAAGTGCATACTCCTCTGGCACATTCAAAACTTGACGAGCTTTTTCTTTATCAAAGCCGCCCATAGCATGGGTAACCAAGCCTTTATTGGCAGCTTCTAGCGCAAGATGACTCCATGCAGTACCAGCGTCAAATGCATGCCACGCATTTTCTCCTCTTTCCGTCTTTGTTTCTGAAATAATAACAGCTAAAGCAGAAGCATGCTTGGCCCAAGTAAGATTTCCTGGCACAATAAAGGAATGAAACTTTTCTAAATCTTCCTGTGTACGAGCAATAACAAATCTCCAAGGCTGCATATTTGAAGCTGAAGGAGCCCAACGTGCTGCTTCAAAGACACTGAATAAAACCTCTTCGGAAATGTCCTTCTCTACAAAAGACCTCGGCGACCAGCGATTAATAAATTGGGGAGATATCTCAAAATCAGGCTTGCGAAAATCGTTTACTGTCATTCCTATTCCTCCTAGCTAATTTTAATAGCTAAAATATACCATATAAAAAGTTTAATAAGAAGTAATCTGTTGTAATTATCAGAAATCATTCCGCCAGAACTAGATAATCTAGGAAGAAATTCTTCCATAGCCCCTATTAGCAAATTGAAAAACATGGTAAGATTATCTGCGAGGAAATTGTCGGAGGAAAACTATGTCATTTTTAACTGGTGCTTGGCAGCTATTAAACTTACTAGTGCTGCTTGCTTTAGTTTATGGATTATACAAATTTTTAACATATAGATACAAAAAAGCGAAACGTTAATCTCATATGGAACTTAAAAAAGGTTTGGTGCGTATAAGCAGCAAACCTTTCAAATTTATCCTTATTTATCAAATAAAGCTTATTATCGTGTTAAAGGAGAGGGAATACAATGGGCAAAACAGTCTTGCTGGTAGTTGACGTTCAAGAGGCATTGATGGCAGAACATCCATATAATGAGCAAAAATTGGTGGAGAATATAAAGCTGCTGATAAGTGCTGCAAGGGATAATAATCAAGAAGTAATCTATGTGCAGCATGAAGACGATCCAGGCGAGGAACTTGAACGAAACACAGATGGGTGGAGAGTCTTTTCTGCCATTGCTCCCATAAATAAGGAGAAGAGATTTGGAAAACGTTATAATAGTGCTTTTCTAAAAACCGGATTGACACAGTATTTACAAGACAATGAAACGAGCACGATTGTTTTAGTTGGCCTGCAAACAGAATATTGTATTGATTCGACCTGCAAAAGCGCTTTCGAGCTAGGATTCGAAGTAATCATACCAGAAGAAACGAACAGTACATATGATAATGAGTTTTTATCAGGGGAAAAAACCTATCAATTTTATAACTACAAAATTTGGAATAAGCGGTTTGCGAAAGTTGTTCCAGTGAAAGAAGCAGTCGAACTATTAGCAAGAAGATGATTGTTAGTTTAATAGTACAGCCTAGTAAAAGCAGCTTTCTCACTCTACACCATGTAACTTAAAGGATAGCTGCTCTTTTTTATTCTTCAAGGATCTGCAAAGGATAATATGTACCGAAGAGATTTGTGTTAGGCTCTTGCCTGTCCCATTCATCCTAAGTAGCAGTCTTTCCTTTACGCTCCAATCAATCTCCTTTTTTAATAATCTCCTCTCAGAAGAACGAAAAGGTAAAAATATTCTGACCTTTCTGTTGAAGAAAGAAATTTCTGCTTATATCCTGTATAATGGAAAACGTAAATAACGACGAAAAATTATTATATTGCTTTAATGAGGGGTTAAATTGAAGAAAAGAAGAAAAGTAAGGAAGCTGCCGATTCTTATTCTGTTAATAATGATTGTGTATATTGGATACTTAGTGACCGCTAAAACCATTAAACATACGGAACAAACTAGATTAGTGAATTATTTGCCTGATATCATCAATGAATTAGAAAGAAATGACCTCGAACCTGATGAGTTTGCACCTGTTTTGCTTGCGATTATGGATCAGGAAAGTCATGGGAAAGGCACTGACCCGATGCAGTCATCAGAATCTGCGGGCCTGAGCCGAAATGAAATCACCGATCCGACTGAAAGTATTAAACAAGGAGTCTTCCATTTTTCTGAAATGTACAAATATGGAGAGGCAAACGGGGTAGACATTGATACGATTATTCAAAGTTATAATATGGGACCAGGCTATATTGATTACGTTGTCAGCAAGGAGACAAATCACAGTGAGGAAATAGCCAAATCCTACTCTGAATACATGGTAGAAAAATCGCCTGAGCTGTATACTTGCAATAACGATAAACTAAACTTCCGGTACCCTTATTGCTACGGTGATTATACATATGCCGGGAAGGTTACGGCAAAGCTTGAAGATATGAATAAGATTGTAGAGCATCACTCTTAAACTATGGAATAAGAAAATACAGACCAGTGGCATAAATTGCACCTGGTCTTTTTAATTTTTTCTATATTCATGACTGTGTTTGTTGAACGGAGTGAAATAAGATACAGAGTAATCCAAATTAATGATTTCACTGTATTCAAACACTTTACCATTTTCTAAAATTCCTCTATTAATAATCCGCATAGCTGCGCTTCCTTTTTTACAGTTAAGCAGTTCTGCATCTTCTTTCGTAATATTGATCGCATGATATGTTGTGATAAAGTGGGATATGTGATAACCGCATTGCTGAACATAATCATGAACAGAGCTTTTTATCTTTTCTTCATTAAGATCTGGAAAATAGGTAAAAGGAAGAACCGACGTTTCAATCTGCATTTTTTGATAGTCGACAATCCTGACTCGTTTATATTCCCATAATCGTGCATGAGGCAATTGGCGCAAATCAAATATCTTTTCTAATTCTTGATTAGGCTTAATTTTTTTGAAATAGATTATTTCAGAAGTGATTTCGTTGAACTTTTTTTCAGTTAATGAATTATAAATCAAGGGGCTTTTATATTTAGTGTCTGAAACAAAGATACCGGAACCTTGAATAATGGATACACACCCAATATTGACAAGTTTTTTTAACGCTTCTCTAATGGTATATCTTGAAACAGCATATATACTAGAAAGCTCCCGTTCTGTAGGGAGCTTTTGTCCAGCCTTGTATTTATTTTGATATATTTTACTAAGAATATCTTCTGCAATGAAATCTCGTTTTTTCATCATTATACCTCTATGATAAGATTAGTTTCCTCATATTCATGCAGGAGGCTAAGCAATAGATGTAGCTGTTACGGTGTGTGAATGCTGCCGTTTGGAATACGTGATTCTGTCCACTCATGCTTACGGTAGATGACAGGATATTTGCGTGCCAAATCCTCATTAAATTCAACGCCAATCCCATTTCTCTCGATAGGATAGATATAGCCATCCACTACTTCAACATTTCCTGGGAACATTTTTTTCGTTTCTTCATCAGGTTCCTGTACTTCCTGGATCGCCGCATTATGTAAATGAATATTTAAGTGTGTATTAACAGCAACACCTATTGGAGTCATATCCGAAGGTCCATGCCAAGCTATTCGCACACCAAAATTTTCGCATAAGGCAGCAAGCTTTAATGCAGGTGTGATGCCACCAATTTGGGAGACATGACAACGGATAAAATCGATGTGTCTGTTGACAATCAGATTGCGCCACTCAAGTGGGTTGTTGAACAATTCTCCTGTGGCAATCGGAGTGCTGCATTGACTTCTCAATCGTGCAAGCCATTCATTTTGATCAGGCGGAAGGATATCCTCCAGGAAGTAAGGTTTATATGCCTCTAAGTCCTTCGCAAGCTGCAGGGCATCATTAGGAAAAAGCCTTTCATGCACATCGTGCAGGAAATGAATGGAGAATCCGTATTTTTCCCGCAAGGCGCTAAACATTGCGACAACATCCCTGCGATAGATGTCCTGATCAAAAAATTCCCCTCCGCTAATTTGCGTAGGCAAATGCATCTTATGGTTCTTCCCGCCATATTTGCCGAGCTGGCAGCGAATATGACGATAGCCTTTTTCAATCAGCTTGTCGACTTCACTGAATAGCGCTTCTATCGTAAGGCCGTCCGCATGTGTGTAGGCAGCAATGGCATCCTTAGACTTACCTCCAAATAACTGATAAAGTGGCATATTAGCAAGCTTTCCTTTAATATCCCATAACGCCATATCAATACCTGCAATCGCATTATTGATGACAGGTCCGTTGCGCCAATACGCATTGACCATCATTACTTGCCAAATGTCTTCAATATGATTGGCATCCCGGCCAAGGAGCAATGGTTTTAAATATTCCTCAATAATTGTTTGAACTGCTAATGGGCGCTGTTGAAAAGTCGCACATCCATATCCATAAATTCCTTTATTTGTTACTACTTTCACCACAATAAGATTATGGCGATGCGGGTTAGTGACAAATGATGCAATGTCAGTAATGATTGTCGGTTCCAACTATTAATCTCCTTCTCTCTTCATTTCATTCGTGTCAAATCAAGTCATTTAGTGATTTCATTTAAGCACAGAGCCAATCTAGAAGTCAATTTGGTCAGGTAAGTAATCAGTATAAGTTCATTTACCATACCAATTTGCGGAGACAGGAAGGTTGAAACCCAAGTGAATAAAGGGATTCTCTCTTTTTTTGGTTATTTTTAAACCGTTTTCATAAATGCTGATGCTGTGCTATTATTTGCTTGTCAAATCAAGGCTCCATTTAGCAAGTTTTACTTTGTTCGTTACCTGAATTATGAAAGGATGCTGAATATGAAGGAAAAAGAAGCTGTTAAAAAAATCATAGCCTATGTTGGCGGAAAAGAAAATATAAAGAAGGCCTGGCATTGTATGACGAGACTTCGCTTTGATTTAATAGACCAGTCTATGATAGATCATGAAAATATGAAAAAGATAGACGGAGTAATCGGAGAGCAATTAAAGAGTGATCAGTATCAAGTCATAATCGGAACAAATGTACAATCCTACTATTCTTCTTTAATGGAGGAACTGGAGATGAATGAGAATGATGAAGGGAGCCAATTGAAGGAAGATAAAACGCAAAAAGGCTTATTCGGGAGACTGCTGGACGTAGTTTCTGGTGTTTTTGGACCTATTGTTCCTGCTATAGCAGGTGCAGGTATGATTAAAGGAATTTTGGCAGGCTTACTGGCACTCAATATATTGCCAAAGGAAAGCGAAACAGTAGTCATTCTCGATTTAATTGCCAGCGGTGTCTTTTATTTTCTGCCGTTCTTTTTAGCAGCATCGGCAGCCAAAATATTTAAAACAAATCAATACTTAGCTATAGCAGTAGCAGGCGGTTTTATGTACCCATCCTTGCTTGATGCAGCAAAGCTTGGCGAGGTAAGTCAATTTCAATTTATAGGCTTGCCTATTCCGGTAATTAATTACTCAGGCACTGTTATTCCTATTATTCTTTCTGTTTGGGCGTTAAGTTATATTTATAGATGGGTAGATAAGTTTATGCCGTCTGTTTTGCGCACAGTTTTTACACCAACACTGACATTATTTTTAACTATTCCATTTACACTTATCGCATCAGGTCCCCTGGGCAGTTATGTAGGAAAAGGGCTGGCTTATATGGTAGAACTGCTGTTTGACATCTCTCCAGTATTAGCAGGGGTTGTAATGGGAGGAGCAAGACCAATTGAAATTGTGTTCGGAGTGCATCATGCCATTACTCCGATTGCCTTGCAGAACTTTGCAGATAAGGGCTATGATATGCTGATGCCAATGATGTTTATGACAAATATGGCCATAGCCGGAGCAACCTTCGCGATGTTTTTTAAAGCGAATAATAAGACAGAAAAGTCTATTATATTATCTGCGACAATCTCTGCCATTTTAGGAATAACAGAGCCGGCCTTGTTCGGAGTGCTGATAAAAAACCGTAAGGCATTTATTGCTTGTACAATTGGAAGTACTGTTGCAGCAACATTTTTTGCAGCAATGGGAGTTAGAATTTATGGATATATTCTCTCAAGCATTGTCAGCCTTGTTGCCTATGTTGGTCCATATTTTCCATACGCGATTATAGGCATTATCCTCGCCATCGGAACTGCATTTACTATTGCGTTTATTACAGTTAAAAAGAATTCATATGGAGTGGTCCAAAGAGATAATGCTGCCATAAAAATAGAAGGATGAAGCGGGATAGGAGGGCTTCCATTATGGACCCTCCTAACAAATGTCATCCTAATGCTTCTAATGGGCATCCTTGCCGTATTAAGTTTTTGACTGTGTTTAAGTAGTTCATGACATTCTCATTTTTAGCACTTTCTTTAGGATATACCGCCCACATTTCGCGATAAATATAATGTGGATTTCTAAAAGGTAACACGATAATTTCGCCATTCAGTGTGTCTGGATGATTCATTAAGGAAAAATCGTCAAGTACACAAATAGCATGACCATCTTTTACAACCTTTCTGATTAGGAAACTGTTATTGGATGTTACAAACACAGAATTGTCTTCTAGTCCTGTCTTTTTCACTAGTTCGCGATGTGTTGCCGTTTCAAATATAGCGATGCTTTCATTTGTTAAATCAGCTGTGGTCAGAAACTTCTTTGATCGTAAGGAGGAGTTTTTGCCAACTGCAACACAGACATAGCTGCTGTAAAGGGGCTCTATATGGAACAAGTCATCATAAGCATACAGATTTCTGTTTTCTACAATTAAGGCAATGTCGAATGCGCCATTATTTTTAATAATTGTTTCCATAATCTCCTCATGCATTCCCTCTTGTATTTCAACCTTCAGCTCTTTATGTTCTGCCTTCAAAGCCATGAAGGCATTGTAGCCTACATTTCCAAAGGTTGGTGTGAAGGCAATTCGCAATGGAACACTTAAGCTTCCTTGGGCAATGCCTTTTACTCCCTCATACAGCTCTTTAAATTTGCACTGGAGCTCAAATGCCTGCTTTAAAACAATACTCCCTTCTGATGTAGGAATGGTTCCTTTATTAGAACGCCGAAAAATAGTCACTCCAAGTGTTGCCTCTATTTGAAGGATGGATTGGCTGATTGCCGAAGGGGTTATATGCAATTTGTCTGCTGCTTTACGGATAGATTTTTCTTTTGCTACTTCTAATAAATAATCAATTTGTTCCAAATTCATCTTGGTCCTCCTGCTTGTAATAGACAATGGATTTCAGGCTTACTACTGAAGTGATGGATATATAACATTTGCACTATCTCAATAGTACTAAAAAAATTTTTTCTCGTTGTCTCAATTTTAGAACGGGAAGTTTCATGTTAGAGATAACTGACAGAAATATAGAAGATGATGGAATATTTGAGAGTAGAACTAAAAACTAATGATTGGCTTTGTTAGAGCATTAAGCCTCTGTTTTCCTTCCTAAACTAGCTTTGAGAGTAAGTTTTTCTTTACACTGTGTTTAGTTTTCTTACATTTACGCTTCGGTTTTTCTATATTAGACTTCAGTTTGCAGGCACTAGTAAAAAGTTGTGCTTGCATTTACCTATTCAAACTTAAAGGAGGACAGGAGACCGGTTGGTGAAAAAGAACTGCTTGGAAGAACAAATCACCATGATTACACATCAATTTCAACCAATTTATTGCTGTCAGTCAGAACTATATGCAGCTATGCAGCCCAAATAAGTCTTGAGTGACTTTTAGAACAAGTTATCTAAAAGCATGCAGACACTATTGAAAACGTTATCTATTTCATTCACGATGGTGTGGAAACACATGAAGCTTATCTGCTGGCCAAGCAGTTAGGAGCAGACATTTGAAAAGGATATTATTAAGCTTTCATTCATTATTTTAAAAATTATAGGAGGTTACGAATGACTGGTTATTTATTGACTCTTATAGGAGAGGACTTTTTCGCCTTGTCACTGAAAAATATGAAAACATTGTGTTTGACAGATTCCATTCAAGACTCTGAGTTTTTTAATAGAACGATAAAGGATTCTTCCAGGTTTATTGGTTTTACCAAGCTTAAATACACGCCGCTATTAACAATTAATCCTAATCAAGAAGCAGAAGAGCTGCTTACAGGAATCATTGATACAAGTGAACTTTTGTTCCAAAAGAAATCTGATTTATCTTCCTCTTCAAAACTTGTTGTGTATGATGTTGGCGATCAATATCTTTCATTTGTAATCGACGATGCTATTTATATTGAGTATTTAAAGGAAAATGGTATTAAAAAAACGGCTTTGGATATGCCTTATGGAGCGTTCTGCGAAGGAACAATAGAATTCAATCAGAATCTGTTTACGATTATTAATTTGATAGATTACTATCAGACCATTAGTGAAGGAAATATTTTTAATAGTATGAATAATAATGGAAGGTGTGGAAAATGAAAATTTTCAAAAATATAAAAGTTAAAAACAAATTGTTGACACTGTTTGTCACTTTTTTTGTGCCATTAATAGCACTCGGAGTATTCAGTATTGTCACTATAAATAAGATATCAGAAAGTTCTGAGATTATTTTTAAAGAAAACCTTGGGCCGATTAAGTTAATACACGATATGGAAACTAAAAGCTTAATGATTAATATGGAAATTTTTAAGCTGATGCTTGCGAGTGATGATAGCTTGAATGAACAATATATAGATAACTTAAATTTATTGAAAATAGACCAGGAGCAGTTAACAAAACAATTTCCTTCATCCGAATATAATCATACGAAAGAAGTGAATCTTCTATTTGCTGATTATATGAAAGCAAGAGGGGACTTAATTGAAACAAATAACAAGATAATAGAACTGGCAGTTAAAAATAAAAACAAGGAAGCTTATGCTATTTTTTTACAAGAGGCAGAATCAATTAGAAAGAAAGTAAACGGTCTGTTGCACGAAATTACCAGCTTATTAGAAGCAGAGTCAGAACAGGCATATCATGATTCCATAAATATGCAAAAAAAGGTAACCATCCTTCTCATCATCACCATTAGCGTATCAGCAATTACCAGCTTTGTGATTGGTCTGTTCATCGTTAAAGCAATAAATGTGCCGATTAGAGAAATTGTCAAGCTTCTAGGAGAAGTCGAAAAAGGTGATTTCACGGTGAAAGGAACGTATGAGGCAAAGGATGAATTAGGCTTTTTAAGCAAGTCATTTAATAACATGATTCAAAATGTAAATAACATAATGATGAAGGTAAAAGTTACGTCTGAGCAGGTGGCTGCGGCAGCAGAACAATTAAGTGCCAGCGCAGAGGAGAATACGAAGGCGAGTGAGTTCATTACCGCTACAATTGTAGATGTCTCGGAAGCAAGCGGAGTACAAGCGAGCAATATGAATCATGTTTCTGTTATCATCGACGATAATGCAGTCATGTCAAAGCAAGTTCTTGCCAATACAGAGGTTATCACAGAAAACGTCCAAAATGCTGCAGAGGTTTCAGCTGATGGAAGAAAAGTGATTAATAAAGTCAGCGGTCAAATGACACAAATTAATCATACCGTTCATTCTGTGGCTGAATCGTTCAAGGAATTTAGAGAAAGATCAAAGGAAATCGGCAATATTAACGATGTGATTACTAGTATTGCTGGCCAAACGAACCTTCTAGCGCTTAATGCTGCGATTGAAGCAGCACGGGCAGGGGAGTCTGGCAAGGGATTTGGTGTAGTCGCCGAGGAAGTAAAAAAGCTGGCAGACGAATCCGCGGCTTCAGCGCAGCAAATCTCCAGGCTTGTCAGCCAAATTCAAAAGGATACAGATTCAACAATGTACATGGTCAATCAGGCTACAAAGGAAGTACAAGAAGGTTTAGTGGTCGTCCAAGAAGTTGGTGTTAATTTTACTAATATTGAAACAATTATTTCTGATGTGACGCCGCAAATAGAGGAAGAAAAGCAGCTAGTCCATAAGTTGCTTGCATCAAACGAACAAGTGCACACATCTGTTGATGAAGTTAAATCACTTGCGGATACAACTGCGACTGGCACGCAAAATGTTACTGCCGCGACAGAAGAACAGCTCGCATCCATGCAGGAAATTGCTTCTTCCTCCACTAGTCTGGCTCAGCTTGCAGAAGAATTAAACAATCTTATTAAGCAATTTAAAATCTAAAACTAAAGTTTGGTGAGAATGTATGAGCAAAAAACCATGGAGAGCGGAAGAAATTAATCTTCTACAAACATTAGTTGGACAAAGGTCAGTGACTGCAATTGCAAAAGAGCTCGGGCGGACACCAGGAGCAGTTTCCAACAAACTGAGCCGCCTTGGTCTTGGTGCAACAAGGAAGCAGACAGGCATGTTAACGGCAAGAGAACTCGCAAACAAGCTTGGCGTAACGACGAAAACGGTTGTAAGCTGGGAAGCATATGGACTTAAGACAGTTACGAGGGTAACGAGATATAAAAAGCAATTTATTCTCATTAAAATGAAGAATTTTTGGGAATGGGCCGAACAGAATAAAAGCTTAATTGACTTTACGAAGCTGTCAAAAAAAGATTTTTCAACCCTGCCTGAATGGGTGTCTGGCAACATAAAAGCGGCGAGAACAAGTGTTCGCTACCGTCATTGGACAACAAGCGAGCTAAAAAAGCTGCATGTGCTGATTGAAAAGGGATTAACCTATAAACAGATTAGCAAGCTATTAAACAGGTCTGAATCTAGTGTAGAAAAGAGATATTCACGTCTAATTAAGGGCATTAGAAAAAGTGGTTAAAAGGGCTGCCAGCGAGGCAGCCCTTTTTTAGTTTCCTTTATAATATTTAACAAGCTTGATCTCAATGCCGCTTACCCCATCTTTTTCGAGCCGAGGAGCTGTTCCGCCAATATTAGGTGCATCAATTTCTAAAATGACGGTGTCCATATTCGTTTCGCCATCAGGTTCGCCAACTAATACGGACAGCTTAACCTCAAACCAGCCGTTATATTTGCCTTTTTCTATCTGTTTTTGCATCATGGCAACATCTTCAACCTTAACTGGATTAACGATCATGTCTTTGTCGTATTGATTATGTACGATTCTGATTAATTTTGGTTCAATAATAGAAAATAAGATATCCTCCGCTGTAAAATACCCATCTACTTTTTCAGATTTCTCTTCTGTTTTTGCAGACACAAGGTCACCATTATAAAGGAGTATTGTTAAAAGCAGCAACATGAACATTTTTTTCAATATAATCACCTTCCTAAATAAAATTAAGTACTTGATGAATATTCATATTTCGATAGTTGTAATCCGCTGTCTTCCTGCCATTCTGCATAAAGGACCTCTTTATAATCTTTTATTTGCAGCTGAGATAATTGCAGCTTAAGCCAGTTTTCATCAAAGCCCAGCTCCTGTAAATTTTGCTTGTCCACTTTTCCATCAAGTATGAGTGCATAAGAAAGCTGGACTTTTTGTTCATCAATATGTAAATCCTCTTTTGTGGGTGTGGCGTAACGATGCTTAGGTGCCACACTTATATTACCATCCTGCTCTAAGATGACATACTCCGCCTCATATAAAGAAAAATATCCTTGTTTTCTTAACAGATGCTGCAGTTGATTGAGATCGAGATGATTTTTTTTTAACTTTTTATAGTCTATATGACCTTTATTAATCAATATGGACGGCTTGCCTTCAAAAAAGCTGCGTAAAACAAATGATTTCTGTGTTAAAAACTCAACTATGTAAATAAGCAGTCCCCAGAGCAAAATGCTAAAAATAATTTCCAAAACAGTTGTTCTTTCATCGAATATCGAATCACCTACAAAATTTCCTAATACCATTCCTGTAATGAAATCGAAAGGTGTTATTTGGGAAAATTGTATTTTACCGAGTACTTTTAGCATAAGCAGCAGTGTAATGAAGCCGACACTCAATTCGATTGCTATATCCTTAAACATGTTCTCACCTATTATTCAATATGTTCTAATCAAGTCCAGCATACAAGGAATGCTCAAGAAATGCCTATTTATCCCTACAAATAGATTGCGACCCAATTTTAAAAATATACATAAAATAACTGGAAAAATGATAATACAAATAAATCTATTCTCAATAATGCAACTAATCTGTAAAGTTACAAAAATATTTTTATTGAAAGCGTTGACATGTAATCGTTCTCATGATAAATTTAACCTATCAAATAACAACTTAATAAAAGTTCCTAGATGGAATGTTACCTTAAGTGGGCATAACCTGAACTGACTAGAACACGCTGTTAATAGTGTGATTTAGTGGGCTCAGGTTTTTTATTTGGCAAAATATAAAAATAGATAAAAGAAGGAAGGGTCAAAAATGAAATATGAGCAGCTGGCAAAAGATATTATTGCTAATGTGGGTGGAAAAGAAAACGTTTCCAATGTAGTCCATTGTATTACACGCCTTCGCTTTAAGCTGAAGGATGAAGGCAAGGCAAATACAGAGGTTCTAAAAAATATGGATGATGTTGTCACAGTGATGAAAAGCGGCGGGCAATATCAAGTAGTTATCGGAAACCATGTACCAGATGTATACAAAGCTGTAGTCACAGTAGGTGGATTTCAAGGTCAAGAGCAAGTTGATGAAGAGGAAGGACCAAAAGGTTCCCTATTCAGCCGCTTTATTGATATGATTTCAAGCATCTTTACACCAGTCCTTGGAGTTTTAGCTGCATCAGGGATGATCAAAGGCTTTAATGCACTATTTGTCGCACTTGGTTGGCTGACAAACACATCCGGCACGTATCAAATCTTAAATGCAGCTGGTGATGCTCTGTTTTATTTCTTGCCAATCTTCTTAGGTTATACAGCAATCAAAAAGTTCGGCGGTACACCATTCATCGGTATGGCAATCGGAGCCGCATTAGTGTATCCGACCCTTTCAACTCTAACTACAGGTGACCCGCTTTACACAGTATTTGCAGGAACCATGTTTGAATCACCAATTTATGTAACATTTTTAGGAATTCCAGTGATTTTAATGTCTTATTCATCATCGGTTATACCAATTATTTTGTCTACATTCTTTGCAGCAAAAGTGGAAAAATGGCTTCGTTCCTTTATTCCAGATGTTATTAAAACATTCGTAGTGCCATTATTAACATTATTAATTGTCATTCCAATAACATTTATGGTTATCGGCCCAATTGCAACATGGGCAAGCAGTTTGATCGGTGCAGGTTCATTATTCATTTATAACTTAAGTCCATTAATTGCAGGGATTTTGCTTGGCGGACTATGGCAAGTAATCGTTATTTTCGGTCTTCACTGGGGCTTAGTGCCAATTGCGATCAACAATGTGGCGACAATGGGCTTCGATACAATTCTTGCAACAGTATTTGCAGCATCCTTTGCACAAATAGGTGCAGTTCTTGCCATCTTAATTAAAACGAAAGATAAAAAATTGAAATCATTGAGCATTCCAGCATTTATTTCCGGCGTATTCGGTGTAACAGAGCCTGCTATTTATGGTATTACATTGCCATTGAAAAAACCATTTATCATCAGCTGTATTGGTGCTGCTGCAGGTGGAGCTGTTCTAGGATTCGCTAATGTAAAGGGTTACATTATTGGCGGTCTTGGGATATTCGGAATACCAACTTACATCAGTCCTGATGGGCTTGGTATGGATCTATGGGGTGCATTAATCGCAATTGTTGTGGCATTCGTAGTTGCTTTCATTTTAACATACTTGTTTGGCGGAATCGGTAAAGAACAGAAAAACAGCTCAAATTCAGAAGTGAAAGCAGCTTCTAATGAAGTAGCAGCTGCGGTTGTACAGCATGAAGTAATTACAAGTCCTTTAAACGGAGAAGTGAAATTATTATCTGAAGTAGAAGATGCAGCATTTTCAACTGGTGCATTAGGTCATGGCTTAGCAATTGAACCGACTGAAGGAAAGCTGTATGCACCAGTATCTGGTACAGTTTCAGCTCTTTTCCCGACAAATCATGCAATAGGAATTACAACAGATTCTGGTGCTGACATTTTAATTCATATCGGAATGGATACTGTTCAGTTTGAAGGAAAGCATTTCAGAGCACATACAGTACAAGGGGAATATGTCGAGAAAGGTCAGCTGTTGATTGAGTTTGACATGGAAGAAATCCGTAAAGCTGGCAAGTTGTTAACAACTCCTGTTGTTGTGACGAACTACAAGGATTTCAACATGGAGCTGACGAATAAAAAACAAGTCACTACAGTGGATGAGTTATTGAAACTAGATGTAAAATAAAAGAAAAAGACTGGTTAAGTAAGGAAGGAATCAGCTCCTTACTTAACCAGCGTTAAATATGAAGGAGGAGAAATATTTTGGCATTTCAAAAAGGATTTTTATGGGGCGGCGCGATTGCTGCAAACCAAGCTGAAGGAGCATATCTTGCTGATGGAAAGGGATTAACAACAGTTGATCTTTTGCCGACGGGTCAAAAAAGATTTGACATTATGATGGGTAATCTGACTTCTTATGAACCAATTGAGGGTGAGTTCTATCCATCACATGAAGCAATTGACTTTTATAACCGTTATAAAGAGGATATTGCCTTATTTGCCGAAATGGGCTTCAAGGCATTGCGTTTATCGATTTCTTGGGCAAGGATTTTCCCAAATGGTGACGATGCCGAACCGAATGAGGCTGGCTTGAAATTTTATGATGATTTGTTTGATGAGTTGAACAAGCATGGCATTGAACCAGTTGTGACAATCGCTCATTTCGATGTACCTGTTAACTTGGTGGAGAATTACGGCAGCTGGAGAAACCGCAAGCTTGTCGGGTTCTTTGAAAAATATGCAACAACTTTGTTCAACCGCTATAAAGATAAAGTAAAGTACTGGATGACCTTTAATGAAATCAACATGCTACTTCACTTGCCGTTTGTTGGAGCTGGCCTTGTGTTTAAAGAGGGTGAGGATAAGTTGCAGGTGAAATACCAGGCAGCACATCATCAGCTTGTGGCAAGTGCACTTGCTGTGAAAGCTTGCCATGACATTATTCCAGATGCAAAAATCGGCTGTATGCTTGCTGCAGGACAGACATATCCTTACAGCTGCAACCCAGACGATGTTCTTGACGCAATGGAGAAAGACCGTGATTCGTTCTTCTTTATTGATATTCAGTCCCGCGGTAAATATCCAGGCTATGCGAAAAAATTCATTAAAGACAATAATATTACGATTGAAATGGAAGCAGAAGATGAAGAGATTCTGCTTAACAATACAGTAGATTATATCGGTTTCAGCTATTATGCGAGCAGAACAACAAGCACAGACCCAGAAATCAATAAGACTACTTCAGGAAATGTGTTCGGTTCCATTGAAAATCCGTTTCTCCAAAAATCAGAATGGGGCTGGACAATTGATCCAAAAGGCTTCCGCATTACAGCTAATCAATTATATGACCGCTACCAAAAACCGTTGTTTGTTGTGGAAAATGGCTTAGGAGCTATTGATGTTCCCACAGATAATGGGGAAGTTTCGGATGACCACCGCATCGATTATTTAAGTCAGCATTTAAAAGAGCTGTCTCAAGCAATAGATGAAGGTGTGGAAGTGCTTGGCTATACTAGCTGGGGACCAATCGACCTTGTAAGTGCATCAACAGGAGAAATGAAAAAGCGTTATGGCTATATTTATGTGGACAAGGATAATGACGGAAACGGCACGCTTGCCAGATCACGGAAAAAGAGTTTTGACTGGTATAAAGAGGTTATCGCTGCAAACGGTGAAAATCTATAATCAGCATCATTTTAGGAAAGCAGAAGGTTGCTTTCCTTCTTTTGAATTTTCGAAAAATAGTCCTTTTAGATCACTTTTTCTATTATAATAAAGAGAAACATACGATATTAAACGAATAGGTGGTTACATGAAAATAACCAGAGTATTTAATAATAATGTCATTAGTGTACTTGATGACAAGCAGGAAGAGCTCATCATTATTGGAAAGGGGCTCGCTTGGCAGAAGAAGCCAGGAGATATCGTGGATGAAGAAAAAATTGAAAAGATTTTTGAGCTGAAGAATAAAGATATATCGCAAAAGTTCAAGACCCTTCTTTATGAAGTCCCCATTGAATATATGGAAGTGACAGAAGAAATCATTAAGCTTGCTAAAGACAGGCTCGGCAGAAGCTTTACTGACAGTTTTTATATTTCCTTAACAGATCATATTCACTTCGCTGTTGATAGAATAGAAAAAGGACATATCATTACCAATGCTTTATTATGGGAAATCAAACGATTTTACAAAGATGAGTTCACAATTGGTAAGGAAGCTTTGCAGCTCGTAAAACAAAAGCTGGGAGTAGATTTGCCGGAAGATGAAGCTGGCTTTATTGCAATGCATATTGTCAATGCTGGTTTAAGTGAGGAAATGCCTAATATTGCTAACATAACAAAGGTCATTCAGGATATTATGAATATTGTTAAATATCATTATAAAATGGAATTTGATGAAGAATCGCTGAACTATTTCCGGTTTCTAACCCATTTGAAGTTTTTTGCACAACGGCTGTACAGTAAAACATACTTGGCGGATGATGATTCATTTTTATATGATGCTTTTAAACAGAAACATCCAGGAAGTGTTGAATGTACAGAAAAAATCTCAGAATATATAAAGAAACAGTTCGACTACGATATTACAAACAATGAAAAGCTGTATTTAGCTATTCATGTTCAAAGGCTAGTTAGTCGATAGCAAAAGGAAGGCTTTTTTAGCCTTCCTTTTTTGTATACTCTTATTTATCCACGCACCGCACTATATCTTTTAAAGCGGAAATGGTAAGTGAATGTGACGATAATAATTAAAACAGTAAGCACTGTGTAAATATTACTGTAGTTTAAACTGTCTTGTGCTTGAAGGAGCGGATTCAGCTGAACTGAAAAGCTGCCTTTTTCGAGCGCTTTGCTCATTAATGTAGTGAAAAGAGCACCAGAGATAAAATTCGTCATCATTAAAATCCCCATTCCGACACCAACGTCTGCTTTTACGAGTGTGCCTGATACAGTATTGGACAAGGCAATTTGCATAAAGGTTTGCCCGATACAAGCAAACATTAGTACAAACATAATAATATACGGTGACAAGCCTGCCACAATGGAAAGGATGCTGTAGCCGACAAAGAAACCGAGCAGAGCGATATAAGTAAGAACATGATTCCCTTTTAAATCAGCAAGTTTTCCGCCGCTTCGCCCTAAACTTGCTGCAAGTAAGGCACTCGGAAACATATACAAGCCGCTCAAAATCGGTGACAGTCCATTAACATCCTGCAGCAGCAACGGTGTCAAGTAGGGAATTCCGAAGCCGATTCCTGAACAAAGTCCAGAAATGACAATTCCTAAGGAGAACTGTTTATTTTTGAATAAAGAAAGCTGTACAAATGGGTCTCTTGCTGATTGAATCCGCCATAGAAACAGCATAAAAAATAAACCACATAAAGCAGCATACCAAATGGAGCTTTGTGTTATAGCCAGCAGCAGAAAAGCGAGTGTTCCAGCAAGGAAGGCAGCACCGACCATATCTATTTTTCCATATCTCTGCTGTTGTTCTTCTTGTAAGTATTTGCGGAAAAACGGCAAGGTAACAAGAGACAGCAAGGAGACAATAAATAAATAATGCCAATTAAAGAAGCTAGTCACACAGCCAGCTACAATTGGACCGATCGCCGTTCCTAACGCCATGCCAGCAGATGTTAAACCTAATACTCGTCCTCGATTTTCACTATTGAAGTAGCGAGTGGGAATAATCATTGACACAGTTGGCATGACAGATGCTCCCATCGCTTGCAGACAGCGGCCTGCAACAAGCAAAGGAAAGCTGCTTGCTGCAAAACCGAGAATGCTCCCTGCTGCAAAAGTGCATAAACCAAAGGTTAGCAATGTTTTTAGCATATATTTGTCAGCCAGCTTTCCATAAATGACAGACCCGATTGCATAAATAATAATGTAAGCTGTCACAATCCAGCCTGCCTCTGTTGGCAGCAGATTGAACTCTCTAGTAATAGAAGGAATGGCCATGTTGAACATAGTGGAATTCATGACAGAAATAACTAATGCAAAAACAAGAACTGTTACCAGCCTGTCTATACCTTGTTTTTCTTTATTTACAGCGACAACCATTTTTCTTCTCCTTTTAATCGTTTATTAGCTATTTATTTTGGTTTGTTGACCACTTTTAGATCAAGAACATCTAAGTTTTCGATAACCCGGTCGAAACGAAGCGGCATCGCTTCACTTGGGAAGGTGTAATGCTCAAAATCGTCGCCAAGAATGCGGAAAAATGGTTCAAATAAACCAGAAGCGAGCAAGCCGACCATCTTAGTATAGTGAGAGTCTAGGCGATAGGAGTGAACGGTGCCTGCTGGAACATGAAGGAAATCTCCTGGAAGCATCTCAATCTCTTGGCCGTCAGCCCACATCGTCATCTTCCCTTCAAGGCAGAAGAATGTTTCCGTATGATGTTCATGATAATGTTCAACAATCCTGTCACCAGCAGGCCCGTCTGAAGCAACAATAATAAATTGGCCATCTGTATTTTTTTGTGATGCAATAATGCGATGAAGCTGATCTCCTGTCAAAAGACGGTCTCCTTCACCTGAGTAGATAACATAGGGAATTGCTCTGTCAGGCAGGCTCGTGACACTTGCTACTTCAGAAGTTATGTCAGGCTGTTTTTTTAACTGTATATCTGTATGTAAAGTAGCATCCAGCAAAACTTCAGTTGGGATGTCACTATTAACATTTGGCGGATATTCAGGTTGGTTGTAGGGTTTACCAATAATTCGGTAAAGCTCTGCGATTTCACCATTGGCAGTATAAGAGACAAATCTTGTTCTGTGGGCTTTCATAACATAGCTGTGCACAGTTCCAGCAGGTATGTGGGCATAGTCGCCAACTGTAAGCAAATACTTGATGCCATCAAGCTTTATTTCCAGTCTGCCGCTTAAAATCAATATTCCTTCATGTGTGTTTTCATGGATATGAGAAGGAAAGGAATCCTCTTTACCTCCAGTAATCATCACCATCCCAAAAATATTATCTGTACTAGGTGAATCTGCCATTATGGTGGCAACTTGTCTGCCGAAGAGACGATGTTCCCCAGCACCGCTTCTTAGTAAATAAGGTTTTTTTTCTGTTGGTAGTCCTGTTTCTTTTAATAAGTTCATGCTTTTATCTCCTTTGTAATTGACTAGACCGGTCTGTCTAGTATCATAATACAAAGGGATAATAAATTCTACCCTTTGTTGTTAAAAATTTGTGGAATAATTTCACTGATGGCCAGCAATGGTGCTTTGTCCTTACGGGTTATCGACTGCATAATCCCCCCGCCGATCATGGAATTAATCAGCATGCCCATCTTTAATGCATAATCTTGGTTGTATCCGTTTTGCACTAGTTTAGCAGCAATAATTCTTTCCCATTTTGCAAATGCCTCAACGCATGCAAGACGCAACGGCTCACTAATAAGTGCCGTTTCACTTGCCAGCAATCCGATCGGAATTCCTTCAATATGTTCAGGTGATTCAAATTGACTTGAAGTATCGGCAATAAACGCTTGAATTGCTTCAATAGGGTCATTTATTTCATCCATAATCGTTTGCAGCTTTCTTTCAATGTAACTGCTTGTATAGTGGACGGCTTCGATTGCCAATGATTCCTTTCCTTGAGGAAAGTGGTGGTAAATAGAACCTTTTGGCAGTCCGCTTTCACTGATAATTTGATTCATGCCTGTCGCGTGGTAACCTTGCAGCTGAAAAAGCCGAGAAGCTGTTTGCAGTATTTTGTCACGGGAATTTAATTTCGTCTCCATCATTATTTTCCTCCTCCTTCAATTGTGAGAATAGTCCTACCTAACTATAGAAAATAGATAAGCTATTGTCAAAGAAGCAATTCTCCATTTAAAGCTATTTCTGAGTTTTATAAAAAAAAATGTACCTAAACCGCTGGTTATTTCAGTCGGCTTAAGGTACATAAACATGTTAGTTATTCAAGAATATTTTTTTCTAAAATCACACGTTTACGGTAATCAGCAGGAGTTGTATGATAATACTCTTTAAATTTTTTATAAAAATGATTGAAATTAGTGTAGCCTGCTTCGTCAGCAATCCGATTTATTTGCATTTGTGTGTTTTCGAGGAGAAGCTTTGCTTGACGGAGGCGAAGCTCTTGCACCATTTCACTGAATGTTTTACCGATATTTTCTTTCAGCAGCCTGCTCAAATAATTAGGATGGAAGTGAAAATGCTTCGCAACCTCCTTTAAGCTTGTTGTTAAATAATGCTCTTCAATATATTGGAGTATATCAACAATGGCAATACTTGAGACATCTTCTGCCAACGTCTTCGGTTGTTGTTTAGACATTCTCATAAGTTCTGTAAACAATAAGACGATATGGCAGCTGAGTACCTCTTGGCCGCCAATATCAGGATTGTAATATTCTAATAATCCAGCATCCACACAATTTCTAATTTTTTCATTTCCTGATGAAGGAAAGTAAAGGTAACGGCCTTTCATTTTCGGTTTGTAGATGGCATCAATCACAAATTTAGATATGAGATCATTCTCAGTCAAACGGGCAAGAATATTATGATTGAAATAAGTTTTGCGGAGGAGAATATTAATAATGACGGTGTCTTTATCTGCCTTTTGGATGGTATGCATGACATCTGTATCCAATATCGTCAAGTCGCCTTCCTTCATCACAACTGTCTCTCCATTAATCCATTGTGTAAATCCGCCAATATAGGCATAGCTTATTTCTAGAAAGTCATGCTTATGTACTTTAATATCGACATAACGGGGATGTTTCATGATGGTAATCTTGTCTGTCTTGTTCATTAAAGAATCTGCTGACAGAACTGCATCCTCAGCACTCTGTGAAGCTGAATTTAGACTGGATAAAATCTCATGCAGATCATCCGTTCCAGATGCCAAGGCAAATGCCTCAATTTCATTTTCTGAAAGCAATTTTTCCCTCAAATTATTAACCAACATAGCCTCACCATACCCTTGTCTTTAAATAACTGCTTTTTTAGGATAATGATTTAAATAAGTAAAACTAACACTATGATAATGATATAAAATGATTATGACACCGCTTACAAGTTTTTAGCAAGCGTTTTATTTAATAATTACTATTTTTTTAAAATGGCTGTAAACAATTAGGGGGAGAAGCAATAAATATAAGCAGTTTTTTGCAGAGAATTTAAGACGCAGACAGAAAAAAGCCGGCAGCAAAGTGCCAGCTTTTATGATGACGTCCCTGGAGGGAATCGAACCCACGACACACAGCTTAGGAGGCTGCCGCTCTATCCTACTGAGCTACAGAGACATGAAATATGCTACCTTAAGAGGATACAACATCGGGCGAATTCTGTAAAGTAATTAGCTCTGGAAACCATTCTTTTCCTTTTTAAAATAATATTAAGTCAGCGAGCAAATGCCTTTATATTGGATTGGCGTAATATGCATGTACTTTTTGAAGTCCTTATAGAAATGAGATTTGTCATAAAAACCAAAATTATCTACTGTCTTTTCGTTAATTGCTGAATTGTTAGCGAGCAGGCTTTCCACTGACTTTTGCAGTCTGACAATTTGGCTAAATTCTTTTGGAGAAAAGCCAATATAATGTTCAAACTTTTTGCGGATATAACGGTCAGAATAACCGGTTAGGGAAGATAATTCTTTCATATTTAACATTCCGTGAGAGGTATAAATCTTTTCAAGACAATACGAGGTTAGGTTCAAGTCGTAATTGCCGCTCTGAGTCTGTGATTGTAGAAAGAAGGCAAATCGGTGGATGCGTTCATTTAATGTTTTTAATTGGGCTAATTCCTCCAAAATAGAAGGATGGCAACGGATGATATCAAAAAAGGATATTTGTTTGTAAGCATTAATTTCCTTCATGGAGCATTGGAACCGGAGGCTCGTTTGCTCTGGATAAAAACGTACACAGAAATAGTCACAGTCTGCCATGAAATCATAAGTGCAGCGTTCGACAGGGCTGGTAGCTACGACAGCAAACGGATTGTGCGGATGAAAGCAAAAAAGCACATCAATACAGCCATCTGGTATGACAGGTAAATGGACAATCGAAGTATTCTGAACTCTAAATTGATAGAACAAATAAATCTCCTGCCGCAAAAACGCAGGAGGTTTTGCTTCTTCATAATAATGGCTGTACCTTTTCATTTCAGGCTGAGTGGGATTGAATAGAAAAGACATAAAATTCCTCCTACGATACGTAATTTCTTACATAAGCAAGTTGTTAAACATTATAAGTTAACCGTTTATGATTGCACCACAATAATGTTAAATTATCTTACATAGTTTTTATAGGTGAACTAACATGTTCCGTTTTTTACAATGTTTATATTCTGAAAATTAAGTATATTTAGTTCAACCAAAAACAAGGAGGAACTAAAATGAGTGTTCAAAGTGTTATTAATAAGGTCAATCACCCCCTCGAACCATTAACAGCTGAGGAAATAACAAAAGCAGTAGCCATTCTTAAACAGGAAAAAAACCTTGCTGAGAGTATTCGCTTTTGCACAGTCGTTTTAAATGAACCAGATAAGGATGTTGTTCTTCAATATAAGGTAGGTGAAGACATTAATCGCGAAGCTTTCCTTATTATTCTAGACAATGAATCGGAACAAACTTTTGAAGCAATAGTTTCAATCACTATGGGAAAGGTTCTCGAATGGAACCATATCCCGGGGGTCCAACCTGGTATAATGCTGGATGAGTTTGAGGAATGTGAACAGGTTGTGAAGAACAGTCCTGAATTTAAAGAAGCTCTAAAAAGAAGAGGAATTACAAATCCCGACCTTGTTATGGTAGATCCGTGGTCTGCTGGTAACTTTGGGGTCAAAGAAGATGAAGGGAAGCGGCTGGCAAGGGCAATCTGCTGGGTGCGAAAATTTCCGAATGATAATGGCTATGCGTACCCATTAACAGGGATTGTCGTATATGTCGATTTGAATAAAATGAAAATTCATCGTTTTGAAGATCACGGCATCCGTCCACTGCCGCCTCTTGATGCTAATTACACGCCAGAGGCAACAGACTGTATTACATTAAGAACAGACTTAAAACCACTGGAAATAATTCAGCCGGAAGGTCCAAGCTTTGAGGTGGAAGGACATTATATTAAGTGGCAAAAATGGCATATTCGTTTCGGTTTTACGCCAAGAGAAGGTCTTGTCCTTTATACAGTTGGTTATGAGGATAAAGGAGTAGTGCGACCAATTCTTTACAGGGCTGCATTGTCAGAAATGGTCGTTCCGTATGCAGACTCAAGCTTTGCTCACAATACTCAAAACGCCTTCGACGCAGGTGAATATGGAATGGGGCAGCTGGCAAACTCGTTGACGCTGGGCTGTGACTGCTTAGGGGAAATTCGCTATTTTAATGCCGTTATGACAGACAGTAAGGGAAATGTGCGGACAATACCGAACGCTGTATGTCTACATGAGGAGGATTATGGAATAGCCTGGAAGCATACTGACTGGAGAACTGAACAGGTAGAAACACGCCGGTCTCGCAGGTTGGTGATTTCTTTCTTCTGTACGGTCGGGAATTATGATTATGGTTTTTATTGGAGCTTTTATCAAGACGGCACCATTGAGAATGAAGTAAAGCTGACAGGCATGCTTAATACAGGAACATTTGATGAGAGTGGAAAATCAAAATATGGAACAGAAATCGCTCCAAAGCTGAACGCCGCTTATCATCAGCATTTCTTTAATTACAGAATAGACACTATGCTTGATGGTATGAACAATTCTGTTATGGAAATCAATACCTTGCCTGAAGAACAAGGAGCAGACAATCCGCACGATAATGCTTTTTATATTGATACAAAGGTCTTTAAGACAGAATTGGAGGCACAACGAACGTTAGATTTGGCAACACAGCGGACATGGAAGGTGATAAATCCCAATTCTCTAAATGCTGTTGGAACACCTGTGGGATATAAGATTATGCCAGGAGAAAATTGCCTGCCGTTCGCTCGAGAAAATTCAAGTGTAATGAAACGGGCCAGCTTTCTTAAACATCATCTTTATGTAACAAAGTTTGATGATAAGGAAAAGTACGCTACAGGCAACTATCCAAATCAGCATCAAGGCGGTGACGGTTTGCCAAAGTATATATCAAAAAACCGGAATATCGAAAATGATGATATCGTACTTTGGTATACAATGGGGCACCATCATATTACAAGACCAGAAGATTGGCCAGTAATGCCAACAGCTTATATCAATTTCCAGCTAAAGCCAGTGGGCTTTTTCGACCGAAATCCAGCTTTGGATTTGCCTCGGCCAAAAGCGAAAACAGCTTGTCACTCTAATTCTAATTGCAGTACGAATTAAAACAAGAAGGAGAAGAAAATAATTTTCTTCTCCTTCCAGTTTGGAGGGGAATTCATGATAAACGGAATAAGTTTGTTGATGGTAATCTTATATATTATTTCCTTTGGATTGAGCCAAAAGTTAAAAAAATTTAAGTTAGTCAGTCCATATGCATCGTGTATTCCTATGTTTTTGTCCATGACAAGTAGTGTGACAATTGGATTGCTGCTAGCTGTATGGTTTCCTGGGTTTTTTGCATTAATGACTGTTTTAGCTATCATTTTAAGCGCTGCTCTTGCTGTTTTTTCAGGAAAAGATTTTGGAGTCAAAGGAATAATGGAAGCACAAGCCTCAAGCCTGATGGGAGCGATGATGGGAACCATGCTCGGTGTGATGCTTACAGGGATAGAAGCAATCTTCATGATTCTTGCTATGGATTTCCTATTTTTAATTAGCGTTTACTTCGTCCTGTTACTGTTGACAAAGGATACAGTAACAAGTAATCCCGCTGCGTTTAAAGGGAAGCTAAAGGTCTTTTCTGCATTTTTTATAATGAATATTATCCTTATCAGCACTGTAGGCTTTGCCGAAACAATGAGCAGTGAACAAGGGGAATTGGATACGAGCATTCATAATCACTCACATTAACAAGGAGGAATAACATTTGGAGCTGCAAAAGAAAAATAGTGCCCAGCAGGATTCACTCACAGCAAAATTCGGTTATGAACAAGAATTACATGGATCGATGAATATTATTCAATTGACGGCCTTTGGGCTGAACTACATGCTGCCATTAGCGCCTGCTGTTATCTTCGGCGTCCTTCTGACGACGTCCGGCGGCACAGTCGCCCTGCCATTTTTGCTCGCAGGATGTGCCATGCTTTTGACTGCAAACAGCTATTCTGTTATGGTGAAGAATTTTCCGTTAGCAGGTTCAGTCTACAGCTATGTAGGAAGAGGTTGGAATCCTCATCTTGGTTTTTTGGCAGGCTGGGTTATTACTTTAGATTATGTGTTAATACCAACTGTCACCTCTGTGAGTGCAGCTTATCTCGTCCAACAATATTTTCCTGGCATTCCTTTTTGGGTGTTACTTGCAGCTTTCTCTATTGGTATTGGGATACTAAATTTATTCGGTGTAGAGCTGATGTCAAAAATGGGGATTTGGTTTCTACTACTTGGTGAATTTGTTGTTTGGGGTTGTATATTAGTCTGGGGCAGGGCAGTTTATGCAAATGATGTGGGAACAGGAACATTGTTTAGTACTCAGCCTTTTCATTTTGATAGTCTAGAAGGATTAGTTGGCGCAACATCTTTGGCGGTGCTCAGCTTTTTGGGGTTTGATGCAATCACCACAATGGCTGAGGAAACGCGAAACCCCAAAAAAGATATACCAAGAGCAATTTTTCTTTGTGTTGGTATCGGCTTAGTCACAATGGTAGTGTGCAGTTATACAGCGATGCTAGTTATTCCTGACTGGAGGAACTATGTGAGTGATGAAAATTGGATTAACACTGTGTTATATCAAGTGTCTGTGATTAGTGGAGGAGAAGGATTTGGGCTTTTTTACAGTGCTGGCTTTTTGAGTTCACTTGCAGTGTTTAACCTCGTGGCAACTGCGGCGGGGTCAAGACTATTATATGGCATGGGACGTGATAATCTTTTGCCAAAGGGAATATTTGCAGGAGTCAATAAACGCTTTAATACGCCACATTATAACATTATGATGATTGTTGCTATTGAATTTATTCTTGGGAGCACTGTAGATATCGGTACCATTTCGAATCTAGTAAACTACGGCGCCTTTTTTGGATTTGCTGCACTGAATCTTTCTGTTATCTGGCTGTATTATGTGAAGAAGAAAGGGGAGGGACTTAAACTTAATAGCAGTCAAATTTGGAAGCCAACAGGCTGGAATCATCTGCAATTTTTTGTATTACCGGCACTTGGGTTTGCCGTCATCGTATATGTATGGACTGGTATGGACAGACTGGCGCTGCTTCTCGGCACGGTGTGGCTGGTGCTAGGAATCTTCTTTTTGTATAAGCGAACAAGTGGATTTAAGACGCTGCCGCCTCAGTTAGATCAATAGCATAACAGGGTGTCTAAAGAAAACTTTAGACACCCTGTTAAATTAACCTTATTACAATTTAAACTTCTTAACACTGTCGCGCAAACTTTCAGCCATTGTCGACATAGTGGAAGCTGAATTTGCAATTTCTTCAAATATGGCCGTTTGTTCTTCTGAGGTTGCTGCAATTTGTTGAACATTACTTGTTGTTTCAACAGATATTCCGCTAAGCTCCTCCATTGATTTGGAAACTTGCTGCACACCATTATTCATATCCTCAATCGCAACATTAACTTCTGTGATTTGCTTGTTAACTCCTTCAACTGACTTTTGGATGTTTACAAAAGCACCTCTAGCCTGGTCAAACGTTGCAACTCCATCTTCTAATTTGCTATAGCCGGTGTTCATTGCTTCTACAGCGTTGGAAGATTCTACTTTTATCGTTTCTATTTTATTTGTAATGTCATTTGCAGCAGTTCTAGATTCTTCGGCTAATTTTCGTACTTCCTCCGCTACGACTGCAAATCCTTTACCGTGCTCACCAGCTCTTGCAGCTTCAATCGAAGCATTTAATGCCAATAGGTTAGTTTGGTCTGCAATTGCAGTGATTAATGAAATAATTTCACTGATTTCATTCGTTTGTGTACTTAATCTATTAACAACTTCAGAAGTATGCTTCATCGATTGATGAATAACATTCATTTGCTCAATCGCTGAGTCAATAACCATTGATCCATTCGTGGCAATATCAGCAGTTTGATTTGAGTTTATGGAAACTTCTTTTGCATTATCAAAAATGAGTTCCATTCCTTTAGAAACATTAAATATTCCTTTGTTCATTTTATCAATATTTTGCGTCTGATTTTCGACACCATTTGAAACTTCCTGAATAGATTCAGTTACTTGAACAACAGAAAGATTTGTTTGCTCTGCACTTGAGCTTAGTTCTTCAGCGGTTGTCGAAACTTCTTGGGCGTTCTTAGCAATTTTATGGATAAGAGTGTTAAGGTCTGTGACCATATGCTGAACTCCACTTGCAAGCTGTCCGATTTCGTCTTTTCTGTTTATATTTAAATCTTTTATAGCCAAGTTGCCATCAGCAACCTCATTTACGTAGTCCTTTAATGAAATAATCGGTTTAGTAATTCTTTTGCTGACAAAGTAGGCAATGACTATTCCTAAGATAATAAATATCAGTGTTAAAGCTAATGACGTATAAAGGGCTGAAGATTTTAAGCTATTGATAAAAGAAGCATCCATATCAACTCCAGCAATCATATCTGTTCCTTTAATAGGTGCAAATATCGATTTGTGAATGCCGAATTCATCCTTATAAATGTCGCTGAAATGAGTTGTTCCCTCAGAAAGAGTTTTTTTCATTTCATCTGAGAAAGTATAGTCTGAACCCTGCGCATCTGTGTTGCTTAAGGCAACAATGTATTCTTTATTATCCTTTTTCGCTAGAACATAAGTATTTTCAACCTCATGTTTTACTTGGTATTGATTTACTGTAGTTATTAGCTCGTGATAGCTTGTGCTGCTTCCGCTGTCGGCGCTTTGAACTATAGCTGGATCAATATTTTCTACCATGTCATTTAGAACAGTTTCTAAGCGATTCTCAAATTGATCAATAACATAATTATTGATAATATTCATCGAAAAAGTATAAAGAGTAGCACTAAAAATAACAGAAAATATAGCAATCGGTATAACAAAATCTAGAATATTTTTAAATAAGATCGATTTATTTCTAGATGGTAACTTCAATTTTTAGTCCCTCCATCTTTTTAATAGAATTTTCAATCGCGTTAATAAAATGATCGATATGTTCTACTTCCGTATATGGAGAAATGGAGAATAATTTTGCTACATAAATCGGCAGGCGCTCTTTTGAATCACTAGCATTCACTAAGCATTGTTTTTTCGTATCTCCAAAAAACACATCTTCCCGCTGTTGACCAAGTATTTCAAATAATTCATTGTTTAATTCGTTTGTATGTAAGATTTGTTCTGTCGTTGCTTGGCCATTTTGTTCTAAATCCCAATGAACTGTATCTTGATAGAGTCGGAATGTAGTAATAGGACCGATATTTTGATAGTTTGTGATACCCATATTAGGAATTCTTGCTGTTAATTTTTTTCTAAACTCAAGATTTACGCGTACATAATTAGCGAGTATTTGCTGGTAACCTTCCACGCCGAATGCCAATAAAGCAGCATATATTGCGATGGCACTTCCCATTCTTGAACACTCTAACGTATAACCTGTATGGTAGCTTCCATACCCACGATTACCGACATAAGGTGTTTCGAATTCTTCCAGATCAAGCAGACCAAGATCTTCGCCATTTTTAATTAAGAAAAGGCTTGTTAAATATGGTGTTTGACCAAGCTTTTGGAAATCAAAGCATAAGCTGTCTGCCAAGGAGATATGCTGCATTCTTTCATTAATATGACGCAGTCCCTCTAAAACCTCTTTTTCAAACCCAAGAGGATTTTGGGTGAAATCATAGGATGAAAATAGGGAATAAAAACCACCTAAAGCAGAATCGGCATGAATATGTATTGGTTTTAACTGATGCTTTTTCTCTATTTCTGTTGTAATTTCTTTGATTTGCTTTACATCATCAATGCCGAAACTATCTGTTGTTCCAGTAGTTGCGACAACATATACAGGGATACCGCCTTTTTGAATGACTTCTTCCAGTTTACTTCTGAAATCTGTCATATCCATCGCAAAGTCATTGCCTGCTTTCACACGAATTAAATGGTTGCTTCCAATTCCAGTTGCTTCAACAGATTTTAACAAGCTGTAGTGAGCATTTTCAGAAGCAAAGCAGTATAGGTTATTAGGGATTCCTTCTTCTTTAGCATGCGGGAATTGCTTGGCAATTGCTAAACGGAGACCGCTGAAAACAGCTCCTTGGCCACCCCAAGTTGTATAACCCCAGCTTTTTTTGTAATCATAACCAACCAGCTTGGACATCATGGAAATAACTTTTACCTCTGCTTCAGAAGCTGCCGGACCATATACATCCCATAAGTTATTTCCATTTAGAATCGATGTGGTTAATAGTCCAATAATCCCAGGTATGCTTGCCATTGGTAATACATTCGTTACGAAATTTCTTGTATGGTAAGGATGTCCGTTTGATAGATCAACTAGTTTTTTGACTATTTCCTCCATATCCATTCCTGATTCGGGAGCTGCCGCAGACTCCACGATTTCTTTGTAGAAATCATCACTTTTTTCTTGCATTGGACCTAATGTAGCTTTGTTTGGATCTTTTTTGCTGTCAATACCGGCAATTAGTTGTTCAATATAACCTAATAGTCTTAATTGCTGCCCGCGATCTCCATCCTCACTTGGAAATAACTGCTGTACTTTCTGTAAATCCATAATTTCCTCCTTATGATATGTATTGGATGCCTTTATGTGTTCTAACAAAAAAAGCCCTTAAAGAATCAAGGGCTGCAAAGAATATGGAAACATCCTGCAACCCAGCCGTCGTAGCTTTATACGCCTTAGACCTGAAGCTTTGCGTCCTCATCTTTCAATGAGTTTGCCAGAAAAACAAAAAGTATGTATGTAATGAACGTATTTTCTATCGTCCAAATTTCCTATTTTTTTAGGAAAATATTAAAGTTCATAAATTCTAAATATTAAATCTAAAGAGATTATTCCTACCTAAAGAAGTTGGATGTGCATTGTTCATGTGGAAGATGCAATCCTTAAGGAAAACAGGTAAGCTTGCCGCCAAAGCACATGATTTATGAAAGAGTCCTATTTTAACTTTTTTTGTTAGAAATTTGTACAAATTCATATATAATAAACGGATAAAATACACTTATCGAGGAGATTTATGATGGAATGGAATTTGAAAGCATTTAATGAGCTAAATACTGTTGAAATGTATACGATTTTACAAGAAAGAACAGCTGTGTTTGTTGTCGAGCAAAATTGTCCTTATTTAGAGGTGGATGGAAAGGATATTGAATCCTATCATTTGTTCGCCCAATTAGACGGAGAAATTGCTGCCTATGCAAGAATATTGCCTGCAGGGGTGTCTTACAAAGAAGCGTCAATCGGCAGAGTGCTCGTTAAAAAAGCATACAGAGGACAGGGCCTCGCCCATGATTTACTGAAAAAAGCAATTATGTTTATCCAAGATGACCTAAACGAGACAGCAATCAAGATTCAGGCTCAGAGTCATTTAGAGAAATTTTACGCTTCATTTGGGTTTAAGTCTATTTCTAGTAGTTACTTAGAGGATAATATTCCTCATATCGATATGCTGCTCACTTTTTCAGAGTAAGAGGGAGGTTATATTGGGAAAGGGAGAGTGGCTAAGTTGAATCTCCAGCAGCTTGATGAATTATTGCGAAGTCTTGATTATATTGAAGAACTTCAAATTAAGACAGGAGAAAATGTGAATGACTTTGATGGTCATGAATTACATATAGAAAATGGGGATGCAATCCCTAGAATGCGGGAAGAGTATTTTTTTCATAGAGGACCAATATTTATAAATAAACATCATCGCTATGCAGACATGCCTTTGCATATGCATTCCTTTATAGAAATCAATTATGTGTATTCAGGCACATGCCGCCAAATTATAAATGGTGAGGAAATACTATTAACGAAAGGACAAGTATGTATTCTTGATACAGATGTTCCACACAGTATTCCTGCACTGGGGAAGGATGATATCCTCGTCAATATCATTATGAAGAAAGACACCTTCTCCACTGCTTTTTGGTCGCAATTTACAGGGAAAGGTGTCGTTTCTGAATTTTTACTGAATGCTATAACAGAGAATCAGCTTCATGACAGATATATTCTGTTTCATTCAGAGCAGCATGACGAACTGCAGCATACTATCAAAAAATTGCTGTGTGAGTTCTTTTTTCCGACAGACTATTCGACAGATATTATTAATGCCTTGCTGCCTGTTTTGTTTTTTGAACTGATGCGAATTTATCAGCTTGATAAAAACTTCGAAACTTACGAAAAAATCGGCCGCACGAATATGATGGAAATTCTTCATTATATTGAAAATAACTATAAGGACTGTACATTAACCTCACTTGCAAAGGTATTTAACTTTAATCCAAATTACTTAGGCAATATGCTAAAAACGCGCACCGGCAAGACGTTTATTGAACTGCTACAGTCACAAAGAATGGTTAGAGCAGCTGTTCTCTTGAAAAACACCTCTAAAAGCATCGCTGACATTGCCTATGAAATTGGTTATGAGAGCAGCAGCTTCTTTCATCGCAAATTTAAGGAGCATTATCATTGCACACCATATCAATATCGGAAAAAGGGGAATTGACACAGCTTAAGACCTCATCTGTAAAAAGAGCATATTTTATCTGTAAACCGTTTATTGTATCCGTATTCAGAAAGCGTTTTAATAAGTGTAAGAACTAGTTCGACTTTTTGAATCACAGGAGGTAATGAGAATGAACGGAGCAGTAAGTGTATGGCGTCAGCGCATTGGCTATGGCGCCGCTGATTTTTCATGTAATCTCGTTTGGCAGATGATTGGATTATATTTAATGTTTTATTATACAGATGTTGTCGGCATTGCAGCCGCCCAAGTAAGCTTATTGTTTTTGCTGACAAGAATAATTGATGGTGTTGCTGATGTATTGATGGGAATCATCATTGACAAGACTAACACAAAATGGGGCAAATCACGGCCGTATTTCCTATACGGAGCCATCCCGTTTGCTTTGCTTGGTATACTGGCCTTTTATGTACCGGATGTGGGTCCTGCTTCTAAGCTGCTTTATGCATATATTACGTATACAGGTCTGTCGATTGCTTATACGATGGTTAATATCCCGCTGGCGTCCATATTGCCGAACTTGACAAGTGATCCGCAGGAGCGGACAATGCTTGCAACTGTTCGGATTATCTTTGCCTTGTTCGGCTCGACAGCTGTCAGTGTACTGACAATGCCGATGGTAAATACATTAGGTAACGGGTCCCAATCTCAAGGCTTCTTTTGGACAATGGTTATCTTTTCTGTAATCGCTTGCTTTTTATTCTTCTACACATTCCGCAATGTGCGCGAGAAGGTTGTTGTACAAGCAGAAAAAACAACTGTAAAACAAGCATTATCTACATTGAAAGGCAATAAGCCTTACTATGTTTTTGCAGTGAATATTTTGTTTATGTGGGGAGCCTACTTCTTTCAGCAAGGAGCGCTTATCTACTATTTTACTTATAATCTAGACCGAGCAGACCTTGTTGCCCTGATTGCAGGTATCGGGTCATTCGTTCCTATTGTCGGCACGGTGTTAACACCGATTATTGCAAAAAGAATGTATAAGCGCACACTATTTATGATTTCAAGCGCCGTTAATTTAGTAGGACTTTTCATTATGCTGGCGGCAGGCGGCAATATTGCGATTCTTATTACAGGTGCTATTGTGTCAGCGATTGGCCATGGAGCACGGCAAAGCATCTACTTTTCCATGCAGGCAGACCCTGTTGATTATGGGGAGTGGAAAACAGGTATCAATGCTGCTGGGATTTTGAGTGCGTTGAATGGCTTTATCGGAAAGGTAACGATGGCAGTTGCCGGCGCCCTTTTTGGCATGATGCTGACATGGGGGAATTATGTGCCGAATGAAGTGCAAACGAAAGAAGCATTGCTGGCAATTAAAATGGGCTACCTTATTATTCCGGCAATTTGTGTGATTATTTCGATGATTATTATGCATTTTTATAATCTCGACAAAATCTATCCGCAAATCAGAGCCGAAATTGATGCCCGCATCAAGACGGAAACAAAGGAGGAAGCCATATGAACTTTCAAAAAATCGACGACCAAGTGATTGTCCGAAACGAAGGGTTCGAAGAAACCGCAGAAAAGCTAAAGCCTGTTCTTCACGAAACAGCTGTTAGTCCTAAAGCTTTGGTTAAAGTCAAAGCGGATGAAGCTGTAATCCATGGATGGAAAACAGAATTTATCGCACCAATCAGCGCATTATCGCAAAATGACTATGGTAAAAACGATTCCTTCATTCTAGATTTTGGCGACCACTATGTAGGATATCTTTCGTTTGATGTTCGTCCTGTCGGAAGCCCTCCCGATGCCCCGCTAAAGCTGCGTTTAACAATCGGTGAAATGCCAGTTGAAATGGCAGAGCCGTTCACAGATTATGATGGCTGGCTAAGCAGTTCATGGCTGCAGGAAGAAACGGTTTATGTCGATGTGCTCCCAGGTGCTATCACACTGCCGCGAAGATACAGCTTTCGGTACGTTAAGTTAGAAGTTTTGGCTACATCACCAAAATACCGTGTCGCGTTTGAAAATGTAGAATGCAGGGCCGTAACTTCTGCTGATCAAATAGGGGTGGCAACGTTACATGAAGATCAACTGTTACAAAGCTTAGATGAAATCAGCATAAAGACACTAGCTGATTGCATGCAAGATATATTTGAGGATGGTCCAAAACGCGACCGCCGCCTCTGGCTGGGAGATCTGCGGTTACAGGCACTCGCAAACTATGAAACTTTTCAAACAAATGATCTTGTGAAACGCTGTCTGTATTTGTTTGCAGCAGTTCCTGATAAAGGCGGCCGAGTTGCTGCAAATGTATTCGTTGCCCCACAGCTGATTGCTGATGACACGTATTTATTTGATTATTCGTTATTTTTCTTGTCAACACTACGTGATTATTATGCTGCTACAAACGATTTAGAAACCTTGAAAGAACTGTGGCCGACTGCATACAGACAGCTGGAGCTTGCCTTAGAACGTTTGGATGAAAATGATATTCTTAGAGACTCTCCTGACTGGTGGTCGTTCATCGACTGGCAGGATGGGTTGAACAAGCAAGCACCTTCACAAGGGGTTTTAATCTATGTAATGAAACAGGCAATAGAGCTTTCAAGTATCCTTCAAACAGAGCAAACGGAATATTTAAAGCTGCGGCTAAAGGAAATTATGGCAGCAACAAAAGAGCATCTATGGGATGAAGAGAAGCAATTTTTTGTGAGTGGGCAAGACCGCCAAGTTTCATGGGCCAGCCAAATTTGGATGGTGCTGGCAGGTGTTCTCCCACAGCAAGAAAATCGACAGCTGTTAAACCGTTTGTTTCAAGAAAACCCAGATATCGGCATTGCAACACCGTATATGTACCACCATTTAGTCGAAGCATTGCTGCATGCGGGGGACAAAGACAGAGCCATTCTGGAAATGAAAGCATATTGGGGAGGCATGATTAAGGACGGAGCAGATACCTTCTGGGAGCTCTATAATCCTCATGACAAGAAATTTTCCCCGTACGGAAGCTATCTTATCAACAGCTATTGCCATGCATGGAGCTGTACGCCAACATATTTGATTCGAAAATACAATTTATAAGAAAGTAAGAGGCAATCGCAACATGATTGTCTCTTTTTTTGTAAAGGAGTGTTTCCGATTGTTTATTCTTATGTTATTTTAGTATAGATGTAAAAATATAGAAGGTGAGGAAAAGAATGCAACAAGATTGGCAGCTAATATGGCGTTTTTTAGGAATAGCATTTTACGTACTGTTTTATTTTGCGTGTATATTTATCATTAATATTGGTCAATCTTCCTTTAGCATCATAAGTGTTCCTGCTGTTTTGGTGCCCATATTGCTGATTTGGATTACAGGCTTAATGAGGAGAAAAGGTAAACTAACGCTTACAAACAGCATATCATTGCTGCTATTTACCATTCCTCCAATCATTTGTTTATATTTGTTAGGCCAAAATGAATACAAATCAACATTCACAACCGATAAATGGCTTCAATATGAGACAGAAAGAACCTATATGATTGATGATTTATTAGCAAACCATCCATTAAAGGGCAAACAGGAACAGGAGATTATTGCCTTGTTAGGCAGCAATATCGAGATGAACTACTTTAAAGAGGAGGATAATATTGTTTATCATCTTGGGATGGAGCGCGGATTAGTTTCTATAGACAGTGAGTGGTTGGTCATTCATTTGGATGACAACAGAGTAGCTGATAAGGTGGAGGTTGTCACAGACTGAGCTTATTACAGAAAGAGGTTAAAAATTCCTTGTTAATTTTTAACCTCTTTTTATTTTGCCCATTATTCTAAAAAAGTTTGAATAAAGGAACGAAACATTTTGGTTAATAGATTGAAAGAAATAGGACGAAAGAAAGTCTAAAATTTTAATGGAAGAGCTAAATAATGATGTAAGTGAATTTAATTCAAGAAGGTGAAAAGGATGAAGCTGGGAATCATCGCGAAACCCACCCGAGAAAGCTTTAAGGATGCTAATCAAAGCCAATTAGATTTTATCGAACTATGCGTGAACGAAGGCCAGGATGTTGCTGAGTTCCATAAGAACCGAAACCAATTAGTAAAGTGGAAAAAGCAGTATGGGATAGAAGTTGCTTCCATAGGCAGATGGAAATCCATTCGCTTAGATAAGCAAGGGCATGTCATACAAGCTGAGTTAGAGAAGTGTTTTCAATTAATTGATGTTGCAAGTGAATTAGAATGTGGAAATTTTGTAAGCGGTTGTAACTATGTGGATGAGTTATCTTACTATGATAATTGCTCTTCAGCAATCGCGTTTTTTTCTGCTCTCATTGATTATGCAAAGCCAAAGGGAGTCAGAATCTCTTCCTATAATTGCAGAAAAGTGAATTTTGTTCATAATCCGGAAGTCTGGAAAATCATTCATGGTCATTTAAAAGATTTAGGGATTAAATTCGATCCGTCACACAGCAGGTATTTTGGTGGAGACTATTTACAGGAGACTTTAGATTGGGGTGACCGTTTTAATCATATTCATTTAAAGGGTTCATTAATAGTTAATGGAACAAGAGTAGATGATCCTCCGGCTGGACTGGACCAAACTGATTGGAAATCATTTATTTCTTTATTAAGAGCAAAAGGCTATACAGGGGGATTAAGTATTGAACCGCATTCACCCATCTGGACGGGGGAACTTGGAAAGAGTGGTGTGAATTATACAATTGAATTTATGAAAAAACTCATTTTTTAAAGAGCAGGAGGATTAATATGACTAAGAAACTAAGATATGGCTTAATTGGAGCCGGCAGTAATGCAGAAAAAAAACACTTAAGCAATTATTTAAGTTTGCCTAATATTGAACTAGTTTCCATTTGTGATGTCAATCAGGAACATGCTAATAAGATAGCAAAAAAGTATCATGTTAAAAACATCTATACTAGCTATTCTGACATGATTGATAAAGAAAATTTAGATATTGTTAGCATTTGTACACCTAATTCCTTTCATACTCCGATCGCTATTTATGCTTTGCTGCACGGTGTCCATGTACATTGTGAAAAGCCGTTAGCACTAAATGCTATAGAGGCGCAAAAAATAGTCGATGCTAAAAACAAATCAGGTAAACAGTTAATGATTGGCCTAAATAATCGGTTTACAAATGAAGCGGTTTTTTTAAAAAGGCTTATTGATGCCGGCTATTTAGGAGAAATATACAAGGCGAAAACTGGTTGGATTAGAAGAAGCGGCATACCAGGAAGAGGAACTTGGTTTACAAATAAGGAGGTTGCTGGAGGCGGGGTTATGATTGATTTAGGTGTTCATTTTCTCGACTTAGCTCTTTATTTAATGGGACTGCCTGAGCCGAAATATGTTACAGGGGCAACCTATCAAAATTTCCACCAAACAGCTACTCGAAATAGAAATGGCTACAGTGGAAATCCAGCAGGTGTTTTTAATGTAGAAGATAGTGCTGCTGGCTTACTAAGCCTTCAATCCGGTGCTATTGTGCATTTTGAATTTGCTTGGGCTTCTAATATTGAACATGATCAAACATACCTTGAAATATTAGGAACAAATGGAGGAGCAAGCATTATTAACGGGGAGCTGAAGGTTTTTTCTGAATTACTTGACACAACTGTTGATATTACTCCAAATCTTAATCCTAACATAAAGCTAAAGAATGAGTTTGAACACTTTGTAAACAGCATTGTTTTTGCTGAAGAATTATCTGCTCCTGCAGAACATGGTGTATATATGATGGATATTATCGATCGCTTTTATGTATCTGCAAGTATGGGCGAACCTGTGTTTTTTAAAAATAAAGAGAAAAGAGTAAGAATAATAAACTAAGTTAAAAACCATGATTGAAAAAAGGAGAGAAGTAGGAATGAAGCTGGGATTTAATAGTGCTATTTTAGATGGTTGTACATTTGAAGAAGTCATAGATTTTGCATCAGAAAACGGATTTGCATGTGTGGAATTATGTGCTTGGCCAAGGGGAAAAGCGGTCCGAAAATATGCTGGTGTAACACATATTGATGTGGAACATGTAGATGTTGACTATATCCGTAATTATCTGGAAGCTAAAAATGTGAAAATCTCTGCTATTTGCTACTATCCGAATCCTCTTGATGGGGATAAGGAAAAGAGCGAGTATTATATTGCTCATCTTAAAAAATGTTTAGAGGCTGCTAAACAACTCAATGTGAATCTCGTAAACACTTTTATTGGCAGAAATCAGCATCTGTCTGTAGCTGAAAATCTTAAAATGGTAAGTGCTGTTTGGCAGCCTATTGTGGAATATGCGGAAAACTTAGGGGTGAAAATTGCCATTGAGAATTGCCCAATGCTTTTTACAAATGACGAATGGCCAGGGGGCCAAAACCTTATGACAACTCCAGCTATCTTTCGAAAAGTATTTGAGTTGATTCCAAGTAAAAATTTTGGGCTTAATTTTGATCCATCCCATTTTGTCTGGCAGCAAATGGACTATATTAAACCAGTGTTTGAATTTAAAGATCGAATCTTTCATGTGCATTTTAAAGATGTGAAAATATATAAAGATCGTTTACATGATGTAGGAGTTATGGCTGCGCCCCTTGAATATCTATCTCCCAAATTACCTGGGCTTGGTGATGTTAATTGGGGTACTTATATATCTGCACTAACAGATATCGGCTATACAGGCAATGCCGTGATTGAAGTGGAGGATAAAGCATTTGAGGATTCATTAAAATCAAGAAAAGACTCTATTATCATTAGCAAAAATTATTTAAGTCAATATTTTGTGTAAGCAGATATCTGGCTGCTAAGTCTTAAACATGGGAAATTAAATTGTATAAAAAAATAGCAAGTGATATAGTATAGAAAATATTTAATAAAGCGCTTACAAATTTAAGCGAAACGGTTCATCCTAAAATTAGAGGGAGGTATAAAGCTGTGTTTGAACAATATTTAGTGTGTGAGGAAGGTTTTAGGAATGTAGAAGATAATGGTGAAATAATAGGTTTTGAGCTGAAAATCCGGATTCCCTACTACCGAGGTATTGCATTGTCTTTAATTAATCATATAGAACTAGAAGTTAACGGAACAGCCTTTTTACAGGAAGATATGGTGTTCACCGTTAATTCCGGCAGTTTCCCTTATAAAGAATTAGCAACCGTTATAAATAATCGTTGGGAATTTGGCGAAAAAGCAACACTATTTGTTCGAAAACAAGGCGGATTAAACCCAGGAGAGCATCAGGTTCGCGTATTTGTTAGTTTGCGAATCTCCTATCTACCATGGCCAAATATAGGAGAAAATCAAAAGATACTGACACTGGAAGAGAATATTAGTTAATTATTTAATGACGGGGGTGGGAAAAATGACACAGAAAGCGAATATTAAAAGAGGGGTATCACTATATAGTTATCAGGAAGAGTTTTATACAGGAAAATTAAATCTCGAACAGTGTATTGCTGAAGTTGCCAAAACTGGTGCAAAAGGGATTGAACTTTTACCAGAGCAAATGCTTTTTGGATACCCGAAAGCATCCGATGAATTTGTTGAGCAATGGTTTGGCTGGATGGAACAATATGGTGTAGAGCCTGTTGCGTATGATGCCTTTTTAGATAATAAATTGTATGCGAATCGACTTTTAACATTGGAAGAAAATGTAGATATGATGGTAAGAGATCTAAAGCTTGCAAAGAAACTAGGATTTAAGATTCTCAGAACTTTAGTATCAACACCTCTAGAAGTTGTACAGGCAAGTATTCCTTATGCCGAAGAGTACGGAGTAAAAATTGCGTTGGAAGTACATTCTCCTTTTACGTTCGGAACTCCTTGGTTTGAGGAAAGAATGGAATATATCATTAGCAGTGGTACCCAGTGGTTTGGAATAATGCCGGATTTAGGGATTTTTGTTAAACGTATACCACCAGTTATGGAACAAAGATATATTCGTGACGGTGGCACACCGGAGATAATCCAATTTATAAGTGAAAACTATGCTAACGGTGTGGAAAAAGATAAAACATTAGAAATTGTTGCTAGTATGGAAAATTCCAATAAAGTGGACCTGGCTTATGCTGAATTGGCAAAGCATTTAATATACACAGATCCGCATATTTTGAAGAATTATATACCGTATATCATGCATGTCCATGGTAAATTTTATGATGTGACAGAGAATTATCAAGAGCCTAGTATCCCGTATAAGGAGATTATTGACATATTAGCGGAGGCTGGTTACGAAGGATATATTAATAGTGAATATGAAGGGAATCGGCATATACAAGATTTTATGGAGGTCGATAGTATTAAAAAGGTAAGTTATCATCAAACCTTATTAAGTAATTTATTAGATTAATAGTAAGTTTGGGCCTGTGTTTAGTAAGTACAGGTCCTCCCCTTTTTTTAACAAGATTATAGCGGCAGTTTTTAAGAAAAAATAGAATAACTATGGAGGCTAAAGGATGTTTAATACACAAACTGTCCAAACTTCAATAGATTCAAAAATTATAGCTATTTCCGTCATGCATGGCAATAGTACCCTTGATCACGTCCATAAGGATATAGAAATAATCTATGTCATAAAGGGAAATTTACAGGTAAAAGCGAACAATAAAACGACCGAACTGAATAAATCTGATTTTCTACTTGTTAATTCAAACGAGCTGCATTCTTTTCATTCTGATTCTGATAACTTATTTATCGTTTTTCATTTGAATTATTTGCAAACTTGCTCTCTTCTTGGTCAGGAAAATCCATTATTTCAATGTAATTCAATAGAACAGATAGCTTTATCACATCAAAAACTGCGAAGCAGCCTAGATGAGCTGTTGGCTGTTTACTTAAATCAACGCAATTCCTCGATGGTATTTTTTTTAGAGAAAGTGTTTAACGTAATTTCTATCCTTCAGCTAGAGTATTTAAAGGATAGCAGGCCGCTTGAAAAAAGAAGTTATACAACAGAAAATGGTCAAAATGAAAGATTAGTAGAAATACTTGAATATATTGAGAATAACTTTAGAGAGCCATTATCCCTTGAAGAGGTTGCAAGTATTCAATATATAACAGTGCCGTATTTATCGAAGTTCTTTAAAAAGCAAACAGGAAAAACCTTCTCCGAATATGTAAACAAAGTTAGAGTAGCACATGCGGTTAATGAGTTAATATACACAAATAAATCGATTACCCGAATTGCATTAGACAATGGTTTCCCTAATTTAGCAGCTTTTAATAGAGTCTTTAATGAAAGATTTCAGGTGAAACCAATAGAATATAGAAAACAGCATATAGAACCAAAGGAACAACATGAAATCTTAAAAGAAGATAAAACAGCTGAAAAAAAAGAGGCTTTTAGAGCATTACGTACATATTTAGAAGATGTAATTACAGCAGACGATTCAACCAAGAAGATTTCTGAAGAAAAGGATATTATAGTTAAATTAGGCAAGATGGATGCTTTTACAAAATATTGGAACAAAACAATTAATATAGGATATGCAACCGATATATTAAGCTCAGATATGCAGGAACAAATCACTTTTATGCAAAACGAAATAGGATTTACTTATGCGAGGTTTTGGGGGTTATTTAGTGATGAAATGCATGTGGACGACTATTCTAAAGATAATTCCACTTACAACTTTACAAATATAAATAAGTTATTGGATTTTTTAATAAAAAATAGATTAAAACCGTTTATTGAACTTGGACCCAAGCCGAAAATAGTGTCCAAGTCTTTTGAGCATACCATCACATTTCAAACAAACAGTAAAAGATCACTTGAAGAATGGAAGAAATTATTAAGAGCGTTTTTATTACATTGTATTGAACGATACAGTATTGAAGAAGTGGAAACATGGTACTTTGAAATTTGGAGCAATGAAATTGATCCTATACATAATTTAAAGAATCCTAGTAATAATTTTGTTAAAAACATCCGGCATGACCCGGGGCAGTTTGAGGGATATTTTAATATTTTCAGCTGCTTAAAACAGACGGTAAATGAAATTGTTTCATCTGCTAAAGTTGGTGGATGTGGATTGCCTATGGATTTAGAAAGGGAAAAATTAGATAAGTTCTTTCGACAGTGGAAATTGAACGGAGTAATGCCGGATTTTTTGTCGATCTATTTGTACTCCATTGAAGTCGATTCAGATAGAAATGTTCCTAAAAAGAATATGCTCTCTACCAATCCTGATTATATGAAGATGAAGCTTAAGCAGGTAAGAGAATCTATGCTGAACGCTGGTTTTGACAATATGGAGCTTAATGTAACAGAGTGGAATATTTCCATATCTAACAGAGATTATCTTAATGACAGCTGCTTTAAAGCGGCATATATAGTGAAGAATATTGTAGATAATATTAAACAAAATGTTAATATGATGGGCTATTGGATGTTTTCCGATATTTTTAGTGATTTTAGAGATGCTAAAAATCTTCTCCATGGAGGAGCAGGGCTCGTTACGAAAAATGGAATCAGAAAACCTGGTTATCATGCCTTTGTATTATTAAAACATTTAGGGGAAATCCTTGTTGCCAAGGGACCGAACTATATTATCACCAAAAAATCAGGGGATAGATATCAAATCATCTGCTTTAATTATAAACACTTTGACTATTCCTATTATTTACATCCAGAAGGAAGCACGGATATAAAGGAACAATATGATATTTTTGAAAATAATGACAAGCTTACTATTTCATTGGAGATACAAGGTGTCACCAAGGGTGAATACAGAATGAAAGAACAAATCCTAAACAGAGAACAAGGCAGTGTGCTTGATGAGTGGTTAAATTTTGGTTCTGTTTATGATATGAAGCCAGACGAGGTTGGATATTTAAAGCGCAGATGTGTACCTTCCATGAAAGTTGATCATATTTATGTCGAAAACAATGCAATCAAAATAACTGCAGAGCTCAAGCCGCATGAAATCAGATTGTATGAATTGAATTTATTATATCGAGAATGAGCAGATGCCAGAAAAGAGGATGAAAAATGATCATTATTTTTCATCCTCTTTTTTTATTGGTTCTTAAAGATAGGAGCAAGCTGTGTAAAAAACCTTTGCCTGAAAAATAGTTATAAACATAAGAGGTTAAAAATGTCACCGTAACTTTTAACCTCTTATGTTTTACATTTGAAACAGAGCCTAGAAAAAGTCCAAAATTTGCGTTTGAGATGTTAAGAATTGAAAAGGAATATGCTGAAATAAAAGGTAAAATTATCTTTGTAAGCGGAACCAATATACCTGAAAAATAAAGGAGACTTAAAATGAGTAAACTTCGAATCGGAATTATCGGTTGTGGCGGAATAGCTAATCAAAAACATTTTCCAGCATTATCGCAATTTAAAGAGATGTGTGAGATGGTAGCTTTTTGTGATATTCATATCGAACGTGCAGAAAAAGCAGCTGCGGAATTTGGATCAACCGATGCAAAGGTTTATGAGAATTATCTGGAACTATTAAAAGATGAATCTATTGATATTGTACACGTTTTAACACCTAATGTTATGCACAGTCCGATTACTGTTGCAGCATTTGAGGCAGGAAAACATGTTATGTGTGAAAAGCCGATGGCTCATAATACAGAGGCTGCTGCGAAAATGATGGAGGCTTGGAAAAAGTCTGGGAAGAAGTTCACCGTAGCCTATCAAAACCGATTTCGAGAGGAAGTACAAGCTTTATATAAATCCTGTGAAAAAGAAGAGCTTGGAGATATCTATTTTGCAAAAGCACATGCTGTCCGCCGTCGTGCTGTTCCAACTTGGGGAGTGTTTCCTGATAAATCACAACAAGGCGGTGGGCCACTAATTGATATTGGTACACATGCTCTAGATATTACTTTATGGCTGATGAATAATTATAAGCCGGTTTCTGTTTCAGGCTCTGTATTTAATAAGCTTGGCAGCTTAGCAGAAGCTACAGAAGGAAATTTATTTGGTCCGTGGGATCCTGAAACATTTGAAGTAGAAGACTCAGCATTTGGATATATCAAAATGGACAACGGAGCCACTATTTTCCTTGAATCCTCCTGGGCACTAAACATATTAAACGCAAAAGAAGCGGCAACTACTCTTTGTGGCACAAAAGGAGGAGCAGAAATCATTTCGGGCATGGGTTATAAGGATAAAGAATTAGTTTATAACACAACACATAATGGACGATTAGTGGAAGAGCGAAGATCACCGGTTGGAAACATTGCCTATTTCGATGGCAGCAATAACTCACCAGAAGTGCTCGAAGCAAAGCAATGGCTAGAGGCTGTCCGAGAAGATAAAGAACCCCTTGTTAAACCAGAGGAAGCGTTTGTCGTAACGAAAATTTTAGACGCTATTTACCAATCAGCAGAAACAGGGAAAGAAATTATTTTTGAAAAGGAGTAACAAGATGACGTTCATAATGAAATTGCCTTTTGTTGATACTGTCGTAGATAATAGTTTAATTAACACAACAATAAATGGAAAAAAGATTGGCTATGAATTTCAAATAAGATTAAGCTATTATCGCGGTCATTACTTATCTTGCATTGAAGAGCTATCAATTGCTGTAAACGATAAAATAATTGATTCCAATGATATTAATTTCTGTCTTAATGGAAAGGAATTCACAATAGGTCAATTGCCTAATTTAGTTTCAGAATTTTGGAATGTAGATAAGCCAGCTACTATTAAAGTTTATTCTCCAGGAGGAATAAAAGAGGGGGATTATAAGATTGATGTAACCCTCTTGCTTCGAAATGCATATATGTATGTTCCTGGAAATACAGAAAACCACAATTACGCAGTATTAGATTCTTGCGGCAGCAAGACGCTGACACTAAATACGAAGGAAGGGAGAACTAAATTAGATGTCTGAGATAAAATTAGGAGTTTCCCTATTTAGTTTTTCAACAGATTTTGTAAAAGGCAAGCTATCATTAGAAGATTGTATCCGTTCAGCGGCAGAAATAGGGGCGGAAGGCTTTGAGCTAGTTGGAGCAACCATGCTGCCTTCTTACCCATATGCAAGTGAAAAAGTCGTGAATGAAATGAAAAGCATGACCGATCATTATGGAATTGATTTTGTCTCTTACGGAGCTAGTGCTGATCGAGGTGTCATAACTGGAAGAGATTTAACAGATGATGAATTAGTGCAGTCGACAATTTTAGATATAAAAACAGCAAGCAAATTGGGATGTAAATTAATGAGGGTACAACCACACTTATCACCAGCGGCAGTTTCGAAATTAATTCCTTATGCTGAGAACTACGGAGTGCAAATAGGTGTTGAGATTCATAATCCGCAAACACCATCTTCTCCAAAGGTTCAGGAGTATGTGGAAATATTTGAGCAAACAGGATCCAAATATATTGGCTTTGTTCCAGACTTCGGCTGTTTTGCAACAAAGCCAAATAAAGTTTACTGGGATGAAGCATTAGAAAAAGGGGCGCCATTAGAGCTGTTAGAAATGGCTGCTAATCTTCGCTATGACAGCATCCCACAAAATGAAGCTAGACAACGTTTAATCAATGCTGGAGCGAATGAGGCGGTAATGGGAGCTTTTCAGGGAATGTATGGCTTTGTAACGTTTACCCGCGAACCTGATTTAACAGGACTAGCGAAAATAATGCCACATGTCTTATATTTTCATGGGAAGTTTCATTATATGTATGATCATTTAGAAGAAGCGAGTATTCCGTATGAAGATATATTGCCAGTTATCAAGCATTCTAAATTTACAGGCTATATTATGTCAGAATATGAAGCATCAGAAAATGCTGTTGAAATGACAAAACGCCACTTACAAATGGAACGTAAAATATTACAAAATCTACAAACAGTATAATATTGATTGCTCGGTAAGCTCCCATACTAAAAGTATGGGCTTTTTTTTGCTGACAAAACGTTAGGTAAAAGCAGTATGCAATTTTTAACCCATTGTAAAAACAGATATTTATTAGATTAAATATCATGTGCTAACAGTGTAAAAAAAGGATATCTGCAGGAGGGTGATGTATATACAATATGATTAAGTAAGCGCTTAACTTATTGTAAATACAAGGCAGAGAGGAAGAGATTATAATAGTGAACTGATTTGGAAGATTTATATAATATAAGGGGGTAAGTATAAATGAGCAAAGGCTTGGATGGTAATGCTGTTACAGAGAGTATAAGTTCACAGAGCATAATCGTGAAGGATAAGGAAAGACTGTCTTTCTCAACCAAAATTAGCTATGGTTTAGGAGATTTTGCAAGTCAGCTATTTTGGAGCTTCAGCGGTTCCTATCTTACGATTTTTTATACGGACGTAGTTGGGTTTACACCAGCAATTGTTGCGATGATTATGTTAGTTGCTCGAATCTTAGATGGAGTTAAAGATCCGATGATTGGTGTTTTAGCAGATCGTACAAAATCAAAATATGGCAGATTCAGACCATATATATTATATGGGACACCATTTCTCGCTTTATTCAGTGTACTTGCCTTCACAGCTCCTGGTTTTGGCGGAAATACGGAAGCTAAAATTGCCTGGGCTTTGTTTACGTATATCGGTTTAGGGCTGTTATATACAGTTGTTAATTTACCTTATGGATCTTTAGCTGCAGTAATGTCAAAAGATTCTGGTGAACGCACAGCGTTAAGCTCCTTCAGGATGCTTTTCACAAACCTAGGCAGTGTGTTGCTTGCTGTTATCTCTATGCCATTAATCTTGTTTTTTAGTGGAGGCACAGGAGAGCAAATAACGGCAAAAGGATATACCATGACAGCGCTTGTTCTCTCAGTAATTGCTATCCCGCTGTTTTATATGGTTTTTTTCAAATGTAAGGAAGTGGTTCAGCCGATAAATAAAAATAAAATATCTATTAAAGATTCCCTTGCAGCTATTGTTACGAGTAAATCCTTAATATGTATATTCTTTATATTGTTAGTTTCCTTAACCGCCTTTTTTGGCAGAATGGGAGTGCAGATTTATTACTACCTATATGTTATAAAAAGGATGGATTTAATTGCGCTATTCATGCCTTTACCAGCCATAGGCGCAGCTATCGGGATTATCGTATTTGCAAGATTTGCTAAAAACATTGGCAAAAAAAATATGTTATACATCTCTTACAGTTTAGCATCTCTTTCACTTCTTCTTTTATATTTTGTAGATTTTAATAATATACCGTTACTATTAATAGGGACATTCATTTTTGGACTAACGCAATTCGGTATTCCACTTGTAATTGCGATGGTGCCTGATGCGATTGATGAAATGGAGGATAAAAAAGGGGTGCGTGCAGATGGTACCGCTTACGCTGCAACGAGTATTGCTACGAAATTTGCCAGCGCTATTGGCGGTGCAGCAACTGTTTCGTTACTAGGATTTTTTGGGTATGTTGCCAATGCAGAACAAACCGCAGAAGCGATGAACGGCATCAATCTAGTAGTTAATATTGCTCCAGCCATCTTGTTCTTGTTAGCTATTATTCCAGTTAAATTGTATGGCTTAACAGAAGAAAAGGCAGCGAAAATTAGAGAAAGCTTAGATGAAAAACATCTCAATAAAGACAATAAATAAAATGTAAGGGTTATCATAACACGCAGTTCTTTTTGAACCTTCTTTTAGCAAGCAAAGGGGATAAATAAATGCGTGTTTTTTTATGTCTTTGTACGAGAGATTAAAAAATGACCATAAATTTTTAATCTAAATAAGGGAGCAGTAAAGGAAGGATAAAAATTTAATACTTTGTGAAAAAGGATGAGAAAGTCCTTTTAAAAGATAATCGCTAAAATGAAAGAGAGTTGTAAATTATATGTAATCAGAAATGAGGGCACAAGATGAACGAATCAACCACTATAACGATTCACAACAGAAAAATATTAATGACCTTATTATTAGTCGGTACTTTTATTGCAGTCTTAAATCAAACATTATTAATTACAGCATTGCCGCAAATTATGGAGGAGTTTCATACAGATGCCAATAATGCACAATGGCTTATCACATCCTTTATGCTAACAAATGGAATTGTCGTTCCTATCTCAGCATTTTTAATTGCCAGGTTTACAACAAGGCAATTATTCTTTTCTGCTGTAATCATTTTTTTAATAGGCACTATATTAGGAGCTTTGTCCTTTTCCTTTTCGATGCTGCTAATGGCAAGATTTATTCAAGCTATCGGTGCGGGCATTATGATGCCGTTAGTCTCCAATATCATCTTAACAATAACTCCAAAAGAGAAGCGGGGAAGTGCCATGGGCTTGCTTGTTCTAGTAATCTGTTTTGCCCCTGCAATCGGTCCCTCCTTAGCTGGAGGAGTTGTAGATGTTTTATCATGGCGCTATCTGTTTTACGGTACTCTCCCAATGCTTTTAATAGTGTTAATTTTTTCGCTTGTAACACTAAAGAATGTGACAGAAACAAATAAAGATGAGCGTATTGATAGTCTTTCCATTATATTATCAAGCCTTGCTTTCGGAGGAATTCTATATGGACTCAGTCTTGCAGGATCGATAGGCTGGAGAAGCCTGATTACTTATGCATGGGTCAGTATCGGAATTGTTGCACTAATATTGTTAGTGAAAAGACAATTAAAGCTTGCTCAGCCAATGCTTGAATTTAGAGTATTTAAATACAAAACATTTACAGTTTCTAGCATACTGATTGCGATTGCATTTGGAACAATGTTTGGTACAGAAACTATTGTCCCGTTATATACGCAAAATGTGGAGGGAGTTTCTGCCCTTACTTCAGGACTTATTTTGCTGCCAGGTGCGGCATTAATGGGGCTGATATCACCATTTGTTGGACGAATCACTGATAAAGTTGGGGTGAAATTGCTTGTCGTTCTTGGATTCGGGGTTATTACACTATCTACAATCCCTTTAAGTATCTTAAATATAGAAAAGTCAATTCTGCTCCTTGTTATCTTATATACGATAAGAATGGTTGGGATTGGTATGCTGATGACGCCAGTTCAAACAGGTGCTATGAATATATTGCCTCAACACCTATTCAGACATGGGGTAGCTGTGTATAGTACCTTGACCTCGATAGCAGGTTCTGTTGGAATATCGATATTAGTCTCTTTTTACACAAGCCTTGACAACCATTTAAGTTCGGAACAAATGGCGTTAGGAATAACTTTTTTGGTTATTACAGTAGTTAGCGGGTTAGGATTTCTGTTATCACTTAAGCTGCCAAAAGATAAATCAGCAGCGAAGGTCAAGGAAGTATCTGTTAATTCTTAATAGCATAGATAAACAAGCGGTCCATAATAATACAGAAGTGTTTAAGAAAAGCGTAGTTTACTTAAGACTATGCTTTTTTTGTTGCTGATAAATACGATAACTTTCCGATGCGTTCTCTCATTTTTTTAGTTAATACCGTATAAAACACGTGATATACTTAATGGAAAGCGGCGGAAGGGGGCAATTAAACCAATTTGCAACGATGCTAATATAAGGAAACCTATAAAAGGATCAATCTACATAGGATGAATTAGCACTGTATTTTTAGAGTGAATGAGCTAAAGGAAAGGCTTCATTGATAAGCCGGGAATGTCTGCTTTTTGTTAACACATACTCACCGTCAGGGGGGAAACCAATGGCATTAGAACGAGGCCGATTGCTTATTGTTGATGATGAAATTCTGATAAGGCAGGGGATTAAGCATTACGTCAATTGGGAACAAGAAGGCTTTGAAATTGTCGGCGAGGCAGCGCATGGGCAGGAAGCTCTTGATTTAATAGAGGTTGTAAAGCCGGATTTTATCATTACTGATATTGTTATGCCAATAATGGATGGAGAAGAATTAACGAGAATTGTGAAGGAGAAATATCCTCATATTGAAGTGGTAGTGTTAAGCAGCTTTGGCGATTTTGATTATGTGCGCTCAACTTTTCAAAATGGGGTTCTAGATTATATTCTAAAGCCAAAGCTAGATGCAGAAAGTTTGTTAGCTGTGTTGAGAAAGATGAAAAAAAGGCTGCCTGCTCGCAAAATAGATGAAGAGGAGGCTTTGAATACCTTTGTTGCGAATGCTGTCCGAAAAATGCTGTCAGGCTATGAAGTGGAACATTCTCTTAAACTAACAGATCGCTTTTTGCATAGGAAGTATTGTCTCGTTTCAGTTGAGCAGAGAGACGGAACAGGAGAACTGTCTTCTGCTGTTAAAACATGGATTAACAGTGGTTTAAGCGAACAAGGCTATATCTGCTTTATTACAGACAACATCCTCCTTATTAACGGGGACAATTTTAAAGCACTGCACTCTTTTTTGGAAAACACAGTGGCCATAAAATACAATCTTCAATTGATAGTAAGTGGAGAATTTGAGGATTTTATGCAAATAGGAAAGATATATAAAGAAGAAATTCTAAAATTAATAAAATGCAGCTTTTACTTTCCAGATATTCCGGTTCTCACTGTACAACATTTGCATATCACTGTGACAGACCTGGAGAAATTTCATTTAGACTGGTTTATTAATGAATTTAAATGTAAACGCTTTGATTCTGCTTTTGCTTATTTGGAGGATCATGTTGCAGCTATTTCTTCTATGTATACATTGGATGTGTATGAGTATAAGTCTTTTTTTAGCAATATTATTTTTAATATCACCATCCTGCTTAGCAATATGGAATATGAGATTCATAGCTTGGAACAGTCGAAATATGTTTACTTGAAAGGAATAGAAGAGGCAAATAGTGCAGAAGAAGTTGTTAAAAAGCTGGAGTGTTTTTTGCGTGATACAAAAACGGTAATTAATACAGTAAAAACGAAGCCGGAAAATGTCAATATCAAAAACATCATTGCATATATGAATGAGCATTATCGTGAGCCTTTGACACTTACTAATGTAGCGCAGCATTTTCATTTTAATCCATCCTATTTATCCAGCTATTTTTCAACGCATATGAAAGAAGGCTTCAGCGAGTACCTTAACAGAGTTAGAATAGAAGAGGCATCTAAGCTTCTTGTTGCAGGCACTGCACCAATTTCAGAAATCAGCGGAATTGTCGGCTATTCAGACCACAGCTATTTCTGTAAAGTTTTCAAAAAGATGACAGGATTATCACCGAGCCAGTTCAGGCGCAGGCAATGGGTGGAAAAGAGTTGAGCATACTATGAAGCTAATTCCTGAACGTTTTAGACACAGCAATTTATTTATTACGATGTCCTTGATTACTGTAATGATTATTATCATCGTATCCATCACCATCACATGGACAACAATTCGCATGAGTGAACAATTCTTTTTCGATAAATTCAGTATTACGAATGCGAAGGTGATGAATCAAGTGAAAGAAAGTTACGAGAAATATCATTATTCAGTCGTTCTTGCAACTAACAGCATACAGCAAAGCATTGCCATAAAGGACATATTGACAGAAAAAAGGGAAACAAATGCAGTACAGTTTCAGTCCATCTATCAGATGAGCCAATTAATTAAACGGGTTGAACCCAATATGGCAGCATATGAGGTTGGCATTATTGTAGTTGGTGCAAATGGTCTGAGCTATGCGACAAACGACAGAACGTTTTGGCCAATTACTGATACAGAGTTAAAGGAAAGCAGTTTAGCGGAGAAAACGGCTGAAAACCCGAACAGATTAATCTATCAATATGACAAGCGGCTAAATGATGATGAGAGCGGCAGCTATATTGTTGCTTCACGGGCACTTGTGAATAGGTCTGGATATACTTACGGAGCGGCTTATATATCTATACGAGAAAACGAATTTCGGAAATTTTACTCTAGTTATACAAGTCCAGGCAATGATGTTTTTTTAGTTGATAAAGAAGGCGTCATTGTCTCAAGCAGCTTGTCAGAAAAAGTCGGCAGCACCTCTAAAGAGCTAAAAGAGTATGCCTCAGAGCTTGGCAATAGTGATCATGATGATTATCTGATAGGGGAGTTTATGGGTAAGGAGCAAATAATGATGATGGAATATGTACCAGCCTTTGATATGTACATGTTCAATATCATTGATAAGCATACAGCTTTTGGTGATTTAATTGATAAGAAAAAAATTATGCTTATTTCATTAAGCATTGTTATCGCAGCGCTGTTTATCGTTCTCCTTGTTTCAAGAAGGCTGACGAATTCTTTGTCCAGTCTTGTCAAACAAATTGAGAGTGCATCAGATTATGACTTTGATGAATATGTTGCTGTTTCAGGAACATATGAAACTCGAAAGATTGGTATTGCCTTTAATTCCATGCTTGATGAATTACATGAGTATGTCGATCAGCTCGTACTGTCACAGAAACAACGGCGGAATGCTGAGCTTGCTGCCTTACAGCAGCAAATTAATCCCCACTTTTTGTACAATACACTCGCATCCATTAAATTTATTGCAAGTAAAGGCAATATTGCCGAAACAGAAGCAATGATTAATTCGCTCATATCCTTATTGCAAAATACAATTGGTGATGTAAATGAGACGATTACCGTAGATCAGGAAATAAATAATTTGCGCAATTATGTGCTTATTAATCAGAAGCGCTATGGCGATTCCGTTAAGGTGAATTATTTTGTTGCACCGAACTGTCACGACATTCTGATCCCAAAGCTAATTTTGCAGCCGTTTATGGAAAATTCCTTTTTTCATGGCTTTATCCATAAACCGCAAGGGTATATTCATGTTCTTGTATGGCATGAGGGCGACTGTTTGATTTGTGAAATTGTTGATAATGGGGATGGGATGGTAATAGCTGATGAGCATCTTCCGCAAACAAAACGGAAGCAGCAGTTTTCTGGCATTGGCATAAGAAATGTGCATGAGCGGATTCAGCTCATCTATGGCGAATCATACGGCGTGGAAATTTCCAGTGAGGTTGGCGAAGGAACAAAGGTACGAATCACCCTTCCTGTTCAAAGAAAATAATAAAATCTAAAAAAAGTCCTATTTGAACATTGGAAGCGGATTCATTTTTGTGAAAATACTACAAAAACACAAAAATATCTTCCTAACGATGCACCCCAATAGGATGATAACATAATAGTTGTAAGTGATAACGCTTACAAATAATATTCATACTTGGGGGGAAATCGATGAAAAAGATTCTTGCACTAATACTAGCCAGCGTTCTACTTTTGGCAGCCTGTTCATCTGGCTCCAATACAGAGAATGCTTCAGGAGACTCTAAGGATACAAATAAAATTACGGTATGGGCTTGGGATCCTAACTTCAACATTAAGGCGATGAACTTGGCAGTAGATTCCTATGCCGCTGAAAATGCTGACCTTGATATTGAAGTAATGGAAAACGCTCAAGATGATATCATTCAAAAGCTTAATACGTCTTTAAGCTCAGGAACGACGAAGGGGCTGCCAAATATAGTCCTAATTGAGGATTATCGTGCACAAAGCTTTCTTCAAGCATATCCAGACATGTTCTATGAGTTGAGTGATTCTTTTAAGCAAGAGGATTTCGCTCAATATAAAATTGCACCTACAAGTGTAGACGGCAAAAACTATGGTCTCCCATTTGATACAGGGGTAGCAGGTTTGTATGTCAGAACAGATTATTTAGAGCAAGCTGGCTATACAGTGGATGACTTAAAGGATATTGATTGGAATGAGTATATTGAAATCGGCAAAAAGGTGAAGGAAGCAACAGGCAAAAACATGCTTACACAAGACCCTAATGATCTTGGTTTGATTCGTATGATGATTCAGTCTGCTGGATCATGGTATACAAAGGAAGATGGTGTGACGCCTGACTTATCGGGAAATACAGCTTTAAAGACAGCGTTTGAAACATATAAAGCACTATTGGATGCAGATATTGTTTCACCTGTTTCGGACTGGAGTCAATTTTTAGCAGGTTTCAATAGCGGTGAAGTAGCCACAGTTCCATCAGGAAACTGGATTACTCCATCTGTTAAAGCAGAAAGCTCTCAAGCTGGTAAATGGGCAGTTGTTTCTATGCCGCGCTTGCCAGATGTGGAAAGCTCCATTAATGCTACTAACTTAGGCGGAAGCTCTTGGTATGTTCTAAATGTTCCTGGAAAAGAAAAAGCAGCTGAATTCCTAGCGAAAACGTTTGGCTCTAATGTTGATTTTTACCAAACATTGAATAAAGAAGTAGGTGCTATCGGCACTTATTCTCCAGCAGTGGAAGGTGAAGCATATCAAGAAGCAGATGATTTCTTTAATGGTCAGCAAGTCATCGCGGATTTTGCGAACTGGACAGAGCAAATCCCGCAAATTAACTATGGACTGCACACATATGCCATTGAAGATCTGCTTGTCGTAGAGGCTCAAAACTACTTAAAAGGTAAAGCTCTTGATACTGCCCTAGAGGATGCCCAAAAGCAGGCAGAGGCGCAGATTAAATAATCGAGTAAACTTTAGAGCCTTGGATTTTCTTACTAAATACCAAGGCTCTCTTTTATTACAGAATGCAAGGAGTGTTGAGTTGTGATTCCAGCTAGAACGAATCAGGATCTTCAGACAGCAAGAACTTCCAGAAGCCTGCGCACAAAAAATAATGCGATCGGTTGGTCTTTTATAACTATTGCCGCGGCCATGATTTGTTTATTTTATTTTTATCCAATGGTGCAAGCTTTTATCTTGTCCCTTCAATCAGGAACAGGCACTAACCTGACCTTTGTCGGTTTTGATAATTATGTCCGGTTATTTAAGGACCCGACTTTTCTGACAACAGTGAAAAACACGGTTATCTATCTCATTATCCAAGTTCCAGTAATGATACTGCTGGCATTATTTATCTCCGTTCTGTTAAATGATAAGACGTTAAAGTTTAAAGGTGTATTCCGGACGGCTATCTTTTTGCCATGTGTAACTTCATTGGTAGCTTACTCGGTTATTTTTAAATATTTATTCGGTAATGATGGCATTATCAATATGTTCTTATTAAAGGTTTCTATTATCTCCGAGCCCATTCAGTGGCTGACAGATCCTTTTTGGGCCAAAATCGCCATTATTGCAGCAATCACTTGGCGCTGGACTGGCTATAACATGATTTTCTATTTATCTGCATTACAAAATGTCGACCAGTCTATTTATGAAGCAGCTAAAATGGACGGTGCATCTAGCATTCAAACCTTTTTTAAGATTACAATTCCAATGCTGAAGCCGATCATTTTATTTACATCGATTACTTCTACAATTGGCACACTCCAACTGTTTGATGAAGTTATGAATATAACCCAGGGAGGGCCAGGGAACGCCACGATGACGATATCCCAGTACATTTATAATCTCTCCTTTAAATACACCCCAGACTTTGGGTATGCGGCAACGGTTTCTTATGCCATTGTTATTATGATTGTTATTTTCTCTATCATCCAGTTTAAAGTGGCAGGTGACAAAAATGATTAAGAAAGTATTTAGTTACAGTTTTTTAACGATTGTTTCAATCGTTTCGATTTTCCCTTTTTTATGGATGATTGTCAGTGCAACGAATAAATCAGTTGATGTTACAAAGGGGCGTCTATTGCCAGGTGGGCATTTTGTTGAAAATTTCAAAAACCTGCTTGAAACAGTAGAGATCATTCCAGCGTTGATAAATTCCGCGAAAATATCAATCATTACTACTGTTTTATCACTGCTGATTGCATCACTGGCAGGCTATGGCTTTGAAGTTTACAAAAGCAAAGCGAAAGACATGGTTTTTAACATTCTTCTGCTGTCGATGATGATACCGTTTGCAGCGTTAATGGTGCCTTTGTTCAGAATGTTTGGCATGATTTCACAATCTGCGCCATATATAGGTATTGACACGATTGCAGCTGTTATTTTGCCGACAGTTACAACTGCATTTTTAATTTTCTTCTTTCGTCAGAGCACAAAGATGTTTCCAAAAGATATTTTGGAAGCAGGCAGAATTGATGGTTTGACAGAGCTAGGCTGTTTTTTCAGGATTTATGTGCCGACAATGAAAACGACTTATGCAGCAGCAGCCATCATCACGTTTATGGCGAGCTGGAACAGCTATTTATGGCCATTGGTTGTGTTACAGTCTCCAGAAAACCAAACAGTGCCATTATTGATTTCTGTTCTTGGGTCGAGCTATTCTCCCGATTTCGGCGTAATTATGACTGCGATTGTTATCGCGACATTACCAGCAGCATTCATTTTCTTCATCATGCAGAAGCATTTCGTTGCCGGCATGATGGGATCAGTTAAATAGAAGCAAGGGGAGTGTAATCAATGACGAAAATTATTCCAACGTTAGATTGGCTTGAAGATGTGAAGGTATTTGCTGTTAACCGTCTTTTGGCTCATTCAGACCATAATTATTATGAAACATTTGAAGAGGCAAATCTTCGAGTGCCGATGAAGCTCAGGCACAGTCTGAACGGAGATTGGAAATTCCATTATGCAGAAAATCCACACAGCAGGCCACAACAGTTTTATGAAAAAGATTTTGATTGTGAAGGCTGGGAATACATCACCGTTCCGGGTCATATACAGCTGCAAGGATATGGCACGCCTCAATATGTGAATACGATGTATCCGTGGGACGGCCACAATGATATCCGTCCCCCTGAAATTCCTTCCGATCATAATCCTGTAGGCAGTTATGTCAAATATTTTTCTGTTCCAGAAAATATGAAGGGGCGTGCTGTTAATGTGTCTTTTCAAGGGGTAGAATCAGCTTTCTACGTATGGCTGAATGGGGAATTTGTCGGCTATAGTGAAGACTCCTTCACACCTGCTGAATTTGAGCTCACGCCCTATTTGGCAGAAGGGGAAAACAAGCTTGCAGTTGAAGTGTATCAGCGCAGTACTGGCAGCTGGCTTGAAGATCAAGACTTTTGGAGGTTCTCTGGGATTTTCCGCGATGTCTATCTTTACACAGTGCCTACCACTCACATCACAGATCTTCATGTTCGTCCTGAACTGGATGAAACTTTTACAAAAGGTAAATTAACAGCAACCGTTAAGCTGACAGGAAAACCTGCGTCTAAACTAAGCGCAGAGCTTAGAGACAAAACGGGCAAAACAATAGCTGCAGCAATGGGAGTGGAAGAGGCAAGCAATTGGTCCTTAACAATCAATGTAGACCAGCCGTCCCTTTGGAGCGCAGAAAGTCCATATTTGTATACATTATTCATTAGTGTTTATGACGAATCTGGCAACCTGACAGAAGTGGTGCCACAAAGGCTCGGCTTCAGGCGATTTGAGCTATCAGATAAAATTATGCGCCTCAATGGTGAACGAATTGTGTTTAAAGGTGTGAACCGACATGAATTTAATCCAAGACAAGGCAGAGCAATTTCGAAAGAAGACATGCTGTGGGATATCAAAACATTAAAGCAGCATAACATCAACGCTGTCCGTACTTCTCACTATCCAAACCAAAGCTATTGGTATGAGCTCTGTGACGAATATGGTGTTTACGTTATTGATGAAATGAACTTGGAAACACATGGGTCATGGCAAAAAATGGGGGCTGTTGAGCCGTCGTGGAATATTCCTGGAAATAAACCGGAATGGCAAGATATTGTTATGGACAGAGCCATTTCAATGGTGGAGCGCGATAAAAATCATCCTTCCATCTTAATTTGGTCGTGCGGGAATGAATCCTATGCTGGTGAAGTTATCTTGAACGTTGCCAACTATTTCAGAGAGACAGACCCAAGCAGACTCGTCCATTATGAGGGAGTGTTTCACAACCGTGCTTATAATGATTCAAGTGATATGGAAAGCCGTATGTATGCAAAACCGGCTGTTATTGAAAAATACTTGTCTGAAAATCCAGAGAAGCCATATATAAGCTGTGAATATATGCATGCGATGGGAAATTCACTTGGAGGCATGTACAAATATACAGAGTTAGAACAAAAATATCCTATGTACCAAGGCGGATTCATCTGGGATTATATCGATCAGTCCCTTTATAAAAAAGACCGGTTTGGCAAGGAATACTTAGCATATGGCGGCGATTTTGACGACAGGCCGACAGATTACGGTTTTTGTACAAATGGAATTGTATATGCAAACCGCCAACTGTCACCCAAAATGCAGGAAGTTAAATATCTTTACCAAGATTATAAGCTCTTATTAGACGAAAATGGTGTCACGATAAGAAATGAGAGTCTCTTCACAAATACAGACAGCTATCAATTAGAATATAAGCTGTTTTTGGAAGGAAAGGAACTGTACAGAAAAAGTACTTTGGCAGGAGTTGAACCGCAAAGCTCTCAATATTTCAAGTTCGATCTGCCTGAAAATCTGGATGCAGCTTTAGGTGAATATAGTATTCAAGCATCACTTACACTGAAGGAAAATACCCTTTGGGCAGAAGCAGGCTTTGAGATTGCATTCGGACAGTATGTTTATGAAAAGGGCAGCAAACAATTTAGTCCGCCTGTTGGAGAACTGCGAACTGTCCATGGTGATGTTAATATTGGTGTTCATGGTAAAGATTTTTCTGTGCTATTTTCTAAAGCATCTGGCAGTCTCGTTTCTTTGAGCTATGCTGGCAGAGAAATGATCTCATCACCTCCTGCCCCACTGTTTTGGAGAGCGACAACAGACAATGACCGTGGGTTTTCACAAAGCTATCATTCGGGAATCTGGTATGCGGCAAGTCTTGCGCGTAGGTGTAAGGACATTCAAGTGGAGGAAAGCAACAGTCAAACAAGTGTTGCTTTCACATATGAATTCTCTGTGCATCAAGACATAGAGGTAACAGTCACCTACACCGTTTATTCAGATGGAAGTGTGCATGTGAAGTCAGCGTATAAAGGAGCTGACAGTCTGCCTCAGCTGCCGATTTTTGCGCTTGCGTTTAAGCTTCCAGCAGATTACAGAAAGCTAGAATGGTATGCTCTCGGACCAGAAGAGAACTATTCTGACAGGAACATGGGCGCAAAACTATGCCATTTTCAGCAAGAGGTGGAAGAGAGTCTATCAGGGTATGTTATGCCGCAAGAATCAGGAAATCGAACAGGTGTCAGACATGTATCTGCCACATCAAAAAATGGCCGTGGTATTTTAATATCTTCTGTAAATACACCACTTGAATGTAATATCTCGCCATATACTGCCTTTGAGCTTGAGAATGCGCAGCATGTTTATGAGCTGCCGCCTATCCATTATACAGTTGTGACTGTGGCGGGCAGGCAGATGGGCGTTGGCGGTGATGACAGCTGGGGTGCGCCGGTTCATGAGGAGCATTTAATTCATGCTAATGAAACGATAGAATTTGAATTCCTCATCCAGAGAAAGTAAATTAGTTAGAGCGGTTCCGCTTAAAAATTTTGTTACAATAGCCTTATTATCCTTAATGTTGGATGATAAGGCTTTATTTTGCTAAAATTATGAAGGTGATAATTTTTGCAAAATTCAAATGATACTTCCTGATTTCAATCAAACAGATTTTGCAGTTATAATAGTCACTATATATTTTAGTTATTGAAATAATTAACAAAGGATGTTAAACGTGATAAAACAAAACGATGATACAGTTCGAAATTTAATGGAGGAGATGTTTCATATTCAAGTTAAGTCCAATAACTTTATGCGGCTGCTAACCTTTGATGAGGACTTATCTGAAAATCTCGTGCTCCTCATGCTTCGCTTGAAACTGTTTGGATTTCTGAAAATCACGCAAATAGCAGAGGTTTTCCTACTGACACCAGGTGCTGCTACTAATATGTGTGATAAGCTGGAAAGAATGGGCTATGCGGAAAGAATTCGCTTGCAGGATGACAGGCGTATTGTCCGTGTTGCTTTAACGAAAAAAGGGGAAGACAGAGTCAACGCCATCTTTTCAAAATTTACAGATGAACAGCTCCTGAGTATTACCAACACACTGGCAGAGATTAATAAGCTCTTTAAACATATTGAGGATATAACTTAAACAGGTCGCAACGATCTGTTTTTTTCTTTGAATTAAATGGATATTTTATCGAATTTAGAATATATTATAATTATTAAATATTTTAGTTATTAAAATATTAAGGGTGGGGGGAAGATATACTATGTCCATAAAGAGACTTATTTTAGGAGGGGTATTAATAATGGCATTATTTTCAATAGCAGGAATTATGTCTACGAAATTTGAACAACGCATCAGTTTAAAAAAATCTAGTCATCTAATTCTACAATCAGATTTTTCCGATCTTAAAGTAGTTACCGACAAGCCGGATTTATCCCTTGAATTAAACGGAAAAAAATCATTGCTGTCTACACCGTCTGTTCAAGTAAAGGAGGAAGGTGATAAAGCCTATATATCTATAAATATATTAAATAAAGGCTGGAAGAAATACTTGCCTGGTCGAAAAATGAGAGCGAAGTTAACACTAAATATCCCTTCTGGAATGATAGATACATTAGAAATAACTAATCAGAACGGAAAGACAGAAATCGGTCAAATTACGGATTTAAGGCTACTTTCCATAAATTCCGAAGTAGGAAGTATTCAGTTAAGTAGTTTTCAAGGAGGAAAGCTTGCCATTAAATCAAACAATGGCAGTGTCTCTTTAGGGAAAGTAAGTGCCCAAGTGAATATTGATAACAAAGTAGGCGGAATAAAAAGTTTTGAGCTGCTGCGTGTTCAAGGAGAAAATTATCTAAAAGTCTCTAATGGCAATGTTCATATACAGCTCCCGAAAGAACTTTATACAACTAATACAGCCATACATGCCATCACTAAAAACGGAGCGATAACAGCAAATAACTCCCTTTTAACTGTGAAAAAAATTGGGCCGGGCAAAGAGTTGGTGAAAGAAGCCTCCAGTGCTAAAGACAAGTTGACCATATCCGTTTCTGTCGGCAATATCAACATAAACTAATGGTCAGTGATTCCGAAATATAACCATTCCAATACCCATTGGCACAATCATTAACAATCCGATAGTCAGTGTAGGGAAGGGAAGCTTTTCAGCAAAAATCGTACCCATTTCCCCTAAAAATCCTGCAGCAACAAAGGGAATTGCAGACCTTGTTTTATCTGCACCTTCCTTAGCATAAAACCAAGCATCCCAGACTGCATAAACATAAAATCCAGGATAAAAGAGCAGAACGTCAAATGAGGCTGTTTCTACTGCTTGCTGATGGTAACCGTTAAAATCAAGTGCGATAGCTTCATTAATTCTGCCAAGCATATTATCGAAATGCTCAAAAATAATAAAAATTACGCCCTTTAACAGCTCACGATTATAAATTTGGCCAAATCCTGGCATGATCATGGAAATCAATGCAGCAATAATTCTCATATAAATACCTCTTAAAGTTAACTTAATGTCAGTTTCTCCTGTTACTGCTTAAGATATACAAAATATGTAAAATGAATTATCACCTTCTCTACAAGGATAAAAATATGAAAATTCAGGCAGCACCGTATATAATAGGATATAGAAACGAAAACATTTTTTATAGAGAGGAAGGAATGTCAATGGAGTACCGTCTTGAAAGAGATACAATCGGAGAAATTAAAGTGCCGGCAGAAAGTTACTGGGGAGCACAAACACAGCGAAGCAAAGAGAATTTTCCAATTGGAACAGAAAGAATGCCGATGGAGATTATTCACGCCTTTGCTATTTTAAAGAAAAGCGCTGCTATTGTAAACCAAGAACTAGGCTTATTAGCAAAAGAAAAAGCGGAAGCGATTGGCTACGGTGCTGACCAAATCTTAAATGGCAGTCTTGAAGAGCATTTTCCCCTTGTGGTTTGGCAAACGGGAAGCGGCACACAGTCCAACATGAATGTTAACGAAGTGATTGCTTTTGCAGGCAACAAATGGCTTGCTGAAAAAGGATTAGACATCAGGCTGCATCCGAATGATGATGTAAACAAATCGCAAAGCTCAAATGATACATATCCGACAGCACTTCATGTGGCTGCAGTTGTTCAGCTGGAAGATACGGTCTTGCCGGCGATAGCCAAACTAAAAGAGACTTTTAAGGAAAAAGCAGCTGCGTTTTCTGAAATTGTTAAAATTGGGCGAACTCATTTACAAGATGCGACCCCATTGACATTAGGGCAGGAAATCAGCGGCTGGCACCGCATGCTTGAAAAGTCCGAAAGCATGATAGCAGCGAGTTTGCCGTACTTGCGTGAGCTGGCAATTGGCGGCACAGCAGTCGGTACAGGCTTAAATGCCCATCCAGAGTTTTCTGAAAGAGTTTCCGAAAAAATCTCCTTATTCACAAACAAAGAGTTTTTATCAGCAAAAAATAAGTTTCATGCACTGACAAGCCATGATGAGATAACATTCGCACATGGAGCGTTAAAAGGATTGGCTGCAGACATGATGAAAATAGCGAATGATGTGCGCTGGCTTGCGAGTGGGCCTCGTTGCGGCATTGGAGAAATCATGATTCCAGAAAATGAACCAGGCAGCTCTATTATGCCAGGAAAAGTGAATCCAACCCAAAGTGAAGCCGTGACAATGGTAGCTGTTCAAGTTATGGGAAATGATGCTGCAATCGGCTTTGCGGCAAGTCAGGGGAATTTTGAACTGAACGTCTTTAAGCCAGTCATTGCCTATAACTTCCTTCAGTCCGCCCGCTTGCTTAGTGACAGCATTATTTCCTTTAATGATCGTTGTGCGGTTGGAATTGAGCCAAACCTAGAGAAAATCGACAGAAATTTAAATGAGTCCTTAATGCTTGTAACAGCCTTAAATCCGCATATCGGCTATGAAAATGCGGCAAAAATAGCGAAAAAAGCATACGCGGATAACTCCACTTTAAAGCAGGCAGCATTAGAACTAGAATTATTAACAGAAGAAGAGTTTGATAGCTATATCCAACCGAAAGAAATGACATATCCGAAATAAGCAATCTTTTTATAACTGCACCTTTTAATAAAAGAGGTGCAGTTTTTAGTGCATTAAAAAGATAATATTTGTTAACTAAAAGAAAAAATAGCAGTATAGTCGTATGACAAAAGTAGTGTATAATAAATCTTCATAGATTAATAAATGAAATATAGGAACATGCTAAAACTTCAGGAGGTCATATCATTGCCTTTTCATCACATCTTAGACCATTTTCATACACAATATATGATCGTAATTCCTATCCTGTCTATCATAAGCTGTGCTTTAGGGCTGTGGATCAGCAAGAAAGTAAGGAAGAACGAAAATGAGAAAAATAGAAATGGAATTCTTATTTTTGGTTCATTGCTCTTAGGCTTTACTTTTTGGATAACCCTTTATCTCATTATGCAAATGGTGCCATTACCATATTCGCCTAGTAATTATCTGCTCTATTTAATCAGCATCTATTTGTTTTGTTTTATCGGTTCCTTAGTAATTCTGGCATTGGCACAAACCAAGGAAGTGAAGGAAAGCCAATATTTTTGGGGGAGTTTATTTTTAGCAGTATGTATTCTCGCCGCTGATACGATTGGTTTTGCCCTGATGTTTAAAAATCATCTCCATTTCAATATCATCCTGTATATTACTACTTCTTTGCTAACAATAGGATCTGCTTTTTCTGTGTTCCGGTTTGTGATTTTGATAACCACTGATGATGTCTTTCAAGCAACATCAAAAAGGCTGGAATATATCGGAATTGTCCTTGCAGGTGTGTCTCTTGCAAATATCCCCTATATTGTATTAGTTTCTATTTTGAAATTTAATTTAGGCTATATGTATAGTGATTACGAGATTTTTATTCCATTCACCTTAACAATCGCAGCGAATTTATTATTAATGCTGCTGCCATATTTTTTAGGAGATACTATTTTAAATAAAAAGGCAAACTTTTATACATCCCTGTTTGAGCATAACCCCGTTGCCGTTATTGGCATCGATTTAGCTGGAGTAATCAATAGTGTGAATTCTGAAGGAATTAAACTACTAGAATATGAGGAAGAGGAATTGGTTGGAAAGAGCATTTCTGAAATCTTCATGAAGGTGGATAAGGAGAAGATTAAACACTATCTATTAGGTCATTTTAAAGGGAAGGTTCATAAATTTGAGACAGAAATAGTTTTAAAGAATAATACTCGAAAAGATGTTTTTGTTACGGCAGTCCGGATTATCACAAAGGAAAAGTTCATCGGCACCTTTGTACTGGTTGAGGATATTACCGAAAAGAAAAAATCAGAAGAGCAAATAAAACATCTAGCCTTTCATGATGATCTTACACAGCTTTCAAATAGACGGCTTGCAAAGATTACGATGAATCAATATGTGGAAAACAACACTCCGTTTACATTAATGCTCCTCGATTTTGACCGCTTTAAAAGCATTAATGATACTCTGGGGCATTCATTCGGGGATAGTCTGCTGCAAAGAATAGCAAAACGGCTTAATAATTTAGTAGAAGAGAACGGCAAAGTGGCAAGATTTGGCGGAGATGAATTTTTGATTATCATTCCAGATGGCAGTAGTGACAAGGATATGTATAAATCAATTGCTAAATCTATTAATCATGTTTTTAGACAGCCAATCCTTATAGACGGTTATGAGATTATTTTGACAGCAAGTGTTGGCATCAGCAGATTCCCCGAGCATACAACAGATGTGGATGACCTTGTAAAGTACGCAGATATCGCGATGTACCAGATGAAAGAAGCAGGGGCTAATGGGTTCAAGGAATTTAACAAGGAAATGTCCTTACATGCAGACCATAAAGTCGGTTTAGAGAGTGATTTGCAAAAAGCCATGGATTATCAGGAGCTGTCCGTTTACTATCAGCCTAAGTATCATATAAAAAGCGGCAAGATTATTGGAGCTGAAGCTTTACTTAGATGGAAACATAATAAAAAAGGCTTTATACCGCCCAATGAATTTATTCCGCTGGCAGAAGAAAGCGGTCTAATCGTAAAGTTGGAAAAATATGTGTTTGCTCAAGTGTGCAAGCATATTCATAGATGGGCAACTTCAAGGAAAACATTCGGCAGGATTTCTATTAATATTTCAATTGTCACATTATTAAGAGAGGACTTCGTCTCATTTATTGCGGGACTCTTGCAAAAGTACAAAATAGACGGCAGCATTATTGAATTGGAAATAACCGAAAGAATTGTCATGAAGAATGAGCTTGTTGTCAATGAGACATTAAAGAAAATAAGTGAGCTGGGCATCAGCATCAGCATGGATGATTTTGGTACAGGCTATAGTTCGTTGTCCTATCTTCATAAGCTTCAGGTTGATTGCATAAAAATAGATAAGTCTTTTATTGATCAAATAGAAGGCAATATTGAAGTAGTTTCTGCCATAATCTCTATGGCACATAATCTTAAGCTGGAAATTATCGCAGAAGGTGTTGAAACTGAAGCACAAGTACAAAAGCTTATACAGCTTGGCTGTGAGCAGGCTCAAGGTTTTTATTTCTCCAAACCAATCACAATGGAAAGCTTTGAGGCCATCCTTTAAGTGTATCTTCAGCTGAAGGTGCATTTTTTTTATTGATTTCCTATAGTAGATATTTACAATTCACTTTTGCTCTCTGTTACTATAAAAAGGGAAGCAATAAAAAAAGAGGGTGTAATCATGATACAAACAGAATTAGACATTAAAGAGTGGATTCATGACGATGAATGGATGATGGACATTTTACGAACGGTCCGTAAGCTCAACTTGCCTGATTGGTGGATTTGTGCAGGGTTTGTCCGAACAAAAATCTGGGATAAAATCCATGGTTTTTCACATAGAACACCTCTTGCTGATATTGATGTGATTTATTTTGACTCAACCGAAATATCAGAAGAGAAGGAAAAGCAGCTAGAGAAAAAATTAGAACAATACAATCCGAATCTGCCATGGTCTGTAAAAAATCAAGCTCGCATGCATGTTTTAAATAACTTCCCGCCATATGAATCTTCTGCTGATGGGATAGCACATTTTCCTGAAACGGCTACAGCGCTTGGAGTAAAGCTTCATAAAGATGACAGCATCGTTCTTTGTGCTCCATGGGGGATAAAAGATGCTGTTTTCCTTGAGGTTAAACCAACCCCGCCCTTTAAAAAGGCAAACAACAGACATATTTACGAGGCAAGAATAAAGCAAAAAAAATGGCATTCTGTATGGGATAAACTGCGTATCACAGAATAAAGAAAAAACGGTTTTAGGATGTGTGTTTCCTAAAGCCGTTTTCTTTGAAAAATTACAGCAGCTTTGTCATAAACATGCTGTTCTCATCATGTTTATAATCTGCAAATGGACCACAATAAGTAAATCCTAATGTTTCATATAGCTTTCTTGCAGGCAAAAAAGCATCCATTGAGCCTGTTTCAAGGCTTAAGCGTTCATAGCCGCGGAATTGTGCGGCTTCTAAAATATGTAACATAATTTGTTTAGCAACACCTTTTCGCAAGTGGGCAGGAGCAGTCTTTACCGATTTTACCTCTGCATGATTTTTATCCAATTCCTTTAATGCGCCGCATCCTAACAGCGCACCATCCTCCCAGGCGCTCCAAAACGTTATTTCCGGCTTGCGTAATCCCTCTAAATCAAGGGCGTGGATGCTTTCAGGCGGTGAATGAAGTGTCATGCTATGAAGGTGATCCTCTAATAAGCCTGCAATTTCAGGTCCTTGTAAATCATCAACTTTAATGATCAATGTATGTGTTCTCCTCTCTTTAAACGAATTGAAATGACAATCTAATAGTATTATCCTACCATAAGGTTATTTGAATAGCATTATTATTTAGAATATTACTATTTTAGTCAGTTTGAAAGAGAAATAGACTCACTTCACAGCTAAATGGTGATGATTTGCAAATATATGTTGAACATTTAAGCATGAAGGTTATTGTTAATTTCTGGATCTTCACTGTTGTTTTTATCTTTCATTCTGCTGAACAGATTGGCAAGAAGCGAACCAGACAAGTTATGCCAAACGCTGAAAATGGCGCTAGGAACTGCTGCCAGCGGTGAAAAATGAGCTGTAGCAATCGCAACTCCCAATCCTGAATTTTGCATGCCTACTTCCATTGCCACAGCCTTTTGCTTGGCCAAGTCCATACCACAAAGACGTGCAAAGAAAAAGCCGATGATAAAGCCAAGGACGTTATGAAGGATAACGACTCCAAAAATAATCAGCCCAGTTTCAGCCAATCTTTCAGCACTGCCAGCAACAACGGCAGACACAATTAAAACAATCGCAATTACCGAAACAAGCGGCATCGCTTTAGCACCAGCTTTAGCCTGCTTTCCAAAAAAGCGTTTAACGATAAAACCAAGAACTAATGGAATGATGACAACTTGTACAATTGAAAGAAACAAGGAACCTACACTGATATGTATCCATTTACTTGCAAACAGCAAAATCAGCAATGGTGTCACAATTGGTGCTAATATCGTCGAAACGGATGCAATGGCAACTGCAAGGGCAACATTTCCTCTCGCCAAAAATACCATAACATTAGATGCTGTACCGCTTGGGCAGCAGCCTACTAAAATGACGCCAACAGCAATTTCACTTGGCAAGTCCAACCCAACTGCGAGCAAAAATGCAAGCAACGGCATAATGATGAAATGACCAATTACTCCAAGAGCAACATCCTTAGGACGTGTGAATACTTCTTTAAAATCGGATAATTCTAAAGTAAGCCCCATGCCGAACATAACAATCCCTAATAAAGGAACAATATAGCTGCCAATCCAAACGAAATGATTGGGCATAATGTAGGCAACAGCGGCAAAAATTAACACCCATAATGTAAATGTTTTTCCGGCAAAGCTGCTGATTTTCTCGATGACTCCCATAACGAAACCTCCAAAGTATGATAATTCAGATTTTTGTAATAAAAACACTAACTATATTAGATTAAATATTAAGAAAAATCAATGTTTGACTATTTAAATAAATCTGCTTACATTTTGAAGGCAAAGAATTAAATTATTGTAGAAAATGTGGGAGTGGGTAAGTTGTTAGGAGGAGAATGGGAAATATGTCTATTTTTCTACATTTGTTTGTGAAGTATTGCTTTTCTAACTATACTTGCTATAAATAAAATAGACTCTATTTCCCCTCGTAAACTATATTTCAACAATCACAGGAAATAATAATCCTGTTCTCGTTGCGATACGTTTCAGCTGCATTCTCAGCACAGGACTTTTTTGAATGATAATAATCATTCTTTCTACGCCGAATTCTTTATATAAACGAAATGAGTTTTCCATGTATGGAATCATCTCTTGGGTTAGAACATCCATGTTTTTACAATCGATGATTAATCTGTACTCTTTGACAGGCACTCCTATCATTTTATTTTTGTAATCAGTGACAAACTCGAAAACTTTAGAGGGATCAAAGGTACCTTCTATTAACATATCAATCGTTTTGGAGAAGTGATTCACCTTAATGTCAAAACATCCTTTTTTTTCCATAAGATTATATCTCCTTAATAGTACTTCTGTATGAATTTTTTGTAATTATAGCATAGAGATAAGTAAAATAGGATAAATTTCTGTTTCTGCATGTGGTTTTTCTTCATAAGGACAGGGAATAGTGAAATAAATGGATATTAATGAGAAAGCAGGTGGGAACATGAATGTGATTTCCTACGCTTACAGAAAAAAAGGCAGCATGGAATTTAAATATGATAAATTTGCTCATTCCAAAGTAATACTATACCCAATTAAAAACTATTATTTTATTAAATTTATAAAATGGAATGCATCAGACCCATATGTTACAACAAAAGATCTCGAAGAAATGGAAATACTTGCAAATGAGGAAATGGGAACACTGGAATTTTATCTGCAGCGCAAAGGACGAACACTGGCGAAATGAAGCTTTTGCCAGTGTTTTTTATTATAAGCTAAAAAAGGAGTTTATCTTTATAGACGCGAAATAAAAAAACAGAGATTAAGCAGATAGGGGAGAATGTTTTGGAACGGAAAGAGTATTATGCAGTTATTTTTACATCAAAAAGAACAGATGGAGAAAATGGCTATGGGAAAATGGCTGAGAGAATGGAAGAACTTGCTGGACAACAGCCTGGCTTTATTGGAATAGAAAGTGCAAGGGATGCAAACTTAGGGATAACCGTGTCCTACTGGGAATCTCTTGAAGCGATTAAACACTGGAAGGAGAATTCTGCGCATCAAACAGCCCAAAAGCTAGGTAAATCAAGCTGGTATGAAGATTACTTTGTCCGTATTTGCAAAGTGGAAAGAGATTATGGAATGAACGAATAAGAAAAAATAAACAATAGTCATAATAGGGGAAGGCAGGTTGACATATAACCAAAAGGTGTTATAAGATAAAAGTGTAACCAAAAGGTGTTATTTAAATTAAACTTAAAGGAGCATGCCTTTATGACAATTAGTCAAAATCAGGACAAGGTGCAGGATATTGTCCAAACTATTACTATTGATGCGGACATACAGAAAGTCTGGAACTTTGTTTCCACTTCAGATGGAATTGCTGCATGGTTTATGCCAAATAATTTTGAGGCAAAGCTTGGCCATGAATTTCATCTGCAATCTCCATTCGGACCGTCACCTTGTAAGGTGACAGAATTAAATCCTCCTCATAAGCTTGCATTTGATTGGGATACGGAAGGATGGTTTGTCACATTCTCCCTGCAAGAGGTAAATGGAAAAACAGAATTTACTATTGTGCATGGTGGATGGAAGGCTAATGACGAATTAATTGGCAAGGCAAATGAAAAGTCAGCTATAATCCGCGATAGAATGAACCAAGGCTGGGGCGGCATTGTTCAAAAGCTGAAAAAGGAAGCAGAAGCGTAAATGACAGCTTCTGCTGTAAAACAAGATGTTTTTCAAGCAATTGCCGACCCAACGAGAAGACATGTGCTGAAGCTATTGTCTGAAAAGGATATGCCAATCTCTGAAATCTCTAGCCAGTTTCCAGTAAGCAGGACAGCAATTGTCAAGCATTTGCAAGTGCTGGCAGATGCAAGACTTGTCACAGCAAAAAAGGCAGGCAGAGAAAAAATTTACTCTCTTCAGCCGGAACCCCTTGCGGAGGTTCAAGAATGGATTTCTTATTACGAACAGTTCTGGCACAATAAACTGTCTGTGCTTAAGCATTTAATAGAGGAAGAATAACAAAAAAGGCGCTTAAAAGGCGCCTTTTTCCTTTTGGTGAAATTCTTCACTGCAAGCAGAATGTACTAGGAAAATTACCAAAAAATATGTATGATAGAAAAGGAAAAGTAAGCGATATCAAAAATTCATTTTTACGTTTATAAACACGCTACATAAGAAAGTGGGGACTTGGATGGCAATTAACAGCTTTAGACATAATATTCCTCCTGAAACAGCTCTTAGCAAAAATACAAAAATCAGAAATGGTACCCATATTTTATATGTATCTGCAGAGTTTGAAAAATACATAGATAATGCGCTGTCTTTTTTAACTGCCGGAATTGAATTAAATCAAGGGATTCTTTTTATAGACAGCAACAAAGTCCGCTCCATCGTTGTTGCTAAACTCCAAATCCAAGGTGTTACTAAATCACAATTGGAATCTATACTTTTTGTAGATAATGAGGACTTCTATGAACCGAGTAGGCCGCTTAATCCTGACAGAATGTTTCGGAAATTCTCAGAAACGATAGGTCCCCTTTTAAAAACTGGAAAACCAATTAGGCATTGGGGAAAGGTGATTTGGCTTGACGGACAGGTTAACTTGCTCGAAAAGCTAACGAAATATGAAGGTTGTGCCCAACAGTTTATCAAAAAAGTCAACAGCTTTGGCATCTGTGCATTTGATGGGATGAAGCTGCCAGCAACGGTACAAATGGAGATCATGAAATTTAATCAATACATTATGTCTGATAATGAGTTTGTAGTATCAAGCTTTTATGACAAAGAGAATCTGCATCCTTCCATTCGGAAGGAAATGATTTATGAGACTGCTATATCTTCCTTGAGAATTGCACAATCACATTATGCAAGAATTATAGAAGAAATGCCTGACGCCGTTTTTATCACTTCACGTGGCAATATAGCATATACAAACAAATCGGCTTTAAAGTTAATGAAAGCAAACACGGAGAATCTTCAACATAAAGTAGTATGGGATATCATTGACCCAGCCTATCATGAAGAGATTAAGCAAAAGGCTGCAAATGTTCTTAATAAGGATCGATTTTCTACATGTGAAGTTAAATTAATAGCAATGACTGGCAAAAAAGTCGATGTAGAAGTATTGTCGTTTCCCTTCGTTTTTGAGGATAAGGAAACGATTATTCATATTGCGAGAAACATAAAGGAACGTAAAGAAAATCATGAGCTGATGATAAGGAATGAGAAGCTGGAAATTGCAGGTCAGCTTGCTGCAAGCATTGCCCATGAAATCAGAAATCCGCTTACAGCTATTAAAGGGTTTATGAAGCTGGCAGAACAAGGGTCCTTAAACATTAAAGATGTGTATCCAATCTTAGATGCTGAAATTAATCGGATTGAGACAATTTCCAGTGAATTATTATTGCTAGGAAAGCCAGTGTCGACAGAAATTAAAGTGATGGATTTGTCCAAGCTTTTATATGATATCTGTACCTTTATGCAATCACAGGCAAATATGGAGAATGTGATGCTTCATTTTGAAATAATGGACAAGCCGTTATTTTGCAGATGTAATGGAGATCAAGTGAAGCAAGTATTTATGAATATCATAAAAAATGCGATTGAAGCAGTGCCTCATGGCGGTAAAATTATGGTCTATGCCAAGGAAGCGGATGGACATGCTTTGTTTGAGATAATCGATAATGGTGTGGGCATTCCTGAAGATATTCAAGACAGGCTAGGGGAGCCATTTTATACAACAAAGGAAAAGGGAACTGGTCTCGGTTTAATGGTTTGCTATAACATTATTGAACAGCATAACGGACATATTCGATTTTATTCCGCAAAAGGAGTAGGAACAACCTTTACGGTGAGCATTCCATTGGATTCATAAAAGCTTCAGGCAGCAGCTTTTTACAACCTTTTGTGATTTTTTGTATAATTATATTCTCTCTGTCTATCCTTATGAATAAGGAGGGAACAGTTTTGCTATTTTTCGAAGTAATTGCAGGTATACTGATTGTCCTTGCTTTCATTCATTTTTTCTGGACAAAAAAGCAGGAGAATTATAAGGACAGTCTGATACTACAGCATCTCCATACAAGTCAGGAAATAAGAAAAACGTTAGCAATGGGTTTGTTTCTGCGTTTTCTTCCAGCTGATAAGCAAATTACAAGCAGTCCGGTCTGGGTGAAAGAGGAAGTAACCTTAGAGTTATTTGCTGCAAACCTGCTGGAAAGAACAAGAGGTGGCACAGCTTGGGTGCTGAATGATACAGATGAAACGGGTGTAAACTTGGAGCACCAAACAAAAGATGGGCTGTACTTAGGACAAATTAATAGCAATCAGCATGAAGTCGGGGTTGAACAAATTGCCTTGATTCATTCAAACATCATAAAAAAACGTGCAGCAGGCGGTTATGTGATAACAGCTGGCACCTTTACGCCTAAGGCAATCACTTATGCTAAGGGGCTGAATATAGAACTAATGGACGGCATGGCACTTGCTGATCTATGGCTAGTAAGCTTAAGGAATGCGGAAAAGGAAATGAGTAGTATTAGGCCGCAGCTGACATAAAAAAAGGAAAATTCTCTGCGTACTAAAGAGAATTTTCTTTTTTTTAGTTAATGAAATCTGTTTTTTATTCGGTAAGTGAAAATGACAGAGATTACTGCAATGCTGAAAAGAATTGCTTCTACAGCCAGCAGGCTTTTGATGACTCCCGCTTGGTATAAGCCTGGCAGGAAGTTAGCAGCAGCATGAAACAGAATCGCATACATTAAATACTTCCATTGTTTTTCCCTTATTGAAAGTAAAACGAGGATAGACAAGGCAATATGAAGGGCGATGGCACATATTCTTTCCATTCCGCCTGCAGCAAACAGCCATATGCTTGCGTTGGCAAGCTGTTCCTTGATGAGATTCAGCTGTCCCTCAGGGAGAGAAGCACCAAGCGTTTGCTCAAGACTTCCAGATTGGATAAGAAAATAAATGACTAACGTATTTACAGCAGAAAAAGCTCCGATTAAAACCGATTCTGTTCCGCCATGCCCGAGCCCATAGGAAAGTCCGTCTCTGTAAGACCGGTTGTTTTTTAACATTACTTGAAACGCAAAATATCTGCCGACTTCCTCAAATATTCCCGCCGCAAATGCCCCATATACTGCGAAAATATAAGGATTGTCTGTCCATTTCAATGCAATTCCTGATGGGGCAAGGACAGCTACATGCAAAAGCTTTTCTAGTATTTGTGAAAACAAAATAAAGATGAGTACTCCGGCTCCGAAAGCTTTCCAGGTAAACATGTTTTTAACACGCAGCACAATTAAGAGGATGATGGGAATAATGACAGTTAGCACAATTTGTAGCAAGACTCCTGTAAGAATCGTAGACATAACTTTTCCTCTCCTTTCCATCTATCTGTTATATATAATGTATAACAGAAAGAAAAGGGTGTCAATTACTAATGGGTATTTCTTAAAGAGATTGGAATGGAAGTATTCTAAAAAATCATTGTATAATATAATCAGTTCTGCTTTAGGAGGAAAGACTATGCAAGTTCACGGATTTACGATAGATAATGAGACGAGATGCAAGCACTATCACAGTGCTATTGATGTTATCGCCATTAAATTCTATTGCTGTAATACATACTATCCTTGTTATAAATGTCATGAAGAGGCAGCAGATCACAAAATTCAAGTTTGGCCGAAATATAAATTTGCGGAGAAGGCTATTCTTTGTGGTGTGTGCAATACAGAGCATTCCATTGCTTCGTACAAGGAAATGAGCTCTTGTACTGTTTGTGGTGCGAAGTATAATGACAGATGTTCCTTACATCATCATTTATACTTTGCAGCGGAATAATAATATTAATTCAATTCAGCCACTTGCCGATAGCCCGAAACAGAAACCGCACGAGAAGATAAAGGGGTTCAGCTAATTCCATTGCTAATTCTGCCGCGTCAGCACGATCCTTTTTTTCCTTTTTCTTTTTTAGTTTCATTTCTTTAACCTGCCTCCTGTGATTTCGTTATATTTGTATTACTTGTATATTAACTATTTATACAAGTAATACGCGCTGATTTTTAAAAAGTTTCAAAATATGGAAAAGAAGAGACAAAACAAATATAACCTATGTAAATCAGTGTCCTTCACTTCAATCCCCTAAGTTAATAAATAATGTATTAAAACCGAAAATACAAAAAACCAAACTATTAATCAATAAAGGTATAAATAGTTTGGTTTTGAATTAGATTTACATACGTATGTTCCAGCATGTTTTTCCAGTCATGATCTTATTGCGCCGAAAGGCAATACGGCATGCACTCCCTTTACGCCATTGACAACTTGCGTAATCCGCAGATCAACAGCGGCACTTGCTAAGGCAGCAGCTTCTGTTCTGTTGATTTGGTATGTATTTTGCATGAAAGAAATCATTTCATTTAAGGCATCTGCTGCTGCGATATTTAAGTCTTCATTAAATCCTAGTGTTATCCAGCCTGAGGGTGTTTTTGCAATGGGTGCTTTCAGCTTCATATCATTCCTAACAATAAGCGTAATGTCAACAAGTTCCATCGGACACTCAATTGCAGTACCAGAAATTTCTCCGTCCCCTTGCAGCGCATGTCCGTCGCCTATAGAGAAAAGGGCATGCTCAACAGCAACAGGCAAAAACAGGCTGCTGCCTTTCACCAATTCCTTACAATCGATATTTCCGCCACAATAACGGGGAGGAGGTGTTGCGTGCACGCCTTCTTCCATTGGCGCCACTCCCATTACTCCCATAAATGGTTTAAGAGCAACTGTAAATGTTTTTCCATTTATATTTGTGCTGCCTGTCATTTGCTGTGAGTCAAGCTTCCAGTCAAGCTGAATCCTTTCTTCGTCTGCAATCCCAAGTGTGAGATTCTGCCAATTTTTAATACCGCCGCTCCAATTTCTGCCGTACCAGCCTGGGACAATCTCATTTATTTTAATTTCCAACACCATACCTGGCTGCGCATTTTTAACAGCAATTGGTCCAATCATTGGATGGCCGGGCTTTTTTTCCTGCTGACTGGAAATGAATGTTTTGTATTCAGCAGTTTCTGATTCAGAAAAGCCCCACTCAATATCTAAAGTTTGTAATTGAATACTGTCTCCTGATTCAACTGTCAGTACAGGGCGGTAGTCCTTGCTGAAAGAACCATGAAAATTTTCTTGCTTTAAAGTTAATATATGTTTCAAGCAAACACTCCTTTCTTTTGCCTTTTATTTCTATATCCGAATAAAAAAACCCTTTTTCAGGAACTGAAAAAGGGTTTTTTAATAATAATTTTTTTCATCAGGAGTATGAATTTTTGTAAGAGTATGCACTTTTGTCGAAATTAATTTAGAAGATAGACGCTGCTTTAATGTAGGAAATATATGGCTGACATAATCATCTATCGTTCGGCAATAAGCTATTTCAGACAAATATATTTCAAAAGAACAGGACACACGAACGTGAATATCTCCATCTAAATCAAAGGGTTCAGAAACGGAAAGCACCTCGTATTTATCAGAAAACTTATTTTTTACTCCGTTAATCTTTTTCGACACATGCAGTTTATAGTTAGAAGTTTGTGTCGGCTTATAGTTAAAGTCTACTATACCAATTGCATTAATCATTGTTTCCTCCAAAAAAATAGACTAATAATGATTATACCATTTTAACAGAAGATGATAAGAGGAAACAGTAAAACGTTATGATTGGAAAAAGCAGGCATATAAGTAAGGGAGAGTCATATATATAAATAGTACGGCTTAAAGGGTGTTATGGTCTTTATCCTTTTCTTTTATTTCTTTGGCTCTGTAACACCGCTATTATTCTCTTAAAAATTTTTGCTGTTGCTTAAGAGACGATTATGCAGTTTAGACCAGCCATTCCATTTCATTACAGAGTTTATTTTTATGAAGGTTGGCCATTCATTCCTGAATCTAAAGGGAATGGAAAAATAATTTTTCATAAAGGAGACTATATGAATACAAAAGCAAAAATCAAAGGTGTAAAGTATAAGCCAGAGTATAATCATCCGAGATATAAAGTGAAATTAGAGACACCAGAGGGAAAAGAGCTAATCATAGAGTTCGATTATACAGACACATCAGGGAAGAAGGGCTATAAACCGATCGGTGTGAGACATGATGGAGAAGATATGGGTGTAAAGCTTTCATGGTATTCAAGGCATGTAGAAGGAATGACTGTATCTGAATTTTTGCGGATTTTAGCATTTAAGATAAATAAAAAATATAAAGTGATTTCTTAAATACTTAAATTGGTATCGAAAGCGGCTGGGCAACAGCCGCTTTCTTTTATTTATTGCAATGTTTTGGAAGAAAGCCATTCCATAATCGTCATGTTTTTACCGTTAATAGCCGTTACAGGGTCGTTGTTAAAAACATAAATCCAAGACCAGTGACCATCATATTGATAAGCACTTCCATCTGCATTGCGGTATAATCCGGATGTGTCATGGACGTCGTTATATAAGCTTAAATGGACATCTTGTGCATTTGCGGCAATAAGCCTTTCGTATGTTGGCAATGTGTTTAATTCTGGAAGCAACGTTGTATCATTTTTGGCTGTTACAAACCAGGTTGGTGTTTCTTTTAGAGCTGTAATATCTTCATCTGTTACATATTTATCATTTAAACCTTCGCACACAGGAAAGGCTGCTGCGAAATAGCCAGGGTGATCACGAGTCATAAGCAGTGTCATATAGCCACCATTTGAAGCTCCGCCGATATAAATACGATTTTTGTCAATGTCACGATTCTTGTTAACATATTCTTCAATGAGAGACATCAATGCTTCTGAATATTTGGAAGTGCCATCTGCTCTGCCTGTCAGCCCATCCATCCAATAAGTTGGAGCTTGAGGTGCCAATACGTATGCACCACCAAAAATGGATTGCATGTCGTCAGAAGCAAAATTCACTGCTTTGTTTCCAGAAATAGGGATGGTGGCATCCGTCCCGCCTTCACCGCCGCCATGCAGCCAGATAATTAACGGGTTTTTCTGTTTATCCTTTGCAGGGGCGAAATCAGCATATGTCAATGTAGTGCCATCAGCTGAATGTTTTCCTAAAGAAAATTCACCTACCAGGCCATTTTCTGTCCCCTTGTATGAAGTGACAAGAAGGCCGGAAATCGACTTACCTTTAGTTTTAATATCCTTTGCTTGTTGAATTTCATAACTAAAATCAACCCATTCGTTTAAGCCTGTTGCAAAGTCATAGTTCATCGCCGCACCTATTGTCACAGTTGGGCCGTGCTCGAGTTCAATAACTACATATTTGCCGTTTTTGGCAGCGTTTCCATTTTTGTCGGAAACAAAGGCATTTGTAACATTATTATAACCTTCCTCTAACAGGGGATTGGCAAGCCTGCTGTCACTCCTTGTGACATGTACTTTAAAAGTGTCTTTATCTACGCTGTTTTGGGGAATAGTTTTTCCAATATCTACAATTAGCTTTGTTACTGCTGGACCCCAATCCTTCACTTCGATAACTGTGCGATAAGAAGTATTATTCTTCCCTTTTTGTGCAGCACTTGCACCAGTGCTGTAAGAGAAAACTAAGATGAAGCCTAAAGTAAACAATAATGCAGATTTTATGTACTTGTTCATGTTTTAGCAGCTCCTCTCTTATGTTTATGAAACGCTTACAAAAATAATGCTATCATGTTGGCAGACTTGTGATAAGGGATAAAAAGCCTATTTTAGCAAGTTAACCCATTAATATAGTAAAAAGTCATCGTACGGAAGCATTATTTTGTTTTTTGCTTGTCTTGACCATTGCTGAAATATTCAAGTAAACTAATAGAGAAACCATGAAAAAGTGAGTGATACCATTGGGTGTAACGATAAAGGATATTGCTAAATTAGCAAACGTGTCACATACGACTGTTTCTAGAGCGCTAAATGGAAGCCCTCTAATAAAACCAGATACAAGAAAAAAAATCTTGGAGCTGGCAGAACAGCTTCAGTATGTGCCTAATTATAGTGCCAAAAGTCTTGTCCTGAAGAAATCCTATACGATCGGCTTGTTCTTTACGAGCATATCAAATGGGACTTCGGCAAGCTTTCTTGCCAATGTAATAAAAGGAGTAAATGGGGAGATAGATGAGAATTATAATTTGTTTGTCAGAGGAATAGATGACTTTAAAGATTTAGCGGCAATCAACAGCCAAAGGTTTGACGGTATTGTCTTGATGAGCCAAAGCGATGACGATGATGCATTCATCCAGCATGTGCAAAACCAAAATATACCGATAGTTGTTCTAAATCGGGAAATTGATGATCCTTTCATTACGAATATTCTATCCAATGATGAATCTGGTGCAATGGAGGCAACTAGTTACTTAGTACAGCAGGGGCATGAACGGATTGGGATTATTGAAGGGAAAGAAAGCTTTAAAACAGCAGTAAAAAGAAAAAATGGCTATATGCAAGCATTGCTGCAAAGCGGCTTGGCCATAAACAAACGGTATATGGTTAAAGGCAGCTATGATATGGAAAGCGGCTATCAAGCAATGGAAAAACTTTTAGGATTAAACAATCCACCAAGCGCTGTTTTTTGTTCCAATGATGATATGGCTATCGGAGCGATTAATGCAGTATTTGCAAAGGGGTTGCATGTGCCTGACGATATTTCGATTGTAGGCTTTGACAACAGCCCATTCTCCCAATATGTAACACCAAAGCTGACAACTGTTCAGAGACCGATTGAGCAGATCAGCAGAAAAGGAGCGAAAAAACTGCTTGAACTTATTAATGATCCAAATGAGACTGGTGAAAGTGTTTTCGTTAAAACAGAACTGATTGTCCGAGATTCTGTACTCAATATATAATATAAATCAAAATGTTCACGTGAGCATAATCGGATGATTATGCTCATATTTTATTAGTAAAAGGTTGATAGAAATGGAAATCGAATGTATATTAATTTTGTATACGTTTTATTTGGCTTCACTCAAAATGTTAACGTGTGCATAAAAAGGAGGCGTTTTAGTTGAATAACAGCATAAAAGATTGTTGGACGAAAAAGTCTGGGAGATACCCTGAGAAAATCATTCAATTTGGCGAAGGTAATTTTCTGCGGGGCTTTGTAGATTGGCAAGTAGATAAGATGAATAAAAAAGCAGATTTTAAAAGCAGTGTAGCAGTTGTGCAGCCTCGTGCAAACGGAACAGTCTACAAGCTGAACGACCAAGACGGACTTTATACTTTATTTCTTCAAGGCATTAAAGATGGCGAGGCCGTCAGAGAGCATACAGTAATTGAAGCAGTTTCAAGAGGGATTGATCCGTATCAGCAATACGATGAATTTTTAAAACTCGCAGAAAATCCAGAGCTGCGCTTTATCATTTCCAATACGACAGAAGCAGGCATAGCTTATAATCCTGAAGACAAGTATACAGATACACCTCCAAGCAGCTTTCCAGGGAAGCTGACAGCATTATTGTATCATCGTTACATGCATTTTAAAGGAAGCAAGGATAAGGGAGTTGTCATTATTCCATGTGAATTAATTGACAGGAATGGAGAAGAATTAAAAAAAATCGTCCTTCAATATGCGGAATTATGGAAATTGGAAAGTGATTTTGTTGAATGGTTAACAGAACCTACAATTTTTTGCTCGAGTTTAGTAGACAGGATTGTTCCAGGCTATCCGAAGGATTCCATTAAGGAAATTACCGAAGAATTAGGGTATGAGGATAGCCTTATCGTAGTAGGAGAGCAATATCATTTATGGGTTATTGAGGGACCTGATTGGCTGAAGAAAGAATTACCTTTAGAGGAGGCAGGACTTAATGGATTCATCGTAAATGATATGACACCATACCGAACGAGAAAGGTGCGGATTTTAAATGGAGCACATACAGCGCTAACACCGGTTTCTTATTTATGCGGACAAGAAACGGTGGGCGAAGCGATGCTTGATGAGCAGATCGGCGGGTTTGTCAGGAGCCTGATCTTCGAAGAAATTATCCCGACAATTGACCTTCCTGAAGAGGAGCTAATCATGTATGCGAACGACATTATCGACCGCTTCTTAAACCCATATATTACCCACTATGTTATGGATATTTCCTTAAATTCTATTTCAAAGTTTAGAACAAGAGATTTGCCGACATTATTGGAGTATGCAGAACGAAAGGGCGAGCTTCCACAGAAGTTAGTTTTTTCGTTCTGCGCTCTCCTCTCCTTTTACAAAGGCAAACGGGGTCAAGATATAATTATCCTTCGTGACGATAAGGAAATTATCTCATTTTTTGATAAACAATGGAGTACAGTGGACGAAACCCGCACCTCTCTTTACAGCTTTGTCACCTCCGTTTTAGGAGAGAAAGCGTTGTGGGGGCAGGACTTAAGTGCAATCGAAAGCCTAGCTGACACTGTTACAGACTATCTTATGATGATGGAAACTTCCGGAATAAGAAATGCCCTTCAAGCATGCATGGAAAATAAAAAATCACTGTAAATAGCTGTCTGGAAAGTAGTCTAAATACTTAAATAAATGGAGGAGTAGACATGCGGGATTTTATTAAAATCAACGAAAGGGACAATTGTATAGTTGCCCTAAAAAACTTAAAAGCAGGCACTAAGCTGGTTGTAGACGGCAAGGAACTGACATTAACAGAGGATATTGGATATGGGCACAAAATCACTATTGAAAAAGTTGCTGCTAACAGTGATATTATCAAATACGGCTTTCCAATTGGCCATGCAACAACAGATTTGCTGGCAGGCAGTTGGGTGCACACACATAACACCAAAACAAATCTGTCTGGCATCGAGGAATATAGCTATTCTCGGCAAATCAGAGATAACCCGTATACAAAGGTAAATAAAACATTTAAAGGATACAGGAGAAAAAATGGCACTGTCGGTATTCGCAATGAACTATTTATTGTGCCCACAGTCGGCTGTGTTAACGGGATAGCTGACTTAATTGTAAAGGAATTCACCCGTGAAGTCGGCGATATTTCCCCTTTTGAAAACATTCAAGTAATCAAGCATAATTATGGCTGTTCTCAGCTTGGAGATGACCATGAGTATACTAAGACAATTCTCGGAAATGCAGCAACCCATCCGAATGCTGGCGGTGTATTAGTGCTAGGACTAGGCTGTGAGAATAATATTATTGAAGATTTTAAAGACTCCCTTGGAGAGTTCGATGAGAGCAGAGTGAAATTTTTGTCCTCCCAATCTGTGTCCAATGAAATAGATGCTGGCGTCTTGCTGTTAAAAGAGATTTATACAAATGCAAAAAGCGACGTGCGGGAGGATGTTCCTTTATCCGAATTAAAAGTTGGGCTGAAATGCGGCGGTTCAGATGGCTTTTCTGGTATTACCGCAAATCCTTTGCTTGGACGCTTTTCTGATTTTTTAATAGCGCAAGGCGGAACAACTGTGTTAACGGAAGTGCCAGAAATGTTTGGTGCAGAGAAGATTTTAATGGAGCGGGCTGATACAAAAGAGGTGTTTGAAAAAACAGTAGCTTTGATCAATGATTTTAAGCAGTATTTCATGCGTTACAACCAGCCTGTTTACGAAAATCCTTCTCCAGGGAACAAAGCAGGCGGAATTACAACACTTGAAGACAAATCACTTGGATGCACCCAAAAGGCAGGGTCAGCGAAAGTCGTAGATGTGCTGAAATATGGAGAGAAGCTCGCTAAACACGGTCTAAATCTGCTAAGTGCTCCAGGGAATGATCTTGTGGCAACATCTGCGTTAGGTGCATCTGGCTGCCAGCTTGTTTTATTTACAACAGGGAGAGGAACGCCATTTGGCAGCTTTGTACCAACGATTAAAGTGTCGACAAATACACCTCTTTATCAAGAAAAATCACACTGGATTGATTTTAATGCGGGCAGCCTGCTTGAGGATGTAGAGGAAGAGGCCGTCCTTGAGGAGTTTATTAACTATATTATTGATGTTGCCAGCGGGATGCAGGTAAATCACGAGAAAAATAACTTTAGAGAAATTGCTATTTTTAAAGATGGTGTAACGTTATAGGATGGAAGGTGTGGAAATTTTCACACCTTCCAAAATATTTTGTGACAATAAGATGACATCGATTGCTCAACGGTGAACAATCTACTATAATAAAAAATGTTAACGTTAACATTTTTTGAACAAGAATTATTAATACATGTAGGGAGAGAAGGCAATATGGCTAGAAAGATAGGTCTGACACATCAGCTTGCTTATGGAAGCGGTAACTTATTGGGAAGTGGAGCACTCGCTATCAGCGGAGCGTGGCTGATGTATTTTTTAACTACTTTTTGCGGTTTGTCTGCAGTTCAGGCAGCCTCCATCTTTTCAATCGCAAGTATAGTGGATGCGATCAGCAATCCAATCATGGGATTTATAACAGATAATTTCCATAAGACAAAGCTCGGCCGCAAATTTGGCAGACGGCGATTCTTTATTTTACTCGGAATCCCCCTTATGCTAGTGTATCCAATGATTTGGATGGAAGGGTTCGGATACTGGTATTATTTATCTGCATATATACTGTTTGAATTGATCTATACAGGAATCATGGTTCCTTATGAAACGATTGCTACAGAGATGACAGACAGCTTCTCTATGCGGACAAAGCTGACAGGCTATAAGGCTATCTTCGGTAAAATCGCGGGCTTTTTAGCAGCATTCATACCAGGACGTTTTATCGCAGAATATGGACAAGATGTGGCGAAGCCATTTTTTTACACAGGCATCGTGTATGGAGTCATTATGATGCTAGCCATGCTTGCGCTATATCTATTCTCGTGGGAGAGACCGCTTGAGAGTATTAAGAATGAGGACAGCGCCGGCAATCTCTTTGAATCTTTGAAAAAGCTTGTGGTTGATATGCTGTCTACTTTCAAAATCAGAACCTTCAGGCATCATTTAGGAATGTATTTGTTTGGTTTTGGTGCAGAGTGGCTGTTCGCTTCTGCGTTTACTTATTTTATTATTTTTGGATTAGGACAAAGCTCGGAGGTTGTATCCAATCTAAACAGCATGAACTCTATTCTGCAATTGATTTCAACAGCAATCTTTATCGGGATATGTTTGAAGATGGGCTTTGCCAAGCCGTATAGAATGGCGTTAACGATTGTTGTTCTTAGTGTAATAGGCTATACGGCGCTTTTTTTAACTGGATCTTCTAATCTTGTCATTTTGATCATTGTTATTACAGCTATTTTCGGATTTGGTACTGGCGGTGTTTACTATATTCCATGGACAGTATACACATTCTTAGCTGACGTTGATGAGCTCGTGACTGGAAGACGAAGGGAAGGAATATATGCGGGCACAATGACATTTGCAGGAAAGCTTGTTCGCGCTGTTATCGTCTTTTTGTTAGGATGGATTTTGGAGAAATTCGGCTTTGTTTCCGGCAATGCGGCACAGCCTGAATCTGCTGTCAATGCCATTGTATGGGTGTTTGCCGTTGGAGTCATCACGCTTGCCATAATCGCTATTTTAGTCACATACAAGATGAAACTGGACAGCAAAACACATGCGATGATTATAAAAGAAATAGAAAGAATCAACAATGGCGGTTCCAAACAGGAAGTAGACAAGGAAACGAAGGAAATAGTGGAATATTTAACAGGCTTTAAGTATGAACAGTGCTTTGGAAACAATTCGCTCGGCTATCAAAGCAGGAAAACGGTTTAGAAATAACGACAGGCAGAAAAGTTTATTGTTGAAAAAATTCTTGAAAACTCTTACACTATAAATATAAATGTTAACGTGAACATAAAATGAACAAGAGGTGAGTAAAGGTGGAGAAAACGTTTGAAAAGAAGAAAACTTATAACTGCTGGGGAGCAAAAGCTGCGAAAAGCGTGATGAAAAGAAAGCCGGAAATTAACCCGAAGATGAAGTGGGAATACGAAGACGGCGTCGTTCTGGAAGGAATGTACCTGCTATGGAAGCAGACGGGTGACAGAGAATATTTAGACTATATTCAACGAAATCTTGATTTGTTTGTCGACGGGGTCGGCAATATTCCAAAATACAGCTTAAAGGAATTCAATATTGATCATGTTAATAACGGAAAAATTCTTCTAGATTTGTATAAAGAAACAAGGGATGAAAGATACAAAAAGGCCGCTGACCTGTTAAGAGAACAGCTGCGCCGCCATCCCCGTACGAAGGAAGGATCTTTCTGGCATAAACAAATATATCCTTACCAAGTGTGGCTTGACGGTTTATATATGGGATCTGTATTTTACGGTAAACATGTCCATTTCTTCGGGAAAGAAGAAGATTGGGAGGATGTCATCAATCAATTTCTGCTGTGTGAAAAGAACACGAAGGATGAAAAATCAGGATTACTGCATCATGCCTATGATGAAATGAGAGCACAGCCATGGGCAGATAAACAAACAGGACTGTCAAAGCATTACTGGGGCCGTTCAATCGGCTGGTTTGCGATGGCGCTTGTGGATGTTCTGGACTTTTTGCCAAGCAGCCATCCGCAAAAGCAGAGATTAATAGAAATGCTTGAGGAAGTTCTTGCAGCTGTTATGAAGGTGCAAGATAAAGAAACTTCGCTTTGGTATCAGATTATGGATCAAGGCACTAGAAAAGGTAATTATTTAGAATCCTCTTGCAGCTGCATGTTTCTCTATTCTATCGCCAAAGGTGTGCGCCAAGGCTATCTCGGTGACGAATGGTTTGCAGTTGCAGAAAAAGTTTATGAAGGCATTCTCGACGAATTTATTACAGAAACAAAAGAAGGCTATATTAATGTTAATAAAATCTGTTATGTCGGCGGGCTTGGCGGTGCTGATAAGAGGGATGGGTCTTTCGCTTATTATATCAGTGAACCGATTGTTACAAATGACCATAAAGGAGTCGGACCATTTATTTTAGCAAGTGCTGAGATGGAATGGCTTAATCAAAAACGGAAATAGGGGGATATTATGAAGCGATTTATGGATGAGGAGACTTTTTTGCTTAATAACAAGTGTGCTAAAGTGCTGTACCATGACTATGCGAAGGATCTGCCTATCATTGATTATCATTGCCATTTAGACCCGAAAGCAATCGCAGAGAACAAACGCTTCAAGAATATAACGGAAATATGGCTTGGCGGCGACCATTATAAATGGCGGGCGATGCGCACATTTGGGATTAATGAAGAGTTAATCACAGGAAGCCGTTCAGACAGTGAAAAATTTAAGGCGTGGGCAGAAACACTTCCCTATACAATCGGCAATCCTCTGCTCCATTGGTCTGCGATGGAAATGATAAAATACTTTCAGATAGAAGAGCAGCTGTCAGGAGAGAATTGGCAAGAAATTTATGATGCTTGCAACAGACAAATAAGCAGTGAGGCATTCTCCGCACAAAGTCTTATTACAGGATCTAATGTGGAGTGGATTTGTACGACAGATGATCCTGCTGATACTTTGGAGCATCATCAGGCATTATCAAACAGTGCTTTTAGTACAAACGTTACCCCGACATTCAGACCTGACAGACTATTGAGAATTGGCAGAGAGGACTTTCATGAATATGTGCAAACTTTGGAAAAGTCCGCCTGCTTATCCATAAATAGCTTTCACCAGTTTGTCGATGCAATCATGGCTCGGATTATGCATTTTAATGAAAATGGCTGCTTTATTTCAGATCACGCCTTTACAACCATTCCGTTTGCCAAAGCAACGGAAAGTGAAATGGAGGCTATATTTGCGAAAAGACTGAATGGCGGACAGCTGTCAGATTTTGAAGTGGAGCAATATGAAACAGAGCTTATGCTTATATTAGGAAGAAAATATGCGGAGCTTGGATGGACAATGCAGCTGCATATTGGTGCGGCAAGGGACCCTAATACGAAAATGGTAAGAAGACTTGGCTCGGATTCCGGCTTTGATTTTATCGGTGATTGGAATTATGGAGAGAAGCTTTCTAGGCTGTTAAATGAACTAGAGTCAGAGGATGCTTTGCCGAAAACCATTTTGTACAATTTGAATGCTGTACATAATGATGTACTGGCAACATTGGCCGGCTCTTTTCAGGAGGGCGGCATAAAAGGGAAGATTCAGTTTGGAACTGCTTGGTGGTTTAATGATCAAAAAGATGGGATGGAAAAGCAGCTTTCCTCTTTATCTAATTTTGGTCTGTTAAGTACCTTTATCGGCATGCTGACAGATTCCCGCTCTTTTATGTCCTATCCACGCCATGATTATTTCAGGCGTATATTATGCAATCTTATCGGCAATTGGGTAGAACTAGGAGAAGCGCCTAATGATAGGAAGCTACTCGGTAAAATTGTTCAGGATATTTCTTATAATAATGCCGTTAATTTTTTCAGCCTAAGGGATAGAGTAGAAAGAAGACCATAAATAAAGGCTCTTGCTGTTTAGGGCAGCAAGAGCCTTTATTTTAATATAACTTCCTTTTATAAGGAGGCTTTTATATCCTTAATGATATTTGCTTGGCATTTTTGCACAGCTTCAATAACTTGCTGTTCAAATTGCTCGGTAACCCTGTATTTAGGTGTGCTCACACTGATTGCTCCATAGTTTTTTCCGTCAATTGTGACAGATGCACCGACACAAAATACTTCCTCTTCATGTTCGCAGTTATCAAAGGCATAGCCAATATCCCTTATTTTAGCAATTTCGTTGTGAAAGCCTTCCTTCGTAGTAATCGTGTTTTCTGTCATTTTGACAAGCTCGTTGTCTTCGAGATATGAGTCCACCACATCATCGCCTTTATCGGCAAGCACTGCTTTGCCCATTGCAGAACAATACATTGGAATGCTTTTACCTACTTTGGAATAGAGGCAGATTGGATTTTTACTTTCAATTTTAGCAATATATACGATATTGGCTTTATCCTGTATGCCTAGATGGACTGTTTCAGTCGTCTCCTCCTGCAAGACTTCTAAATGGTGCTGGGCAATTTCTTTTATGTCCAGCTGCTCAATTGCCTTGTTTGCATACTTTATAATAGTTGGGCCAAGAGAGAATTTCTTCGTTTCGCTGTCTTTATATACATAGCCAATATAATTAAGTGTTTCGAGTATTTTTAAGGCAGTCGAGTTAGTCAGTTCTGTTTCTTTTGCAATTGTGTATAAAGCTTGTGCTTCTTGGCAGCCGGCTAAGTAGGACAAAATTTTGTCTGCTTTCAGCAAAACCGTTCCATAAAGTTGTTTTTCCATTGTATTCCTTCCTTTTTCAAAGCTGGAAGGGAAAAAGACAAGACTGTTTTTTCCCTTATCCAAGCATTAGTTGATACTATTGTACACGTTTCGGATGAATTTCGCACTTTCCTCGATATGAGGATCAGCTGTAGACTCCATTAAATAATACATATATGGCTTGTTTTTCTTCAGTACCGAAAACAGCTTTTCGTAATCCAGCATCCCTTTTCCAACAGGAACGGTGGTTATTTTTCCGTCTTCTATCATAAAATCCTTAAGGTGGACAATGGCAATTTGGTCTCCGAATAGCTCTATTGATTCCTGGAACAATTTTTCTTGGGTTTTGTAGTTATCCAAAGTGATGAAGTTGACTGGATCATAAATAACCTGCAAATTATTGGAATAAATAATATCAAGCAATCTTCTCATGCAGTTTGGGGTATGAATGGGATGGTTGATACCACCTTCTATGCCGACAATTACGCCAAATTTTTCGGCTTCAGCAACAAGTTCCTTAACGCTGACAGCAACCTTTTGGAACGCTTCTTCTGTGAAGTTTTCCTCTGTGTATTCTATCACTTCGTTAACATTACCTGTTTCCGTGCCGACGATGCTGCAGCCAAAGTCTCTTGCATAACGGAGATGCTCTTTAAATCTTGTTAATTCCTGGTGTCTAATTTCATGGAGTGGATGAATCATATTAATATAGCATCCGAGAACAGCAATTTGGATGCCAGATTGTGAGAAAGCACGGCTAATATGAGATCCAAGACCAGATGAGAGGCTGCCTCTTTGTATATGTAAATCTGGAAATGATTTTGCTAATGCTAATTGCACAGCAGAAAATCCTTTTGCTGAAGCTTCCTTTGCAAGCCCTTCTAATGAATGGCTGCTCAAATCATGAGCCCTAATACCTAAATTCATCATTTTCCTTTTCCTCCCTCAATTGGATAAATAGATTTCAACAGGCAAAGTTTTCTTTTTTCTTGAATTCGTTTTCAAATACAGCTATAATGAACTTGTGTTTCCAAATAATAAATCGGATTTCCTTATAAGAAATTATACAAGATTATTGACGGAGGTGCAAGATGAATAAAGCGAATACTTTAAGTGTTTTGACAGATTGTGGGGTTGTCGCTGTTATCCGAGCTGATACCCCTGAAGAAGCGGTGCAGACATCCATTGCATGTGTGGACGGCGGAATTACTGGAATAGAAGTGACATTTACTGTCAAGGATGCGGAAAAAGCGATTAGAGAGCTTGTGGAAAGCTACCGAAATAACCAGGACGTAGTGATTGGTGCAGGAACAGTTTTGGATGGCCATACGGCAAGATTAGCGATAATGGCTGGCGCGCAATTTATAGTCAGTCCTTGCTTTGACAAGGAAACTGCTAAACTATGCAACTTGTATCAAATCCCTTATATGCCAGGCTGCATGACAGTAACAGAAATGAAGCAGGCCCTTGAATATGGTGCTGACATCATCAAGCTGTTTCCAGGCAGCGCTTTTGGACCGGATTATGTAAAGGCAGTAAAAGCTCCCCTTCCGCATGTGAATATTATGCCGACAGGCGGTGTAAGCTTGGAAAATATTCATGAGTGGATTGAAAACGGCTGTGCTGCTGTTGGTGTAGGCGGCAACTTGGTAGCACCAGCTAAAGAGGGCAATTTCGAGCAAGTTACCGCCTATGCAAGGCAGTATGTCGAAAAGGTTAAAGAAGCAAGAGGAAAAGCACAATGACGAAGGTTGTCACGTTAGGAGAAATCATGCTGCGGCTTTCCACAAGTCCAGGTGAACTTTTAACTTCTGCAGATACACTTCAGATGCATTATGGAGGCGGGGAAGCGAATGTCGCTATTGCTCTCTCAGGCTACGGGCATGATACATATTTCGTCAGCAAAGTTCCAGATAATGCATTAGGACGAGGAGTTCAGCGGCATCTTTTGGCAAATGGTGTGTCAACAGCATATTTGCTGCAAGGCGGTGAACGGTTAGGCACATATTATTTGGAAGCAGGCATTGGCGAACGAAGTCCGCGGGTAACTTATGACAGGAAGCATTCTAGTTTTGCCAATCTTTCTGCTAGTGAGTTAAACTTCGAGGAAATCCTTGACGGTGCATCATTATTCCATGTTTCTGGCATAACATTGGCGCTGTCACAAGATTTAAGAGAATTAACTTTGGAAGCTTTAAAAACGGCCAAAAGGAAAGGAATTAAAACCAGCTTCGATTTTAATTACAGAGCAACACTATGGAGTCAAGAAGAGGCCGCAACAGCCATTCTGCCAATCTTGCCTTATGTGGATATTTGTTCATGCGGAGAATTAGACGCAGTTTTTCTTCTCGGCATCAAGGAAGCTGATCATACTCTGTCAAAAGAGGAAAGACTTGTGTATTATTACCGGAAAATCAATGAAATTTTTCCGAATTTGGAGGTAATGGTGTCCACTTTCCGAAACAATATTTCAGCCTCTAGTAATGAACTGCAAGGAAATCTTTATGCAAATGGGACGCTATATCAGTCGAAAGTCCATGATATTCAGCCGATAGTGGACAGGGTTGGTGGCGGGGATGCATTTGCAGCAGGGATTATAAACGGACTGCTAGAGAAAATGGATTATGAAAAGACAGTAACATTCGCAGCTGCGGCATCTGCCTTAAAACACACAGTTCATGGCGACTGCAGCCAATTTACGAAAGAGGAAGTTCAGAGATTCATAGAATCAGGCTCAGGAAGAATTTCCCGCTAATATCATTTTTTTGTATTGATTCATAAAAACATTTTAAGGAGCGATTGAAAATGACAGAATTAGATACTCGTTATGCTATCCACCCTGAGGACATGAAAAAATATACGACGGAAGATTTGAGAAACCATTTTCTCGTTGAAACTATCTTCACACCAGGTCAAGTTTGCCTAACGTATACTCATAATGACCGCATGATTTTTGGCGGGGTAACTCCAGCGCAATCAGAATTGACTATAACCCTCGATAAAGAACTAGGAGTCGAATATTTCTTAGAGCGCCGTGAGCTTGGTATCATAAATATTGGCGGTAATGGTTCTGTCACGTTAGATGGAGAAGTATATGACATGCAAAAAAGAGATGGTCTGTATGTCGGAAAAGGAACTAGAGAAGTAATTTTCCGTTCAGATGATCCGGAAAATCCAGCAAAATTTTATATCAATTCAACACCTGCTCATCATCAATATCCAACTGTTAAAATTGATATTAATAAAATTGAGCCTCTGCAAGCGGGAGAGCCTGGAACACTTAACGAACGTCGAATCTATCAATATGTGCATCCTAATGTTTGCGAAAGCTGCCAGCTGCAAATGGGCTTGACGATGTTGTCACCTGGAAGTGTCTGGAACACGATGCCATGCCATACACATGAAAGAAGAATGGAAGTATACCTGTATTTCGATATGGAGCCGCAAACTCGTGTGTTCCATTTTATGGGGCAGCCTTCAGAAACTAGACATTTGGTTATGAGTAATGAGCAAGCAGCTATTTCGCCAAGCTGGTCCATCCATACTGGAACAGCAACAAACAATTATACATTTATTTGGGGAATGTGCGGGGAAAACATCACGTATACGGATATGGACCATGTAAAAATGGAAGATTTGCGCTGATAAAACCAAAACGATGCGAAAAATAGGAGGAAATGATAATGACGACGCAATTTGATCAATTTTCTTTAGATTATTTTAAGCTGGACGGAAAAGTGGCTATTGTAACAGGCGGAAATACAGGTTTAGGACAGGGCTATGCAGTTGCTCTTGCAAAAGCAGGAGCTGATGTATTCATTGTTACCCATAACGATGACTGGGACGAAACAAAGGAACTGCTTGAGAAGGAAGGCAGAAAGGCAGTTTTTCATAAAGCTGACTTGACTGACAGAGCACAAGCAAAGGCATCCATTGAAGCATGTCAAGAAGCGTTTGGTAAAATTGATATCTTAGTCAATAATGCAGGAACAATAAGACGTGCCCCGCTGCTTGAGTATTCTGAAGAAGATTGGGATGCAGTTATGGACATTAACTTGAACGCTGTCTACTTCTTGAGTCAGGCTGCAGCAAAAATCATGAAGGAGCAAGGCGGCGGAAAAATTATCAATGTTGCGTCCATGCTGTCATTCCAAGGAGGAAAGTTCGTTCCGCCTTACACAGCAAGCAAGCATGGAGTCGCTGGTATTACAAAAGCATTTGCTAATGAACTGGCTGAATATAATATCCAGATTAATGCTATCGCTCCAGGCTATATCAAAACAGCCAATACAGCACCAATTCGGGCTGATGAAAAGCGAAATGCGGAAATCTTATCGCGCATACCTGCTAATCGCTGGGCAGATCCAGCAGATTTGATGGGCGTTATCGTTTTCTTGGCAAGCAAAGCTTCCGACTATATGAACGGCCATATTTTAGCAGTTGATGGCGGCTGGTTAGCAAGATAACAAAAAAAAAGACATTTTTCAATCTGTGCTTTGAAAAATGTCTTTTTTGTTTTGTATAGAATTCGTAAAAAAAGGTATTCGATACAGTGATAAAGAATACATGTTAAGTGGGTTTTACCTGCAGAACACGTAATAAAATGACTTGGACAAAATAATTGGCATAAGAAAGAGGTATATATTTAACAAATGGCTATAAAAAGTCTTAATCATCTATTGTTTTCTGTCTCTGATTTAGAGAAGTCAATTGCTTTTTACCAAGATGTGTTTGATGCAAAACTGCTCGTCAAAGGCAGAACGACAGCCTATTTTGACTTGAATGGTATGTGGATTGCTTTAAATGTAGAAAAAGATATTCCCCGAACAGAAATCGAAGCATCTTATACCCATATCGCTTTTTCTATCGAAGAAGATGAATTGGACACGATGTATAAAAAGCTAACAGAGTTAAATGTAACAATTCTGTCTGGTCGACCGCGGGATGAAAAAGATAAAAACTCCATCTATTTTATTGATCCAGATGGTCATAAGTTTGAATTTCATACAGGTACATTACAGGAGAGATTAAATTATTATAAAGAGCATAAACAGCATATGAAATTTTATGATTAAGGAAGAGAAGCATATGCAAAGTTGCCGGATTTAAAAAGGAAACAGTCAGGTGCCGAAAAAAGCCGCAACAGTTTTTTACTTAGAAGAGCTGAAACAAATGGGAGAATGATAGTCATGGAGTTCAATAAATTACATTCCAATACATATTGGTTTTGGGATATATCGAGACAAACACACTGATATAAGAGGGGTAGGATATAATATGACAAAAAAATGGGCTTTTGTATCTGATTTCGATGGAACTATATCAAAAAAGGATTTTTATTGGATTGTTATTGATCAGTATTTTCCTGAGGGTAAGGAACTTTATAAGGAATGGAAAAACGGGGCTATCAAGGATATTGATTTCTTAAGCACTGTTTTTTCCGCTATTCACCAGGATGAGGACCAAATCATTCGCGATGTTCACGGTATCCCGATTGATGAGCATGTGCCAGCATTTGTGAAAGCCGTCCAGCAAAGCGGAGGGGACTTTTATATATTGAGTGCGGGAACAGATTATTACATAAAGCATATTGTGGAGAAGTATAGATTAGAGCAGGTGATTATTCTTTCTAATGAAGGTGTGTTTAAGGATAGAAATATACACTTGAATATTAATAAAGAGGATTGGAAGTATTCCGAACGGTACGGAATTGACAAGTCCATTGTTATTCAAAAGCTTAAAAGACAATATGACAAAGTTTACTTTGCTGGAGACAGTGAGCCAGATTCCCATCCGGCTGCATTTGCTGATATTACTTTCGCAAGGGATGTGCTGAAGGACCTGCTTACAGAAAGAGGAATAAACTTTATCCCGTTTGATTCTTTTAAGGAAATTGAAGCAGAACTTGTAAAAATTGGTGATATCAAAGTGAAATAATAATTAAAAGTTAAGGTAATGTAAAGATATTGTTAATATCATGTATTTATGATGTAAATACAATATGATGGTGTTACTAAAGTGTAGAAAGGGGTGAGCTTTTGTTTAAAAAGTTTATTCGTAAAATCCAAGAATTTTCGGGAAGCCACAGTGATCGTCACAGACACAGAAGATACAGCAGCAGTCGCCGCAGATACAATCGCAGCAGCAGCAGTTCTGGCAGAAGAAAATACGACAGATACGGCGGCAGCCACCGTTACAAGCGTAAAAGCTATAGCAGCAGCTAACTAAAAACTCTTGCTCTATTAAAGGAGCAAGAGTTTCTTTATTGTCCGGTCAAGATCCTCCCGTATACTTGGTACATCCGGATAGCCCTCATCTATGCCAAGCAGCTTTTTTAAAAGCTCTACAGTGGCATCATTTAGGACAAGCTCATCAAGCCAGCTTCCCTTTCTTTTCCGCTTACCCGTATAGGTAGAGTACAGTAAAAAAAGAAGGCATTCTCCAATATCGTAAAAGTCATCCTGTTTTCGCTCAAGCGCTGCTTTTGAATCGCTGACTTTTTTTGCAAGCCCAAAGTCTATTAAATACAGATTATCTCCTTTTAATAGAATATTAGGTGGACGGATATCATCATGAAATATATGTTCCTTATGCAAATAATCAACAGCTGTTAACAGCTTGTCAATAAGCTTCAATGCTTCTAATTCGGAAAAGGCCTGCTTTTGATAAAAAAGCAAATCTTCTATATTTAAGCCTTCTACATACTCCATTATATAAAAAGCTTCCTTGTCTGAGTGAATGGTATCAACCAAACGGGGAATTTGCTTATGGTAAAGACTAGCTAGTAAATCTATCTCAGAGAGGAAGCGCTGCCGCTCCTTTAACTTCAAAGCTTTACTTGGACGCAATTGTTTTGCTACATATTGTTGGCCAGTTTTTATATTTGTGCATTTGTAAATGATTCCATATCCACCCATACCAACACATTTATCAATTTTATAAGTATCGCCAAGAAAAGCACCTTTCTCTAACGGGCGGTCATATATCCATTTCAATAGAAACTTCCAATTCATTCCTACACATCCTAAGAGCTAATATTTAAGATTATTGTAGCAAATTACTCACAGTGATGATATTAGAAAGTAATTAGCAGGTTATTGGATTTTTTTAGGAATAGCAAGCTTTAAACTCTAATAAGATACATTAAAGGAGATAAGAAGGTGATACATTGGACAGTTATTTGATTTCACATTTTCTATTTTACGGGCTCATCTTTGCAGCATTTTTTTTCTCCTGGAGAATTGGCAAGAATATGCTTAAAAAGAAGGGGATTATAGCTGCAATCACCGCATCAATCTTGGCAAGCACCATTATTTTAACCATTTGCGGGGCAATTTGGCATCAAATTGTACCAGATTTAATCGGCAAGGGGATTATCCTGTTTATTTATAGTTTGGCCATTGCAGCAGGAAATGTACTCGTTATTAGTCTTTTACTCTATAAAAAGAGCAGTCAAAAGGGTTGAGTTCTTTTTACCAGGCTGCCAACAAAATGAAAAAGCATTGTCACGATATGGCAATGCTTTTTCATGCAAAAAATTACCGAAAAAGAAATAGGCAACCTAAAATTTATATGCTATACTTTTTCTTTTATGCATAATACATAAAAAAATTTTCAAAAAAGAATGTTTTTTTCCTGTTCATATAGAATATATAGGACATGGTTTTGTATAAACAATCATGTAATATAGAAGTGGTTGTTTGCTAACATCAGAGAAAGAGAGTGTGAAGAATAATCATGGAGGAACAAAAATTAGCGAGAGGATTAAAGAACAGACATGTTCAGCTGATTGCCATCGGTGGTGCAATCGGAACAGGATTATTTCTTGGTTCAGGGAAGTCTATCCACCTAGCAGGACCATCTATTTTATTTGCCTACATCATTACAGGCATCATCTGTTTTTTAATTATGAGAGCTTTAGGAGAATTGCTTCTTTCTAATTTGGAGTATCATTCGTTTGTTGATTTTGTACAAGATTATCTTGGCAGCATGGCTGCATTTATAACGGGCTGGACCTATTGGTTTTGCTGGATTACAATCGCGATGGCAGACTTAACAGCAGTCGGATTGTACACACAATACTGGTTTCCCACTGTACCGCAATGGGTGCCAGGTTTAATATTGCTTGTAATTCTTCTATGTATGAACTTAGCAACAGTTAAGCTTTTCGGAGAAATGGAGTTTTGGTTTGCGCTAGTTAAGGTAATTGCCATACTCGCATTAATTGTTGTCGGTTTATTTATGATCTTTAAAGGAATCACAACAGATGCCGGCCCATCAGGTTTCTCTAACTTATGGAGTCATGGCGGCATGTTCCCGAACGGTATGAATGGATTTATTCTATCCTTCCAAATGGTTGTATTTGCCTTTGTTGGAATTGAGCTTGTCGGATTGACTGCTGGAGAAACGGAAAAGCCAGAAGAAGTTCTACCGAAAGCAATCAACAGTATTCCAATCAGGATCTTGATATTCTATGTTGGGGCATTGCTTGTTATCATGGGGATTTATCCTTGGAATGCCATTAATCCAGCAGAAAGCCCGTTTGTTCAAGTGTTCTTGACAGTTGGAATTGCAGCAGCAGCCGGAGTAGTCAACTTTGTTGTCCTTACATCTGCAGCTTCAGCATGTAACAGTGCCATCTTTAGTACAAGCAGAATGGTATTCTCATTAGCAAAAAATGAAAACGCACCTGCACCAATGACTAAGCTGACAAAAAGACGTGTGCCAGCAAATGCACTATACTTTTCATTAGTCGTTATATTAGTGGCTGTTGTCTTAAACTATGTTATGCCTGAAGATGTATTTACATTGATTACGAGTATTTCAACTGTTTGCTTCCTATTCATATGGGCAATCATCGTCATTTGCCATATGTTGTATCGAAAAAGAAAGCCGGAATTGGCGAAAGGGAACCCATTTAAAATGCCCCTTTACCCAGCAGCTAACTATGTTATTCTAGCATTTTTGGCATTTATTTTAGTTGTCCTAGGTTTTGCAGAGGATACTAGAATCGCATTATTTGTGACACCAGTATGGTTTATTCTATTGATTGTCATTTATCAATTCCGTAAAAAAGCAGCTAAGTAAAAGAAGGAGAAAAGGCAGCGGATCGCTGCCTTTTCTAATTTTTACGGAAACTTTACAATAAAATAAAGTTTATCTTGACGTTCGGACAAACTTCCATTATTATAAATACATCAAGCAAGTAGAGCTGATAAATTAGTAGATTCATACATATTAAGATCCGATAGTTCAGCGGGAGAATACATCCTTGACAGGGATGGGGTCGGGGGTTCGAATCCCTCTCGGATCATCAAGAAGAGATCACTTTCCATAGAGGAAGTGGTCTTTTTTTGCGTTTTTTTAGTAATAAACGTCTAATCCTTCGCTATTTTTGATTAGACGTTTGCTGTCTTGTAATCAAGCTTTTAGTATTGCATGTTCTGCCCAGCCAATGATATTACCATTTACTCCGAATATTCTGCTATCCTAGCGCCGCCGAGTTTATATAACAACAGAAGTTGTTGGGCCATAAAAACAGGAGTCTCCATATAATCATTTTTTATCCAATACTTAGTCACACCAAATTGTGCAGAAGTAACATAACTAAGATAGATTTGTTGAGGTACTAATAAGTCAATGTCTCCCTCGGGATGAACGGTTGTTAAACCTTTTACTGTTTTTTCATAGAATATTTCTTGGAGTTTTTCGGAAAAAATCAATGGACCATTTTTTCCAAGCATAACAGTATAAAAATCTTTATGTTTATAAATATTTGTTAAGATTCCTTTGAATATCTCTTCTAATGTTTTGAGACTAAATGATTCTTTAGCTTCATTATGTATTTCAATTGCCTTTTCTAGATCATCCAGTACCTCTTTTATACTTTGTTCTAGTAAATCGAATTTATCTTTATAATGAGCATAAAATGTGGCGCGATTAATATCCGCCTTTTTTGTGATATCACTTACAGAAATAGAGTCAGCTCCCTTTGTTTGCAATAGGGTAAGATATGCACAAATAATAGCTTTCTTCGTTTTTGTAATTCTTCTATCTACCTTTTCCATTCGTACTCCTACTTTCGAATTATTTTCCCTATTTATAAAACGGTATGCAAAAATATGTTGCTTAAAATACATTTTTACCCATTTTAATGGTTTTATTTGGATGAAGTAGTTTGTAAAATTAATATACACATTGAATTATAACATACAGTGTGTTGGATAGGTGTTTAAACAAGGAGGGAAATGGATTGAGTAAATTACATGTTTTAATTGCTGGTGGGGGTATCGGGGGATTATGTTTAGCCCAAGCGCTAAAGAAGGCTGGAATACGATTTTCAGTATTTGAACGAGAAGATGATGTAGCAAAATCTGGTTACCGCTTGCATATGAATATGGATGGTGGTGAAGCATTAAAAAAATGCTTGCCAGAAAATCTATACCAACTATATATACAAACATCTAGAAAAAATCCTCGTCGTGAAATGGCTGTCTTGATTGATGAGCAGTTAAATGAAGTAGGAGTTCGCCCTCATATTGGCGCTCCCAATGATAAAGATTTTCCGCACACTGCTGTAAATAGAAAAACTTTATGTCAAATATTACTTAGTGGTCTGGAAGAAGATGTTTATTTTAACAAGAGAATAGTAGGGTTTGATCAAGATGAAGAGGAAGTGCGGGCCTATTTAGAAGATGGGACAGTGGTGCGGGGAGACATCCTTGTTGCTGCTGATGGCATAAATTCAGCTGTCCGAACTCAATTGCTGCCTGGAGTTTCACCGGTGGATACTGGTGCAAGAGCATTTTACTCGAAGTCACCTTTAACTAGTGAGCTAAGGGAGATTCTGCCAGAGGTTTTATTTGATGGTTTTACAAGTGTAATGGATGATAAGGGAATATTTATGGCAATTGGTCCATATGAAGCCAGACGACCAGTAATAGAGGCTGCCAAAGAACTGGCACCTCATTCAATCTTTGAACCTGTAGATGATTACATAATGATAACTTTAAATGTTTCAGCAAGGCACTTGAGCTTAACGGACGAAGAGCTTCGACAGTCTAATTCTAAGGTTTATCATGAAATCATGCTGAATTTTACGAAGAATTGGCATCCCGTTTTAAAAGGCTTAGTTGAACGAATACAACCAGAGACAGTTTCCCTCTTATCTGTTAGGTCTATTAATCCGATAGACCCTTGGCCAACAAGCCGCGTCACTTTACTCGGTGATGCTATTCACGCTATGCCGCCAAGCTTTGGAGCTGGTTGTAACCTAGCTTTAAGAGATGCCAGTATACTAGCAGAGCAAATAGCAGAAATGGAAAAACAGAATAAAGAATGGAAAAATGCGATATCTCACTACGAAGAAGAGATGCGTTTACACGATTACCCAATCTTTGAGATGTCCTCAAATATAGACTTAGCAAGAAAATTTAATCCTGTGTATAAATAATTAATCATCATTCCTATCCTGTTGTTTTCTTAAAAAAAGAGCAATAGGATAGGAATCGAAAAGTAGGAGTGGATAATGGATACCTATCAATTAATTTCAGAAGAAGCAAAGAAGAAATTGCTGATTATTTTAGCATGTTCGCTCGTGTTTTCATCCATGAGTGCCACTATGTTTAATGTTGCCTTGCCAGCAATAACAAAGGAGCTTTTCCTGACTTCCTCACAATCAAGTTGGATTGTCACAAGCTATATGATTGTTTATGCCCTTGGCTCTGTATCTTACGGAAAACTAGCTGATAAATATAAGTTAAAGAACTTGATAACAATAGGGATATTACTTTTTTCGCTAGGATCTTTATTAGGATTTCTCTCTAGTAGCTTTCCCTTGATTATTATTTCAAGAGTTATGCAAGCTATGGGTGCATCTGTGTTTCCTGCGTCTGCGATGATTATTCCAGCTCGTTATTTTTCACCAGAAACACGCGGCAGAGCGTTAGGGATGACATCAGCTGGTTTATCTTTTGGGGTTGCGATTGGCCCGATTATTTCAGGGGTTTTAACAACTGGTTTCCATTGGCATTATCTGTTTGCTTTATGTATTCTGCCAATCGTCTTTATCCCTTTATTTAGGAGTACGCTTGATAATCAATCAGGAAGTGATATTAAATTAGATTGGGTAGGAGCTATCCTTCTGGGGGGAATGGTTACTTTACTTTTACTAGGAATTTCGTCAAACCAAATGTTTTACTTCTTATTTGTTATCCTATTCGTTATTTTATTAATGTGGAGAATTAGGAAAGCAAAGGACCCTTTTATAAGAGGAGAATTATTTAAAAATAAAAAGTACACAATAATTCTTGTCTTATTTGCACTAAGCTCTGGTATTGGATTTGCTTTACCGTACTTAACGCCGCTATTTCTTTCAGATGTTTATCATATTAATGCTTTTACAAGTGGTCTTATAATGTTTCCAGGTGCCGCATTAACAGCACTGTTATCCAAAAGAGGGGGATCGCTTGCCGATAAAAGGGGCGCAGCCTTTTTAGGATATATAGCAGTAACCGCCTATTTTGTTTGTTTTATTAATTTAATATGGCTTGTCGGAAAATCTCCCTATTTCATTATGGTAATTCTCGTGTTTGGCTATATTGCGCAGTCATTCTTCCAAATGACCCTTGCAAATATGGTGTCACATGTATTGCCAAAAGCGGAAACTGGAGTAGGTATGGGACTGTTTATGCTGACAAACTTTATCGCAAGCTCCATTGCAACGACTTTAATGGGAACGTCTATTACTAGAGGCACCAGCTTTCTTAGCTTAAATATGTTTAACTTGGCAAATCAGGCAGCTGTTTATAGTGATATTTATCTCATGCTTACAGTGATTGTAGTTGTGATGTTTTGTATCTTTGTTTTTACTGTTGGTAAGAAAACTTATAGTAGAAATCTAAAAGAAAAGGTATAAGTTTTTTTTAAATACAAACACGATAAAGTAAACTTAGATTTAAATTCTTTGTTAACTTGAATATAACTAGATACTAACAATAGGCACTTTCTTTGGAGAAAATATATCTCAAGAAAGTGCCTATTTTGTTTATGAGCAAAATTTCTAGTAATCAACGCAAATTTCTAAGAAATTATTTAATAAATAAACAATTCAACTTGATTTTTGGTATAGTAAAGATAAAGATTGTTTAATAATGCAACAGAAGGTGATGTTAAATGAAGGTTTTGGCGATTGCCCCCTATGAGGGGTTAAAAGAATTAATCATAGAATTAGGACGTAATCAAGATTTTGAGATACATGTAGAGGTTGGAGATTTAGAGAAAGGAGTTAAGCTTGCCAGCCGCGCAGCTGAACAAGGGTTTGATATTATTATCAGCCGCGGGGGGACAGCAGAACTCATCCAAAAGAAAGTATCCATTCCTGTTATTGAAATTGAAGTTTCCGGATATGACATGCTCCGAGTGTTAACCCTTGTAAAAGACTATCCTGGTAAGGCTGCAATTGTTGGCTTTCCGCCGATATCGGAAGGAGCAGCAACAGTTTGCCAACTACTTGAAATGGATATTTCCCCGTTTGTTATTTCTAAGGAGGAGGAAGTACAGCCAACGTTAAAGCAGTTGCTGAAAAAAGGATATGAAGTCATTATTGGTGATGCCATTACTGTGAAGGAAGCAGAAAATCTTGGATTAAATGGAGTATTAATTACGTCTGGAAAAGAAAGCATCTTAAAGGCTTTTCAAAATGCAAAAAAAATACACCATTATTTTTCCATACTAAGAAGAAAATTATCGATTGCCGAACAAATTCTTCAAGAAGAAGATGGCTTTGTTGTGTTTGATGCAAAGTTTAATAGTGTCTACTCTAATACATGTTTCACTGAACAATTAAAAAAAACCTTTAAAGCTTCTGTCGAAATCGAGGAGGCAGTGACAGAAGTTATTTCAAAAGGTGAATATTCCTCTCTAATTGAAAGTGATAATGTCTTTTGGAAGGTAAAGGGGACCGAATTGGAAGGATTTGAACTTCCGCTAGTTTTGTTCCGGTTACAAAGAGTGACATCTACTCAAAAAAAGCTTTCTGATGGTATAACCATTATTTCTTCAGTGATGAATTCCAGCCCGATTAAATCTTCTTTTATAAAAAATAACCAGATGAAAAAGATTATTCAATCAGCTGAAAAATTTAGTGATAAAAAGGAATCGATCTGGATCAGCGGTGAAAAAGGGACAGGGAAGGGGAAATTAGCTCATTATATCCATTTCCATCGGTCCAAACATACTTTACCCCTGCTGACAATAAATTGTTCTCTTGTAAATGAAGAACAATGGAAATGGTTGTTGGAGGATGAAGGTCTGCTTGCCTCCAATGAGAATGGAACTATTTTTCTCAAAAATATCGATACCATTTCTTTATCGATTCAAAAGGATCTATTGTCTTTTCTTATAAAGCATAACCTGAAGTCGCCTATTATTGCATCATCAAGAGAGAGTATTTTGACCATGATTGAAACTGGTGCGTTCTCAAGTGATTTATATTTTTTGCTGGCCCGACTGACATTAACTCTTCCGCCGTTATCAAAGCGAAAAGAAGATATTGATCATCTCGCTCGTATTTTTATTAATGAAACGAATACAAAATACGGCAAACAAATTGCAGGGATTCGGAATGAAGCTATTGAGGAATTAGAGAATTATAGCTGGCCAGGAAACATAACTCAATTGAAACAAGTGATAAATGAAACGGTGCTGTTAGCAAATGGACCTTTTATTGAAAAAGAAGATATAAGTCATATTTTAAATACAAAGTTAAAAGAAACGGAAATGGCTCAGCTAAACCTAATAGGTACGTTAGAGGAAATAGAACAGAGAATTATCAGGCAGGTTTGGCAGGAAGAAGGTATGAACCAAACTAAAACAGCTGAGAGGCTGGGCATTAACCGAACAACTTTATGGCGAAAATTGAAGGAATTGTAAATAAAAACATCAAAACTGTTTCAAAATTAAACAGTTTTGATGTTTTTATTATTTTATTTAAGATAAATATTGTGAAAATAAACAATATAATCTATAATTCAACATGTAAGCGTTCTTATAACTGTTTAAAAAATAAACAATTGAATTGGAAGGTGGAAGGATATGGAGCTAAAAGGGATTATTCCAGCTATGTTGACTCCATTAACGATAGAACAAAAAGTCAACGATTCTGTTACAAGACAATTAACAAACCATTTGCTTGATTCAGGTGTACATGGGCTTTTCATTCTTGGGACAAACGGGGAATTTCACCTGCTGAATAAGGAAGAAAAATTAACATTTGCCAAAATTGTCATGGAGGAAGCAAATGGAAGAGTACCTGTAATCGTTGGTACAGGCGGTAATAGTACAGAGGAAACGATTGATTTATCACAAAAAATGGAGCAGTTGGGCGCTGATGCTTTGTCCGTGATTACTCCATTCTTTATATCGCCATCACAAGCGGAAATGGCTGTTCACTTTGAAAAGGTAGCAAAGAGTACTTCCTTGCCGATTCTACTGTACAATATCCCGGCTAGAACAGGGGTTAATCTTGAGCCAGAAACTGTTTCACGACTAGCTAAAGTACCGAATATTGTCGGAATCAAAGATAGCAGCGGCAACTTTGCCAACATTGAGAATTACATTAATGCAACAAAGGATGAAGATTTTTCGGTTTTTGCTGGTACAGATTCTTTAATTCTCCAAACCTTACAAGCTGGTGGAAAAGGAGCAGTTGCTGCGACAGCCAATATGGTTCCGGATGTAGTAGTTGCAATTTACGACAAATGGTTAGAAGGAAATATAGAAGCGGCGAAGGAAAATCAAGAAAAGCTACAGCCTCTTCGTGACACCTTTAAACATGGTACCTTGCCTTCTGTATTAAAGAAAGCGGTAGAACTTTACAGTGTTCCAGTAGGTCCACCAAAAATGCCTGTATCTGAAGTATCAGGAGATGCGCTAGAAATAGTCACTGAAATGGTGGATTGGTATAAACAACGAAAAGAATCGATTGTTAAATAACAATAGTAAAACACAATCATAATGAAATTAGAAAGGTGGATGGAAATGCAAACGATTTATCAATTTCAAACTGCGCAAAATATTGTCGCAGGTCCAAACTCACTTCAGTTGCTTGGAGAAAAATTAAACCTACTAGGAGTAGAGGTGAAATCAGCACTGATTATTACACAGCCGCCGATGGTGGATTTAGGTTTTGTTGAACAAATAGCCAATCCGTTAAAAGAGAAAGGAATATCTGTTGATACTAATACAAATATTTTACCTGAACCAACATTAGAAAATATTGAACAAGTTTTTGAAGCAACGGCAAGTAATAATTATGATGTATTAATTGGTATTGGCGGGGGAAGTGTTCTTGATACAACAAAAATTCTCTCTGTGTTAAAAACAAATGATGCATCCGTTGAGCAGCTATTGGGGACTGACCTTGTGGCGAATCCAGGAGTTCCGACAATTTTAATTCCAACCACTTCCGGAACTGGTGCTGAAGTTACACCAAATGCAATCGTTACCCTACCTGACCAAGAATTAAAGGTTGGTATTGTAAGTAAGTATTTACTTCCGACACTAGTTATCCTTGATCCTGTGCTCACTTTAAAATTACCTAAGCCAATCACGGCTGCAACAGGAATGGATGCTTTTACTCATTCTTTAGAATCCTTTATTTCAACAAAGGCAAATCCAATCAGTGATATGTTTGCATTAGAGTCAATCCGTTTAATCTCTTCCAGCATTGTGGAAGCTTATCAAAATGGAGAATCAATAGATGCAAGAGAAAAAATGCTGGTAGGGTCTATGTATGGCGGGATGGCTTTAACAAGTGCAGGAACAGCAGCCGTACATGCTTTGGCCTATCCTTTAGGCGGAAAATATAAAATTCCTCATGGTGTGGCAAATTCTATGCTCCTTCCACATGTCATGAAATACAATATGGATGCAATAACGGACCGATTGGCTTTAGTTGCTGAACCTATGGGAATCAGTACTGAAGGTCTTTCCAATAGCCAAGTGGCAGAAAAAGTTGTCGAAAAAATCGTTGAGTGGACCAATGTGTTAGAAATCCCTCAAGATCTTAAAAGCTATGGTGTTAAAGAGGAAGAATTGCCGGAAATTTCTGTATCAGCTTCACAAGTCACCCGTTTGTTAAATAATAATCCAAAAAAATTAAGTGTAGCAGATATTGAAGCGATTTATCGCCAGCTGCTATAATGCTAGATTATGAGAATATCAGTTATTTCGGATGATTTAACGGGAGCAAGTGATTGTGGAGGGCAGCTTATTCGTTTCGGTTTAAAGGTGTCCGTAATGGTGCAGGAACATTCTGAAAAAATGAGTGACTATGACGCAGTTATTTACAATACAGACAGCCGCTCTGTTACCGGGCATGAGGCTTATGAAAGCGTGAAAAAGGTATGTGACACGATAAAATCAGATCCAGTAGACGTAATCTATAAAAAGATTGATTCGACCATGAGAGGGAATATTGGGGAGGAAATCAATGCCATCTTTGATTCTTTTTCCCCGGATTTCGTGATCATTGCTCCTGCCTTTCCAGTGAATGGGCGTAAAGTCATCAATGGGATTCATTATCTAAATTCTGTTAAATTGGAGAATACCGAGGTGGCAAAGGATCCAAAAACACCTGTCCGGGATTCAGAGATTAAAAGATTGATAGAAAATCAATCAAAGCGGAAGGTAGAGCATATTACCTTTCAAGAGATTCATCAAGGGCATGACACTATCATGGAAAAATTGGTTTCCTGTAAGAACAATCAGATCTCTTATATTACAGTTGATTCTGCGCAAGAGTCTGATTTGGAAAAACTTGTCGAATTGATTCACCAGACTAATTTCTCCGTCGTTTGGGTTGGTTCTGCTGGTCTAATGAATTATTTACCGGAGATTTACGGGATGAAACAAGTCGAAAAAACGCTTCCTCTGCCTATCCATACTGAACCTGTTCTCTTAGTTGTTGGCAGTGTTAGTGAAACAGGCAGAATCCAGCTGCAGCATCTTTTGAACAATTCGGAAACGGTTGGACTGGAAATGAATTCGGCTATAGTCTTACAGGACGAAGAATTAAAGGCAATGGAATTAATGCGAATTCTGACTGAGGCTAAAGAGGCTTTATTTCAAGGGAAAAATGTAGTTTTATACTCTTCGAATAATGTGAATGAAACCCGTAACATTGGCGAGCAACTGGGATATGATGCTGTTAAAATTAGCAATATTATTTCCATGAGATTAGGTGAATTAGCAGCAGAAATCATCTCTATTCATGACTTAAAATATTTATTTTTAACTGGTGGAGATACTGCTCAGCAAGTTTTCCTACAATTAAATGCAAAAGAATTTATATTACTGGATGAAGTAGAATCTGGTATCCCGCTTGGCCGGGTATCCACTGATAAAGAATTTTTTATAGTTACAAAGGCTGGGAACTTTGGCTCAAAGGAAGTCATGTTAAAAGCACTTTATAAACTTCATGGGAGGGATTATGATGAAGCCGATTATAGGGATTACCATGGGCGACGCCGCAGGAGTGGGATCTGAGATTATCGTGAAAGCATTAGGCCATCCAGCTGTGTACGAAATATGCAGACCAGTTGTGATTGGGGACGCGAAAATGATTGAAAGAGCCATTCGTATTACTCAAGCACCATTAACTGTAGCAGCAGTTGCATCTGTCACTGATAGCAAATTTGAATTCGGTACAATTGACTGTATGGATCTGGATTTACTACCTGCTGACTTGCCTTTTGGAGAATTGTCGCCACAAGCAGGAGATGCAGCCTTTCAATATTTAAAGACAGCTGTTGAATTGGCAAAGAATAAAGAGATACAATCAATCTGTACCGCACCATTAAATAAAGAAGCGCTTCACAAGGGAGGACATCTATATCCAGGACATACCGAAATTCTTGCAGAATTAACGGAAACGGTGGATTATTCGATGATGTTATCTTCACCTAAATTGAAAGTGATTCATTTGACCACACATGTTGGTCTGATTAAAGCAGTTCAGTCGATTACACCAGAACGAACGTATAAAGTAGTAAAGCTTGCTCATGAAACATTAACACGTGCAGGTTATACAAATCCAAGAATTGCGGTTTGCGGTATCAATCCACATGCAGGTGAAAATGGCTTGTTTGGTGAAGGGGAAGAGGAAGAAAAACTAGTTCCGGGAATTGAGCAAGCAAGTGCTGAGGGAATAAATGTAGGCGGTCCCCACCCTGCTGATACCGTGTTTTTCCGTGCAGTTCGTGGTGATTTTGATTTGGTCGTCGCCTGTTATCATGATCAAGGCCATGTGCCAATAAAAGTATTAGGATTAGAAGAGGGTGTTAATATAACGGTTGGTTTAAATGGCGGAGTTATTCGTACCTCTGTAGATCATGGTACTGCATTTGATATTGCCGGAAAAAATATAGCTGATGAAAGAAGTATGCTCGCAGCCATCCAATCTGCCGCTGAATTGTCGCCAAAAGAAGTTTGCAAATAAGAATTTGATACCTATTAATTAGTACAAGGGGACTTAAAGTGTAATTTCCTGAAGTAAATGGCTTTATTTTAATTTTTAGCAACTAGGAAATTTTAAGTTCCCCATATGGTATCGATACAAAATTCAATAGAACAGTGCATGTAAATATGTAACCCCTTACTTATGGTGGATAATAGTCTGGTAGAGAACTTTTAAAGGGTACCTGCATAGCAAATACTGTTTATCCTAGAAGAGCGGATATTAAAATAGAAATTTAATTAAAAAGATAAGGTGATTAGTATGGGTAATAATAAATTAGTAATAAATGAGTCCATTCCAAATGGTAAATTATATCATGATGCTTATACAAATATTGATTTTTCTCTCATTCCATCAGGGCCTTTTTCAACAGCACATGCACCAACTATTATTAAGATAGACAATGGAGATTTATTATGTGCATGGTTTGCAGGTTCGTTTGAAGGCAGTCCTGATATTTCCATAGTATTATCGAAATTTAATCATGATACGCTAGAGTGGAAGGAACCGAAAATTATTTCGCAAGATGATACTCGCAGTGAGCAAAACCCATCATTCTTCCAAGCACCTGATTCATCAGTATGGTTAATCTATACATCTCAGGAAGGTCGCCAACCAGATAAAGATAATATGCAGTTTACATCCATTATTAAATATCAGAAAACATACGACAATGGTGAAAATTGGACAAAACCAGAAGTATTGTTCAGCCAGCAAGGGACATTTGCTCGACAAGCTATTCAAGTATTAAGTAATGGTAGATGGATATTCAGCACATGGGTTTGTGAGGATTCAGAATTAGGACTTACAAACGATCCTACAGTATTTCAAGTTTCAGATGATGAAGGATTAACATGGAAAGAAGTACGCATGCCTGACAGTAACGGACGAGTACATGCTAATGTTATAGAATTATCAGATGGCCATTTAGTGGCATTTATGAGAAGTAGATTTGCTGATTATATTTATAGAAGTGAATCAACAGATTATGGAGATTCTTGGACAGTGCCTGAGCCAACCATCTTACCAAATAATAATTCAAGTATAAGTGCAATCAAACTTGATAACAATGCCATCGCAATTGCCTATAATGCAAACTCAGCTCAAAACCCTGAAAAAGGCAAAGTAGCATGGCCTGGATTAAGAAACCCAGTAGTCGTGTCTGTGTCTGAAGATGGCGGAAATACTTGGCCTATCGGTCGAATTATTGAACACGCAGAAGGTTTCATCGGAGCAGAGAATAAAACGAATAATTCACAATTTGAATATCCTACGATTTATCAAGATGTAAAAGGGATTTTACATTTAGTCTACGCTTATAAAAATAGAATATGTGTCAAATATAACAGTTTTTCAATTCAAGATATCTATGGTGAAAAACGGGAAAATGAAGGAGTTTACAATCCTACATCGGGAGAAATAAGTTAGATTGGTAGTTTCCTTTCTATACAGGCTTAAATTAGTCCCTTACCTAATGAGTGAACAGAGTAGGGGACTGATATAAAAGGAGAATGTTTTTTCCGTTTGTTTGTAAGCGTAAACATAATAGGTTAGTATCAATACCGCTGTAACTCCCTGACAGGAGCTTAAGACTTTAACGCCGACTAAGATTGTTAAACATCTTAGCAGGTTTCTACATGCTATTGTTTTTCCAATATAGGAAAAGGTACTTGGTCAAGACTGCTCTAATCAGACTATTTGAGGTTGACGTTTAAGCTCTTTATGCTGATAAGACAGAGAATAACCGCCAGTATGAATGGCATTACTTGATGCAAACATCTGATGGTGCATTTCATCTGCCTAGCTATCTTAACCTTGAGAAATATGTTCGCATTACCGAGCAGAATTTGGTGTGCAGAAATAAGCAGCTGTTTAAGGCAGACTTAGAGACCTTGATAGTTTGAAATATAAGCATACTGTCATTATTTAAGAGAGGAGAAACAAAAAATGACAATGGAAATGATTCTTGCCCTTGGTATTTTGATTCTGATGATTGTCATGATCATGTCAGATAAATTTGCCTTCGGCGCACCACCAATCCTGGCCTCCCTTCTGCTAGTAGTCACCGGTTTGTCTACTGTTCAGGAGGCTTTCGCCGGCTTCGTAAATCCAAGCGTTATCATGGTTGCTGGTTTTATGGTTGTTATGGCAGGACTAATGAAGACTAGCTTGATTAGTAAGGTTCAATCTTCTATGCTCAAATTAGTGAATAAGGGCGGTTATAAAAGCTATGCTTTTTTACTAGTAGTAGTTATGCTTGGGGCTAGTTTAGCAGGTACCGGTTCTACTGGTTACTATGTACTAATTCTATCGTTGATAGCTACAATCCCTTATAATAAAAAAATGCCTACGTCCAAACTGATGATGCCTTTAGGATTTGCTACTAACCATCCTTTACTCCCTTTCAATGTAGCTCTCTTATATGGTGTTACGGTAAGCGTACTGGAAACAGCAGGTTATACTGGCGGGATTTCTATGTCAAAATTTGCTGTAGTGAATTTTATTTTGGCTATTGGTTTCTTAGCATGGAGTTTGATTGCTTATCGTCTTTTACCAGATCATCCGATTACAGAAGATTCTGGATATAGTGAAGTCGCGGTTACGACAGAACTTGTCACGATGCCTTCATGGAAAGAATACAGTACCATCGCAGCATTTATCCTAAGTGTAATTGGTATGATGCTTATGAACGTGTTGGGCAATGCCGCCTATGTAATTCCTGGCCTTGCAGGAGCATTTTTACTAATAATTAACGTGCTTGACTTCAAGGAAGTCCGCGATAATATGGGTGCACCTGTAATTCTTATGATGGCTGGCGTTATCGGCGTTGCTGACGCTTTGGCTAACTCTGGATTTACAGCAATGATTGGTGACTTTGTGGCGAATTCATTGGGTACAGATATTCATCCATTCCTTCTTATCTTTATTTTCGCACTTCTAACTAGTACTTGTGCTACTTTTACTGGTTCAAATATGGGTGCTGTATACATCTTTGCACCTATCGCTATTGCAACGAGCATTAGTTTGGGACTTAATCCTGCTGCGGCCGCAATTGCAGTTGTAGTATCTGGATGGAACGGCGGATATATGCCAGTCGATGGTATGCCTGCGATGATCTTAGGAATGGGTAAATATAAGCTTCCACAGTTCTGGTTATTTACAGTACCTATGTATCTAATTCGTATCTTTGCACTATGTGTCGGTGCTATTCTTATGTTCCCTGTAAACTGATAAGGCGTAAGTTGGAATAGAGAAGAAAAGAAGCGATAGAATTATATTTAAATTGTGAATGTTAAAGAGCGCCATTGTTTGAAAGCGGATTCAACATATTTGTGAAAATGTCTAAACCTAGGATGCATATGGGATTAGACATTTTTTATTATATAGAAAAGGAGCATTTCGGCTTTCTTCTACAAAAGAAACTTTCGCTTTTACATCAAAAGAGAAGTTTAACCGGTATAGTCATTTAGATATAATGAGTTAATAAGTAAATATTCGAAAGGAAGATGACTATGATATATATCGCTCTTCTTCGCGGGATAAATGTTGGTGGGAAAAATAAAATGGACATGAAGCAGCTTAAACAGACTTTTGAACAAGCAGGGATGAATGATGTGGTCACATATATCAATACAGGAAATATCATTTTTTCATCGATAAGTACTTCAAAAACGGATTTATCACGCATTTTGGAGGAAGCGATTCACTCTGATTTCGGATTGAAAATTAATGTATTAATATGCAGCTTTGATGACTTCAAAGCAATCATTCATTCTATTCCAGACACTTGGAGAAATGACAAAGACATGAAAAGTGATGTATTGTTTTTATGGGATGAAATCGATGATGAATCTGTACTAAAAAACCTAGTCATCAAACCAGATATTGACAGAGTGGTATATGTTCCCGGTGCCATTTTATGGTCCGCAGAAAAGAAAAATATAAGTAAAAGCGGAATGGTAAAGATCGTTGGTTCAAAGTTATATAAACAGGTTACTGTTAGAAATGTCAACACCGCTCGGAAGATATATGAACTATTGCAACAAAACAGTTAGTTAGCAGATGATCAAGTTACATTGATTATTCAAGATTTTTATGTTGGAAAAGACATATCTTGGATACGAACAAAGAAACGGTTCAAAAAAAGATGAACCGCTTCTTTCCTGCCTATTCATTGCTGTTTAAGTAGTTATGCAGAGATTTTTCATAGATTATACTTAGTTAATCTTCTTGCAGCAATTCCTCTATAAAAATAATAGCAACATCATAAGACTCCATTTCAGTGATATTTATTCCTCTGTCAGTGGCAACATGTGCTGCAAATTGACCCCATTCTTCTAAGGTTTTAACTTTGTCTAAGACATCTTTAACTTCTTCATGCTGTCCTTGACCAACATAATCCACTAGTCGGTTTTTATCCCATTTCTCGCCAAATATGCTTGCTAAATAATCATATAAATTCATCCTTTTCCTCCTTTTTTCAATCTTTCTTATTTGATTATGCTATCTAAACCTTAACGTATTCATACATAATAACAACAGCTTTTATCCTTCTAAGACACATTTCTCTTATGTGATTTTCTAGCTTTCTTACGAGAGAAAACCAAGGAGATGATAAAGGCAATAAAACAAGTACCAGCTAGAAATATAAACGCTGCTTTCATAGAGACATGCTCATAAACACTGCCGCTGATAATTGGGAAAGTTGTCATCCCAACGGCATAGACAGCCTGGAAGAAGCCCATTGCAGTTGAGCGTTTTTGCTGAGGAATAGATTGGAGCGCCTCAGAAGTTAACAGCGAAAATAAGATACCCGTACCCATGCCAGGGATTAATTGTAAAAAACAAACCATTAAAACGGAACTAGATTGCGGCACTAACAAACAGTAAATGCCAAGTAATAAAAAACTGGAATAGATCCACTGTTTTTTTGTGAGCAGCTCAAGGAATTTCGTTGAAGCAAGCTTAGCAAAAAAAACAGCAGAAATCATATAGATGATAGAGGAAAAACCAATTTCCATATTTTTGGCGCCCAATTCCTGGATAACTTGATTTGTAAAGGACATGGTTGTAGCCATTTGCACACCTTGCTGTACTAATGCTAAACAGGAATAAAGTAAAAGGTTCTTATCTTTTAATACCTGTAATAACTCCATTACAGAAACTTTAGGTTGATTGGTCGGTTTTGTTGTACGAAGGAAAAAGGCAAGCAGACATGCGAATAGGCCAGCTCCTAAGCTAAAGGCGCAAATCACCATCATGCCGACAGTATCATACAAGAAGGTGCTAGTGACAAATGCTAGTAATATCCCAGTGTTATTAGCCATAATGATCTTGCTCGTTGCGCGAGTCTGAGCTTCTTTATTAAAAAAGCTCATATACAATACCATAAAGGAAATCCAAGTTGCACTTGCTGTCCCTGATAATATATTTGCAATTAAAAAGCCCGTTTCATCTGGTAACAAAATTCGAAAAAAGGAAGCAGTACCAGCAAAAAATGTTCCCAAAATAATAAAAAGCTTATGATTACTGCTAAGATCAGCAAGAATACCTACTGGCAATCGTAGGGCAAGTTGTGAAATTCCATATGCACCGATAATAGCACCTACTACATTACTCGAAATATGGGCTAGCAGTAGATAGGTAGTTTGATAAGGGATATATACATATTGAGCGAACCAAAAAAACACCACAATCCATAAAATAAGCGATGCTTGGTTCCTTTGTATAGTTTGCATGGATGAAAATCTCCTTTCCGAATTATCTGTCTAGTCAGTAGATTGAAATACAAAGTTTGCACCGCAGTGGTTAACGTTAAGTTTTAAAGAGTAAGACAACTTCACCTTTCGTATTTATACCTTCTATGTAGAGACTATCTATATATATATCAGAGTATACAAAAGAAAATGAATGTTCAATAATTTCGCTTTGAAAATTAGTTAGAGAGTTCAGTGCAAAATGGACAGGGCTTTAGGTAGGAATAATCTATCCAGCTAACCAGAAATAGGTCACTTTCCATAGAGGAAGAGACCTGTTATAAATTTTACTTATCTTTTTCTTCTATCCGTAATACTTTTAAAATTCGATGGTAGGGACATTTCATGGGGGCTGTTTCATCATCGCGGAGAAAGTATTGCTTCCATTCTAGATTATCCGTCTCTCCATATGTGTTTAAGGAAGGGTGGATGCCGATTTTATCATAGTTTTTAAGTCTTTGCCGAATTTTTGTTTTCACTCGCTCAGCGAAAGTTGGTTTTTTAGTGAATTCCTTCAAGACCCACCTTGGCGTAATCGCAAACATCATAGTTGGAAAATATCTGCTTTGCCGATTTTTGTGGGCAGGTGTGGCGCAATACATGAAGTACTGCTCGCCATGAAAGCAAAACTCCCATAACGAATGATGCGGGTCTTTAGGAATATGTTCTGGCCATTCCATTTTATCGAGTGCAGCAAGCGTGCTTAATTGCTGCCAAAAAAGCTCCTCATATTGTTCTACACCGCAATCGGTTTTTAACTCATCAGGTGTTTCGAAGAAAATGATCAGAGAGGTATAATTTCCGAATGACCTGGACTGTTCTGTATAAGAGAGCAGCAGTTCTCCGAGCTCCACACTGCTGCTCTCTACCCGTGGATCGCCGATAAATCCGTATCGCAATTGATTTTTTCTAAATCCAATAACCGCAGGTATGCAAGGGAAGGGTTTATCCACATCCGTCATCTTCGCTTCAAAAGCTTCTAATGCCTTCTCTTGACATTTAGTTAAGCTGTTTATCGGCAAGGAGTCTTTATTATATAGAATGTTAATCATTATCACCTCACAATCGGTACTAATACTCTATTCAACTGGGAACAAAAGGGAAATATGTCCACTTAGGTCTGTACATTTCGTGTATAAATTTGACCTTTCGGTTGGAGGATTTATCAGAGCTGGTCAAGAATAGGTAATGTATAGTATTGCTTGTCATTTAGGCGATTAGGAGTGATTGAATTGCGGAAAAATCAGCTTGCGTTTGTTTTAATTCTAGTACTAATAGTTCTGTTAGTTGTGTATGGAGCCTACAAACTGATGAATTCACGCACTGTTCAATTGGTTGGGAGTATCGTAAATCACATCGATACGGAGGAAAAGCTAGTGGCATTGACATTTGATGACGGACCGACAAACAATGTCGAAGCACTTCTGCCGCTATTAGAGGAATATGATGCGAAGGCGACTTTTTTTTTAATAGGAAGTGAACTAGAACAGAACATGGAATTAGGAGAAGCGATTGCAGATGCAGGCCATCAAATTGGAAATCATACATACTCTCACAAGAGGATGGTTTTTAAGTTGCCTTCCTATATAAAGGAAGAAATAGAAAGCACAGATAGCTTAATTCGAGATACAGGCTTTGAAGGGGAAATTGATTTTCGCCCTCCATACGGAAAAAAACTAATTGGGTTACCTATATTTCTTGAAAAAAATAACAGGGAAACGATCACCTGGAATTTAGAGCCTGACAAGTTTTATCAGTCAGCAAAAGACAAGATACAATATGTGAAGGAAAATATCACATCAGGATCGATTATTCTTCTTCATACGATGTATGACAAGACTGGAGAGGAATGGAATACAACAGAAGGGATACTTGATGCATTATCAAAGGATGGATATATATTCGTAACAGTAAATGAGCTTCAAGAAGCAGGCAGTTAGACGATAATAAATATAAGAAGAAACAGGATACACTAGCAGTATTAAATTGGATTAATTTACAAAGGAAATAAAGATTGCTATCCAGTTTTTCCGCTCATATAATAGACAAATATATAATGTTTAGTACTAAAGAACTATTTGGTAGAGATACAGAAGGGGAAATTTTTATGGACTTCACACAGCATCTGTCTTTTTTAAAACTGCAAGAGCCCCAGCTTCGATTGTTAATTGATTTAATAGAGGAATTTATTGTCGTAAAGGACGGTGCCGGCAAATGGATTCTCACAAATAAGAAGGTCATTGAATCATACCGGCTAGCTGGTGTCTGTTATCAAGGCAAAACAGATGTAGAGCTTGCCGAGCTTATACCAGACATGAGAGATAAATTTATTCGTAATCACGCAACAGATGAATTGGCTTGGGAGAAAGGCAGCTCTCTTAAAATGGAAAAATCATTAGTTGATCAAAATGGTGTGGAAAATACGTGGGAAGTCATTAAAACCCCTGTTTTTGATGGTGAAGGACAGCGCAGTCACCTAATTATCGTATCTCGCAATATTACAGACCGGAAGAAATCAGAGCAATTACTGCATGCAAGTGAACGGAAATTTCGGGTTATTACGGAAAAGATGAAGGATATTATTTTGCTTGTTGATAGTGCAGGCTCCATTCAGTATGTTTCTCCTTCCTTTAAGAGAATTCTCGGCTTTGACAGCTGTCCTTTAAAGGGAGAAAGCTTATTTACATTTCTCCACAAACTTGATGCAAAACAAATGCAAGAACGGCTTGATCGTGTAGTGGAAAAGAGACATGTTGATTATAAATTTGAATTTAGACTAATAGATGCCGCCAGTCAATACAGATGGTTTGAAGCAAATGGCTCTTGTGTAAGAGGAGACGACGGGGAACTTGATTATATCATTTTAGCTTCCAGAGAAATTTCGGAACGAAAAGAGTATGAACACAGGCTCGAGGAAATGGCTTATCAGGACTACCTCACCAAAATTCCGAACAGGCGCTCTTTAATGAAAAACTTGCCAAGGCTTATTTCAGAGTCCGAGCAAACGAATAAAATGCTTGCCCTTGCCTTTCTTGACCTTGATTTCTTTAAGCAAATTAATGACACATACGGTCATGAAATTGGAGACAAGCTGCTTGCTCTGTATGTCAGAAGAATAGAGAAAAATTTGCGGTTAACAGACAGTATTGCTAGAGTAGGCGGGGATGAATTTGTTATTACTATTGAAGGGCTGAATAGTAAAGAAGAGGCAGAAAAAATCATTTCCAGATTATGTGAAAGCTTAAAAGAGCCTTGGGCAATTGATGAGAACCATGTATTAAAAACATCGTCCTCCATGGGTGTTGCTCTTTACCCTAATGACGGGTCAACGATTGAAACACTGTTGAATATGGCCGATACAGCACTATATGAAGCAAAGAAAAACGGCAGAGGTCAATACCAGTTTTATTCAGAATCCGCTTTAGTATGAAAATATAACCAGCTTCCTTTTTTTGAAGCTGGTTTATTTTTGTAGATTTGAATTTTAAACAGGAACAAAATGAACATTTGTACCTATTAGTTGTTAATAACCGGATATTTATCTTCTGGAAATCATATGGTATTCTAAGTGTAATATAGGAAAAAAGTAGGGGTGGGGTCTTTGTTTTTAACGAAAAAAAGAGCGAAAAGAGAAACAGCTGAACAATTCACATTAGGGGATGTGGAGTTAAAGGTTGCTAGAAACAGTGAGGTATACAAACAAGTTCAGATGATAGGTTTAACAGCAGAGGATTTAATCCAGCTTAAAAGGATGCATATCTATGTGCTGAATAATATCGGGGGAATTGTAGACAGATTTTATAAAAATTTAGAAAATGAGCCGTCTTTGCTTGGAATCATTCAAGATAACAGCTCTATAGAGCGCTTAAAAAAAACACTGCGAACACATATAGGTGAAATGTTTGCCGGTGAAATCAATCGTGAGTTTTTGGAGAAACGGATACGAATTGCTCATGTTCATGTCAAAATTGGACTGCAGACGAAATGGTATATGTGTGCATTTCAAGATTTGCTGCTGTCCTTGCTTGGGTTGATTGAAGATAATTTCCCAAATAAAGAGGAGCATATGCCGTTAATTAGGGCTGTGTCAAAAATTTTAAACTTGGAACAGCAATTAGTTCTTGAGGCTTATGATGCAGAATCAGACCGAATTAAAGCGGAAGGGGAACAGGAAAAGCTGCTTATTCGCCAAAGTGTAGCAGAGGCTTCAGAAAATCTTGCTGCTATCTCTGAGGAAACAAATCAATCGTTTCAGGACCTTGTTGGTCAGTCTAACGACATGATTATATTCGCAAAAAAAGGTGCAGACTTATCCAATTTGGCAGAGGAGCGAGCATTACAAGGCAAACAGCAAATTAACATGCAAGCAGCCACAATGGAAAATATTCACCATAAAGTCAATGAAATTACAGGAGATGTGCATGTCTTGCTGTCTATCACCAATCAAATGGCTGAAATTATTAATATTGTGAAAGGAATTGCGGAACAAACCAATCTCTTGTCTTTAAATGCAGCTATTGAAGCAGCAAAGGCCGGAGAACATGGATTAGGTTTTTCTGTCGTTGCTGGAGAAGTGAGAAAACTTTCTGATGATACGAAGAAATCTGTCGCCAATGTGGCCACCTTGATTCAAAATACAAATGGACAAACAGAAAAACTGACAAGCTCTTTAGATAAAATCATGGAAGAAATCTCAAAAGGGAATAAAAGTATGCAGGAAACAGCTGAGCACTTCCAGCATATTTTAGAAGCAATGTGTGAAACAAAAGGGCAAAACAACAGGATAGATGAAAAACTTGCTTCTTTCATACAGCTCATCAATGAAATGGGCAGCGATTTTAAAGAGGTGGCTGTATCTGCAGACAAATTAACATGGATTGCTAAAGAGATGGAATAAACAAAAAAGGCTGGCAGCGCCAGCCTCATTTTTTAGTGGTTTGTTCTTACATGTTGATCAGATGTCTTTTCCTTTGGTGACATGAAAAGCATACCGATATTAATCAGACCAGCGATTCCGACAAGTCCATAAACAATTCTTGATAATGCTGCATCTTGTCCGCCGAAAATAGCTGCTACAAGATCCCATTGGAAGAATCCTATTAATCCCCAGTTAATTGCTCCGATAATAGTTAGAACTAATGCTGTTTTCTGTAATGCTGTCATGACTATTCCTCCTTTTAGTGTATTTCGTTCTTAGTTTGTATTTACACTGTATGGAGGAAAGTGAAACATATTGTGAAAAGGTAAATGTATCCAAAAAGACCCTCCTCATAAAGGAAGGGGGGATAAAATTAGTTTTTACCATAGAAGGTAATAAAATTTTCGTAATAATTGTCTGCATATATAAACTCTAAATTTTTACCTTTAGCCATTTTTAAAGTGATATAACCACTTAAGCTTTTTCCTTTTGAAAGCATCTCGGAACCTTCTAGTTCTTCATCTTCATAATCCACTGCAAAGTACCAATTATCAAATACATCATAGTATTTGTTGTTGACATAACCTTCAGAAAGCCAGCCAATATAATCCCTTGCTCCATAATTAGTAATAGTTACAGGCAATGCGATATAACTGTTATTTCCATCGAATAGATAGCTCTCCCCATATTCGTTAATCGGCTTGTCTATCTTCACTGTAAAATTGCCAACACGTACAGTTTTACCGAAAGGCACCTTGCTAACTTTTTTTGCTGCAAGCTTAGAAGAATAAATATAACCAGTTTTTCCTTCATACGTTACCTTATACATTTTACTGCCAATCACCGATTGTGTGACAAGTTTAGCGTTTACAGGAATGGATATTAGCTTTTTCTGTTTTTTAGATGTATTGTCATATAAATTGGCGTTATCTTTTGTGTAAAACGTCACACTTGTAAGTTTTGTTGAAAGCTTGGATGCATACACATAACCTGTTTTACCGTCGAATTTTACTTTATACATTTTGTCTTTTTTCGCGCTGGTTGTAGTCAGCTTCGTGTTAACTGGGATAGACTTCAGCTTTTTTGCGTTGCTTTTTGTACTGCTGTATAGATTTGCAGTTGACTTTATGTAATAAGTGTAAGATGAGGCAGCACTTGCTGTTTTTGTAAAGTCAGTCTGGAATAAAAGATTTGCTGCTAATGCTAATACAATAAGAAATGAAATCTTTTTGAAAAGTTTCTTCAATATTCTTCCCCCTAGTTTTTCTCTCTTTTCCAAAAAGATTTTATCATAAAAACTAGGAAAAAAGTATATGTTTTATTCCAAGTTATGCTAAATATTTTCTCCGCAGTAGCGTAAACTTAATTATTACATTTTGTCCAAATTATGGATTTTAGCGTAGTGGAAGTGTAATATGTAAATATCTGTTCGTTATTATACTAGGAGGGGAAAATGTGTTATCAACTTTATTACTAATCGGTTTTATTATTGGCATTATCATTTATTTGGTTACATATGTGTATGGAAAAGGTATCCCTAACGTCAAAAGAAGTTTGTCCGTTTTATGTGGGGGGATTATCTTGTTACTTGTTTCTATCCTTCTTATAGGTGGATTTGAAGGAATGCCGTTTGGAATAGTGAGCATAGGGGTCATTTCCATGGCGATTATTTTTTTTATTGTAGGAAAGAGTTCCTTTTGGAAAAAAACTCTTTGTTTAATTGTACTGTTATACGCAGTCGTATTTTCGGCGTACACTTATTTTGATAAAGTGAACTACTGGGTTGTCGACAAAGGGAATGTGGAGAGTCAAGGTCTGCTTACACATTTGCATAATATCGAGGGAAATCCATCTATAAGAGGTTATAAGATGTTTAATATCCTTGAAGGAAGCAAAGGGATATTTTTAACACTTGGTGAGCAAATGAGAGGAAACACGATAGAATTATTGGATGTGGAAAACAGTAATGGACGAACAGAAATAAAAATTCGCACCAATTATAATAATTCGCTTGAAAAGAATCCTTTTATTGTGATTGGCATAGATAAAATAGAATCTGAAATTCTGATTACAGATACCGATGGCACCGTTTATAAAGAAATTAGTGATTGAAATTTATTGAATAGAAAAAAACGAATAATCACATAATGTTAAAGGAGCATATGACCATTTTTGGAACCAAATGGACCATTTGTTCATAAAATTAGCTAAGCAGGCAATCTCTGATGAAGAAAGTAGGTGGAAAAAGTGGACATCAATAGAGCGAAACAGATCTTATCTTCTCCTGCAGAAATCGAAGTCCAATATAACGGAGTATCCATCTGGATTGATGAGATTAAAGAGGAAGATCAGACGGCCATTGTACACTTAGTGGGCGGCATAGAAGAAAGAACAGAAGTAGATATTGAAAGCTTAAAAGAAATGTAAAGGCTTTAGTATACAAAATTACTAGAGGAAAGCCCATTGTCGGGCTTTTTTTGTGTAAAAAAACTCCAGTACTAAAAATGATTGCTGCTGCATACATTTTGAAAAAGATTTGTGCTTATAGGAGGAATTTATGAAAACAGATGTCTATTTAATTAATGGCTTTTTAGGCAGCGGGAAGACGAGCACTCTTTTAAAGTGTATGCAGCATTTCAAGAATATAAATAAAAAATATGCAATCATCCTTAATGAATTAGGAAATGCCAATTTAGAAAAGCATTTGTTTGAAAGTGAGTCGCTGTTTGAACTGCTAAATGGCTGTGTATGCTGCTCTGTTAAGGATGATTTGCGCACGACTTTAGATGAGGTTGCCGTAATGGCACGTGATCAGCAAATCGAGGTCGTTCTCCTTGAGGGGACTGGCGTGGCCAATCCGTCAGAGATAATCGACACCTTTAAAGAGGAGCGGTTTGCTGCCGATTTCAAGTTAAAGGAAAGCATCTGTGTTGTAGACAGCATGCATGTCGCAGAGTATACAAGCATCTTCTCGAGTTCCAAGGAAGTAAGACAGCTGCAGAAGGAACAGATTGAAAGAGGAAGTTTAATAGTTTTAAATAAAATGGATCAGGTTAATGAAAAAACAGCAGTTGAAAAAGCAGAAAAAATTATCAGGAAATACAATAAGCATGCACCAATTATCCATACAGCATACGGAGATGGCGTTACTCTCTATTTAGATGGAAGCGATACAGCCATTCCGCTTCCTGCAGAGGATTTGGGAGGACATCACCATCATCATCATATAAAGGCAGTCAAACTGACGTATAAACAGCAGGCATCCAAAAAAGAAATTGCGGAACTGTTAGAGCAGAATAAAGAGCGTCTTTACAGAGCAAAAGGAATTGTGCAAAACAAGGAAGATAATCAATGGTATCATTTCCAATATGCTTCAGGTTTAATGGAATGGGAAAATCTTGGCAAAAGGCGGCCTGCAGCTGCAGGAGAAATTGTGCTGATAGGCAATGATTTGCAAAAAGAAGAAATTCATATATAAAGAAATGTCTGCAAGGGTTCCTTGCAGACATTTCTTTTTGGAAGGAAAGACATAATAGAAGAAGGATAAGCATAGAGTAGATGATAGAAAGATAGACAAGCAGGTATATCAATTTTTTAAAGGAGATAGATATGTCCATTCCTACTAGTATAAAAGATTTTATTGTCTTTGCCTTATTCCTGTTCCTGATGTATTTATTTTTCTTCGGAGATGTCTCAACTCTACCAGTTGTCCAACAATTGCTAACGGATGATGTTCAGTCTATATTTATCGTTTTTCTGGCGATTTTCCTAGAAGCCCTGCCTTTTCTCCTGCTTGGTGCTATTGCTTCCTCGGTTATCAATATTTATGTTACAGAAGCGATGATAGCCAAAATTATTCCTAAAAATCCAATTGCTGCAATTTTTGTAGGTGTACTTGCAGCATGTATTACTCCTGTTTGTGAATGTGCCATCATTCCTGTAGTCCGGAGACTTATTCAAAAAGGCGTCCCGGTCCATGTAGGTGTCGTTTTACTGATGTGTGCGCCGATTTTAAACTTTATCGTATTTGGAAGCACCTTTTATGCTTTCCGTTTAAATATGCCGATTGTCTATGGCAGGTTTATTGTTTGTATTGTTGCCGCTGTTATTGTCGGTTTTATCATGCATGCCTATTTCTCCAAAAAGAATGTTTTAAAAATGCATAAGGAAGATTTAGTCGGCAATGTACCTGTAAATGTGAATAAAGGAGATTCTAGATGGAAGGGAATTCTTCATCACACATGCTTTGAGTTTTTTGCGGTCGCTAAATATTTTATTATTGGTGCGTTGTTTGCTGCCATAGCCCAAGTATACTTGCAAGAGACTTTATATGGACTGGCTGGGGAAAATGTTTTTAAAGGAACAGCTGTTATGATGGCTTTAGCTTATATTCTGTCATTATGCTCGGAAGCAGATGCGTTTGTGGCGGTCTCCTTTACGAAGACATTCCAACCAGAGGCGATTCTTGGCTTCCTTGTATTTGGACCAATCCTTGATTTTAAAAACACGCTTGTTATGCTTGCATCCTTTAAATTTAAATTTGTGGCAGTCTTTATTTTAGTCGTTTCCGTTATTGTTTTTGCATTGTCCATAATCGCAGGTCATTTTATGTGAGATGCATTGTCCAAAAACTGTCATAAAGGAGGAATGAAAAATGAGATTACGTTGGAGTCCGATGTGGCAGCTTTCAAATGAAATGCAAGGAATTATTATGATCGGGTTTAGTCTCATTATATTTAAGCTGTATGTGAAAAATATGCTTACTGCCTTTGTTGCACCTAAGATGCTTCCCTTTTTGCTTATATCGATGGTCCTATTGTTTTTGCTCGGCTTTTTTCGCCTGTTAAACAGTAACTTAAAAGGAGCAGATTGTGACTGTGATGTATGTGATGAAAATGTTCCGCCGTGGAAGCTCACTTTATCGTATCTCTTTTTCTTAAGTCCTCTTGTACTGTTTTTTTCGTTAAGCGACTATTCCTTGCATGATGATGCCTTGGCCAAGCTTACAGCTCATGAAGGAAATACAACGAAGCTTGCAGAAGGAACGGATTCAGCAATAGAGCTTGCAGCTGTTCTAAATGACAAGAAGTATATTGAGGTCGATGATGAGAATTATTTCCAAGTAATGGATGTGCTAAATAATCAGCTGGATGATGTGGAAGGAACGCAGATTGTGATGAAAGGTTTTATTTACAGAGAAGATGGATTTGCAGAAAATGAGGCAGTGATTGCAAGATATGTCATGACACATTGTATTGTCGATTTGTCAGTGTATGGCTATATGCTTAATGGCAATCTTAAATCCGCAGAAACAAATGGCTGGTATGAAATAAAAGGAACGGTTGTAAAACAAGAAATCGACGGCGGTGCCATGCCGACCATTAAAGTGGACAGCATCAAAGCTGCTGAGGCGCCAAAGGATGAGTATTTATATCTCTTCTAGTTTGATAATCTTGCAAAATTTTCACTGTTCTTATAAGATAATAGTAATAAAATATTTATCGGGAGCTTGTGGAATCAGGCTGAGAGGATGACTAACTGTCATCGACCGTATGAACCTGTTGGATAATGCCAGCGCAGGGAGTGTACATAATAATAGACACTTTGTTTAGGCAAAGTGTTTTTTCGTTTTTAAGCTTATGTTTTTGTAAACTCCCGAAGGTCTAACGACATTTTTCGAGTTACTTTAAACATGAGCTTTTTTGTTTGGAAATAATACTAGAAGGCAGGGAAGGAAAAATGACATCAGTAAAACACAACCCAACAGCAGAAGAGCTTCTTACCAGATTAAGAGAGAAAACGCCGCTTATCCATAATATCACGAATGTAGTTGTCACCAATTTCACTGCAAATGGATTGCTGGCAATTGGCGCTTCTCCTGTGATGGCTTATGCGAAAGAAGAGGTTGCAGATATGGCATCAGTAGCAGATGCTCTCGTGTTAAATATCGGTACATTAAATGCTGACAATGTAACAAGCATGATTATTGCCGGAAAAGCAGCGAACGCTGCTAATACACCAGTAATTCTAGATCCAGTTGGAGCTGGTGCAACGGCTTTTCGCACCACTTCCATTCAGCGTATTTTGCAAGAGGTTAATATAACGTTATTGAGGGGGAATGCTGCCGAGGTTGCAAATGTTGCCGGAATGGCAGCAGAAATAAGAGGAGTGGATTCTGTTTCTTCCTTAGATGATCATGCAGAAATCGCTGTTAAAGCCTCGCAAAAAATCGGTGCACCTGTATGTATTACAGGAGAGAAGGATGTTGTGACAAACGGGCAGGAAATTTATTATGTTGGCAATGGTCATCCTATCATGACAAAAGTGACTGGCGCAGGCTGCCTGCTATCGTCTGTTCTGGCTGCGTTTATCGCTGTGGAACAAGACGTGCTCCTTGCAGCAGCTAGCGGTCTGGCTGTTTATGGGATTGCCGCTGAAAAAGTTGTAGATAATAAGCCGGAAATTGGCCCGGGCAGCTTTCAGACAGCGTTTTTAGATGCGTTATACAGCATTGCTGAAGAGGATGTTAGGAACTATAAAAAAATAACAATGCAAGCAGGTGAGTGATATGAAGCAAAGAATAGCCTTGACAATTGCCGGCTCAGATTCTGGAGGCGGTGCAGGTATTCAGGCAGATTTAAAGACATTTCAGGAGCTCGGTGTGTACGGCATGTCAGCCATTACAGCAGTAACAGCACAAAACACTTTAGGAGTAGCTGCTGTTTATCCTATGTCTTTGGAATCAATTGAAAAACAGATTGACGCAGTCGCCACAGATATCGGCACAGATGCTATTAAGACGGGTATGCTCTTTGACAGTGGTATTATCGAGCTTGTTGCAGCAAAAATCAGGCAATATGAATGGAAGAACATTGTAGTAGATCCTGTTATGATTGCAAAGGGGGGAGCGAGCTTGCTGCAAAATGCTGCAGTTACCGCCTTGAAGGAGCATCTTATCCCATTAGCAACAGTCATTACACCGAATATCCCTGAGGCCGAAGTTCTGACAGGCTTGTCGATTCGCAGTATGGACGAAAGGAAGGAAGCTGCTGTTTTGCTGCATAGCATGGGTGCTAAGCATGTTGTAATAAAGGGCGGTCACGGTGATGGGGATAACCTTGTTGATTTGCTTTATGATGGCAGTGTCTTTTTTACTCTTGACTCAAAAAGACTGAATACGAAGAACACGCACGGAACAGGCTGCACCTTTGCAGCAGCAATGGCAGCATCTCTGGCAAACGGGCTGTCTGTTCGCCAATCATTTGAGACGGCCAAGGAATTTGTTTATTTAGCAATAAAGCATGATTTGAACATAGGCCAAGGGCATGGCCCAACTAATCATTGGGCTTATGCAAAGATGCGTGCATCATCATTACAGTAGGGAAAGGGAGAAAGGTCATGGAGAAATACACAGTGCAGGAAATGAAGCAGCTGATGAAGCTTTATTTTATTATGGGCAGTAATAACAGCAAGCTGCCTCCGGAAGAAGTGCTTACACAAGCGCTGAAAGGGGGCATCACTATGTTCCAGTTCCGTGAAAAAGGAGAGAATGCCCTCGTTGGTTCTGCTAAAAAGGAGCTTGCCAAAAAGCTTCAGCAGCTTTGTAAATCTTATAAAGTTCCATTCATTGTTAACGATGATGTAGATTTAGCAGTAGAACTAAATGCAGACGGTGTGCATATTGGTCAGGATGATGAAACGGCACATTCTGTCAGAGAAAAAATCGGTGATAAAATTCTTGGTGTGTCTGCACACAGTCTCGCGGAAGTAGAGGCAGCAATATTAGCAGGTGCTGATTATATAGGGATTGGCCCCATTTACCCAACGAATACAAAAAAAGATGCAAAAGAAGTGCGTGGTACAATATTAATTAAGGATGTAAGGAGACAAAATACCGACATACCCATTGTTGGAATTGGCGGGATAACCGCGGCTAATGCCACACCAGTAATGGAAGCAGGCGGCGACGGTGTTGCACTTATTTCCGAAATCAGCGCATCAAACAATCCACAGCTCCAAACAGAGCGTGTATTGGCAGCAGTATCGAATCACTCTGAAAAAAACAAGGTTTTTAGCGAAAATTAAGGCAAACACCCAGCCAAATAGACATTTACCGCATAAGATGATTTTGTAGCAAGCAGCAAAGGAAACACGAAAAAAGCTGCAAATACGAAATCAGAAAGGGAGATGTTCTATGTACGGTTACGGATATGGCGGATATGGTTACGGCGGAGGCTGCGGCGGTTATGGTGGCGGCTTTGCGTTGATCGTTGTATTGTTTATACTATTAATCATTGTTGGTGCAACATTGATTTGCTAATAATTTTTAAAGCTGGCCTGAAAAGGCTGGCTTTTTTTGTTTATGTCAACTTTTGTTACGTAAGTTGGTGATTGGGATAGCATGGAATACCATCTGTTAACAGTTTGTTGAATCTTCATCTATGCAGTAAGTTTTATACATAAATATCTGGAAAGCGTATTAGAGATAGGGAAAGAGAAGCTTAGTTAAAATAATTTAAGTTTTTAGAAAATTAAATTTATAAAAAATATTGACAGAATTTTTTATATCGGTAAAATAAGGTTTATCAAGCGTTAGATTATATGACACTTCATGTAAACTAAATTACAAAAAGGGGGAAAATGACTTAATGGATAATTTAGAATTTTTGATGAACAGCTTGTGGACGATGGTTGGTGCAATTTTAGTTATTTTTATGATTGGCGGATTTATATTATTGGAAGCGGGTTCCACAAGAATGAAAAATGCTGGTCATATTGCCGGCAAAACAATCTTCACATTCGGAATTTCTTCATTAGTTTTCTGGGCTGTCGGTTATGGCTTTATTTTTGGAGGAAATGCAAACTTTTTTGTTGGAATGTCAGAGTTCTTCTACTCTGGTGAACAAATTCCGGATGCTGCGCTGCAGACTTCAGTATTCTTCGTATTCCAGCTTGCATTTGCCGGAATCTCCTTAACAATTGCACTTGGCGGTTTTGCAGAACGTGCTAAATTATCAGTTTACTTGATTTTCTCCGTTCTATTCTCTGCCATTGTATATCCGGTCATTGCGCACTGGATTTGGGGCGGCGGCTGGCTTGCTGAACACGGGAAGCAGGATTTCGCTGGATCAACGGTTGTGCATTTAACAGGTGCGATGGCTGCATTTGCTGCTACTATTCTCTTAAAGCCTCGTATCGGTAAATACAATGCTGATGGTTCTGCTAATCCGATTTTCGGTCATAACCAAGTGTATACGGCATTGAGTGTACTTATTCTCTGGGTCGGCTGGTTCGGGTTTAACGCTGGAAGCACAGTTTCTGTTGCAGATGGATTCTTCGGGTTTGTTGCTTTGAATACAAACTTAGCTGCAGCTGCCGGAGCGGTTTCTGCATTGTTAATCTCTTGGATTGTCCTAGGAAAATCAGATATTACAACAACGCTTAATGGAGCATTAGCTGGGCTTGTTGCAATCACTGCATCATGTGCGTTCGTTGATACTTGGGGCGCGGTTGTAATTGGTTTAATTGCTGGAATTCTTGTTTTCTACAGTGTTCGATTCTTTGAGAACAGAAGAATTGATGATCCGATTTTTGCACTATCTGTTCATGGTACTGCAGGGGTGTGGGGAACATTGTCAACTGGGTTGTTCGCAACGAAAGAGTTAGCTACTGTTGGGCAGCCAGGTTTATTCTACGGCGGCGGCTTCCATCAGTTAGGTGTTCAGGCGTTAGGTGTTGTAACATGTGCATTATTCGCATTCGTTGTCAGCTTTGCTATCTTGTTTGTAATTAAAAAAATCAGTGGACTGCGCGTAACAGAAGAAGAGGAGATTATGGGTCTAGACATCAGTGAGCATGGAACATACGGTTATCCAGAAGTGTTCTTGCCAAAGGATGAGTCAAAAAGCGTCTAATAAATGACATAAAGCAAGCCTCACTTTTAAAAGTGAGGCTTCTCCTTTCTTATAAGCTTCATTTTTTAAAAAATATGCTAAAATATTATTAACTATATATGTGCAAGGAAGTGCGTGGATGTGCTCATATAATGGAAGATTATTAGAGTTAAAGAGAGAGAAGGAAGGTTTTAAGAAACTTCAACGTTTAACGAATGAAACCCTTAACAACCAGCATGATTTAATCTTAACAGAAACATTTGGTGCTGTTTATGAGGAGTTTATAAAAGAGCATGGAAAACCGCCTTGTGATTTTGCCTGGTTTGTAACAGGAAGTGCAGGCAGGAAGGAGCAAGGTGTCATTAGTGATCAAGATCATGGGATGATTTTTCAAAAGGATGCTCCTTTTGTGCAAGAATACTTTTTAGCTCTCGGTAAGATGGTGAGTGATGCACTAAACACGGTCGGCTATCCTTATTGTGAAGGCAATGTTATGAGCAGCAATCCTATTTGGTGTAAATCCTTTGCAGAATGGCAAGAACAGCTGAACAAATGGATGGAAATGGAGAATTGGGAATCAATTCGTTATTTGCAGATTTTTTATGACAGCAGAGAACTTATCGGCAACAAAGAGTTTGTAAACGAGCTAAGATCCGTTATCCATGCGTACAGGGAACAGCATCCTGCCTTGCTTGTCAGATTTTTAAATAATGTGATGAGAATTAAAAAAGGAGTCGGCATTTTTGGCCAGTTTTTTGTGGAGCGGACAGGAGTGCATCGCGGCTCACTGCATATGAAGAATACGCTGTATTTGCCTTATGTTAATTCAATTAGGCTGCTTGCGATAAAAGAGGGAGTTATCGCTACCTCTACATTAGGCAGGATGGCAGATTTGAAGAAGATCGGTGTCTATGAACCGTTAATGGTAGAATATGAGCGCTATTTTCGGCGGATTCTCACCTATCGCACAGCTTCATTTCAGGATGATAAGGACTACAGTGATGTCCATTTCTTAAATATTAACCGATTGACAAAGGAAGAAAGAACAGAGGTAAAGCATTTGCTGAGAAAAGGAATCAAGCTATATCAGCAAGTGAAAAGGCTAATTGAAAAAGGGTGAAAATGTGGGTGTGGAATCTTTTTTTCAATATATGAGAGACTTATATGGCAAGATGAATTCTAATGTGTTTAATCAAGGAACAGGGGTATTAAATTCCCAGCAGCATGCATTTATGAGACAGCTTCAAAAGGAATTGAAAATCGAAATTGCTTCCCAGTTGGCGTTGAAGGACATTGAGACAGTAGTTTTTGATATAGAAACAACCGGTTTTTTCCCAGATAAGGGCGACCAGATTATTTCGATTGGTGCTGTTAAAGTAAAGGGCTGTACAGTGACAGAGGAAGAATTTTACACATTGGTAAATACGAATGGTCCTATTCCTGAAGAAATTTCGTTACTAACAGGAATACGAAATGAGGACACAAAAGAAGCGCCCTTGTTATCAGAGGCGCTCGTAAAGTTTTTTGCGTTTGCTGAAAATGATACACTTGTCGCTCATCATTCGTCACATGAAAAGAACTTTATGCAGTCTGCGTGCTGGAAGCAATTCAAGACACCATTTAAACACCGTGTTGTTGATACTGCTTTTTTGTTTAAAATTGTTGAACCAAATAAAACAATTGTCAGTCTGGAGGATTGGTGCTCTTTAAATGGCATCCCGGCAAATAACCGGCATCATGCTCTTGGGGATGCGAGATTGACTGCGCAGCTTTGGACGCGCTATTTAAAAAAAGCGCAGGACTTAGGCTGTGTTACATTGCAGGATATTTATGAAATGCTAGCTAGAAGATAAATTTTTAAACAACATACAAGAAAAGAGTGGGAACACATGCTAAAAAGCAGCAGACTGCTGTTGCGGAGCTGGAGTCTGGCGGATGCAAGCGATCTTTTCGAATATGCGCAAAGAGAAGAAGTTGGCCCAAACGCTGGCTGGAAGCCCCATAGAACAGAAGAAGAAAGCAAGCAGATTATTCGGTTGTTTTTAATGAAAGCAGAAGTTTATGCGATTTTGTTGCCTGACATAAACAAGGTGATTGGCAGTATTGGTTTGCATTCATATAAAGGAGAGAAGAGCTCCGGATTGAAAGAGCTGGAAATTGGGTTTGCGCTCCACCCTGATTATTGGGGATTAGGAATTATGCCGGAGGCGGTTCAATTAATCCTTGAGCATGGCTTTAATCAGTTGGATGCAGATGTGATTTGGTGCGGCCGGTTTGATTTCAATGACAGGTCTGGGCGCGTTCAGGAAAAATGCGGTTTTACTTACAGGTATAAAAAAATGGAACAACTGAAGGCTTTTGAAGAGATGACTGTTACGAGTCTTTATTACGCGATAACGAAAGCAGAATATAAGGAAAGAAAAAGGACCGAATCTTTGTAAAAGAAGACTCGGTCCTTTTTTTACAAAAAAAGACCGCTTCATCGGAAGCGGAAAGATTGGATAATTAAGAAGGATATCACTATATATAGATAATTTTTTAATAGAATTACCTATATCTTGATTTGATAGTATCATATTCAGCAATTTAGCGCAAATATTTACTTCTTAATGGAACAGAAGCACAATATAAAAAGCGAAAATTAAAAGGAGTGCAATGATAATCAGTTTTTGTACCCAAGTTTTCGGAAATTTTCTACGTCCCTTTTGTTGGTTAAATCCAACAAATGAAATGATATTTACATATAGGACAACTGTAATAATCGCAAAACCAATAAACTGTGCTATGAAAAGTAGCAGTAAATAGCTTTTTCCTTGGAACATGGATGTGTCAGGAAAAGACGTTCCACTAATCAGTTGAATGATGACATCATTTATCGTTCCAAATAATGCAAACAGGATAACGATTGTCGCTAAGATTTTAATGAACTCCAGATAATAATAAGAAAGTTTTTTCATATAGTTTTCCTCTTTAAGAAATTTGGTGAATCTTGTTATTAATTATAGGAGAAACTGTAGAATGTTGCAATGAGATTACAAGTTTCGACACCGTTCGAGCGTATAATCGGAAATCTGCAAATATTATAAAAAATAATAAAACGTTCAAAAACTATCAAGATATGATTTTTTTTGAATGTTTTTGAAAGAAAATGCTTGAAATCTGAAATCGGTTACAGTATTATTAGTCTATCGACAACAAACCCAGTTCATTAAAAGAAAGGATGTGGGCAGTTGTTAACACCAGAAAGACATTCACTGATTTTGCAATTATTAAAACAACAAAACATTGTTAAAATACAGGATTTAGTAGACGCGACGGAAACTTCTGAAAGCACAATCAGAAGAGACTTGACACAATTAGAGCAAGAAGGATTTTTAAAAAGAGTTCATGGTGGCGCAGCACGACTGCAAGGAAAAATGAACGAACCGAGCATGGATGAAAAATCAGCCAAAAACCTTCAAGAAAAGAAAATGATTGCAGCATATGCTGCAAATCTTGTCGAAGAAGGCGAAAGTATCTATTTGGATGCTGGTTCCACTGTTACGGAGATGATTCCTTTTTTGCAAACAAAGAAAATAGTCGTGGTGACAAATGGTCTGATGCATATGAAGGAACTTCTTTCCTCAGGAATCCAAACCTATCTAATCGGAGGATATGTAAAGGAAAGAACAAACGCACTTGTAGGCAGAGGTGCACTATTAAGCTTAAACCAGTACCGCTTTGATAAATGCTTCATGGGAACAAACGGTATTCATCCTGAATTTGGATATACTACTCCTGATCAAGAGGAAGCAATGGTTAAGAGCAAGGCGATTGAGCTTTCAAGAGAAGCGTTTTTCCTAGCAGATGACACAAAATTTTCTGAAGTGTATTTTTCAAAGATTGCCGACATCCATGAAGCATCTATCATTACAAACGGTAATGATGGCGAGATTTTAGAGATGTACAGCAAAAAAACTAGTATAAAGGTTGTGACAGCATGATTTATACGTTGACATTGAACCCATCTGTTGACTATATCATTGAACTTAGCGAAGTGAATTTAGGAGAATTGAACAGAACAGAGCGCACGAGCAAGTTTGCAGGAGGAAAAGGCATCAATGTTTCCAAAGTACTGCAAAGGATGGGTGTACAAAGCAAAGCACTTGGTTTTGTCGGCGGATTCACTGGCAGCTATATAAAAGATCAGCTTAAACAAGAAGCGATTGACACTGACTTTGTGGAAGTAGAAGAAGATACGAGAATTAATGTGAAGGTGAAGGCTGCAGATGAAACAGAATTGAATGCAGCAGGCCCGGCAATTTCTGAAGAGAAATTAGCAGAACTGAAAGAAAAAATCAGCAAGCTGACATCGGAAGATATGTTAGTGCTAGCAGGCAGCATACCGTCTACACTTCCAGCAAACACATATGAAGAGCTCGTGAAAATCTGCTCTGAGAACGATGTATCTTTTGTAGTGGATGCAGAAGGAGACCTTTTGAAGAAGGTGCTTCCGTATAATCCATTCTTAATCAAGCCGAACCATCATGAGCTTGGAGATTTATTTAATACAACCATTACAACAGCAGAGGATGTTATCCCATATGGGAAGAAACTGCTAGAGCTTGGCGCACAAAATGTTATTGTTTCCCTTGCCGGAGATGGTGCAGTATTGATTAACCAGCACGAAACAATTATTAGCACTGTGCCAAAAGGCGAAGTCAAAAGCTCAGTCGGAGCAGGAGACAGCATGGTTGCCGGTTTCCTTGCTAAATACAATGAGACACAAGATTTAAAAGAATCATTCCGATACAGTATTGCTTCGGGCAGCGCTACAGCCTTCTCTATCGGTTTATGCACGAAAGAGAAAGTCGAAAGCTTGCTTGAGCAAGTAATACTGAAGTAATGATTACAGCTTGTGTATCCAGATGGATGCATAAGCTGTAAGCTCAATTAACATTATCAGCGAAAAGGAGCGTTACAGATGAGAATAACAGAATTGCTGACGCGTGATACTATCCTTTTAAATATAGAAGGAACACAAAAAATAGAAGCTATCGATCAATTGGTGGCAAAATTAGACACAGCAGGAAAGTTAGCAAATAAAGAAGAATATAAAGCAGCAATCTTAAAAAGAGAAGAGCAAAGCACAACAGGTATCGGTGAAGGAATCGCGATTCCTCATGCGAAAACGAGTGCTGTTAAAAATCCAGCGATTGCATTTGGCCGTTCTGTAAGTGGACTGGATTATGAATCTTTAGATGGTCAGCCGGCACATTTATTCTTTATGATTGCCGCTCCAGATGGTGCAAATAATACCCATCTCGAAGCATTATCAAGACTTTCTACCATTCTATTGAAGGAAGAAGTCAGAGCTAAGCTGCTTGCTGCTGCAACAGAACAAGATGTAGTGGACATCATCGACAGCTATGATGAGGAAGAGGAACAAGAGGAGCAAAACATTGCTGATAAAAAGAACTTTATCGTTGCTGTTACAGCATGTCCAACAGGAATTGCACATACGTATATGGCAGCTGATTCTTTGAAATCAAAAGCAGCAGAGCTAGGTGTAGATATTAAGGTTGAAACAAACGGCTCAGGCGGTGCGAAAAATGTCCTGACTGCAGAAGAAATTGAAAACGCTACAGCTGTAATTGTTGCAGCAGACACTAAAGTGCAAATGGAGCGCTTCAAAGGCAAGCACGTCATCGAAACACCAGTTGCTGACGGTATCAGACGACCGGCAGAGCTTATCAATAAAGCATTAAAACAAGAAGCTCCTGTATATCAAGGCGGTTCTGCTGCGAGTGATGCAGAAGAAAGCAGTAAAAAAGGCGGCGCGGGCATTTATAAACACTTAATGAACGGTGTTTCTAACATGCTTCCGTTCGTAGTCGGCGGCGGTATCTTAATCGCTATCAGCTTTATGTTTGGCTATAACTCATCAGTTGAAACCGACCCAAGCTATAATGCTTTTGCAGCAGTCTTGAAGCTAATCGGCGGAGACAATGCATTCTCCTTGCTAGTTCCAGTTCTTGCAGGCTTTATCGCAATGAGCATCGCAGACCGTCCAGGTTTCGCTCCAGGTATGGTTGCCGGTCTTATGGCAGCAAATGGCGGTGCAGGCTTCTTAGGCGGCTTGATCGCAGGTTTCCTTGCAGGTTATGTAGTTATCGGAATTAAGAAGGCACTGGAAGTATTGCCAAGATCTCTTGAAGGTATTAAAACAATTCTATTATTCCCACTGCTTGGTATTTTAATTACAGGTTTAATCATGCATTATGTTGTAATCGGTCCAGTTGGCGATCTAAACACGGCTATTACAAACTGGTTATCAGGACTAGGCACAGCTAACGCTGTACTGCTTGGTATTATCCTTGGTGCAATGATGGCTATTGACATGGGTGGTCCTATCAATAAGTCTGCATATGTATTCGGAACAGGTCTAATTGCTAACGGTGTTTATGAGCCGATGGCAGCAATAATGGCTGGTGGAATGGTTCCGCCGCTTGCAATTGCATTAGCATCAACTATTTTCAAAAATAAGTTTACAAAGCAAGAAAAAGATGCTGGTACAACGAACTACATTATGGGTCTTTCCTTTATCACAGAAGGTGCAATTCCATTTGCAGCAGCTGATCCGCTGCGTGTAATCCCATCTGTTGCAATCGGTGCAGCAATCACAGGTGGATTATCAATGCTGTTCAACATCGGTTTACGAGCACCACACGGCGGTATTTTCGTATTCGGTCTTGTGGATGGCAGCTGGCTGCTATACTTGTTGGCAGTAATTATCGGTGCTGTTGTAGGAGCAATCCTTCTAGGTATTTTGAAGAAGCCAGTCGCAGAGAAAAAATAATAATTAATTTAGGGAGGAACCTGCAGTTTTAGCAGGTTCCTTTTTTGTAGCAAAACGATATTAAAAGCAAAAGAAGTGCCGATTTAATGGGCATTTCCTTTTGCTTTTATTCGGAATAACACAGCAAGTGCAGCGATTAAGGCAACGCCTGCTAAAATATAAAATTGAAGACTTTCCATTTCCTTGCTTAACAATGCCATAATCGGAGGCCCTGCTGCGACACCAATAAAGCGCATCGAGCTGTACAGGCTTGTGATGGTGCCGCGTTCTTCCTTTTCAATCCCTTCTGTAATGAGGGCATCTAATGGGGGAAGACTTGCGCCAATTCCAATTCCTGAAATAGTTAGTACGGAGATGATATACCATAAATTATCATTAAAGCTGAGGGCAACTGTCCCAATAATAATGAACACGATGCCTGTGAAAGTAATCCACTTCATCAAATTTTGGTCTTTTTTAATTTTCTTTCCTGTAATGAATGAAGTCAGACAAAGTGCTCCAAGTGGAATCGCCAAGTACATCCCTTTTTTTATGTTTTTTATATGATATTTTTTTTCAAGTATGTCTGATAGGTAAAACTGTTCCGCAAAAAGGACGAACATGATGATAACACCAATTAAAAAAATAGCATAAAGCCATTTTTTGTCTTTTTTCATTACTTTTCTCGTATGTTGGATAAACACCCTGAAAGGCGGCGGTTCACTTGGACCTCCAGGCACTTTAACAAAAATCATGATGAGAAGGATGGAAATGAGACAAAATACAGGTATGGCCCAAAATGGCATAAACCAGACAATTCCGGCTATGATTGCACCAAGCACAGGGCTCAGCACTTTACCTAGAGTATTGGCTGTTTCAATCACACCTAATGTGCTGCTTATTTCCTCTTCTTTTTTAAACATGTCACCAACAAGAGGCAATACAATCGGGAATGCTCCTGCGGCTCCTATGCCTTGCAATGCCCTGCCTGCAAGAATAATCCAATAAGAGTTCTCTATTTTCCATGCTGCAAAGCCGCAAATCGCTCCTCCAATTCCGGCAATGATTAGGCTTGGAATAATGACTTTCTTTCTGCCGATATGGTCGGATAAATAACCGGCTACAGGAATGAGCAATATCGCCAAAATACTATAAACAGTAATAATCATGCTCACCTGAAAAGACGAGATGCCAAGTTGACTCTCGATATTTGGCAATACTGGTATCAGCATACTATTTCCAAGCGTCATTACTAATGGTATGGAAGAAATAGACAAAACAGACATTTTTGTAACTTTTACATCTTTACCCTTATTAGCTGTATCTTTGTTTGCTTTATCCTTTTTTTTATGTTCATCACTAAAACTGAAAAAGCCTTTTTCCTCATTTATGTGATCCATTTAAATTCTCCTTGATTTAAATAGTGCTGACTACTAATAATATGTACTTGTACGATTTTATTTACACTTGAGATTTTTAGGAAATACTGTGAATGCAAGTTATGTAAAGCTCTGTTCGCATAAAAGGATTAGCGTTATAATAATTAAAAAACACTTGGGAGGATAAGATGAAGGGAGAAATAATCTGTTTAAGTGTGGGCAAGCCAAAGAATTATGATTGGAACGGCAGAGATGTCTCAACTGCCATTGGTAAAACGGTTTTAGAAGAATGTTTTTTATCATTCGACGGCTTTGACGGCGATGGTGTTGCTAACGAAGAATTTCACGGTGGCAGAGACAGGGCTGTATGCTTTTATTCATATGAGCATTATCAAAATTGGGAAAAAAAGTTTAACACTGTATTAAAACCGCCAGTTTTCGGGGAAAATATTTGCGGCACAGGCCTGCTTGAAAAGAATACATATATTGGTGATGTTTTTTCAGTTGGCGATGCTGTTATCCAAGTCACGCAAGGGAGAATTCCGTGCAGTACGATATCCAAGTTTAATGACATTCCGACATTTTTAGGTCAGATAGTAGAAACATGCTACACAGGCTATTTTCTGAAGGTTCTAAAAGAAGGAACCGTTTCATCGTCTTCGCCTCTAATATTGCTTGAACGTAAACAAGAGGAAATTTCTGTATGGGATGCAACGAAAGTAATGCTCCTTGACCGGAATAATAAAAAAGAAGTAGAGCGGATGCTGCAGCTTGAAGATCTTGCCGCTGACTGGACGAACCGTTTCCAAAAAGCACTGCAGAAATAAAAATTATGTAAAATTCCTTGACATAAAGATCGGCGTATTTTATGATTGGTTTAACATAAATTTAAGTGATGACGAAGAGTAGTAACTATTGACTGGAACTTAAGAGAGCTGATGGTTGGTGAGAATCAGTGTTACACAATAGTGAATGGACTTCTGAGCTTCTAAACCGAAACTTGATATTCAAGAGGTAGGCTTTAGCGAAATGTCTCATCGTTACAAGAGACCGAAATATGCGCCAAAGAATCTTTGAGTGCATGATTTCTTAGAGTGAGCTTTTTAACAAAGCTAATGAAGGTGGCACCACGGGTCTCTCGTCCTTTTTTTACAGGAGAGAGACCCTTTTTGCGTTCAAAAAAATAATTTCATACTAAAATCAATGATTAAGAGTAGTAAGCTAATATGTCTGGTAAAGAGAGTCGGTGGTTTGGTGAAAACCGATCCAAACAGTTAGCTGAATGGACTTAAGAGTGCGGGTTTGAACAAATTAGTAGGGCTTGCCGGTTTCCACCGTTAACAGGATAGAATATTATTTGTATTCGAAAAGAGAGAGTGTTTTTCACTCTAACTGAGGTGGTACCGCGGTTTAACTAATCGTCCTCTATTATTGCAGCTTTTATGTCTGTAATAATAGGGGACTTTTTTATCGGATTTTTTAGAGGACACATAGACGGAGGTAAAGAAATGAAAACGACAGGCAGCCAAATGGTGATTATCGAAAAATTGGAAGGCGATACGCTCACACCAATCAGTATTTATCAAAAATTAACTGGAGAAAAAAAGTTCCTGTTAGAAAGTTCCTTAAAGCATGAAGCATCAGGCCGGTTTTCGATTATAGGCAGCGATCCTGTTTTTGAACTTATTGGCAATGGGCCAGTTACAACAGTGAAACGAAAAGACAGCGTAGAAACAGTGGATGAAAAAGCCTTGGATCTTGTCAAAAAACTCCTTCCAGTTCAAGACCTTCAATTGCCATATGGACTGCCGATAAATGCTGGAGCGGTCGGCTATGTCGGCTACGACAATATTAGGCAGTACGAAAATATTGGTCCGGAGGCGAAGGATGAGCTAAAGCTGCCAGACGTGCATTTAATGTTTTTTGAAGATTTCGTAATTTTTGACCATTTAGAACAAACAGTTTATTTGGTTGCATCTCCTTTAACAGACGAAACGACAGAAGAGCAGTTGAAGAACAGGCTCGAAACAAGAAAGCAGAAAATTCAGTCCCAGTATACAGAAAGTACAGAAGATGTTCAGCTGTCTGCTTTTAAAGCAACTGTCACTAAAGAGGAATTTGTAGAAAAAGTAAACAAGGCGAAGCAATATATTGCAGAAGGAGACATCTTTCAAGTCGTACCTTCTCAGCGGATGTCAGCAGATATTAAAGGTTCGAGCTTTTCTTATTACAGAAAGCTGCGAGTGAAAAATCAATCACCTTATATGTACTATCTCGATTTTGTTGATTATGCTATCGTCGGCAGCTCACCTGAAAGTTTGATAAAGGCGAGCGATGGAACAGTTATTACAAATCCAATCGCCGGAACAAGACCTAGAGGAGCTACACCGGAGGAGGATATAGAGCTTGAAGCAGATTTACTGCAAGACGAGAAGGAATTGGCTGAACATAAAATGCTTGTAGACTTAGCAAGAAATGATGTCGGCAAGGTCAGTCATTTCGGAAGCATTAAAGTAGAGAAATATATGAAGGTTGAAAAATACAAGCATGTGATGCATATCGTTTCAGAGGTGAGCGGCCAAATCAAGGATAACCAGTCAAGCGTAGATGCACTCATATCATGCTTGCCTGCAGGGACAGTTTCTGGTGCCCCGAAGATTAGAGCAATGCAAATTATCAATGAGCTTGAAGGGGTCAAAAGAGGAATTTATTCTGGGGCAGTCGGCTATTTCTCCCAAAATGGCAACATGGATTTTGCACTGGCTATAAGGACGATGATTATTAAGGATGATAAAGCCTATATACAAGCAGGTGCTGGCATCGTATATGACTCCGTCCCTGAAAAAGAGTACGAAGAGACAATCCATAAATTAAAGGTGTTTTTGGAGGGACTATCATGATTTTATTAATCGATAATTATGATTCATTTACGTATAACCTGTATCAATATCTAGGAGAATTAGGCGAAGAAGTGAAGGTTGTTCGCAATGATGAGCTGACAGTGGAGGATATACAGAAGCTGAACCCTGCTAGTATTGTACTCTCTCCAGGTCCAGGCCGCCCTGAAAATGCCGGCATTATGATTGAAGTAATACAGAAATTACATCAACAGTTTCCGATTTTAGGAATTTGCCTCGGTCATCAAGGGATTGGCTCAGCTTTTGGGGCTAAGGTCGTAAGAGCAGAAAATATTATGCATGGGAAAACCTCTTATTTGGCAGATGTAAATAATGACCCGCTGTTTGCCGGATTAATTAGCCCGATTGAAGTGATGCGTTATCATTCACTTGTTATACAAAAAGACACATTGCCAAGAAACTTTGAAGTGTTAGCAGTATCTCATGACGATCAAGAAATAATGGCAATTAAACATAAGCACTACCCAGTATACGGATTTCAGTTTCATCCAGAATCAGTTGGAACAGACACAGGCAAGCAGCTTCTTGCCAACTTTATTACAGAAACAAGAAAGGGAGTATTGAGATGAAGAGTTATTTACAAAGATTAATGAATCATGAATCACTGACAGAAGCGGAAATGCTTGACGTCTCGAGAACCTTTTTTACAGATAGCGTTACAGACAGTCAATTGGCAGCATTTATAACGGCATTAAAGCTAAAAGGCGAAACGGTTAACGAAATCGTTGGTTTAGTTAGAGCAGTCAGAGAACAGACATTAAAATTCGAAAATGTAGGTGGCTGTATCGATAATTGCGGAACAGGTGGCGATGGCTCTCATAGCTTTAACATCAGCAGCACATCTGCTTTCGTGTTAGCAGGAGCAGGCATTCCAGTTGCAAAGCATGGCAATAGAAGTGTTTCAAGCAAGACTGGCAGTGCAGATGTTTTGGAGCATTTAGGCATCCATTTAAATGTCACACCAGAGCAGAATGAACAGCAGCTAAAAAATATCGGCATTACCTTCTTATTTGCACAGCATGTACAGCCGAAAATGGGCAGAATCATGAAAGTGAGAAGAGAGTTGGGCATTCCGACAATTTTCAACTTAATTGGTCCTTTAACGAATCCTATTGAGCTGGAAACACAGGTGCTTGGCATATACAGAAGAGATTACACAGAGGTTTTTGCTGAAAGCTTGAAAAGATTAGGACGGAAAAGAGCCGTTGTCCTTAACGGGGCCGGCGGAATGGATGAAGCATCCCTGCAAGGAGACAATGAACTCGTTATTTTAGAAGAAGGAAAGATTCGAAAGGTAATTCTGCGACCGGAGGAAGTGAATCTGCCTGTGTACAACAATGAAGCAATCCGCGGCGGAGACGCAAAGGAAAATGCAGAGATCTTGCTTAAAGTGCTCAACGGGGAAAAAGGTGCATATAAAGACACTGTTTTGTTAAACGCAGGAATAGGTATTTTCGCTGCAGGAAAGGCAATGAGCATCGAAGAGGGAATTGAGCTTGCCAGACACAGTATTGACAGTGGGGCAGCTCTTTCAAAACTCGAACAGTTAGTAACGAACAGTTCATTATATGAGAAAGCAGGGATATAAAATGGAAACCATTCTAGATAAAATCATCGCCAAAAAGCTAGCAGTTGTTGAGGAGCTTAAGCAGCAAAAAGCTGTAATACAAAAAAATCCTACAATGGCGAGAAAATCATTTATGGAAAGACTGGCAAACACGGATCAGCTTGCGATTATTGCTGAGTTTAAAAGAGCTTCCCCTTCAAAAGGAGATATCAATATTGGTGTTGATCCAAAAGAGCAAGGCTTAAAATATGCGCAATACGGTGCTGATTGTATGTCTGTTTTAACAGACGGTCCGTTCTTCAAAGGCAGCTATGAGGACTTGGAGCGTGTCAGCTCTGCAGTTCCTATCCCTGTCTTATGCAAAGACTTTATCATTGATGAAATTCAAATAGATTTTGCTAAAGCAAAGGGCGCAAGTCTTGTGTTGTTAATTGCAGCAGCCCTTGATGATGAGAAGCTGAACCGCCTTTACAAGTATGCAGTTGCAAGCGGCTTGGAGGTGCTGATGGAGGTTCATAATGAAGAGGAGCTTGAGCGTGCCCTTCAAACGGACTGTCAGCTGATCGGTGTTAATAACAGAGACTTAAAAACATTCCACGTCTCCTTAGAAGTTACGGAACGTTTAGCGCCAACTATTAAGGAATCTGGCAGATACTTAGTGAGCGAAAGCGGAATTGCCTCACAGGAGGATATTGACAGAGTTGTTGCTGCAGGTGCAAATGCAATACTAGTCGGGGAAACCTTTATGAAAGCTGCTAATCTAAAAGAAACATTAGCAAGCATGAAAGTCCAAATATAAGGAAGTGACCATGTATGAATGTCAAAATATGCGGGATAAGAGCAGAAGAAGAAGCACTTTGCGCCGTTCAAAATGGAGCGAAAGCTATCGGATTTGTCTTTGCAGACAGCAAACGGAAAATCGAGCAGGAAACAGCCAGAACGATTATCGATAAGCTTCCTGATGACATCTGGAAAGTTGGGGTGTTCGTCAATGAAACAAGAGAAAGAATCGATGAAATTGTCCGGATTTCAGGCATTAATGTCATTCAGCTTCATGGAGATGAATCGAGTGAATATGCATCTTCCTTTGAATTGCCAGTAATAAAGGCGTTCAGCATAAAGGAAGAAAGCGATTTGGAAATAATTGCGGATTTTCAGTCTGATTATATCCTGTTGGATAGTGAGCGGGAGAGGTACTTTGGCGGAAATGGCAAAGCGTTTGATTGGAATATCGTCAAAAACTATGACTTTAAAGGCAAAAAAGTCATTCTTGCAGGAGGCTTACATAAAGACAATGTAAACCAGGCAAAGACAATGGTCGATCCCTTTATGCTCGATGTATCAAGCGGTGTAGAAACAGATGGGAAAAAGGATTTGCAGAAGATTGAAGGATTTTTACAGGAAGCACTTCAAGCAGTAAACAAATAGGAGGAGCGACAATCATGACAGTTAACTATTCATATCCAGACAGCACAGGACATTTCGGTATTTATGGAGGAAGATATGTTCCAGAAACATTAATGACAGCAGTTGTTGAATTGGAAAATGCTTATATCGAGGCAAAAAAAGACCCGGCATTCCAAGAGGAATTAAATTATTTGCTGAAGGATTATGTTGGCAGAGAAACACCCCTTTATTATGCTGAAAGACTTACAAAGCATTTAAACGGAGCGAAAATTTACTTAAAAAGAGAAGATTTGAACCACACAGGAGCACATAAAATCAATAATGCTATCGGCCAGGCGCTTTTGGCAAAACGCATGGGTAAAACAAAGGTCGTTGCCGAAACTGGAGCAGGCCAGCATGGTGTTGCAACAGCTACTGCCTGTGCGCTGCTCGGTTTAGAATGTACGATATTTATGGGCGAAGAGGATATTAGAAGACAGAAACTGAATGTATTCCGGATGGAGCTTCTTGGAGCAAAGGTCGAAAGTGTTACCTCTGGAAGTGCGACATTGAAGGATGCATGTAATGAGGCACTAAGATATTGGGTTACTAATGTAATGGACACCCACTATATACTTGGATCTGTTATGGGACCACATCCATTTCCAATGATGGTCCGTGATTTCCAAAGCGTCATCGGAACAGAGACGAAGGCACAGTTTTTGGAAAAGGAAGGAAGACTCCCAGAAGCAGTGATTGCATGTATCGGCGGCGGCAGCAATGCGATGGGCATGTTCTATCCATTTATTGAGGATGAAGATGTTGCTCTTTATGGTGTAGAAGCATCAGGACACGGACTAGATACAGATAAACACGCTGCATCCTTAACGAAAGGCAAACCCGGAGTGCTTCACGGTTCTTATATGTATTTATTGCAGGACGAGGATGGACAAATTCAAGAAGCGCACAGCATTTCGGCAGGACTTGATTATCCTGGCGTTGGACCAGAACACAGCTATTTAAATGATATCGGCAGAGTGAATTATGAATCGGTCACAGATGATGAAGCGTTTGAAGCATTGCAGCTGCTGTGCAGACTAGAAGGAATTATTCCTGCATTAGAAAGCTCTCATGCAATTGCTTATTGCTTGAAGCATGCACCTAAAATGAACGAAGAGGAAGCGATAGTCGTTTGCTTATCTGGCAGAGGCGATAAAGATGTTAATACAGTAATGGACAGAATGGGAGTGAATCAATAAGATGGTGACAATTGCAGAGCGTTTTGCACAAGTTGAAAAGAATGGCGACAAAGCCTTTGTTCCATATATTATGGCAGGCGATGGCGGCCTAGACACATTAGAGGAAAAAATTAAATTTCTTGAAAGCAGCGGAGCAACAGCAATCGAGCTTGGGATTCCGTTTTCCGACCCTGTTGCAGACGGACCGATCATTCAAGCTGCCGGAATTCGGGCACTTCAAGCAGGAACAACATTGAAGAAAGTGTTTCAAACATTAACTTCCTTCCGGGAAACGACAACCATCCCGATTGTTTTTATGACGTATTTAAATCCAATCATTGCCTATGGCATTGAGGATTTCTTTCAATCATGCGAAGAGTCAGGCGTTAACGGCATAATCGTGCCAGATATGCCAATTGAAGAAGAAGGCCTAGTGCAAGCTGCTGCTGACAAGCATCACATCGAAATCATCCGACTTGTAACATTAACAAGTTCATTAGATAGAATTGCACAGATAGCCAAAAAAGGCAATGGCTTTTTATATGCAGTCACCGTAACAGGAATCACTGGGGCAAGAACAGTCTTTCAAGAACAGCTAGGAGAGCATCTGCTTAAAGTGAAAGAAGTCAGCCCTATTCCAGTGTTGGCAGGCTTTGGCATCTCCACCCCACAGCATGTGAAAGACATGACGCAATATTGTGACGGCGTTATTGTCGGCAGCAAAATTATTGAGTTATTTGAGAAAAATGATTTAGAAGGAATTAGAAGCTTAATAGCAGCCAGCAAGAGGGTTTCTGTTTAAGAAGCAAAATTCATCCATATGAAAAACAGGCAGAAAATACTTTCTGCCTGTTTGATTTCAAAAGCGATTAAAAATAAATATTATAACCATACATAATGGAAACAAGCAATAAAACTACGAGAATTCCAGGCAGAAGATTTGCCACTTTAAATTTGGTCAGCCCTATTAAATTTAAGCCAATCGTCATAATCATAACCCCGCCGGTAGCTGACATTTCCAAAATAAATTGATCCATTAATTGCTGCGGAATCACACGATCAATCTGGGTTGCAAAAACAGCAATTAGCCCTTCATAAATAATAACAGGAACAGCTGAAAAAAGAACGCCGATTCCTAAAGTGGAAGTCAATATAAGTGCGATAAATGAATCAATAATCGATTTTGTAAATAAAACATCATGATTGCCGCGAATCCCGCTGTCGAGAGCTCCAATAATCCCCATTGCTCCAATTGCAAATATTAACGTACCTGTAACAAAGCCTTGTGAGATGCTTCCCTGCTTGTCAGAACCAACCTTTGCTTCTATCCATTGTCCAAGCTTGCTTATTTTATCTTCTATCGCTAATAATTCACCAATAATTGCACCTAACGAAAGGCTCAAAATCACAATCGTAAAATTCGCCGTTTTAAGTGCCATTTGAATTCCTAATACGACAATAGACAAACCCATTATATTCATAACAGCGTCCTTCATATTGTTAGGTATACGGCGAAGGACACTGCCAAGTAGTGCACCAATCATGATACCTACTCCATTAACTATTGCTCCCAGTAAAATCATTATGTTCATCCTATCTATCTATTTAGTTGTGTCTCTATAGATTATAGGAGGAAAATTCCGATAAATAAAGTCGAAGTTTTACTAGTTAATCGGAATAGATATACCGATATAACAAACAGTTAACTAGAGGTAGGGGGGAATTATAGACTAAATCCTCCAGAAGCATCTATAATTTGGCCAGTTATCCAACGGCTATCAGAGGAAGCAAGAAATGAAACAACGTCTGCAATATCTTCCACTTTACCTAAGCGGTGGAATACGGAGGATTCAGTGGCGAACTTTTTAATCTCCGGATTATCCAGCAGCTTGGAATTGATATCTGTCTTTGTATACCCAGGCATAATAGTATTAACTGTTATATCACGTTCACCAAGGTGTTTTGCTAATGGAAGTGTCATCGTGTTAAGCGCTCCTTTACTCAAACCATAGGCAATCGACCCTGTTAAACCAATCCGTACTTCTGCAGATGAAATGTTAATGATGCGTCCCTTTTCTCTTAGTCTTGGTATGGCATTCTGTATGAGGAAAAAAGGTGCTTTAATATTAATATCTATGATTTCATCGAAGATTTCTTCTGTTGTATTTTCAATGGTTCCTTGCGTTCCAATACCTGCATTATTTACTAATATATCAAATGAGACGGAGCTAGTTTTTTCTAACAGCTTTTCATCTAATTGCTGCAGCAGTTTTTTTACTCCGTGCAAAGACTGTAAATCAGCTGGAATGGAGAAAGCATCACCGCCTGCAGCGATAATTTCCTTAACCGTAGCATCAGCAGCCTTTTGATTGCTTCCATAATGAACAGCAACGATGGCCCCGTCATCTGCTAACCTTTTGGCGATTGCACGGCCAATTCCACGGCTGGCACCTGTTACTAAAGCTATTTTGTCTTGTAAATTCTTCATATATAATCACGCCCCATTAATGTGAATTATTATTTAAAGCATACTTATATTTTATTGGAATTATCAGAAAACTAAATATATAATTATAAAAAGAAAACTCATTTGGCTTGTGATTTTAAAGACATATTGCCGTAATTACTTTATAAAATAAAGAAGGGGAACTAACCATGAAAAATACAGTAAAACTGGATGAAACAGATTATAAAATTATGAATTTATTATTTGAAAACGCAAGGATACCTGTCTCTGAAATCGGCAGAGTTATATCCATGACGCAGCCAGCTGTCAAAGAAAGAATTAATAAGCTTGAAGAGCAAGGGGTAATAGCTGGTTATAAAGCAAAGTTTGAACCTTCTAAAATTAATAAAAATATCTTAACGTTCATCATGTTTAAAACGAGCAAGTGCGCTGATTTTATAACATACTGTGAAGTGGCGCCTGAAGTAGTAGATTTATATCGTGTCAGTGGGGAAGCCAACTATTTACTAAAAGTAAGGACCGATTCACTTGATTCTCTTGCTTCATTTTTAGATTCTTTAATGAGATTTGGATTATCACAACCCATAATCGTTATGAAAAGTGAGTTTGAGGAAAAGATCTCTTTTTGATTTTCTACACCCAGTTACAATTATTTGACAGCAACCAAGAATTAAACTAAATTAATAGTGAATACACCATTCATTATTAAGAGGTGGTTATTATCCAGTCAAAAAAAGAGGAAGTAAAAAAACAAATCGAAGCTGCCGCCTTGAAAGTGTTTTTTAACAAAGGATTTTTGAATGCAAAAATGAGCAATATCGCTGAAGAAATTCAAATTTCAGTCGGAAATATTTATACGTATTTCAAAAATAAAAACGATTTGTTTTATTCGGTCGTTCCACCATCCTTAGTCGATTATTTGCAAAAGGTGTTAGTTGAAAGCATTCATTTTGATAACCAGACATTGTTTGCTGAGGCGAGGACGGAGAAAAGGACAGATATTTTTCAAAAGCAGATTAATCTATTAACCCAATATCATCAGCAGATTGTGATTATTTTTGAAAAAAATCAAGGAACGGAATACAGCAATGCCAAAAACGAGCTGATTGATTTAATGATGGAAACTAAAATGCCGTACGTTAAGAGTACGTACAAAAGATATGAAATAAACAGTGAGGATAATTTTATTTTATTGAATATTCTCGCTAATAGTTTCGTCAACATGATTTTAGACTTATTAAAGAGAGAGATGAGCATAGAAAGCAGACAGCAGATATTTGAGGTGCTTAGCATATACAGGCTGCATGGACTCAAAAGCTTAAATGAATAATACTGTACACTAAAGTGATTCACTTAGTTTAAGGTGAATCACTATTTTAAAAACTAAAAATGAATAAACTATTCATTTTTGAAAAATGGGAGGAAGCACTCATGAAGACAGGATATGCCTTACATAATTGCCATATAATCTATGGTGATGGGAAAAAATTTGCAGATACAAATATGACCATATTAGTAAACGAACAAGGGAGAATTCATCAAATCGAAAAGACAAGCAATCTCGTTGTTCCAAGTCATTATGAGAGCATAGACTTAACAGGGAACTATGTAATGCCTGGCCTCATCAACGCCCATGTACATCTGTTTGCAGACGGAAAGCCTTTTACATTGTCAGTAAGTGAAAAGCTTTTAAATTTTGCGTTTCACCATCTTTTGGATACATCGATAGGAAGAAGAATCTTAAAAAAACGGATGAAAAAAAATGCCATAACCGCCTTGCATTCTGGTGTAACGACGATGCGCAGCGTAGGTGAATTCTTTTATAAAGATGTGGAGCTGAGGGAGGAGATTCATGCGCACAAGTTCGTAGGTCCGAACCTACTTACAGCAGGCTACTTCCTAAGTGTAACAGGCGGTCACGGCGCACCTTATTTAGCCTTAGTCGGCGATTCTCCGTGGGAGGCGAGAAGAAATGTGAGAATAAATGTTAAACATGGGGTGGATTTAATTAAAATCTGTGTCACCGGCGGTGTTACAGATGCAAAAATGGTCGGGGAAGCTGGCCGGTTACAAATGACAGAGGACGAAGTTGCCGCCATATGTGAGGAAGCTCATAAAATCGGCATACGTGTTGCCGCACATGTGGAAAGTACGGAAGGAGTAAGAGTTGCACTAAAGGGAGGGGTTGATACGATAGAACATGGAGCGGAGATGGATGAGGAAATTATCAGTCTGTATAAATGTAATCCTAGAGCCTTAAAGGGTTACACAGCGTTAATTCCTACTTTGCAGGCTGGTTATCCTAGCGCAAAATTGGATTTGAGTCTGACGAAAGTGAGCGAAACAGTGCAAGAAAACTCTCGGCTTGTTTACGATTCGATGCTAGCAAGTGTAAGGCAGGCGGTAGAACATGGGATAAAAATGGGGATTGGTACAGATGCAGCAATGCCATTTGTGACACACTATGATATGTGGCGCGAGCTGGACCATCTTATGCGAAAAACGTCGCTGGATTCACTGCAGGTAATTGAAAAGGCAACAAAAACAAATGCAGAAATTCTCGGCATAGATCATCTAACTGGAACGATTGAAATGGGAAAACGAGCAGATTTAATTGTAATGGACCATAATCCATTAGAAAATATCAAAACTTTATCAAATATAACGATGGTAATGGTAAATGGTCAACTTATAAAAAATCCAAACGTAAATAAAATGAAGGAAGTGGATGATTTGCTAGATTTAGTATGGAGCAACGAATAAAAAAACCAGAAATATAAATTTCTGGTTTCAGCTTACTAATATAAGTGAGGGCTCTAAGAGAGACAAAGAAAATATTGGCTATTGCCCGTTTTCTTGAATCCATTGCCGTTCACTTCATCTGTACAGTCAATCCACTGATATTTTTTTGCTTTTCTTTCTAAAACCTCACTAATCTCATCTTCCGTTTCGTGCATTAAGCTGATTACTTCCGTTAATGTCATCTTAAAGTGAGCGGCTGCCTCTTGATGCGGCAACTGCTCTTTAAGAAGTGATAGAAACTGTGTTTTTGAATCAGCTTTCTGTGCTAAAGACTCTTCCTTATCTACAATATATTGGTAAACTGCTTTCTTAAACGGTGGCAGTGTGTTGACGAAATTCCTTTCAAGTATCTCCATCCACTTTTCATTTCTCATTATAGGCAACCTTTGCTATTTAAGCAGATACTAATCAGTAGTAAAGAATTATCGTAACTATTACGATTTACCAAAGAGCCATTAACAATTTCCATTAATTGTTTTCTTTCATATTGTACTTTTTCAGGAAGCGATCCACTCTTCCGCCTTTATCTGCAAATTTCTGCTTACCTGTGTAAAATGGATGTGAATCTGAACTAGTCTCTACTTTAATAAGAGGATAAGTATTGCCATCCTCCCATTTAATAGTCTCATTGGATTTTTTCGTCGAACCTGTTAGAAATTTGAAGCCGCTGTTCGTATCCATAAATACGACTTTTTCATAATTTGGATGTATATTTGCTTTCATATTATCACCTCATATTTTTTACTACATACTCATGATAATCGAAATCATTACGTTTTGCAAGTGATGTGCATTATATATCATATACCATGAATTAAATCGACCAAACCATTGGTAACATAGTTTTTTTAGAGTATCGCATTTTTTTATACTAAACAAAAACTTCCTTTAAGTGAGAATCGTCTAATGGGTGGAAGGGAGCAGTGTGCATTGGAAGAAAGTATCAATGGAGATTTGAGTATCCAAAATAGAGAAAAGCTATTGAATCAAATTATGGATGAATATGGCCAGTCATTATTGCATCTTGCCTATTCATATGTAGGCAGGAGGGAGATTGCAGAAGATTTAACGCAAGAAATATTTGTGAAATGTTATCAAAAGTTAGAGCAATATCAAAAAAGATCCTCCTTAAAATCATGGATTTGGAGAATTGCTATTAATCATTGTAAAGATTATTTAAGGAGTTGGCATCATAAGCATATTGTTTTTTCAGAAGAAGAAGTACGGCATATTCCAAGCGCTGAGAAAGAGGTGGAAAACCAAGTTATCCAGAAAGATGAAGATCAAGAGTTAGTTAAAGCAGTGTTTCATTTGCCGGACAAATATAGGGAAGTAATTTATTTATATTATTTTGAGGAATTATCGATTAAAGAAATCTCTGGCCTCATAGATGTGAATCAAAATACGATTAAGACAAGGTTAAAACGAGCTAAAGAACTGTTAAAGATAAGCTTGGAGGGATGAAAATGGATAATCGATTAAAGAATTTAAGAAATGCGATGAAAAAAACAGTGTTACGAGATATTCAGTTTACAGAACAGCATAAAGGAAGTATTAGACGAAAAGTAAATCAGCTTTCAACCAATTCAGAAGAAGAGGTCATTTTAGCAATATTTCAATTATTAAAAGAAAAACGAACTGGTTTTGCATTAAGCAGACTTCTCCGTGCAAGAGGAATGGGAAAGTTTGAAACAGAAGAGGGCTATCTCTATATGTTTTTACATAAATTTGAGCATAAAGGCTACTTGCGTACTTATTGGAATGAACCTGATGTTAAATATTATCAACTTAACACAAAAGGCTTAAAGCTGCTAAAAAACCTCGAAAAAGAAAGTAGTAAAGCTTACTGCTTAAAAGAAATATTGGAGTGGTAATAAGATGACTAATCTTAAGGAATCTTTTTTATTAGAAGTAATGCAATATATAAAATCAAAAGATGCGAAAGAAGCTGTCCGCAAAGAGCTGAGTTATCATTTGAAAATGTCCCAATCAGAATTAATAGGAAAGGGGGCAACTGAAAAAGAAGCGGAACAACAAGCTATCAAGCAGATGGGCAGCCCGATTGAACTTGGTTCATACTTTAATAAGCTTTATCGACCTTTATTTGATTGGAAACTATTTTGTTTATTTACCACTATTATTCTAATAGGAATCCTACCGTTACTACATATACAAGCTGATTTTTCAATAGTTAGCAATCAAATAATGTTTATTATATTAGGAATTTTCATTGCGCTTTCGGTAATGCTGTTTGATTACCGCAAGATAAAGAATTTTGGGTGGCTGATTCTTATTACAGGTTTCGTGTTACTGCTCGCTTTAAACTTTTTCCCAAGTACGACGGTTAACGGACTTTTCGTTATCCGCTTCCTGTCTTTTACAATAAGCGGTGCAAGTCTTTTGCCTGTATTCTTAGTGTTTTGGGCAATCTATCTATCTAAAGATAAACCGAAGAGAATGGTTGTAATAAGTATTTATTTGCTGTCATTTTTATTATTCGTAGGACTGGCTAACTTAACAGATATCTTTCTATATTCCTTGTTGGTGCTTACTTTAATAGTTGCTAGTTCAGTTAATAACAAAACATTATATCCATCCATTGGTGTTTCTTTAGGTCTACTGCTTACCTTTGTCATTATATTTTTTGTTAGCGCTGGTGCTGACCTAAAAAGACGAATACTGTCATTTTTACACCCTGAGAACTACGCAGAGAATGAAGGCTATATATACTTATTGCTAAAAGATATCCGTTCATCAGGTGGCTGGTTTGGAAATTCAAGTGCACAGTTTAATCAAGTTGAAATGTCCACAGACTTGGTTTTAGCCAATATCACCTATTATTATGGCTGGATCGTTGCTAGTCTTGTATTTGTGATAATATTGCTGTTGGTGTGGAGAATGATTGTTCTGTCTACCCAAATAAAAGATAAATTTGGCAAACTGTTAATTTTGGGTGTATGTTCCTTGCTATCTGTACAATTTATCTATAATATTGGCATGATATTAGGATTAGTCCCGGTTATTTACATGTCACTGCCCTTTATTAGCTATGGATTAACACCAACCGTTTTAAATTCTCTATTAATTGGAATCGTATTAAGCGTATATCGCAGGAAGAATCTAGTCTTAACTAGTTAAAAAAACCGGCTGCCATTATGTCAGCCGGTTTTTTGTGTTCTAATGTAGAAGTTTATTCAGCAACGACTGCAAATTGTTTAACAGTAGGAATAACCGAGGCTAATTCCTTATCTGGGTATTTTTTCTCAAGCTCGTGAATATCCTTAAACTCTGTGCTCCTGACCCATTTTAAGTAATCCTCCTTCGTTTCCCATTCCATATGTACGGTAATTTCTCCTTTGTTTTTTTCATTTTGGAGCAGAAGGAAGCGGATAAATCCATGGTTTTTGTCTACTAATCGGGAACGGTTTTTATAGATTTCAATGACTTCAAGCGCCTTTTCATCTGGGACTGGAAAGGTTGACTGAACAATAAACATGAAGCAAAACTCCTCTGAAATTAATTTTTTACTATCGTACCATAAATTTATCAGAAAATTCATCGTATAGAAGGAAAGCATATAAGAAATATGGAATTATTAAGTTAGAAACCTAGCAAAAATTTTTTCCTGAACAAAAATCATATGACAACATAAGAAAGGGGGGATTCGTTTTGCAGGTAAGGGTGCTTAAACCAAAGGACGCAAAAGATTACTGGAATTTGCGGTTAACAACATTAAAGCAGCATCCAGATGCCTTTTTATTAACCGTGGAAGAAGAACAAAAACGCCTCTATCCCATTAAGAGGATTACAGCTCTCTTAAAGGACCCAACAAGGGTTACTATAGGTGCATTTATGGATGAACGCCTTGTTGGCAGCATCACCCTTCAAAAGGAAACCTATAAAAAAATTAAGCATAAGGCAAGTGTGCTGTCATTTTTTATAGAAGATGATTTTCGGAACAAGGGGATTGGCAAACGGCTTTTGACAGAGGTAATTACTCTAGCAAAAAGGTATGATATTGAGCAATTGCTGCTGGCTGTCGTTTCCACAAATGCAGGTGCAATTGCCTTATACGAATCATTCGGCTTCACTGTTTTTGGATTGGAAAAGAACGCATTAAAGGTGGATGGACAATACTTTGATGAACAGCATATGATTTTCTATCTTTCGAGTAGTTGAGAGAAAAGGAGTTGCAGGGATGAAAACAAGAAGTGTAGGAATACTGTTATTTGATGATGTGGAAGTGCTTGATTTTGCAGGACCTTTTGAAGTGCTGTCAGTAGCCTCCTTTAAGGATCGTGATGATAGGAAACCATTTAAGGTAGAAACAGTTTCAGAAACAGGAGAGCTGATTGCTGCGAGGAACGGATTGCAAGTGTTGCCTAGCTATTCCTTCGAAAATGCCCCAGCATTTGATATAATCATCATCCCTGGCGGACCGGGAGCAAGGCTGACAGAAATACATAATGAGAAATTGATGGAATGGATAAAACAGCAAAATAAAACAGCAGAGCTTGTGGCTTCTGTTTGTACAGGTGCCTTGCTGCTTGCAAAAGCAGGGCTTTTGGATGGGAAAAAGGCGACGACACATTGGGCTTCCTACGATAATTTCGCAGAAACCTTCCCCAAAGTGGAAGTGGTTAGAGGCGTTAAATTTGTTGATGAAGGCAGAATTGTCTCTTCAGGCGGCATTTCTGCAGGGATAACGATGGCATTCCATCTTGTGGAAAGATTAGTAGGAGCAGATGAAAAAGCCATAACAGCAAAAAGAATGGAGTATGATTTGCCAGAATAAGCTAAAAAAGAAGGCTTCTACTGCAGAAGCCTTCTTTTCCCTTGTTATTTATAAGAAATTGCTTCAAGTGAGAACCCATTTTTGGATTTTAAGAATTGGGTAAACAATTCAACAGAGCGAGTGTGGATATCTGTTTTTGGGATGACATAGGAGAAGTTTCGGTTAATCTGTTCATTTTTAAGCCGGATGGAATGGATTGTTTTCATATGAAGTTCTTTTTGAATCGAAAACTTAGAAACAATCGAAATGCCAATCCCTGCTTCAACAGACTCTTTAATAATTTGCGTGCTGCCAAACGATCTTAAAATAAGGGGAGAAAAGGCATGCTTTTCAAACAGTTTGTCAATAACCTCTCTCGTTCCGGAACCTTCTTCCCGTAAGATCCATGTTTCACCGTACAGGCTTTCCAGATCGATCGTGCGAAAGCTTGCTAAAGGATGATCAGTGCCTACGATAATTACCAGTTCATCCTGTTCAAAGGGAGTGATATGCAGGTGAGGGTGACTTTTGACTTCCCCATCAATTATGCCAATATCAAGACTGCCATCAAGAACTTGCTTCATGATGCTGCTAGAATTGCTGATGGAGACTTTCGGTTCAATTAATTGGTGTACTTTCATAAAATCAGAAATATATCTGGGCAGTAAATACTCACCGAATGTATAACTAGACCCAATTAAGAGAGGACCGCTCACAACCTTCGTTATGTCATCAATAAGACCTTCCGCCTGTTCATACTCTTTTAGGATACGCTTGGCATGATAATACAATATTTCACCAGCACGAGTAAGCCGAACGTATTTGTTCGTACGATCGAAGAATTTCACTTCATACTTCTTTTCCAAAGCTTTTATGGAAAGCGTTACAGCAGATTGTGTAATATGGAGCTCTTCGGCAGCTCGAGTAAAGTTCTTCTTTTCAGCAACTGTGACAAATGTCAATAAATGATAATCCAATCCTCTCACACTCTCCTTCTGCCAGATTTGAAGTCTTCGTTTCGCATCTTCATTTTTTTAGTATATACTTAGTTCGCTTAAATAAATGATAAATCCTTTAACAATTCAAAAAATACTGAAAATTTACTATTTTTATACCGATTCCAGCTTTTTGAAAATAAATTGTGACTATTTCGATAATGAAAATATTTTCCTTGAATAAATAGGAGTAAACATCTATAATCAATAATGATTCTCAAATAGAACTGTTAAAATTATATAAAAGGAGCATATGATGATAAAGCGTTTTTTCACTTATTATTTACCGCATAAGAAATTATTCATTCTTGATTTCTCGAGCGCTGTCATTGTGGCAATTTTGGAACTTGCCTTCCCAATGGCTGTTACTTGGTTTATCGATAAGCTCCTTCCTGAGGGAAATTGGAGTACCATCGTCTCTGTAAGCTGCGGCTTGCTGGCATTATATTTAATAAGCACTTATTTGCAATATATTGTTAACTACTGGGGACATAAGCTTGGAATTAATATTGAAACAGATATGCGTGCACAGCTGTTCAATCATGTCCAAAAGCAAAGCTTTAAATTCTTTGACAATACAAAAACAGGTCATGTTATGAGCCGAATTACAAATGACTTGTTTGATATCGGCGAGCTTGCCCACCATGGTCCTGAAGATTTGTTTATAGCAATCATGACATTTGTCGGCGCCTTCTGGATTATGCTGACCATTAATGTGAAGCTTGCGTTAATCGTCATTTTCATCGTGCCTGTGCTCGTCTGGCTGATCACATACTGCAATAAGAGCATGAATAAAGCATGGAGGCATATGTACGGCGATATTGCCGATGTTAATGCCCGCGTTGAAGACAGTGTATCCGGTGTGCGTGTTGTCCAATCCTTCACGAACGAAGACTATGAAATGGAGCGTTTTTCTGTTAATAATAAACGTTTCAGAAAAGCGAAAATCGTTGCATACAAAGTAATGTCTTTAACTTCATCTTCTGTTTACATGCTAATGCGCTTTTTCACGTTAGTAGTATTGGTTTATGGAGCATGGCTGACATTTAATGGCCAGCTGACAAACGGTGAGCTAGTTGCATTTATTCTGTATGTTAACATTTTGCAAAAGCCAATAGATAAAATCAGTGCATTGCTGGAGCTGTATCCGAAAGGTATGGCTGGATTTAGACGTTTCTTGGATCTGCTTGATTCAGAGCCTGAAATTCAAGACCGCAAAGATGCAGTGGAAGTGCCTGCATTGCGTGGGGACATTCAATTTAATAATGTGACATTCGGCTATGATAACAGAACTGTTTTAGACCAAATCAGTCTGAACATTAAAGCGGGCGAAACAGTTGCATTTGTTGGTCCGTCCGGTGCAGGGAAAACGACAATTTGTTCATTAGTGCCAAGGTTTTATGACGTGAACGGCGGAGCCATTAAAATTGACGGCATGGATATCCGTGATATGACAAAGCATTCCTTGCGTTCTCAAATTGGGATCGTTCAGCAGGATGTGTTCCTGTTCACAGGTACATTAAAAGAAAATATCGCATACGGAAAACTGGATGCAACAGACGAAGAAATACATGAAGCAGTAAAAAGAGCTCACTTGGAAGATTTAATCCGCAAGCTTCCAGACGGCTATGACACACAAATAGGAGAGCGGGGCTTGAAGCTGTCGGGAGGACAAAAGCAAAGGCTGGCGATTGCGAGAATGTTCTTGAAAAATCCGCCAATACTTATTCTCGATGAAGCCACCTCTGCCCTTGATACAGAAACAGAGCAAATTATTCAAGCATCATTAAATGAACTTGCGAAAAACCGTACAACATTAGTGATTGCCCACAGACTCGCAACAATCCGCAATGCAGACCGCATTGTTGTTGTTACCGAAAACGGGATTGAAGAGGAAGGAGGACATGATGAACTGATTGAAAAAGGCGGTATTTTCGCTAATCTTCATCGTGTTCAATACCAGCGTTAACTTTTTAGATGCCTTTTTAGAAGGCATCTTCTTTTTTTTGCAAAAATAGCAATTGAAGTTAGTATTTAATATGCGATATATTGGTTATAGGTAATTTTTTATGGAGGTGCCTGTTTTATGCGACCGATAATGTTAGGAATTGCGTCTGCCTTCTTTTTTGCTTTTACGTTTGTTTTGAATAAAGCGATGGAGATGAATGGGGGAAGCTGGGTATGGAGTGCATCCCTGCGCTACTTTTTTATGGTTCCCTTTTTAGTGATTATTGTATTAATTAGAGGGAATTTAAAGCCGATTTTGCTGGAGCTTCGTAATAATGCTCTCAAATGGATATTGTGGAGTTCTGTCGGATTTGGGATTTTCTATTCGTTTATTTGTTTTGCATCCGCCTATGGGCCAGGCTGGTTAATTGCAGGAACATGGCAGCTGACGATTATTTCAGGAACACTGCTTGCACCGTTGTTTATGGAGCAAATAGCCGCAAGTGACGGAACTATTGTCCATGCAAGAAGAAAAATCCCCATTAAAAGCTTAGGCTTTTCCCTTTTAATAATTGTTGGAATCGTATTTATGCAGGTTGAGTTTGCAAGGAGCTTATCCCTGTCCCAAGCACTGCTTTGTCTCATACCAATACTCATTGCATCCTTTGCATACCCCCTTGGCAATCGGAAAATGATGGAGGTTGCAGGTGGCCGCTTTGATGTTTTTCAGCGAGTGCTTGGCATGACGATTGCTAGCCTGCCGTTTTGGCTTATTCTGTCTGTTTATGGATGGATGACTGCAGGTTTACCGTCTGTTATGCAAGTATACCAATCCGGAATTGTAGCTTTATTTTCAGGTGTTGTTGCGACGATTCTCTTTTTTGCAGCTACAGATTTAGCAAAGGATAATATGCAGAAGCTTGGTGCTGTTGAAGCAACACAGTCATTTGAAGTGCTATTTGCATTAATTGGAGAAATGGTGTTTCTTTCTGCAGGTTTGCCGAGTCCAGTTTCCCTGCTTGGAATTGGAATTGTGATTATTGGCATGGTATTGCATAGTATATTTTCCCGCAATATTAAAAAACTAAAATTAGCTAAAGAAGCGCATCATTTCAATTGATTATTAAAGTTTTGTTAATTATTGAAATTTTTTTACTTATTAGGCAGGTATATGTATACTATTGTATGGAATGGTAACAACAATGATCGTAATGAATGACAGTCATGATTTTGGCTATCACTTCTAAGAAACTAGATTTGGAGGACCAACAAAAATGACCAATGAACAAAACAAAGCAATAAAGCTGATCGCCCTTGATATGGACGGCACATTATTGAACAGCAACGGCGAAATACCTGAGGAAAACCGCAAAGCAATCAAAGAGGCACAAGATGCCGGCATTCATGTTGTCTTAAGCACAGGCAGATCAATCGCAACATGCAAAGATCATGCGGAAAGTCTGTTTCTTAAAACATATTTAGTTACAGTAAACGGCAGTGAAATATGGGATTGGCAAGGCAATTTAATTGAACGGAATTTAGTTGAAGCAGAGCAAATGCGCTGGCTTTGGGAGCTTGCGCAAAAACATGGTGCGAAAACTTGGGCCATCAGCTGCGGCAAGCTTTGGAATAACGAAATGCCTGAGGATATTGACGCAATCGAATGGCTGAAGTTCGGCTACCATATTGACGATGATGCCATTAGAAATGAAGTGTTGAAAGAACTGCAGGCAAGAAATATTTTTGAAATAAGCAATTCATCGCTTGTTAATATTGAAGTGAACGCTTTAGGCATCAACAAGGCCAAAGGGCTAAAAACGGTTTGTGAACGACTTGACATTACAATGGCTGAAGTGATGGCAGTCGGAGACAGCTTGAACGACATCAGCATGATTAAAGAGGCAGGCATTGGTGTGGCGATGGGCAATGCACAAGATATCGTGAAAGAAACGGCTAATGCTACAACAAAAACAAATGACGAAAATGGCGTGGCGTATGCTATTCGCAAATGGGCATTACAGGCTGAGCAAGAGCCAGTATTAGAAAAATAAACTGCAGAAATTATGTTGAAACAAAAAAAATAACTGCTATAATAAATAAAAAAGAAGAAGCGAACGAAGAGAAAGGAATAGTATGCGATAACCATTCGTAAAAGAGAGTGGAGCTTATAAGCTGAAAGGCTCCATGACGACATGCCGCAGAACCTGCCTTTCGAGTCCTAGAAAACTAGGCGTGTTATCTGGCGTTATCAGACAAAGTGGGATAAGAGCATTGTCTTTTGTCCAATTAAGGTGGTACCACGGAAAAGCCCTTTTCGTCCTTTTTATAGGATGAAAAGGGCTTTTTTTTATTACAGTCAAACAGATAAATGATACGGGATGTTGGAGGTAATCGTTTTGGACAGAAAAAGAATAGTGGTGAAAATCGGCAGCAGTTCGCTCACGAACTCAAAGGGAGAAATTGATCAGCTTAAACTAAAGGATCATATCGCAAGTATTGCAGCGTTAAAAAAAGTAGGCAAGGAAGTAATACTTGTTTCCTCTGGTGCAGTTGCAGCTGGATTCAAGCAGCTAGGATACCCGTCGCGTCCAGTGACGCTAAAAGGAAAACAAGCTGCTGCTGCAGTCGGTCAAGGTCTGCTGATTCAGCACTACACAGAGAGCTTAAAAGAATACGGTATCGTACCTGCTCAAATATTGCTGACAAGAAATGATTTCAGCAAGAAGGAGCGTTACCGCAATGCTTACTCCACCTTGTCAGAGCTTTTGGAAAGAGGTATCCTGCCGATTATCAATGAAAATGATACAGTGTCAGTTGAAGAGCTTACATTCGGTGACAATGATATGCTCTCAGCACTTGTAAGCGGGTTAATCCACGCAGAACAGCTGATAATTTTGACAGATATTAATGGGCTCTACGACAGCAATCCGAAAGACAATCCAAATGCTAAACGTCTTGATTATATTGAAAAAGTAACACCAGAATTTCTAGAAGGAGCGAAAGGCAGCGGCTCAAAAGTAGGAACTGGCGGGATGAAATCGAAGCTGATTGCTGCAGAGACAGCTCTTAGTCTAGGCGTACAAGTGTTCATCGGCAGCGGGAGCGGAGAAGATAAGCTTTTAACCATCCTTGAAGGCAACGGAGATGGGACCTATATTGGTTCGGAAGGATTAAGTGCCATTACCAGCAATAGACAATGGATTGCCCTCCATTCCAAAGTAGAAGGAAAAGTATATGTGGATGAAGGGGCAGAACTAGCTTTGCTGCAAAAGGGAAGCAGCTTGCTTCCGGCAGGCATTTATGAAATTGAAGGATTATTCGAAAAAGGTGATGTTGTCGAAGTGATTGGCACATCAGGATTGATCGGTAAAGGGGAAGTTCTTTACGGCTCACAAGAACTCCATGAAATACTGGCAGGAAATCTACCTAAACAAGAGGGACAGCTGCAAGAAGTTATCCACCGCAATAGCTGGGTGAAAATCTAAAGGGGGTCGTACGAATGGGAGAAGTACAAACAAAAGGGCAGTTAGCACAGCAAGCAAGCAGGGAGCTGTGGAAATTTACGACTAAGGATAAAAATGAGGCGCTTGAGCTTATTGCAGATCAGCTTTTGGCAGATCAAGCCTATATTATTGAGCAAAACAAAACAGACTTAATCAACGGAGAAAAGGCAGGATTGTCAGCATCTGTTTTGGACAGAATTATGCTTAATGGAAAAAGGATAGAAGACATGGCGCTGGCGATAAGACAGCTCATTGAACTTGAAGATCCAATTGGGGCAACACTGGAAGAAATCCAAAAAGAAAATGGCTTGCTGATCCACAAAAAAACAGTGCCAATCGGTGTGATGGGCATGATTTATGAAGCAAGACCCAATGTGACCGTAGATGCAGCAACACTGTCGATAAAAACAGGCAATGCCATCCTGCTTAGAGGCAGTTCTTCTGCAGCGAGCTCCAATATTGCTTTAGTGCGTTCTATTCATGATGCGTTAAAGAAGTCAGCTCTTCCTGAAAATGCAGTCCTGCTTATTGAAGATACTAGCAGAGAAACAGCAAAAGAACTGTTCCATTTAACAGAATACTTGGATGTTCTTATTCCAAGAGGCGGGAAAAACCTGATTGATACAGTAGTTAAAGAGGCATCTGTACCTGTCATTGAGACAGGCGCTGGAAACTGTCATTTATTTATCGACGATAGCGCTGATAAACAAATGGCACTTTCCATCAGTCTTAACGGCAAAACACAGCGTCCATCTGTCTGCAATGCTTTGGAAACAATCTTAATTCACCAAAACTGGTATAAGCAATACGGCCAAGAATTGCTGCAAACATTAGCAGACCATGGTGTGGAAATCTACGGAGACAGTACGGTTACAAATGACTGGGCTGATGCCATTTTAGCAACGGAAGAGGATTGGTATACGGAATATTCCGCCTTGAAAATCAGTGTGAAAATTGTTGATGATGTAACAGAAGCGATCACACATATCAATAAGTATGGCACGAGGCACTCGGAGGCAATTCTTACTGAAAGCAGTGAAAATGCAGAAGTTTTCTTATCCAGTGTAGATGCAGCTGCTGTTTATCATAATGCAAGCACTCGCTTTACAGACGGATTTGAATTTGGATATGGTGCAGAAATCGGCATTAGCACACAAAAGCTCCATGCAAGAGGACCAATGGGACTAAAAGCTTTGACCTCGTCGAAATACTATATATATGGAAACGGCCAAATCAGAAACTAATACGTTTATTTCATAAGATAGGAAGCGAATACCAATGCAGTTTGTAACAGTCCTGTTGCCAATATTTTTTATTTTTGCTGTCGGCTTTGTCGGTGAAAAAATTCTTCATATAAATACAAAGTCGATTACAACAATGACGGTCTACTTAATGACACCGTTATTATCATTTAGTGTTTTTTACGAAACAACCTTTAATTTAGACTATCTCATGATGGCCATTTACGCATTAGCACTCGTATTCGGCATCATTGGCATCATTTATATTGTCGCAAAGCTAAGAGGGTATGACGTTAAAAAAACATGCGGGATGATACTGTCATCTGCCTTCATGAATAATGGAAACTATGGCACTCCACTTGTCTTGTTCGCATTTGGAGAGCCAGCCCTTCATTACGCCGTTATCCTGATGGTAATTCAGCAGCTGATTATGGCAACAATCGGCGTTTATTATGCAGCAAAAGGATCAGCAGACAATGAAGGCGCAAATGATACATGGAAGAAAGTCCTGAAAGTGCCGATTATGTATGGCGCACTGCTCGGTGTGATTTTTCATTTTCTAAATATCCCACTATCTGCAACCATGCTTGATGCCATTAAGATGGTAGGAGATGCAGCTATCCCAACAGTCATGCTCGTTTTAGGGATGACACTAGCAAAAATATCCGTCAAAAAAATCCAAGTCAAGCCATTATCCTTTGCCTTAACCTTAAGGCTTATCGTATCACCATTGATTGCATGGGGCATGACATTAGTACTCCCAGTTGATGATATGCTTAAACAAGTGATGATTGTATTAGCTGCAATGCCGTCAGCCGCCAATACAACGATGTATGCTCTCCAATATGGAACAGAACCGGATTTTGTGTCAACAGCAACGCTGTTTAGTACATTAGCTAGTATTGTCACACTGCCGATTGTGTTGTTTATTGTTTAGTAGTTTTATAGATGAACAAAACCTTGATTGGATATTTATTCCATCAAGGTTTTGTTTTTTTAGACAGCCTAATCCACCAACAAGGCTGTCTTAATGTATCGCGTTCTTAAATTTCCCTCCATGCGCCTCCTGTGTATCCATAATCGTAATAAAGGCATTTGAATCAATTTCCAAAACGATGCTTTTAAATTTGGCAATTTCAAGGCGGGTGAACACGACATAGAGCACTTCTTTTTCTTGATCGAGATAGCCGCCTTTGCCTTTTAGTTTTGTCACACCTCTGCCAAGGCGGTCTGACAATGCTGCGGCTATTTCTTCGTATTCGTTTGTGATGACCATTGCTGCTTTTGTGTCGTCAAATCCTTGAATAACGGCATCAATTGCTTTGCTGGCGATATAGTAGGTAAGGATGGAAAACATGGCTTGTTCCCATTCAAGCACGAAGCCGGCCCATGTGAACACAAACACGTTTAGGAACATGACGAACTCGCCGACAGAAAAGGGCATCTTTTTGGATAAAAGAATGCCGAGTATTTCTGTGCCGTCTAAGGCGCCGGAATTGCGAATCACGAGTCCAACTCCTGTGCCGAGCAGCAGTCCCCCAAAAACCGTGGCAAGAAGGGGCTCTGTTGTAAATGGCTGAACATGATGCAACGCTGATTCGACTACAGCTAGCATGATAATAGCGAACAACGAGGAGATGCAAAAGTTCTTGCCAATATATTTATAGCCGGCGAACAAGAATGGAATATTGATAATTAGCACCAAGATTCCGAAGCTGAAATTGGTCATATAATTAATGATTAGGGAGATGCCGATAATACCCCCATCGATAATTGTATTTGGGATAAGAAATAATTCAATCGCTGCCGCAGCGAGGCTCGCACCGATCATTAGCATGATATACCGGATAATTAAATGTAATTTTCCTTCTTTTTTATGTGTTTTTCCCATTTGTCTTGAACCCTCCCGAAGTTAAGGAAGTAACATATTTATAATGCCAAGAAAGTGAAAAAATATTCCAGTTTTGGTTATATAATAATTTCTTTTGAAAACCGCTAATTTACGGGTTTTTTACATAAAATTCATTGCAAGTTTTTATGGAAAGATATAGAATATACAGTACATTATTATTCTAGGTAGGTGAAATAAATGTTCAACCGGGAGCTGGTGAAGGGAAGTACGTCGTTGATTCTGCTGCAGTTATTAGCGGAAAAAGAAATGTACGGCTATGAGCTTGTGAAGGAAATGGAAAGCCGCAGTGATTATTCCTTACAGGTGAAAGAAGGTACATTATATCCAGCGCTTCATAAGCTGGAAAAGCAGGCATATGTGGAATCTTTCTGGAAGGACTCTGAAAAGGGACCTGCCCGGAAATATTATCGCATAACAGAGACAGGCCTAGAAATACTCGAGCAAAAAACGAAGGAATGGAAAAGCTTTGTGCAGACAATTGATAAGGTAATTGGGAGAAGAGGGGTATGATTTCTTCCAAACAGGAGTATTTGGATATCCTCCGTGCATGCTTAGAAAATTATGAACGAGTGGAGGACATCCTGCTTGAATATGAACAGCATTTAACAGACTTAATAGCAGAGATTTCAAGTCTTGGAATCAGTGAAGCAGAAGCGATGGAGCAAGTTATCGCAAGAATCGGCAAGCCAAAAGATATGGCAGCATTGTTTAGTGAGGAGAGAACGATAACTGCTTCCAGAACAAAGTGGATTTTCTTTTTCGGCAACTTTATCTTTTTTGCAGCAGGCTTAATTTTAACCGTTTTTTATCATTCTATTCCAAGCCCAACCGTGAAACAGCTGTGGTTTTTCCTGACAAGCATTCCGTTTTTAATAATATTTTTGTATTTATTTTATTGGCTAATACTAAGGTTTGAAGTTGGGAAAGAGTTTGGTCTTGGTGGAAAAAAACTGTTTAAACGAACCTTTTACATAGCGCTTATGCCTAATCTATTCCTGATGATGATGGTCGTCTTGCGCATCATTCCGCCAGCTGTTTTTGCCCCGCTGCTGACAAATGAATTTACAGACGTTTGTATTGTTTTCACGATTCTGTTCTATCCAGTATCGATTTTAGGATTTCGCTACGGAACAACAAAATCGATTTGAAAATTCTGCTTTCCTATAAAGGAAAGGAGAATTTTTTTATGTAAATGTTTGCTCCATCTTACTTCTATCAGCATCTTCAATCCAATCATCATACTTTTCATACAGCGGACGAAGCCGTTCGGCATCCAGTGCTATTACTTCACAGCCACGATCATCATAGATAAAGAATATAATATCTTTTGTGATATTCACAAAGAAAACATCTGGATAACCAGTGTCGTATCCTCCAAATCTAGGCTGCAGCGGAAAATCCTCATTACAAGCTCCCTTTAGCAATCCAGCTAAATGTAAGTCGCTCTGTTTACAGTATAGTGAAAACTGTTGCATCTCAAATTGTTCAGCTTCCTCTAGTTCAAATGGATATGGAAATGTTTTTACATGGATGCGGTATAAAGCATCCTTGTCTTTAACGTATGGTTGATATAGCTTCAATTTATTTGTAGCTTTTTCTTTTGTTCGTTTATAGATATTTGTGACAAGAAATAAATCATCGTCCTGCTCGAATAAGTCATTAAAAATATCAAAGATCCGCTGATAGATAACCTGAAACCCTTCCAGATTCATGTCACCATTTTCTTTTAATGGATAGATATTTTCTCCAAGGGTAAAGTGAATGCCAATATCCCATTGATGATAAATACTAGGTACTAATGCGAGAGTATGAAATCTTTCCTGGAGATAGTCATTAAGGTGCATGTCCATTGCTCACTTTCCATAATAGCGATTGTTTTCTTATTATCATACAATATATCATGCTGTTAAAAATACCCTGTTTTAGCAAGAATCGTTATACATCGGTATAATATATAGAAGAAATAAGCTTTGCAAAAAAGAATTTTTTTGCCCCGTATCTTTTTTGCCTGCTTAACCGTTCAAAGTATGACACCTGAAAAAAGGGGGGATTAAGTTTGAGCAAGCAACACTTAAAGAAATGGCAAAACAGCAATCTGCAAAAGCATTACGACAGCTTAAATAAGTATTGCCAATACCTTTCGATGAATAAATGGGAAAAGGAAGATATTATTCATGATGCCTTCATAAAGGCAATTGAATCATACAGTGATCGTGATATAACGCCAGCATTATTAAAGAAAATTGTTCAAAATCACTGGATTGATACACTTCGGAAAAGAAAGCTGGAGCAAAACCACGCCATGAAAACGGAAGCAGTGCAGAATGAATCTGCTGCTGAAAAGATGATGCTTGCTGAGCATGTAGCTGAAAAGCTTACTAATAAGCAAGCAGCGGTTTTTTTGCTGATTGAAGGCTTTGGCTATCGTATTAAAGAAGCAGCAGAAGTATTGCAAATGACAGAAACGGCAATAAAGTCGATCTTGTTTCGAGCCAGAAACCAAATGCACAAGCAGCATAGCGGAGAAGGTAATGACGTTAAAGATGCGAGCAGCCTTTATTATGAAGCGCTAAAACGGCAAAATCCCGATATTTTGATTAAAGAAATTTTGACAGCTCAAAAGCTTCATCATTCGAGTTCAAAACGGCATAATGCTGGGCCGATTCTGCAAATGGCAGCATAGCAAATGAAGAAAGGGGCAAAAAAATGAACGCTATTCCATATGTGATTGAACAGTCAAGCGGGGGAGAACGCTCCTATGACATATATTCAAGACTTTTGAAGGACCGCATCATCATGCTCGGAGATGAAATTAATGACCATGTTGCCAATAATATTGTCGCACAGCTCTTGTTTTTAGCTGCAGAAGACCCTGATAAAGACATTTCCCTCTATATTAACTCACCAGGCGGTTCCACTACAGCAGGCTTTGCTATATTCGATACGATGCAATATATTAAGCCAGATGTGCGCACCATCTGCACAGGTATGGCTGCTTCGTTTGGTGCATTGCTGCTGCTTGCAGGTACGAAAGGGAAAAGATATGCATTGCCGAACAGTGAAATTATGATTCATCAGCCTTTGGGTGGTGCGCGCGGGCAAGCGACAGAAATTGAAATTACAGCGAAAAGGATTCTGAAACTGCGCGAGCAAATAAATACGATCATGGCAGACAGAACAGGGCAAGATGTCCAAAAAATAGCTCATGACACAGAGCGGGACTATTTCATGTCTGCACTTGAAGCGAAAGAGTATGGGATTATTGATGAGATTATCCTGCCTAAATAAATTTGACTAACAAGCTGCCTGTGAACAACAGGCAGCTTTTCTTATTGCCTGATTCGTTTTTTCCCAAACGATACGCTATAATAAGGATTGACTATTTTGCAGGAAGATAAAAGGTGAAAATCATGACAGTAAAGCAAGTAACAATAGAAGAAGCATTTGAAAAAAGCATTCGCAATGGCAGCCCGCTCTTGTACAAAGATTCTCTTCGTGGAATAAAAGGATTACATGAGGGCCAAGTTATCGATGTGAAAAATAATGCAGGAAAATTTATTGGCAGAGGCTATTATGCCATTCAAAATAAAGGGATCGGCTGGATCCTCACAACTAATCCTCAGGAAGCGATTGATTATTCTTTTTTTGAAGGGAAAATTAAAGCAGCAAATAATCGAAGAGCAGCATTATATCATGATAATGAAACGACTGCTTTTCGCCTGTTTAATGGGGAAGGAGACGGCATCGGCGGTTTTACTGTCGACAAATATGATCAATACTTGCTGATTCAATGGTACAGCAAAGGGATTTACGAATATAAGGAGTGGATTATTAAAGCACTCGATACGCATGTTGAGTTTAAAGGCATTTATGAGAAGAAACGGTTTGATACGAACGGTACATATGTTGAAGGCGATGATTTTACATTCGGAGAACCAGGAGAGTTCCCGATTATGGTGAAAGAAAGCGGCATGAACTTTGCTGTAGACCTAAATGAAGGGGCAATGACGGGGATTTTTCTTGACCAGCGTGAAGTTCGGAAAACAATTCGCGACAAGTATGCACAAGGCAAGGATGTGCTGAACACGTTCTCCTATACAGGTGCGTTTTCTGTGGCAGCAGCCATTGGTGGAAGCAAATCCACAACAAGTGTTGACTTAGCAAATAGAAGCAGAGCCAAAACCTCACTGAACTTTGAATACAATGATATCAGTCTAACAGACCAGAAGATTGTAGTAGAAGATGTTTTTCACTATTTCAAGTATGCCGTAAAGAAGCAGCTCGCATTTGATATGGTCATCCTTGACCCGCCAAGCTTTGCGCGAAGCAAAAAGCATACTTTCAGTGCAGCGAAGGATTATGCTAATCTTTTGAAAGAGGCAATCAGTATTACGAAACAATCAGGTGTTATCGTTGCTTCGACAAACTGCAGCACCTTTGATATGAAGAAGTTTAAACAATTTATCCACGAAGCTTTCGGAAAACAAAAAGATCGTTATACGATTCTAGAGGAATGTGGCTTACCGGAGGACTTTGCGAATATTCGTCATTTAAAGGAAAGCAATTATTTAAAAGTTGTGTTTATTAAAAAGCTTAAATAGTTTTTCAAAATAGTTATTGACTAACAAAAGCAAAATTTCTTTATCAAATCACTGTTTACTTAAATGTCTTTACCTAGTAATCTAATATTTAGCATTGATTATTAGTACATATGGAATGGGGATTGGAAAAAGTGAAAGCAATATTGTTTGATTTAGATGATACACTCCTTTGGGATAAACGCAGTGTTAAAGAAGCATTTGAAAAAACATGCAAGCTTGCTGAAGACAAATACCAAATTGCAGCTTCCAGCCTAGAAGAAGCAGTCCGAAAAGAAGCGCAAAGCTTATATCAAGCATATGAAACATATGCGTTTACACAGATGATTGGCATCAATCCGTTTGAAGGACTATGGGGAGAGTTTGCGGATCAGCATGAATCATTCCAAAAAATGAAGGCTATTGTTCCGATGTATCGTAAAGACGCTTGGACGAATGGACTTTTGGCGATGGGAATTGATGATAAGGAATTCGGAGCATATTTAGCAGAACAATTTCCTGCTTTTCGCAAAGAATCTCCTTTCGTATACGAAGAAACATTTGCAGTGCTCGATGAGCTTAAAGGAAAGTACAAGCTGCTGCTTTTAACAAATGGTTCGCCAGGGCTGCAAAACGCGAAATTAACAATGACGCCTGAAATTGCACCATATTTTGACGAAATTGTTATTTCAGGTGATTTCGGTAAAGGTAAACCAGATCCTGCTATTTTTGAGCATGCCGTTTCCTTGCTTGGTCTAGATGTCAGTGACTGCATTATGGTCGGGGATAATCTTAATACAGATATTCTTGGCGCATCAAGGGTTGGAATGAAGTCGGTTTGGATTAACAGAGAAGAGAAAACGCCAGAAACGGTTCATCCAACATATGAAATTCAAGATTTGCTGGAGCTGATTCCTCTTCTTAAAGAGATTGGCTAAAAAAGAAGCTCATGAAGGCATTTGCCTAACATGAGCTTCTTTTTTTATTCCTTGTCTTCCTTTGGCAGCAGATGTCTGTATGGAACAGGTGATGCCAGTACAACCGAAGTATTGATGGTGCCAAAGGGTATTAACCGGTCGACCAATATCCGCATGCCATCAATTCCGGATACAGCAGCCTTTATTGTATAACTAATCGGTCCAGTCACACGGTGACATTCCAATATATCCGCTTCTGTCTTAATAAACTCCTCAAACTTATGGGGATCTTCCTTCAGTTCACTTATTTGAATGAACAGAAGTGTTTCCCTGCCAAGCTTTGCAGGAGAGACTCTTGCTGTGAATTCAAGAATAATTCCTCTTTCTTGCAGGCGGAGGAGGCGTTCTGATACGCTTGGCCGGCTTAAAGAAAGCTGTTTAGAAAGATCGCTTACCGTTATTCTTCCATCCTCCTGCAATAATTTTAATAATTGCACGTCTACCTTATCCATTTTTAACTCCTTTGCAAATTGAAATTATATATAGATTATTCGCTTCATTTTTAAGGTTAATTTTGTTTAATATATGCTTTTTGATATGTAAAAATGCTCCTTCTTATTCTATCATTAAATATGTAACATAACCACCAAATTTACCTGTGAATTTTGGCGATTTCGCCATCCTCTCTCATACCCAACTCAATATTTTATCATATTAGGAGTGTTTTGTTTGAAAAAAATATTAATCATGATTGCCGGCTGTTTCTTTACATCATTAGGCTTGTATGTGCTCAAAAGCTCTTCCCTTGTGACGGGCGGAACGGCAGGCTTAAGCTTAAGTGCCTCTTATTTAATGCCCATTTCGTTTGCGGTTTTGTTCACGGTCATAAATATTCCGTTTTATGTGTTGTCCTATAAAAAAATGGGCAAACAATTTACATTTTCAACGATTTTGGCAGTAACAACAGTCACTGTATTATCATCCCTGATTTCTGCGTATTTCCCGCCTCTAACTTTTCATCCGCTCATCGGTTCAGTTGTCGGAGGAATCATTATTGGAGCAGGTGTTGTTGTTCTATTTATGAATGGCTCATCCCTAGGAGGAGCACAAATTCTCTCCATTACACTGCAGAAGCAGTTTAACTGGAATATGGGAAAAACAAACTTTATTTTTGACACGGTAGTTATTCTTATTGGCATGTACAGTATTGGGGTTGTGAGAGGCTTATACAGTATATTATCTGTGCTAATTGTGTCTACTATGATGAGCTTCTTTAAGGAACAAATAGCAAAACGCAATAATAAGACTACTGTAAAAGTATCAAAAAAGGAACCGATATTGGAAACAAGTACTATGTAATAAAGGGAAAAAGCACCTTTAGCAGGCTCTTGAAAAAGTCTACCTAAAGGTGCTTTTTTTTGTTTCAAGGCAGTTTTAGAAGTGTAACATCACTGTGACACGCCTCTAAAAATCATTCTTTCTCCTTACTAAGGATTAGACCTCTTATTAAAACAGTCTACACATTTACGCTTAAGGGATTTTTAAAGTTTGTACTTCTTTTTCTAAATAATAGATTCCCACTCGAATATTTTGCTTATGGTTTCCGAAGTGCTCCCCGAAAAGAGTGAGCCCTCCTACTTTTTCTGAATCTTGTTCGACTGCAACTTTAAGTGTTAAAAATGGTGATTGATCTAATTGGATGTCATCGATAGTTACACTAGATAAAGCCTCTCCATCAATACCTGTATCGATTTTATTGATGCGAATTGTTTTCAGCAGGCCATACTGACTGAATTTATCATTCCACCAACTTGGGGTATATCGACCTCGCACATCTGAAAAGTTTCCTGGGACTGTATAAGTACCAAGTTTTACACCGTTTAAATAAAAAGTAATATCACTTGGCCAAACATTGTTAGATAAAGGGAATTCGGAAGCTAATTCCATGCTGATTTCTACCATTTCTGGTATTTGGTTAGGACCTAGGAGATTTGGGATTTTATATTCTACAAATCCTTCTGACAACCATAGGAGCTGTGTATCAACCCTTTTTGTATCCATAAAATATTTAGGGTCATCTGGCTTGCCGATTATTTCCGTTTCTGATGCAATTCCACATGTTGGTTTTGCTTGGAAATCCGTATAATGGCCAATCTTTAAATCGGTTAAATGCAGGGAATATTCTTTAAATATTTTCTTAGGAAAATGTATGTCAATATTATCTACTGCGAGCTCCACTATTTTTTGTAACCCTGACTTACCAGCAGTTCTAATTGATTTTACAATCCCAGCTTCTTCTAGCTTCTGCACATGGCGTGTAACGATAGCTGGACTTATATTTAATTGTTTAGCTAAATCTGAAATATTAGCTTGGTTAACCGCTAATAGTTCGATAATCACGATGCGCGTTTCACTAGCAAGAGCTTGATAAACATGGAAGTAATCTTTAGAAACCTGAATTTGCATAAATGCTCATCTCCTTAACCAAAAGATTAAATAGTTGCTTGTACTTTTATTGTAACATTACATATGTTTAACCTCAATAGAAAACTCTATAAAACCTGATAAAATAACGTTGACAACGCTTTCTTTTGTTGTTAAATTAAAAATGTAAGACGAATGTATTTATGTATTTAACTATTTGGTTAAATATATAAATTAATCAAATGGGGAGGAAATCGGATGGGTACTTCAAAAAAACGGTGGAAGCTTTTAGGTGTGTTAGGTTTAGCAATTGGACTTATGGCAGGTTGTAGTAGTTCAGGTGCAAGTAGTAGCGCTAAAAATGAAATCACCTTTTGGAATCCGTTTACAGGGCCTGATGGGAAAAACATGCAAGCAATGGTAGATGAATACAACAAGACAAATCCAGAGTATAAGATTAAGAATATCTCTCTTAAAGAAACAGATATGTATACAAAAATTCCAACTATTGTGAACTCCGAAAAGAATATACCTGATTTAACAATTGTTCATGCAGAGCGTATTAAGCAGTTTAAAGACAATGATATGTTAACCTCTTATAATGATTTATTAACAGATTACCCAGAGATTAAAGCAGAAAATTATGTGCAAGAAGCTTGGAATATTGGAGAAATCGAATCTGAACGATATAGTATACCGCTAGATATACATACGTTTGGACTTTATTACAATAAAGACCTAGTGAATAAGTATTTGCCGACAGCGTTAGACGACAATATTGTGACATTTGCTGAAATAGAGCAAGTAGGCGAAGTTTCAAAAAAAGATAAGATTGCATCTATCGGTGTCTCTTGGTTAAAGCCGAACTTTTTATCCCTGTATGCACAAAACGGTGGGGTTCTAACAGAGGATGGCATACAACCGACGTTAGATAATCAAGCAGCTCAAGATACGTTTAACTTGTGGAAGGAATTAGTGAAGACAGGATATACAACAAAGGATGGTGAAGATCCTACGCAAATGTTTTTAACAGGAAAAGTAGTCTTTTTGCCTGAAGGAATTTGGATGCAAAACCAAGTGAAGCAAAGCAAGATAAATTGGGGACTAACTAATGCACCGCAGGTATCTGATGACTTGTCAAAAACAGTTAACTGGTCTTCCTCCCATCAATTTGTCATGTTTAAAGATGAATCACGCAGTGATGAAAAAGCAAAAGGTGTCATGGAGTTCTTAAATTGGGTTAGAGACAATTCAATGGAATGGGCGAAGTCCGGGCAAAATCCTGCCACGTTATCACTGTTAGAAGAGGAAGAGTATAAACAGATGCCGCAAGCATTTTTCTTATCTACACCAGAGCAACAAGCAACTTTGAAAATTTTTGATTATAAGTACAATGGCTATGTTTCAGAAGCGCTTGATGCTCAAGCAGGCGATGTAGTTTTTGGAAAGCTGGATGTTGATAAAGCGCTTACGCAAATGCAAAAAGAAGTATCTGCGAAGGTTGAAAAAGATAAATCGAATAAATGATTTGGAGAAAATAGAAGGTAGAAGCTTACCTTTTGTATACAGCAGAAGGTAAGCTTTAACCATTGATATTTTGCGAGTTTAGTATGTTTTTTCTATTCAAACATAGAAAAAAAGGGGGAGTGGAGCGATGGAAACTGTTCCTGCTACAAAACAAGTGAAGCAAGTCAAAAATAAGAGGTCCAAAAAAGTGTCTGTTACACCATGGATTTTCTTAACACCTCATTTGCTAATATTTGCTGTCTTTTTCTTGATTCCTGTTTTCTTTGGTATCTATATATCTTTTACAGAATGGGATTTAATAAGTTCCCCTACGTTTATTGGCCTTGATAATTATAAGGAAATATTACTGCAATCTGATTCTATCTTTTATGAACAGCTACATACAGGCTTGAAGAATACGTTTTTATTCGTGCTTTTTGTTGTACCGTTTTGTATCCTTGTGCCATTATGCCTTGCAGCAGCTTTAAATACTAAACCTGCTTTATGGAAGTTCTTTCAATCACTTTTTTATTTACCATCTTTATTCGCGATTTCTGCGGTCGTGATTATTTGGACTTTAATGTTCAACGTCACATATGGCCCAATAAATAATATCCTGAATTTAGAAACGGTATGGACAGGAACACAACCCTATGCATGGATTGCATTAGTAATTTTAACTGTTTGGTGGTCTATCGGTGGCAATATGATTATTTATCAAGCAGCATTAAATGGCATTGCTAAAGATTTATATGAAGCTGCAGATATTGATGGAGCATCACCATTTCAGAAATTCATTAAAATCACACTTCCTAGTATAAGAGGACAAATTCTTTATACCGTAGTAATTACTACTATTGCACACTTTAATGTATATGGACAGCCGCTAATGCTTACAGGTGGAGGGCCTACTGACTCGACAAGGGTTCTCTTAATGGATATTCAGCAAAATGCATTTGGTTCAGGCCAATCTATCGCAGGAATTTCATCAGCAATGGCAGTTATTCTAGGCGTGTGCATAATGGTTGTTGCATCCTTGCAGTTCTTTTTCTTAAGAGAAAGGAAGAATTAAAGTGAAGGAGGGTTTGAAATGAGTGGAAAGAGAGTTAATCCATTTCCAAAAATCATTGCATTTGTCTTTTTGCTCGCGATGTCAGTTATTTGGGTTATACCTTTAGTATGGGGAATCGTAACTTCTTTTAAATCGGAAATTGAACTACAATCTGTTGGGTTTAAATTTCTACCAATCGAATGGGTGCTATCCAATTACACCTCTCTTTTAGTAGATAATGCAAGTACGCCGTTAGTGCGCTGGTTTACGAATTCCTTATTTATCTCCATTTCTCACACTTTATTAGTATTACTTGTTGTTACACTTTCTGCCTTTGCTTTTAGTAGATTAAATTTTAGAGGAAAGCATGGATTGTTTGCGTTTTTAATGGCAACGATGATGTTTCCGGCAGTAGTAAATTTAATTCCCCTTTATAAAATTATTGATCTATTAGGGTGGGTTAATTCTCCAATCGCCATGATCGTTCCTGGAGCTGCTGGCGTTTTTAATATTTTCCTAGTGAGACAATTTATGAATAATATACCAACAGAGTTTGATGAAGCAGCAAGAATGGATGGTGCGAATGATTTTCAAATATTATCAAGGGTAATTCTCCCTTTAATTAAACCAGTGCTGTTAGTCGTTTCCTTATTCTCTTTTACTGGTTCTTGGAATGATTTTTTATGGCCATCAATCGTGTTTAATGATGTGGAAAAAATGCCGATTACACCAGGGCTTCAATTGCTTCAAGGGATGTATCAGGCGCAGCCTACTTTATTAATGGCAGGAGCGATTGTTGCGATTGTTCCAACCTTCATTCTTTACTTATTTGCTCAAAAGTATTTCTTAGATTCTATGTCTCTATCTGCTGGAGTGAAAGGTTAATGAACAGAAGATTGGAAAGAAACTTAGTGAGAATAGCTGGGATTTGGCAGATAATTGATGGTTTATTTACGATCTTAGTGTATGGAACTTTGAAAAAAGTAGAAGGTGCAAATCTAATTGAAAACACGAGCTTTGCTTATATGAAAGCATTGGAATCAGTTGTTGGAAGTATCTATATATTTATCGCAATATTTGGATCCATTCTTATCGGAGTCGGCATGTTTAACTTGGTCTGTGCAAAAAAATATATTAAAGATGATCAAGTTCATGTAAAAGTGGCAGTGTGGTTTTTAGTATGTGGAGCTATGAGCTACATCATTATGGATATCATCAGTGTTGTCTTATACATGTCTGCTGGGATGATACTGTTGGCTAAAAACAAGTCTATCAAGAAGTTAATGATGAAAAGTAATCAACATATTGGAGGTATAAACTAATGAATGAATTACATCCTAATCCTCAGTTTAGAAGAGAGGAATGGTTTTCCTTAGATGGCAAATGGGATTTCGCCTTTGACGATAAGAAAGAAGGCGAAAAAAATAAGTGGTATGAAAAGTTTCCTAAGGGAACGGTGATTGAAGTGCCTTTCACTTATGAAACAAAGGCAAGTGGCATTCATCAAACAGAACATCATGAAATAGTTTGGTATGAAAGAACATTTAATATAAAGGATTTAGAGAAACACCCTATTCTTCATTTTGAAGGAGTAGACTATGAGGCGTTTATATATGTAAATGGTAAGCTTGCTGCACAGCATCAAGGCGGTTATCATGCATTTTCAGTAAATTTACAGGGGAAAGTTCATATCGGTGAAAATAAATTGAGTGTTAAAGTGTATGATTCAAAGGACTGTTCTCAGCCAAGAGGAAAGCAGAGGTGGCGAGAGGAGAACTTTGGATGCTGGTATGTACAAACAACAGGGATATGGAAATCAGTTTGGCTTGAATATGTTTCTCCTATTTATATAGAGCATGCAAAAATCACTCCTTTATTTGATGAACAAGAAATTCAGATTGAAATAGATACAAAAAATCTTCCGATTGAATCAGATGGATATACTGTAGAAGCAAAGATTCTTTTTGATGGAAGGTTTATTAATTCTTTTACTGCAAATATAATAGATGGTTCTGCTTCACTGCGGGGAAGTGTGCTGGAAAGAAAAGATCCTTGGACCATGAAACCTTGGAGTCCAGAGAACCCTCATTTGTATGATCTTCAGCTTCATTTATATAAAGGCAACGAATTACTTGATACAGTGCATTCTTATTTTGGCATGAGAAAGATATCAATAGAAGGAAATAAGATACTGCTTAATAATAGAGAATTATATCAACGCCTTATTCTAGATCAAGGCTACTGGCAGGATTCTGATATGACGCCGCCGAGTACAGAAGCTTTAGAGGAAGACATACAAAAAGTGTTAGAGCTTGGATATAACGGAGTTAGAAAACATCAAAAGGTAGAGGATTCTCGCTTTTTATATTTAGCAGATAAATATGGGTTGCTAGTATGGGTAGAAGTGGGCTCTGTGTATGCATTTAATGATGTAGCAGTTAAGAACTTCTCACAAGAATGGATGGAAATTGTGAAGCAAAACTACAATCATCCTAGTGTTATTACATGGGTTCCTTTCAATGAATCTTGGGGAGTTCACGATATTCATGTAAATAGGAAACAACAAGCATTTACCGAAAGTATTTATTATATGACGAAAACTTATGATCAAATGCGCCCTGTGATAACGAACGACGGCTGGGAGCATACCATTTCTGATATTATTACGCTTCATGATTATGAAGAATTCGGCAAAGCATTTACGAAACGCTATGAAAATAAAGAACATGTTTTATCAAATAAGATGCAATTCAACAAAGATTTCTATCCGTTTGCTGAAAATTATGCCTATAAAGGTCAGCCGATCATTATTTCTGAATTTGGCGGGATTGCTTTCCAAACAGAAGAAGGCTGGGGTTATGGAAATCAAGTGAAGGATGAGGAAGCGTTTTTCAAACGATTTGAAGAAATTCATTATGCTATTCAGGATTTAGACTATGTGGTTGGCTATTGTTATACACAGCTCACAGATGTACAACAGGAACTAAATGGGCTGCTTACTATTGATCGAAAGCCAAAAGTATCTGTCAGCAGAGTAAGCGAAGTAAATACAAGAAGACTGAAACCGTAGGAGGCAATATGAGTAGAGCAGAGTATCCAAGACCTCAATTTGTACGATCTGAATGGATAAATTTAAACGGCAAATGGCAATTCGAGTTTGATGATAAGAACGAAGGCTGGAAAGAAAAGTATGCTAATCAGGAGAAACTAACTAGAGAAATAAACGTTCCTTTTGTTTATCAATCGGAGTTAAGCGGCATAAATGACCGCACAATTCACGAATATATATGGTATAAAAAAGAAATAGAACTAGATCATCCACATGATAAGGAAACGTTATTACACTTTGGTGCAGTGGATTACTATTGTAAAGTTTATGTGAACGGGCAATTTGTTGGAGAGCACGAAGGGGGACATACGTCCTTTCATTTTAACATATCAGATAAGCTAGTTAAGGGAAAACAAACAATCACGGTTTTTGTGCATGATCCATTTGATGATGAAACCATTCCTCGTGGGAAACAGTTTTGGGAAAAGGAATCGAGGGGGATTTGGTACACCAATTCTACTGGTATTTGGCAAACAGTCTGGATAGAGCAGCTTGATAAAGAACATATTGAAAGTGTAAAGTTCACCTCTGATTTTGATCATGGCATGGTATCGATAGATCTTCTTATCAGTGATTTTACGAACTTAATAGAAGAAAATAGATTCTTAAACTACACTATTAGTTATAAAGATATCATGATTGCAGAGGATCAGATTAAGTTAAACAGTCATAATGTGAAAAGAGCAATTGATATCATGCAGAATAAAATATTTCGATCCAATTTCCATGATGCAGGTTTTGCGTGGACACCTGAAAATCCAAACCTTTTTGATGTAAAACTAGAATTGGTTAATGATGCTGGTCACGTACTTGATACTATAAAATCTTATTTCGGATATAGAAAAGTACATAGTGAAAATGGGATGGTGTTTTTAAATAATAAGCCATACTATCAAAAGTTAGTCCTGGACCAAGGTTATTGGCCAGAAGGATTATTGACAGCACCTTCAGCAAGTGATTTTAAAAGAGATATTGAATTAGCGAAAGAGATAGGATTTAATGGTTGTCGTAAGCACCAAAAAACAGAAGATCCCTTGTTCTTATATTATGCGGATACTTTAGGGTTCTTAGTATGGGGTGAGTGTGCTTCTGCTCCTGTGTATACAGAAAAAGCGGCTACGAGGCTTATGAAGGAATGGGTGGAAATTGTAGAACGAGATTATAATCACCCGTCCATTGTCACCTGGGTTCCGTTAAATGAAAGTTGGGGAGTTCCTAATATTCACGCTGACAAAAAGCAGCAACAATTCTCCAAAACAATGTATCATATGCTGCATGCTATTGATGGTACGAGGCTTGTCATCTCTAATGATGGCTGGGAAGCTACTACTACAGATATATGTGCTATTCACAATTATAATCATGGAAATCATGATGAAAAGGATAAGTATCGTTATTTTAAAGAAGCACTCTCTTCTGTTGAAAATCTATTATCATATGCACACGGTAAGTGGCAAGTTTATGCAAATGGATATTCTCATCAAGGCGAACCAATTATGCTGACAGAGTTTGGAGGAATAGGCTTTAAAGTGGATGATCAAAAAGGCTGGGGCTATACTTCGGTTGAAACGGTAGAAGAATATATCCGGGATTATCGGCGCATTATGGAGGCTATCTACCAATCGAAAGGGTTATGGGGTTACTGTTATACACAGTTAACAGATGTGGAACAAGAAATAAATGGGATACTTACGTATAACCGCAAACCTAAATGTGATCTTTCTATTTTAAGGGAAATTAATAATCAATTTTACCCAAATAGACTTCCTGTAGTATTAAAACAGCGAAAAGATTGATTAGCTTAGTTATCTATCCATTATCTTGACTACCTCCTGAGTTTGATTATAAATCAGACTCAGGTTTTTTATATCTTCACTGCTAATTTTTTGTCGCCTTTTTAAAAGGAGAATTTTTTTGTTTAAATAAATTGACACTGATAATCATTTTCATTTACAATGAGAATAACCAAAAAAACAGATAATAAAAAAGAGCTAGGAAGGTGTAATTATATGCAAAATCAATTCTTGGTAACTAAGCCGTTTCAATATATGGTAGAATGTACTTGTCCTAGACCTGACCATACATTTTTTATTGATTTACATAAAGGGGATATTATTACTGTTACAGATGAGAAGAAATATGTTGATTCTCTAGGTTGGCTGATGCTTGTAATGATCAATGATTATACTGTATATATGTTTGTCCAGGAGCTGGAGGATTTCATTAACGAAGAAAAAATCGTTTCCATTATCGATATGGAATTAAAACGCAACTATCTTCAGTTTAAGGTAAATGAATCATTGGATAAAATGGATAAAGAAAGTTTTGAGCTATATGCTAAAGACTTGGCTAAGATAAAGGAAATGACCGAAATCGGTGCATTATCATAATAGACAGAAAATGGTCTGGCAGTATGCCAGGCTGTTTTTTTATATGTCAGTACCGATTGTTTGCAAACAGCTGTTTAGAGGACTACAATAGAGGCGTACAATACATTCGAAAGATGGAGGCAATACAATGAAAGTTAAAGTAAACAGACATGCAGCGAAAGTCATGAAACAAATGCTGAGCAAAGCGGATGAAGGTGAAATGCTGCGTGTATACATAACAGAACATCATGGAAACCATGCTCATTATGATCTTAAGCTGGACAAGCAGACAGAAAATGATGAAGTGGTAGAATCAGATAAAGAAGTTGCGGTCCTTTTAGATACACGAGACAGTGAGTTCTTAGACGGTATCTGGATTCAATATTTCCATATGCCAGAGCCAGGTTTTGTTATTTACAATCCTAACAAAGAAATGCATAGTCATTAAAAAAACGGGGGGGAACCCCGTTTTTTTATTTCTTATCTAAGGATGATAGGCTTTGAATCAGGTCATCTTTAATGATTGTCCACCACTCACGATTGTTGATAAATTGCTGAACCATTTCCTTTATGAATGCTTTAAAAGCAGCGTCATAGTCTGGAGAGTCTTTAGCAGGCACGTCTTTTTTCAGGACATCCACTTCTTTTTGAATAATTTCTGCTCTAGGTCCCCATCTGCCGATTAACTCATCATTTTCATCGAGGAAGATGATAATTGGAATCGAGCGTGCAGTTCCATTTGTCAAAAATTGATCCATTAATTCCAGATTATCATCTCTGATTAAAAATCTTGTCTCGATTAACGCTTCATTAGCTAAGCGCAAAAAGATAGGCACATTGACCATGGCATCCCCGCACCAATCTGCACTAAGAATTATAGCCTTCATTCCTTTTGATTGCAGACCCTGCAGATTTTTCATATCTTGTGCTGGTACAGAGAATTCATTATAAACCTTTAAAAGATTCTCTTTATTCACCTGCATGCTGGATATGTACTGATGAGAAGACATTCCTTTATCAAACCAAACTTTAAGATTACTCAATTTAACACTTCCTGTTCTAATTATATTGGCTGAGCATAAGTTAATTTTACTAAAAATAAGACCAAGATAGTAATTATTAGCATTGCATCTGTAAGAAACTTATTTACTAATGAAAAAGATTCCTTTAAAGAAGGAAAAACACTCCCCGAACAAGAATTATTGGTATAAGACAAATTGATGTGCAAATAATGTAATGAAAGGTATAATACAAAAAATGGTGAAGTTTGAAAACGGTTAACTAAGAAATTATTCCCACTTTCCGTGTGATCTATACAAAAATTAGATTAATTTTATTAAACTAATCTTTTCTATCTATTAATACTTGCGAATTCTTAATGAATTTTTGAAAGAATAGTGATAGGATTAAGATATCGAATCGATAAATATTATTTAGATTAAGGGATGGTAATCTAATGACAACAAGACTAAAAGTTAACGAAAGCAGTTCATCCTTACGCAGGGATGTTAAGCGACTAGGAATCATACTTGGTGAAGTGCTTGTGCATCATGGCGGGCAAGAACTTTTGCAAAAAGTCGAAACAATCCGTAAATTAGCGAAGGAACTGCGCAACAATTATAATGATGGTACATATCAAGAACTGAAAAAAGAAATGGAAAACTTAGAAAGACCAATGAGAAGGCAGGTTATCCGTGCATTCTCTAAATACTTCCACTTAGTGAACGTGGCAGAGCTTAATCACCGTATCAGAAGAAGAAGAGAATATCAGCTGCAGGAAAATAATCTTGTTCAGCCTGCATCAATTGAAAGTGCCATTCAGGCATTTAAGAGTAAAAACCTTACTGAGGATGCTATTCAAAATGTCCTTGATACTTTATCATTGGAGCTGATTATTACAGCGCATCCGACGGAGTCGACAAAGCGGTCTATTCTTGAAATTCAGAAGAGAATCGCAAACCTTCTGAAACAGCTTGATAATCCAATGCTTACAAGAAAAGAGCGTAAGCAAATTGATCAGGAGCTGTTTGAGGAAATTACGATTATGTGGCAAACAGATGAGCTCCGTTTAACGAGACCGACAGTAATGGATGAGGTTCGAAATGGTTTATATTATTTCGATCAGACATTGTTTGATGTATTGCCAGAGATTCATCAAGAAGTACAGGATGCTCTTCATGAGAATTATCCTACGTACAACTGGAATGTGCCGAACTTCCTGACATTCGGTTCATGGATCGGCGGAGACCGAGATGGAAATCCAAACGTAACTCCAGAAGTGACATGGCAAACACTTCATAAGCAAAATAAGCTTGTTCTTAAAAAATATACAGATGCAGTCATTGAGTTAATGAAAAGATTCAGCCATTCTACGAACAGAATCAAAGTAAGCTCGAAGCTGATTCAATCAATCGTGGAAGAGGAACAGCTGTACTTAGATGAAGACACTAAATGGGCTGTTGAAACAGAAGTATATCGCAGAAAGTTTGCAGTCATTATTGAGCGACTGAAAGCTACTGGGAAATCAGAGAAAGGCTACACTGACTCTGAAGAACTGCTGAAAGATTTAATCTTAATTCAGGACAGCTTTGTGATCCACCAGCCGAAGGATCATGAACAAAAAGACTTACAGAAATTAATTCGCCAAGTGCGTTTATTCGGCTTCCACCTTGCGACATTAGATATTCGCAATCACAGTGGTGAGCATGAAGCAGCTATTTCGGAAATTCTGAAAAAAGTAGGAATTGCCGAGGATTACAGCAGCCTTGATGAAGAGAGCAAAATGAATATCCTTGAGTCTGTTTTGAAGGACCCGAGACCGATTTTGTTATTAAATGAGGATTATTCTGCACAAACACAGGAAATGATTAAAACTTTCCAGATGATTCGCAATGCTCACAAAAAATTCGGCAAGCGGTCAATCACAGTCTATCTTATCAGTATGACTCAATCTGCCAGCGATTTGCTTGAAGTGCTCGTTCTTGCAAAAGAAGCAGGAATCTACCGTCTTCATGCAGATGGTACAGTGGAAAGCCATTTAAATGTGGCACCGCTTCTTGAAACAATCGATGATTTAGTGGCAGGTCCTGATATTATGCAAACACTGTTTGAACTGCCTGTTTACAAAAATCATTTAATCCAGCATGAGAACCAGCAGGAAATTATGCTTGGTTATTCTGACGGAAGTAAAGACGGCGGAACATTGACTGCCAACTGGAAGCTGTATAAAGCCCAAAGAGAAATTCATGAAATGGCAAGCAGATATAAAATCGGCCTTAAGTTCTTCCATGGTCGCGGTGGTTCTCTCGGCAGGGGTGGCGGTCCGCTGAACAAGAGTATCTTGTCCCAGCCGGCTGAGACACTTGGAGATGGTGTGAAAATTACAGAACAAGGGGAAGTATTATCTTCTCGCTACTTGTTGGAAGACATTGCCTTCCGCAGTCTCGAGCAAGCTATTTCGACCTTGCTGAAAGCTTTTGCGCATATCTCTAATAATGAGCTAGACCAAACGGAAAAAGACAAATGGGAAACAGCGATGGAAGACATTTCTGCGATCTCGTTGAAAAAATATCAGTCATTAGTGTTCTTTGATGATGATTTTATGACATATTTTAAAGAAGCAACACCTTTGAATGAGATTGGCAACTTGAAAATAGGGTCAAGACCGATGAGTCGAAAAAGCAAGCAAACATTTGAAGATTTACGCGCCATTCCATGGGTATTTGCTTGGACGCAAAGCCGCCAGCTATTGCCGGCATGGTATGCAGCGGGAACTGGTCTTCATGAATTCGCAGATAGTAACACAAGCAACATCGGTATCTTAAAAGAAATGTACCAAAAATGGCCATTCTTCCGTTCCACAATCGATAATTTGCAAATGGCATTAATGAAAGCAGACTTAACAACAGCAAGAGAATATTCATCACTTGTTGAAGATGAGTCAATTGGCACAAGAATTTATGAAAACATTAAAGAAGAATATAATAAGACAAAAGCCATTTTGCTTGAAATTTCTGGAGAGGAAGAGCTGTTGGATCATACACCAACGATTCAGGAATCTGTCTATAGAAGAAACCCGTATGTAGACCCACTGAATTTCTTCCAAGTAGAGCTAATTAAACAGCTGCGTGATCAAGAAACACCAGATCCAGAGCTGCTGAATCAAGTGCTGCTTACAATCAATGGAATTGCTGCTGGCTTGCGTAATACAGGCTGATATAATAAAAACGCTCAGATTTTTCTGAGCGTTTTTTTGTGTATATCAAAGCTGTTACTTTATTGGTATTACGTCTTGCGGCAAAGCATCCTCCTGTATCCATTTTTCAATCATTTGATTAAAGAAAGTAGGATATAACAGGGATACTCCGTGACCGACGTCTCGGATAATGATCCCAGTACAATTTGAATTATTTAATACTATATCTGTTGCTGATTTTTTCATTACTGCCTTTTCTCTTTCACCAACAGAAACTAATATTTTGCTCTTTGCTTTTTTGAAATTTTCAGGGATTTCAAATGACATATTTTCTTCTAATATTCTAACAAGAGCATCTGATTTCATTTGAGAAATTTCCTTATAATAGGTTGCAAAGTACTCTTTATCAATGTAAAGTGCTTTCGCTTGAAGCTTTGCAAAAGATTGATTTCTAACTAAAGGAAAGGTTAATTTTATCGTAGGTTTAATCATCCTTTTAACAAAAGAATTAGGTCTTACTAATGCACTGTTTATGACCGCATAATGAATTAAATTAGGTTTCATACTTAACATTTGTATCGTTACCTGTGCACCTAGGGAAAATCCAATCACGATTATTTTTTTACCATTCGCGATTTTTTCTATCAAGTCATTTATTTTTTCTGCACTTGTTTGAATGGAAAAATTCAACTCACAATCGTTCTCCCCATGTTCTGGCAAGTCAATTGTCAGGCAATGATAATGACTGAAATACGGAGTTTGTTTATCCCACATCCAGCTACTTACTCCACCTCCGTGCAAAAATACCATCAATGAAGCGTTCTTATCCCCATACTCTTGGTAACGTAAACACAAAAAGCTCACCTCACTTTTTTCTGTTTGATCCTATTAAGTAAACGGTGTTGCCTCGTTGAAAAACAGTTCCATCATTATTAACTATATTTTAGATAAAAAAAACAATTCTTTTCTTTTATAATTGGCTAAAGTTTAAAAGACAACAAAAAGGAGACACCAATCACTGTTTGAATGTGTGTCTCCAATTATGCTGTTATTTAGTAGCAAACTCGTTTGCACTTTGCTGTTTCTTAATTTAACTTATTTTTTAAATGGAGCTAAAAACTCTTCCACTTGCTCTGGTGTTTTTGCGTTAGCGCTGTGCAAATGGCCGATTTTTTCACCGTCTTTGAAGACAAGCAGACTTGGAATACCCATAACATCATACTTTTCTGCTAGTTCAGGCAGTTCGTCTTTATTGAGGCTGAACCATTTTTTGTCTGCATTTTCCTCGATGATCTCCCCAATGAACATATCCATTCTTGTGCAGTCAGGGCACCAAGTCGTGAAAAATTTAACAATATTTGTTTCGCCATTATTGATAATCTCGTTGAATTCCTCTGTTGTACTGATTTGTTTCATGATACACCTCTTAGCAATATTTTATACTAGCCACAAAAGCTACTAACGCCATTATACACTAAATATTAAATATTTCCTGTTTGCAGAACTGAAATTATTTACACAAAAATACCATCTGTATTTCTCCTGTAAATTGAGAAACTAAAAATAAAAAGAAAGGAGAATTCCAATGCTAAAAAATACTTTAAAAACAGTTTTAACAATGAGTATGGCTGTAGGTATGCTTGCAGCTTGTAGTCCAGACCCTGATGATATGGATACTACCAACAATATTAACGAAACAGGCCAGATTTCGAACCTGAAAACGGACACAAACAGCAACCGTTATCCACATACACAACCGATTAAGATTCAGGATGCGAAATATGAGTTCAGAATAGTGAATCGCGGTGCCGTGCCGAATGGAAATGCAAATGGAAACACAAATGCTAATACAAATAATGCAACTGCGAATCAAAAGACTCAAAATCCGACTACAAATAACATCCAACAATCACAGCCAGCGCCTGCCCAGCCTGCACCAGCACAACCGTCAGCTAAAAAGGCAGCTGAAATTGCCGGTGAAAATAAAGGCTCTAGTGAATACGTGGACGCTGTTATTAGCTTAACAAATAAAGAAAGACAAAAAGCTGGACTATCTGCGCTAACAGCGTATCCGGAATTAAATGATGTAGCCAATGTAAAAGCACAAGATATGAATGAAAAAGGCTATTTTTCTCATACAAGTCCGACATATGGATCACCATTCGACATGATGAGAGATTTTGGCATCAAGTATAAGTCAGCTGGTGAAAACATTGCCCAAGGACAAAGAACACCAGAAGAAGTCGTTAACGCATGGATGAACAGTGAGGGACACCGTGCTAATATTCTCAGCAAAGATTTCAGTCATATAGGTGTAGGTTTTGAAGAAACTGGTCATGAATGGGTTCAAATGTTTGTAAAAAAATAAGTGCAATGAATTAAAAAAGGGACATCTTCATTGGGAGATGTCCTTTATAATCAATATTTTTGATATCTTCCACTTGAATTAATACTGTCAGCTATACTATAGTATAAAAATATGACGTGACGATAATTTTTTGTCATAAATGTTGCCTAAGTGTAATATAATAAAAAGTATGTGTAAAATGGCAATGTGTCAGTTGATTGTAAAGAGGAGGATACAAATGGCTGCTACGAAAATTAATATTGCACCAGTAGAGAACAAATACATAAAACTAAACATGTCCGTTTCGGATATGGATAAGGAAAAGCTAGTAGATTTGGGAGATTCCTTTTTGCTGAAAATGAACAAGAAGAGCAAGAGCGGAAATGAATTGTATTTTTCCGTGTTATTTGCCAAAAAAATGATGAATAAGCCTTCTAGAACGTCGAATCCATCAGTAGCCATCACGAAAACAAAAAATTTAATTACAGTTGAACTTACCGTTATGCTTGAACTTGATTCAATTGCGCATAATGAAGGATTCTATTGGATTAAAACAGAAAATGCAGCATCTCCTGCATTTGAACTTTCCTATAAAATGAATGAAAGCTATTACGATAAAAAGGTAACGAATGTAATGGCTGAAAATGAAACGGAAACAGAGCAAGTTGACTAAAAAAGAGCGATACCTTGTATTTCGGGTATCGCTCTTTTTTGCTTATTCTTCTTTGAGACCAAGCGTTTTTAAGCCATTATAAATACCAGAATCACTTACAGAGGTAGTGGTATGTTTTGCATAAGCAAACAGCTTTTCATGAGCATTACCCATGGCAAAGCCTTCGCCAACAACTGACAGCATTTCTTTATCGTTCATGCCATCACCAAAAGCAATCGCGTTCTTCGCATCGATATTCAGCCTTTTTAATACGGTACTAATGGCCATTCCTTTATTTACTTTGTCACTGATTACATCATAGGAGTGGCGAAAACCTTCGATATTCACTTGGGATAAATGAATCTCAGGGAAACCTTCATACAGATGAATATCCTCTTCGTTCAAGTTCATGACCGTAATGCCTAATATATTTGCTTTTTCATCTTCCGTGTACTGCTTATTGCTTCTTAAATGGAATTTCTTGCAGAATTGCTTTGTTACTTCACTGTCTGGATTAGAGAGGAGATTATGGCTGCTTGTGTAAAGCACAAGCTCATTGTTTTTTTCAGCAGCGATTTTTATGTATAAGTCCACTAAATTTGGATCCATTGGGCTTTTCACAATGTCTTGCCCGTCGTAAATAGCTAAAGCGCCATTATAGCCGATGAAAGAATTAATTTTTAATATTTCTCCTATATCTGCTATTTCATGTAGCGGTCTGCCTGTTGCCAAGAATATTTCAAGTCCTTTTTCCTTCATCAGTTTGACTGCGGTTTTAGTTGACTCTTGCATCGTGTCATCAGGCTGCAGAATAGTGCCATCAATATCTAGAAATAATGCTTGGAAATTTGCCATTATGTCCTCCAGTTGTCAATTTTAGAAAATGCTCATATGAGAACATTCTAACATAAAGGCAAGAAATAGAAAAAGACCAGGAGGGCTCCTGATCTAAAAGTTACAGAGAACATTATTTATGCCAAATTTTCCACCATGTTTTTTTAGGAGGTTCGGCTACAGCCGTTTGTCTGAATGACTGGACAAGCTCCTGAAAGCTTTTTTCTCTGTCTTTAATATCCTTAGACATTTGCTCACGCTCTACTTGGATAGCCTCCATCAGCATCCGATCATTTTTATGAAGCTGCTCTACCGTTTTGTTGATTTCACTGTTTGATTTAGACAGATGATCCATCATTGCTTTAATTTCTTTAGTAGAGGTAGTTGCTGCTGTCCATTGCTTTGAATAGGTTTTTCTTTCTGCTTTTGAAATTTGCGACAGCTTTCTAATATTAGTTTTAATGGATTCATAGTCGTCCGTTGTTTTTTGTGTGCTTGTATGTACGATTTCTGCGATATGCTCCATCCTTTCTTTGGCAGCATCCTTGTGGTCAGCAAGTGCACTTGACAGTTTTTCAATCGTTTCTGTTTTGCCTGCTTGTATTTCTGTTGAGATTGTTTCAAGCACCTCTTGTTTAATGCCGTTGCGTATTTCTTGCTTCACTTCATGAAGAAAATCCTGTTTATATGTTTCTAAAGACGAGAGCAATACTTGAAGCTGATTATCATCCTCTGTATTTCTGTCTATTTTCGTTATTAAATCATCATTATGAATGATTTGAATCTCATTAGCAGCAGCTTCTTCTAAGACAGGTGGTGTCATTTCTTTAGTCGCCACGTCTTGTTCTTGCTTTGCTTCCTTAGGCTGAAGAATCATACTTAGTGTTTTTTTAACTTCTGTCGTATTTCGCTTTTCAGCATAAAGATTCTTTACTTCCAGCAGTAGGGAAAGCTCTTTGTCTGTATAAAAACGTGCTCCGTTTTTTGTACGAGGAATAACTAGCAGCTCTTTAAATTTATTTTCCCATTGCTTTAAAGTTTTCGGACTTGTCGTCAGCTTTTGAGATGCTTCATGAATAGAATAAATGTTCATATTATACACTCCTTAAGGTAGGTTGAATAGAAAAAAAGATAAATTTATAAATGGCTATGCTTACCAATTACATAGTGCAGTGCTAATTTCCTGCAAGAAGACAAAAGCTATCAAAACCTCTTAATAGTAGACATATTTCAGCAAGCTTCAAACCTGCTCTTAAAAGTGTATGGGTAGTTTTGGGCGTTTTGGAGAAGAATAAGGGAAATACCCTTAAAATGGGAGCATCCGAGGTGGTCAGCCTGTGAGAAGACGATTTATTCTTTTGACTCTGGTGTTCATGCTATTGCCATTTCACCATTCAGAGGCAGAGGAACTACATAATCCAATTAAAGCTAAATTGAAAATACTACAAACAACCGACATCCATGCAAATATTCTAGATTATGATTATAAAAATAATAACAGGACAATTGAGTATGGTTTAAGCAGAACAGCTTCTCTTATTCAAAAAATCAGGTCACAAAACGAAAATACCTTGTTATTTGATGTAGGAGATATGATAAAAGGAAATGCTTTAGCAGACTTTATCGCCAAAAGTCCATTTCTTCCTGTTACAGACATTCACCCTGCTTACAAAACAATGAATTTATTACAGTATGACGCAGCAACAGTGGGAAACCATGAGTTTAACTATGGACTGGATTTTTTATTAAAGACTGTTTCAGGAGCTGATTTCCCAGTAGTGAATGCGAATATTTATATTGACGATCATAATCAAATGGCAGAGGATGACCTGCATTTTTTTAATCCTTATACAATCATGCCATATCCCATCAAGACAGAGGCTGGAACAGTCGAAACAATCAATGTTGGTGTCATAGGCTTACTTACGCCCATTGCAGCCGAATGGGACAAGGAATACTTCGAAGATAATCTCATCATTAAGAATATGAGCGAAACAGCTGCAGAGATTGTACCAATAATGAAAAAAGCGGGAGCTGATATTATCATTGCCCTTGTTCATGCAGGTCTTCAATCAGATGATGCCTTAAAGGATAAACGAGGCAATAATGTAGTGGATGTCAGCAAGGTAGAAGGAATTGATGTTTTGTTGTACGGGCATTCTCACAGTCTGTTTCCGAAAAAGGGCGAAAAAAATATAGAGGGTATTAATCACCAAGCTGGAACGATTAATAAAAAGCCAGCGGTGCAAGCTGGTTTTTGGGGAAATCATTTAGGCATTATTGATTTATCATTGGAAAAACGGGACAGCGTTTGGAAAATTGCAGCATCGAAATCACAGGCGAAGCCGATTATTCGCATCATAAACGGCAAAAAGGTACCCGTTGTTTCACCGTATCAGCCAATTGAATATTTAATGGAGCCTTACCATCAAGAAACATTGGAGTATGTTAAAACCTTAAAGTAAGATACTGTAAGCAGGAAAATTGCTTCTCGGTAGGCAAACATACTATAGTGAAATAGAACGTAAAAGGAGGTCAGAAACGATGATGAAAACATTAAAAGATGCTAAATTTTCTGTCCTTGATTTATCGCCGATAACAGAAGGCAATACAGCAGCCGATGCCTTTCGAAACTCTTTAGACTTGGCTCAGCATGCAGAAAATTGGGGATATAACAGATATTGGGTTGCCGAGCATCACAGTATGCCAGGTATTGCCAGCAGTGCCACATCTGTCTTGATCGGATATCTTGCTGGAGGCACCAGCAAAATTCGCGTTGGAAGCGGAGGCATCATGCTGCCAAACCATGCACCACTAGTAATTGCCGAGCAGTTTGGGACATTAGAATCATTATATCCAAACAGAATTGATTTAGGGCTTGGACGTGCACCAGGGAGTGACCAGCTAACAGCAAATGCATTACGTCGAGGCGGGAAAGGTGATGGCAGTGATTTTCCGGAAATGTTAGAGGATTTAAGGAACTATTTAAAGCCTTACGAACAGACAGGCCTGCCTGTACGGGCGATTCCTGGTGAGGGATTGAATATTCCGATTTGGCTCCTCGGCTCAAGCGGATTCAGTGCAAAATTGGCAGGGGAACTAGGTTTGCCTTTTGCTTTTGCAAGCCATTTTTCACCAGATTATACCATTCCTGCACTACAAATATACCACCAACATTTCAGACCATCGAAAGACTTAGAAAAACCTTATGTCATGGTTGGAGCGAATGTGATCATTTCAGAAACGGAAGAGAGAGCAAAATATTTATCTACCTCCTCTCAGCAGCAATTTTTAAGCTTAATTAGAGGCAGACCGACACAGCTGAAGCCGCCAGTTGATAACATGGATGAAGTTTGGAGTCCTTATGAAAGAAATGTCGTTCAGCAGCAATTAAAATCCTCTATTATAGGGACTCAAGAAACGGTTGCCCAAAAGCTTAAGGCATTTCTAAATGAAACACAAGCAAACGAAATTATCGTCAATACGGCCGTGTTTGATCATCAAGAAAGACTAGAATCCTTCCGACTATTGAAGGAAATTGTCATGTAGCATTTGCTGTCTTTAGGTTATTGCTTGACTATATACCCGGATATGATTTATCTTTCTTACATGTGCTATACATGGAGGTTTTTTTTTGAAAACGACAATGGTTCTAAAAAATGCTGATAAAATTAATCAAATATTAAAAGATATAGTTAGTGACTCTTTTAAAGAAATTGAAGGGGAAGAGGTCTTGCTGTGTATGGAATGCTGTGACGTTGATCTATTTGTGACAGTGGACTCCCACGAAGAACTCCTCGATGCGATTAAAGAGAACTTCGAGCTTGATGAGTTCGGTGAGGTGCTCGATAATGACCAGTTTATTGCATTAATGAAAGAGCTTGATGAATATTATGTGCAGCTTCATATTGAATCTGGCTTTTATGACTATTTTCCAGCAGGAACTTATACTGTGAATGGTCAAGAAGAGGAAACAGAAACGGATATATTAGCTCCGAAAGGGATTTTTTACGCTCCATTTGAAGAGGCCGTAAAAGAGGATAAGTAAAAGAGGAAGGAGTTCCTTCCTCTTTTTTATGTAGTTTTTTGTTCATTGTCAGGTTCTTTCCATTTTAGAATGCCATCATCTTTATCGTACTCAATAATGACGTCTGATACCCCTTTTTCTTTAATAATCTGATCTTCAATCCGGTGTCGGATTAAATCAGCTTGTTCAACGGTTAATTTGCTATCGAGCTCAATGCTTAGCTCCACATGGAAATTCTCGCCTTCTTTATAAACAGAAACACCTTGAATGTCACGCACATCTGGATCAGCCATTGCAATAATGCCGATTCTGCCTTCCATTTCAGCATCACTTTCGCCAATTGCCCCAGCTGCGTTATCAAGAAATACTCGGCCAACTACAAAAAACATGAAAATCCCGATAATGATAGAGGCAAGCCCTTCTGCCTGATAGAATGGAGTGATTTGTGCGATAATAACAGCAGCCATCGCAAGTAGACCGCCGCCTGTTGCTACTAAATCTTCTAAAAACACGAGTTTTGTTGCTGGTTTTGCTTTTTTTAAATATAGAAAGCTGTCTTTAAATAGCCTTAAACCTCTAGAAGAGAGTCCTTCTTCGGCGACTATTTCTTTCATAGCTTTCATTAACACAAAGAACTCAAGTACAACAGCTAGAGCAAGTACGGAAATGTTGAGATAAAAACCCGTTGATTCTGTTGGATGGAAAAGATGATCAATTCCTTCACGAATGGTTTCATAGCTCATGATGCCTACAATCAGGACGGCAAATAACAACACGAGGTTGACCAATCTGCCGAAACCTCCTGGAAAGCGTTTGGTCGGTGCTTTTTTGCTTAAGGCGGAACCGATAAACACAAAAAATTGGTTTGCTGCATCTCCGAGTGAATGCATGGTTTCTGCAAACATAGCAACGTTTCCTGTCAGCCCGAAAGCTGTCCCCTTAATAGCAGCAATCACTGTATTAATGACTGTTGCGTAAAGTGCCGATTTATTTCCGTTCCTTAGCAACCCAATAAAATCTTTCATTTTTAACCCTCTCCTTGATTGTTCCAAAACAGTATACAGCTGCAGTTGTTTTATAAATACATGATTCCCAATAATCTACATACAATGCAATCCATTAGTTATGGGATGTAAACTAAAAAGAAGTCTGCCTAATAAGACGACAGACTGTAATATTATGTAAGTTAATTCTTGGAAGTTATATTATGCTTCTCTACAAGAACATGAAACAAAAAGGATGGAACAGCACATTAGATCGCTTTTTCTACTGCAGCATTCCAATCAGGAAAATAATGAAGGGCATGCCTCATTAAATCTGGATGGCTTGTTTTTATTTTCTTTTTGTTCAATTGCTCTCCGTTAGAACGCAAACCTTGAATTGCAGTGATTACTTCATCAAGACTCATTGTCACTTCCATTAACTTGCCTCCTTCAGTAGATTATCTACATTATTGCCCCTTTTATTTTATTTAAACAAGGCAAGTTTATTTTATTTCCTTGGAAACCGCATGATATGTCATTTTAGACTACCGTTTGACACAGGCTGTTTAAAAATTTAGCTGCTTTTTGTTTGTCGCAACGTTTAGCAAACTATATAATAATAGGGGTTAAGTGCAAAACTGCACAAGTTAGGCCGTTTCAATTTAAAAGGGAGTGTAGGGACTAATATGAGAATTAAATATTTTTCTGGAGTATTTCTAGCATTTATGCTTCTGTTTATGATAAATGTGTCAAATGCTTCTGCACATGCCTATATCGTCAATTCAAATCCAAGTGAAAATGAAAGCTTGGACGAGGCACCGAAGAAAGCTTCTATTGAATACAATGAAAAAATACAGTCGGGTTTTGCTGTGTTTAATGTTACGAATTCAGCTGGTGAAAAAGTCGATAAAGGAAATGTGGAAGTAAACAATAAAACCTTGTCTGTAGATTTACAGGAAAATTTAAAAGATGATGTCTATACAATGGAATGGCGTGTCGTATCGGCAGATGGACATTCCATCTCCGGGCTCGTTCCATTCAGTATCGGTGAGCTGCCTGAAGGTGTTGAGCTTCCAAAACAGCAATATACAGCAGATACAAGCAGTATGGTGAGTGTTTCGATTAATAAAGTATTTTTATACACTGGATTGTCTGTCTTTATGGGACTTGTTCTATTTTATCTTGTTTGGTTCAGACCTGATGCACTTGAACAAAAGGTCAGAATCAGATCAAAACGAGTTGCTGCAGCTGGTTTGACTCTGATTGGAATTAGCTTACTGTCCTTTATTATCATTCAGACACAAGTAAATGCAGGTGTATCCTTCTTCCGGGCATGGAGTCCGTCCTTGCTGATTGAGACACTGAAAAGCACAAAAGAAGGAACTATTTGGGCTATTCAAATGCTTCTGTACATAGTGCTGCTGCTTGCTGTAATCTATGTGTTTAAAAAAGGCGAGTTATTAAAAAGAAGGCTATGGATTTTGCCGTTAATCAGTTTTATAGGAATTGTTGTCTGCAAAGCTTTTATTGGACACCCATCGAGTTCTCCATATGAAACTGTCGCGATTCTGATGGACTTTTTCCATCTTACAGCAGCTTCGATTTGGCTTGGTGGGATTATCGTCACCATCTTTCTCTTGAAGGAAGGGATTTTTGCAAAAGAAGGGCAGCAGCATGATGTGTACTGGAATACACTTCAGTCCTATTCTCTGTGGGCCTTGTTCACAGTAGCAGTTCTTGCTATTTCAGGGGCTGTTAACGGCTCCTTGCTCATCCCAGATTTTCATTCACTAGTAAGCACGACATACGGGATCACCTTGCTAGTGAAAATTGGCATTTTTGTATTAATGATCGGATTCGGGGCTTATCATCTTGTCAGCAGAACCTTGCTTTCCCGCCAGAAATTTTATAAAAAGACAATCATAATAGAAATGGTCCTTGGTGTGCTCCTGCTTGTTATCACAAGCGTCTTTACACAATTGCAAACACCGACACTGCCGATTGATCAACCTTTTTATGGAGAAGCAGAAATTGATTATAATGAGAACTTGAGTCTGACTGTCTCCCCAAAGAAAACAGGAATACAAAATCAGTATGAAGTAACTCTATTTGATAATGACAGAGATCCGTTAGAGGATCCTGAACAGATTACAATCGAATTAAAGCAGGGAGACCAGGAAACTTCCTTCGCTCTTGAAAAGGCAGAAGACGGGAAATACACATCTAATAATCTTCAGCTCAATAAACCTGGGAAATGGGAAGTGACCGTTCATCTGTTGTTTAAAAACTTGGACAGCTATGACATTCCGTTTGAATTTAATGTTAGATAGCTTGTTAGAGAAATAATTATTTCTTGGGAAAGCGCAAGAAATGACAGAATTCTCATGTTAAGTCGCTTTTGCAGAGTTTCTGTCGAAAGAGAAACATATGTTTGTAAAGAAGAAAAGCCGTGCCTTTAGTAAACTGAAAGGCACGGCTTTTCTATTTAATGGATTTTTAAGCTGCTTCTTTTGAAATAAGCGTTGTTTAACCGGTAAGCAATGATTCCTGCCACTGCGGTAAAGATAATATCTTTTATTAGCGGTATGAGCATCCAGCTCCATGCAACAGCATAGGAGAAGCTGTCAGGCGCTTGCGCCCACCATTTATAGGAAAAATACATCCAGTTCGTGCCGAAAAGATAGTTAAGGATTAACCCGACAAAGCTGCTAATAATGAATCCAGCTAATGAGCTGTTTTTTTCGCGAATCCAGCCAACTGTAAAGGCAAGTAAGATATAGCTGAGAATGAAGCCGAATGTTGGACTAATAAGGATTCTTAAGCCGCCTGAAAGCCCGGAAAATATCGGAAATCCGGCAAGACCAATCAGCATATAGCATAGCATGGCGACAGCTCCGAGTCTTTTGCCTAATAATAAACCGGCCATAATCGCAAAGAATGTTTGCAAGGTGATAGGTACGCCTCCGATTACTAGGAAGCTCGTTACATTTGCACCAATTGCCATCAATGCCACAAACAAAGCTACCATTGTAATATCAATCGCTCTCCATTTTTTCATAAGAATCATCCTTTATAAATTATGTATATTGACTAAAATTTACTATAAAGGGAGATTGTATATATGTCAACCTATTTTATTTTTTAGTTAACCTATTTAATTAGATGAACATACATAAAGCTTGCTGGATTGTTTCATACTACTAATAAACAAAAGCAGAAAGGAGAATACCCATGCAAAAAATGATCAAAAGCATTATTGGTATAACATTACTCAGTTGTTTATTTTCATTTCATACGCAGGCAGCCCCAGCAGAAAAAGAGCTCCCATCTTATGTGAAATGGGGCCAGATAGCGATGACAAAGACAAAGGAAAAGTATCCGAACAGTGAGATTATTGACTATAAACATATCGGAAAAGATACGCAAAAAAGCACTTCAATTGAAAAGTTCAAGTTAATTGTAAAGCAGCAAGATAAGAAAGTAGGAGTCATGGTTAATTTGACGTTTGACACAAGAACAGAAAGATTGATCAATGTGGACTTGAAAGAAGAGGCTCCATAAGTGAATAAACTAATAAACTCCACTAGGTCTCTAGTGGAGTTTATGGAAAGAAGATTTTACACTAGTAAGCCTTCTTTATATTCTTTTTTTAATGTTGGCCAAAAGTCTTTATTTGCCTCAATTAAATCGTCCAGTACTGCTTTAGCTGTTTGGGCAGACGGAAGTGTTTTATTTAGCGTAAACGCTTGAAGGGCTTTTTCGTATGACCCTTCGATTATTGCTTCTACAAGAATCTTCTCAGAAGCGAGCTGCTGTTCAATCATCGCTTTATAGAAGTATGGTATGTCCCCGACAAATTCCGGCTTAGGTCCGTCTGCTGTAATGAATGCAGGTACTTCTATCATTGCATCTTGTGGCAGGTTTGGAATGGTGCCATTATTTTCTGTCATAACTAAATAGCGTTTACCAAGATCTTGAGCGATTGATACGGTCACATCCACAATGAATGTCCCATGTACACCAACTGCAAAGGAATCCTCTAAAATGCCAGTTTCCTGAAATTTATCAACTGTTTCAAATAATGTTTTTTCTCTGCCGTCCATTACTTCATTAGCCCTTGTGTAGTCTTTGTTGGATGTTTCTACAATATGATCCGGGAACAAATAGTATTGCAAGTATGGGTTTGGCAAATATTCAGGGAAATGATCCATTATCAATTTAATATTCTTAAATGTTTTAATCCAAGATGAATCTGCATGACGGTAGTCAATTTTAGAAACATCCTCCGTTAATAATCCATGTTTATAAACATGCTCTCTCACTTCATTCAGTCGCTCCACACCGTCCACTTTAATAGAAGTGAACCAGCCGAAATGGTTTAAGCCGAAGTAGTCGACAACAAGCTCTTCCCGTTCCACACCAAGGATTGCTGCTATATTGCGCATTGTAGCAACTGGCATGTCACAAATATTTAGGACTCTTGCTTTCGGGCGAAGCTTGCGAACACCTTCTGCCACAATGGAAGCAGGATTCGAATAGTTAACAATCCATGCTGTTTCTTTCGCGTACTGCTCTACATAATCAATAAGCTCAATCATTGGAGAAATGGTTCTTAAACCGTATGCTAAACCTCCAGGTCCGCATGTTTCTTGACCGACTACATTGTGAGAAAGTGGGATTTTTTCATCGAGCTCACGCATCGCATATTTTCCGACCCTCATTTGAGCAAAAACAAAGTCTGCATTTTCGAATGCTGTTTTCGGATCTGTCGTTTCTGTAACAACGATAGAGTCCGTATACTCTGCAATAACAGCCTTTGCAGCAACCACCACTTTTGCTTGTCTTTGGCCATCAATGTCATAGAAGCGTATTTCTGATAGAGGCAAATCTTCCAGTCTGTCCATTAAACTTCTAATAATGCCTGGTGTATAAGTGCTTCCTCCGCCTGCAACTGCTAAGATATATTTTTTCATGTTATAATCCTCCTAATTGTTGGTCTACTTGGTCACGTACACTCTTCACATTCAATCCATATACAACTTGCACATTGTTGCCAGATTTAATAATTCCTTTTGAGCCTGTTTCCTTTAGAACTTGTTCATTGACTGCATCTGGGTCTTTTAAAATCAAGCGCAGCCTCGTATAGCAATTATCTACATTTTCTATATTTTCACTGCCTCCAAGCGCTCCAATAATAGTAGCACCTAGTGCAGTAGGGGAGCTGTTTTGTCCAGGTGTTTGCAATGTTTCTGCTTGTTTTATGTTTTCTGAAGCAGATTCTTCTTCTTCACGTCCAGGTGTTTTTAAATTTAATTTCAGGATTAGGAAGCGGAAGATGATGAAATATAAAGCAGCCATCAGTAAGCCTGTTAAGATGAACATTGGCCAGTTTGACTTCGTAGTTCCTAACGGAAGATTGTACAGCAGGAAGTCAATGAATCCGTTTGCACCAATTGCATGGACACCGAATAAGCTAAGCAGCATCATGCCTGTACCTGTTAATACTGCATGAACAACGAACAGGATAGGTGCTGTGAACAGGAATGCGAATTCAAGCGGCTCTGTCACACCTAATAAGAAGGATGTGAATGCTGCAGGGAAGAGAATCGCTTTTGCCATTTTCTTTTTCTTTTTATCTGCAGTCATATACATCGCAAGGGCTGCACCCATTAGGCCAAACATTTTACTAAGACCACGAGCATCCCAGTTAACTGTACTGCTTAATACTTCAATAGTGGGATCAGCCATTTCGGCAAAATAAATGTTTCGCGCACCATAGATGATCTCTGAGCCGATATGGGCAATACCGCCAAGCTCTGTATAAAGAAACGGTGTATAAACAAGGTGATGCAGTCCTGTCGGGATAAGAATTCTTTCCAGAAAACCATATACAAGGAGACCGAAAACACCAAGATTTTTGATGCCGCTAGCAAGTGTTGTGATTGCACTTTGTGCGAATGGCCAAAACTCTGCAGCCAGCGCACCTAGTATCATCGCACTAGGAATGGCGAGAATTGCAACAAAGCGGTGGCCGGAGTAGATAGCAAATACACCTTTAAATTCGATGTCACAATATTTGTTATGCAATATTCCGACAAGGGCCCCAAGCATAATGCCGGAGAAAACACCCATTTCAAGCACTTGCACATTCAGCACCATTGCTTGTCCAGCTGATTGCATGGATTCTAGCGGCACAAGCCGTCCCGTGAGATTTAAGACTTGATGCATGGCATTAATAAAGATGACGAAAGTAACTAGTCCTGTTAAGGCAGCATAGCCTTTATCTTTTTTTGCCAGCCCGATCGGAATACCGACAGCAAATATTAATGCCAAGTTCTGCAGGATAGAAACAGCAGAAGCAGAAATAAACTTGCCTGTATTTTGAATAATAGGTATCTCTAAAAATGGAATGTATTGTGCAAGATTTCCATTTCCAAACACATTGCCAAAAGCGATAAAAAGTCCGATAATCGGCAGTAACAATATTGGTGCAAATAATGATTTTCCAAAGGCTTGGAGACCATTCACCATTCTTTTCATATATGATCCTCCTTATGTGCGAAAGCGTTATCAACTTATAATTAAAGTATAGCGGCATGCCGTATCCTTTGAAAGGGTATTCAAGCCATCTGTACTTTGTCTTTCAATCATGTAACATGTTACATTCTTAAGTATTTTAATATTCAGTGATAATGCCTTTTTTAACAGCAAGTGCTAAAAGCAGGTCAATGAGCATGAACATATTCGACTCATAGGAAGTAACTTCAAATTCCTGCTGTGATTCTATCGTCGGATCAAGAACAGTAAAAACGATATCGGCAATATTAGCAGTAGCACTTTTGCTGTTCCCAGTAAATAGAATCGTTGTTAATCCTCTTTCTTTAGCAATCTCCACCTTCTCGACGACTTTCGCCGTGTTTCCAGAGCGGGAAAAGATAATAAGCAGCCTGTATTTTTCAATATTGTTGAGAAATATCGCCCTGCTGTCACTAGTCGATGAATTCGATACATAATAACCGAACAGCTCCAGTTTTTTTGCTAAGTAATTGGCGAATAATGTTGAAAAGCCTGCTCCATAGAAATAAATCATGTTATTTTCGTTGATGACAGATAAAAATCGCTCAATGCTCTTTTCATTTAATGAATCAAACGTTTGTTCAAAATGCTGTTTAAATGTATTTACTGCTTCTGTTAAAGGCTGATGAATGTCTTCTATGTATTCAGCATCAATGTCTACAAGCTTTGCTGCCTTTAAATTCAAATGATAAATAAATTCGCTATAGCCGCTAAACCCCAGTTTTTTACAAAGCCTGATAATCGTTGTAGTCGACACAAATAATTCAAGTGCTGCAGCGCGGATGCTCAGTGTTTCGTTCTCTAATTTTTTTCGGATTAAAAACAGAAGGATTTCATTCTCGGCTTCTGTTAAATGTCTTTCATTAGCATAATCAAAGTAAAGATGATCAATATTTTTCACGAATAAATCATTCCTCATATAAAGTTTTATATATGTATCTTATCAATAGCTGTACTAAATAAAATAGTCTAAATCTGCAAAATGCGCTTCTGTTTATTGTTCACCAATACAGCAGATATTTTGTATACGTTTATCTCCACATGAATAGGTCAAAATAGTTGAATAAGCATATGTATATTGATTTAATAAGAAAGAAAAGAATTTGTAGGAAAAACAAGTGAAATTTTTGGGGGCAATTACATGGAAATTGGAATAAGTACGTTCGTAGAAACAACACCAGATACGAACACTGGCAAAACAATCTCGCATGCAGAGCGGATCAGAGAAGTTGTGGAAGAAATCGTTCTTGCTGACAAGGTAGGATTAGATATTTTTGGTGTAGGAGAGCATCACAGAAAAGACTATGCGGCATCATCACCAGCTGTTATTCTTGCAGCTGCAGCAGCACAAACAAATAATATTAGGCTGACAAGTGCGGTAACTGTGTTGTCTTCGGCAGATCCTGTGAGAGTATATCAGGATTTTGCCACACTTGACGGAATTTCAAACGGAAGAGCAGAAATAATGGCTGGAAGAGGTTCGTTCATTGAATCATTCCCGCTGTTTGGCAACGATTTGCAGGATTATGATGAGCTTTTTGACGAGAAGCTTGATTTACTGTTAAAGCTTCAATCGTCTGAAATGGTAACATGGAGCGGCAAGTATCGACCTGCTATTAATAATAGAGGCGTATATCCAAGACCTGTTCAAGATCCGCTGCCGATTTGGATAGGAAGCGGCGGTAATGCGGAATCCGCTGTAAGGGCCGGTATTTTGGGTCTGCCGTTATGTTTAGCAATAATTGGTGGGAGCCCAGTGCAATTTGCACCATTAGTGCAGCTGTATAAGCGAGCAGCAGCACAGGCTGGTCATGATCCAGCTCGGCTTCCAGTTGCATCCCATTCGCATGGGTTCGTAGCGGAAACAACGGAAACAGCAGCTGATAAATTCTTCCCGTCTACAGCTCAGGCAATGAATGTCCTTGGTAAGGAAAGAGGCTGGGGGCCATACAGCAGGGCAAGCTTTGATGCGGCTAGAAGCTTTGAGGGCGCACTATATGTCGGCGATCCTCGCACAGTTGCAGATAAAATCATCCATCTTCGCAAACATGTCGGTGTAACTAGATTTATGCTTCATGTACCTGTCGGCAGTATGCCACATGAAGACGTTATGAAAGCAATTGAGCTGCTTGGCAAGGAAGTTGCACCAATTGTCCGCAAAGAAGTAGCGGATTGGGAAAAAACACTATAAGAAATATGCAAACCTGCAAACAAGTTTGGAAACAAACTGTTTGCAGGTTTTTTTATGGCTGATTTTTCTGCAGCTATCATAATAATTAACGAGTGCATATAGAGATAGTGTTCGAAATCCAAATAAAACAAACTAAAAACAACAATACAAACATATTATTTTGTAAAAATACAAAAAAACAAATAAAAACAGATGAAAAAACAAGATGTTGGTAGTATAATAGAAACATAATAAAAAGAAAAGGCTTACAAGAAAGGGTTTGGAGATATGATGAAAGTCTCAATATTTATAACTTGTTTAGCAGACATGTTTTATTCCAATGTCGGAAAAAGCACGGTGGAATTATTGGAGAAGCTTGGTTGTGAAGTCGATTTTCCTGAGCAGCAGACATGCTGCGGCCAAGTTTCCTTTAACAGCGGTTATCACAAAGAAACAAAGGAAGTCGCCAAGCATATGATTAAGGTATTTGAAGCTTCAGAGTATGTTGTCGCTCCATCTGGCTCCTGTGTGGCCATGCTTCATGAATACCCGCACTTATTAAAAGACGAAAAAGAATGGAAGGAAAGAGCAGATAAACTCGCAGCCAAATCCTATGAGCTGACACAATTCATTGTAGAGGTTTTAAAAGTTGAGGATGTCAAGGCAAGCCTGCCGGCGTGTGCTACTTATCATAAATCATGCCATATGACGAGGCTGCTCGGAGTAAAGGATGCACCAAGCAAGCTGCTTTCACAGGTTGACGGCTTAACAGTTAATCCTCTTCCAAACAGTGAAAATTGCTGCGGCTTTGGCGGCACGTTCTCTGTTAAGATGGGGCCAATTTCCGAACAAATGGTGCAGGAAAAAGTTGAATCGGTTGAAGCAGCCAATGCAGATGTGCTGATTGGTGCTGATTGCGGCTGTTTAATGAATATTGGCGGTTATATCAACAGACAAGGTAAACAAATAAAAGTGATGCATATAGCAGAAGTTCTAAATAGTGAGGTGAAATAATATGCCGATGAAAATAGGAGATCAGCCATTTTTCGGAAGAGTAAAGGATGGTTTGGAAGACAGCTTTATGCGCTCTGCTGTTACTTCCGCACAAGAGAGAATGCAAGGCAAGCGGCTTGCAGCAGTGGAGGAGCTTGGAGACTGGGAGGAATGGCGCAAGCTTGGAGAGGAAATCCGCACACATACGCTGGAGAATCTGGACTACTATTTAGAAAAACTCAGTGAAAATACAGCTAAAAGAGGCGGCCATGTGTTTTTTGCTAAAACAAAGGAAGAAGCAAACGATTATATTAAAAGCGTTGTTGAAAAAAAACAAGCAAAAAAAATCGTGAAGTCTAAATCGATGGTAACAGAAGAAATCAATTTAAACGAAACACTAGAGGCTGCCGGATGTGAAGTGATAGAAACCGATTTGGGAGAATATATCCTCCAGCTGGATGACCATGATCCGCCATCCCATATTGTCGTGCCAGCACTGCATAAAAATAAAGAACAAATCAGAGATACGTTTAAGGAAAAGAAAGGCTACCAAAAAACAGAAATACCAGAAGAATTGGCATTGTTTGCGAGAGAACAGCTGCGCCAGGAATTTTTGACAGCAGATTTAGGGATAACAGGCTGTAATTTCGCTGTTGCTGATGCTGGCACAGTCTGTCTCGTCACTAATGAAGGGAATGCAGGACTAGTGACTGCACTTCCAAAAACACAAATCACTGTCATGGGAATGGAAAGAATTGTCCCGACATGGGAGGAGCTTGATATCCTTGTTTCCTTACTGTGCCGCAGCTCTGTCGGCCAAAAACTAACAAGCTATATCACAGGTCTAACTGGGCCGAAGGAAGAAGGCGATGTAGACGGACCAGAGGAATTTCACTTAGTTATCGTTGATAATGGCAGATCCAATATTCTTGGAACAGAATTCCAAAGTGCGCTCCATTGTATTAGATGTGCTGCATGTATTAATGTCTGCCCTGTTTATCGTCATATTGGCGGCCATTCGTATGGTTCCATTTATCCCGGTCCAATTGGAGCTGTTTTGACACCATTGCTTGGAGGCTATGAAGAATATAAAGAACTGCCTTACGCCTCGTCCCTTTGTGCTGCTTGTACAGATGCTTGTCCAGTGAAAATACCCCTTCATGAATTGCTGATTAAGCATCGCCGCAAAATAGTGGAGGATGAAGGGAAGGCCCCGTTGGCAGAAAAGCTGGCGATGAAAGGCTATGAGTTTGCTGTTAAACATCCGAGCATTTACCAGGCTGGCACAAAATCAGCTCCAGTTGCTCTCAAACCATTCACTAAGGATAACAGCATTAAAAGCGGGCCTGGTCCAGTTAAGCTTTGGACAGATACCCGCGACTTGCCGGCACCAAGCAAACAAAGATTCCGAGATTGGTATAAACAAAAAAGAAAACAGGAGGATCAGCATAATGGAGGGTAATGTCACAAATAAGGAATCATTTTTGGACCATATCGCCCAAAAGCTGAACCGGCCGAGAGGGCAAGCTATTAAAAAACCTGACTGGAACTATAAGCCCCAGCTGAATGTCCTGCAAAACGCCAATCAGGATGACTTGGCTGAAGTGCTGAAAAAGCAATGCGAAGTCATCCATACAGACTATATAGAGGCATCTGCTGATGAGGTTGCTGAAACAATGGAAAAGATCTTAAAAACTAATCAATTGCGTTCAGTAATTACATATGATGACCCCCGCTTTAATGAGTACGGCCTTAATGAAATCAAACAGAATGAATGGAAAGTAAACGGAATTAGCACTTATATTTGGGATAACACCAAAAAGCAAGAAAATATAAACGCTGCTGAAACAGCGGATGTTGGTATTACAATCAGCGACATGACATTGGCTGAATCAGGCACAGTACTGTTATTTTCCAACCGTAATAAAGGCAGATCTGTCAGCCTTCTGCCCAAAACCTTTATCGCAATCGTGCCAAAAAGCACGGTTGTGCCGCGAATGACACAGGCAGCAACAGCGATTGCCAAGCTTGTAGCGGATGGCGAGGATATTGCAAGCTGCATTGACTTTATCACAGGACCAAGCAACAGTGCTGACATTGAGCTTAATCTTATTGTTGGCGTCCATGGACCGATAAAAGCTACCTATATACTTGTAAAAGACAAATAAACAAAAATAAATAAAAATAAAACAAAAGTATATACAAAATAAACAAAAGTGAGTTATAATAAAAACAGATAAAACAAACATAAATAAAGATAAAGCGGAGGAGAACAAAAATGGTAAAAAGCTTATGGCAAGAAGAAAAGGCAGCACAATTAGCTAGTGGACTTGATGAGTTAGTTTATCGCTCCAATTTAATCGGGACAGACCGGGCTGTCTGCAACTGGGGCGGCGGAAATACTTCCATGAAAACAACCGTAACAGATTTCAGAGGCCGTGAAGTTGAAGTGATGTGGGTAAAAGGAAGCGGCTCTGACTTAGCAACAATGAAAGCGCATAATTTTACAGGTTTGAAACTAGACGACATCACCCCGCTTATTGAAAAAGAAGAAATGCCAGATGAAGAGATGGTTGAATATTTGTCACACTGCATGATCGACAGCAAACATCCTCGTGCATCTATTGAAACATTATTGCATGCATTTTTGCCATTCAAGCATGTAGACCATACGCACCCTGATGCAATCATTAGCCTTTGCTGTGCAGATAACGGCAAGCAAATTGCTGAAGAAATTTACGGCAACCGCTTTGTTTGGGTTCCATACATTCGCCCTGGCTTCACTTTATCTAAAATGATAGCAGAAGGGGTAAAAAACAATCCCAATGCTGAGCTAGTACTAATGGAAAAGCATGGTTTAGTTGTGTGGGGAGATACAGCTTCGGAAAGCTATGAAAAAACAATTTCTATCATTAATGAAGCAGAATCCTATATTAATAGTAAAATAAACGAAGCACAAACATTCGGCGGCGCTAAATATGATTCACTGAGCGTGGAAGATGCTGAAGAGATTTTGGCTGCTGTTATGCCAGTTATCCGCGGAGCTGTTAGTGAAGAAAAGAAGATGCTGTTAACTTATGACAGAGGAGAAGACGTCCTTGAGTTTGTGAACAGCCATGATGCAAAAACATTGTCACAAGTCGGAGCAGCTTGTCCAGATCATTTAGTTCATACAAAAATGGTGCCATTATATGTAGAATGGGACCCAGCAACAAAGGATATCGCTGCATTGAAGGAAGCAGTGAAAGAGGGAATAGCAGCATTTAAAGAATCCTATACAGCTTATTTTGATAGAAATAAGAATGAAGGAGATCAAATATTTGAAACAGCACCCCGCGTTATTTTAATACCAGGAATCGGCATGGTTAACACAGGCAAAAACGTTGCTATGTCTAAAGTAAGCGGTGCCTTGTATCACAGAGCAATTTCTGTTATGAAAGGTGCAACAGCACTAGGAAACTTTGTGTCCTTGAATGAAAATGAATCCTTCAATGTGGAATATTGGCCATTAGAGCTGTATAAATTATCACTAGCACCTAAGGAAGCAGAATTTTCACGTAAAGTGGCATTCGTCACAGGCGGAGCTGGCGGAATCGGCAGTGAAACATGCAGGCTGCTCGCATCACAAGGCGCGCATGTTGTTCTGGCAGACTTGAACTTAGAAGGTGCAGAAAAGGTAGCCGCAGAAATCAATGAGACATATGGAGAAGAGCGTGCTATTGCAGTGAAAATGGATGTTACAAGTGAGGAAGCAGTACAAGCTGCCTACAAGCGGACAGCTCTTGCTTTTGGCGGTGTTGATATTATCGTTAATAATGCAGGCTTGGCAACTTCTAGCCCGTTTGATGAAACATCGTTAAAAGAGTGGAATTTAAATATGAATGTGCTTGGCACAGGGTATTTCCTTGTTGCAAGAGAAGCATTTAAACAAATGAAGGAACAGGCTCTAGGCGGAAGCATGGTATTCATCGGTTCGAAAAACTCCGTTTATGCAGGCAAAAACGCAGCTGCATACAGTGCAGTCAAGGCAATGGAAACACATCTTGCCCGCTGCATCGCTGCCGAAGGAGGAGAATATGGCATCCGCGTCAATTCAGTACTGCCTGATGCAGTCTTGCAAGGTTCTGCTATTTGGGGATCTAGCTGGCGTGAAGAAAGAGCGGCAGCCTACGGAATTGAACCAGATCAGCTTGATGAGCATTACCGTAAACGCACCACTTTACTCGTTAACATTTATCCGAAAGATATTGCAGAAGCTATCAGCTATTTTGCATCATCAAAAGCAGAGAAAACAACAGGCTGCATGATTACAGTCGACGGTGGAGTTCCAGCAGCATTTACAAGATAAATAAGAGAAGGAGGACAAAATTTGTCCTCCTGTTTTCTATTTTATAAGGAAAAAGCAGAGGGATTTTATGCGAATATAGAAAATAACCTTGTCATAGACAAAAAATATTAAAGATTAAAAATCAAGGATAATAATATGACAAAAGTATTACATTTTAACTGTTTTTTCACTAATTATGGAAGGAGATTGGGAGAATAATGTTTTTTTCGGCAAAACCTCGGGTAAATTGACAACGGGTTGGTAATCTTTGGGCAAATAGTTATAGGTTGGAATCCTCCATTTATCGCATATATTCTTTTTCCTAGATGTCTTAATATTATATTACAAAGAGTTATTGGGGGTCGTTTTATTCATGACAAGTTTAGTAGGAGCTGACGGCGAGCTTAAAGTCTTAAGGAGAAACAGACATACAGACAAACCTGTCTATACTACTAGAATGGAAAAGCGTGAATTAGAGAGAAATCTTCCAAGCTTAGATATAAGAGACGCTTGGAATATCAAATCCGTTCTGGAAAGCATTAAAGAAAGCTTTATGGAGCATGTGGCAAAGGTTAGGAAAATGGTGCAAGCAAGTCCGGCAAAACGGCTTGTAGTTACAGGGATTTTTACGGTTCTCTTTTCATTAGGCGCAAGTACTGCTTCTGCATGCATCCAGGAATATACATATGAAGTGAAAAAGAATGAAACAATTACAGAGATTGCAGCTACTCATGGCGTAACGGCAGAAGCGATTACAAATGTGAATGGCACTGTGTCCCAAGGGGATAAAATTTTGTTGCCAAAGGTGCAAGACAAAAAAGTAACAGCAACCGTGCTTAATATTCGTGCAAAGGCAACAACAGACAGCAGCATTATCGGCAAGCTGAAACAGGGGAATACGGTCAAAGTTTCATTTATTAAAAACGGCTGGGCCGGCATTCTTATTGATGGCCGTCTTGCCTATGTAAGCGCTGCTTATTTAGCAGATTCGGCTGTTAAGACATCGGAAACAACAATCAAGACAGTGACTAAATACGTGACAGCAGACTCTTTAAGGGTGAGGAGCGGCCCGTCTACAAAAGATGCTGTACTTGGCTCATTGAAAGAAGGAGCGAAAGTTACAGTGAAAGCAGACAAAAATGGCTGGTCCTCAATCGATTACAAAGGGAAAAAAGCCTATGTAAGCAGTGCTTACTTAGCAAATAAGACATCAGCGAGTGAAGCTGTCAAAAATACGGAAACTGCAAAGGATATAAAAACATATACTATTAAAAAGGGTGACACTTTTTATAAAATCAGCAAAAGTTATGGAATCTCTGTTTCCCTATTACAAGAAGCAAATCCGAATGTTGATCCAACTAAACTTCGAGTCGGCCAAGTTATTAACATACCTGCGATTACATCTTCTGACAGTCTCCTGAAGGTGGAGGCGACAATTGGCGGAATTAGTCCAGACGGAACCGTGCGTTTTATTACAAATGACGGCGTTACTTATGCTGCAAAGCCGGAAACAGATGGAATCCTCAACAGCCTTTATGAAAAGCAAGGGCAAAAGGCTACTTTAACTGTAAAGGCAAAAAGAGGGCAGCAGATGGTTATTACGGCGGTTAAGTAATCTAAAAGAATGCAGCAATTCCTTCCTATTAAATAAGTGCTTCTGTATATGAAAAGGATGATTTTATAAGCTGCCGCTTGGCAGCTTTTTTTATTTTTCATAAACATGCTCAGAAAAAAGTCTATCTGTTAATAACTGTAAAGGTTATAATGGATAAATAAGGAAGGAGTTGTTATGTGCATAAAAATCTTTTGGCCTATTCCATAATTTTTCTAGGACTTTGCGTAGCAGCAGGCTGCTGGGGCATTGCCAGCTCTTTAAAATCAGAAGGAAACTATGAGGTAATTCCAGTAAACGATAATAATATTCTTTTATTCAATAAAGAAACCGGTGAGTATTGGCAAAAATTTGTGCCGTCTAAAAGGACCGACAGACTGGGAGAAGCAAGATTCACCTGTAGCTGACTAAGCTAAACAATAGAAAATAGAGAGGAAATAATAAGCAGCATGAAATATATCATCTTATTTGCCATAGTATGGGCAGGTGTATACTTAATTGAAAAACTCCTATTTAAATTGCTGGGTGTTCAAAAAAAGAAGGTATCTAAAACAGAGGGAAAGAAGGCAGACATATTCGGAAGGGTAATCATCGCCATATTAATCGTTTGTACCTCGCCGTTTATATTGGATGTCGATAGCTCCTTTATCTGGCCGGCATATTTGCTTGTCATATTCGGATACGAAGCATTCATGGAATGGAAATACATAAAAGGATCAAAACAATATATTGGCACCATTATTTTCATGATTATCTTTGGAGTAGCATTTTATCTCGCCATATATTTTGAATGGATACTTAAAGTCTAATTGCTAAGCGGATACCCGCTTAGCTTTTTTATTCTCTTGTAAATAAATTTTACGTATCCAAATAAAGTAAGAAATGTCTAAATCAGCAATAAAATTATCCGCTTTTTTGACAGTTGTGGAACCTACTGGAAAACGTTTTCATTTTATTAGATTTTTTTCACTTTTTTCGTTACTAGCTTAAGAAAAAATAAGTATAATAACCTTGCATACATACTAGAAAGGCATAAAGCTTGTAATTTATGGGAGGGAAGTAATGTGTATATGAAAGTTGATTCGTTTGCATTGCTTAATGAGTTTAATCAAATCTGGATGGAGTGCTGGGTTGAAAAGGGATATGGCTTTGAAATGTCTGAGATGGATGCAGACCGTTTTTTAATAATTGATCCAAATGAACAAAAAGTAGGAACTATTGAATTTAAGCCATATTCTCTCCATCCGACTAATAATATTAACAGTGTTTTCCCCTTTCACGAGCTGGAGAAAATTAAATCGTTGAAACTAGAGCAAATTATGGAGATTGATAAGGTAGCAATTTTAAAGAACCATCGCGGCAAAAATTTAGAAAGGCTGTTAACTTTGTATGTGGATTACGCACAATCCCGCCAAATCACCCATTGTGTCGTTCTGTTGGAAAGAGTTTTTTTTCGAGCATTAAAAACTGTTTACAAAATACCACTGGAAACTGCCGGCGAAAAAATATACTATAAAGGAGATTATGTCATTCCTGCTATCCTATATCCACAAGAGATATATGAACATAAAGATAAATTTTCTTGGCTGATTCAGCCAAAAGATATAAAAAGAAAAACGATATTTAAATAAGAATGGAGATATAGATGTCTAGTCTAAGTACAAAACGGTTTGCCTATTCCTTTATCGTTTTTTTTATTGTGGCAAACGTCCTTTGGAATATCATCTTCAGCAGCAATCAACAGCTGCTGGACTGGGGCGGTGTAAGCTTCCAGTTGATTGCCTGCAGTGCATCTATCTATTGGATCCTATCCACATTTTTAAAAGATAAAACTTCAGCTAAAAGCTTTTGGCTTTTGCTTGCATTAGGGGTGCTGTTCTATCTTGTCGGCACAATGCTTTGGAGCTATAACCAATTTATTTTAAATAATAATAGCGGCTATGGTAAATTAGCAGAGAAATTTTTTATCGTACAGAACATTTTATATTTTTTGTCCTTGCTTGTCCTGATTAACCAGATTAAAAGTTCGCTTTTAACCATTAGATTTTTGCTGGATATCTTAATTGCGATGTCGGCAGCAGTAACCTTTAGCTGGTTGTTTTTAATTAGACCTTTATTCAGTCAATCTGCTAATATTAGCTTTTCGTTAACAGAATTGATTTATCCCATATTAGATCTTATTGTCCTAGTAGGGGTAATTAGTCTTTTTAATACATCGAAAAGAGTTTTGGCTAAGAAAACTACCTTTCTGCTTGTTGCTGGTTTACTTACACAAATAGTCGCAGACACGATTTTTACTTATCTTAAAGTGATCGATGCTTATTCTGTCGGCAGTATTAATGAACCAATGTGGATATTATCTGCCCTTTTAATTGGGCTCTCAGGTATCTATCATCAACCAGCGCCTGCTTTTGCATTATCGCGCAATAACACACAGGAAAATAAAAATATTTACATAAAGCATATTATCCCCTATTTTGGTGTATTGATATTGACCTTCTATTTTACGTATTTGCTGTATGGCACACATCCGGTTTTTCTTGGATTATCCATCAGTATTATCCTGCTGATAATAAGGCAAATCTTTACATTGCTTGAAAACGACAGATTAGTCGATGATTTAAACAAATTAAATGAAGGTTTAGAGCAGAAGGTAAAAGAAAGGACAGACAAGCTCGTCGAAATTATCAATTCGATGGAATACCTTGCCTTTCATGATGTTGTTACAGGACTGCCAAATCGCAGGTATATGGAAAAGCGGCTTGCACAGGCTTTAGAGAATAACTGCTCAAGTAAAAAGCTTGCCTTTATCCTTCTGGATTTAGACCGATTCAAGCATATAAATGACAGTCTTGGCCATTCCTATGGTGACTTGCTTTTGAAGGAAGTGGGGGAAAGATTGTCAGCCAACGTTTCCCCAAATGGGGTTGTCTGCAGAATTGGCGGTGATGAGTATGCGCTCCTGATTGAAAATGCAGAGATCTGTAAAATCGAAGAACTTGCGCAATTAATACTTAAGAGCTTGCGAGAGTCCTATTTTATAAATAATGTTGAATTGAATATTACACCAAGTATTGGCATTGCTATGTATCCTGATCACGGCAGCGACCTAGATGCTTTATTGATGAAGGCAGATACGGCCATGTACAATGTGAAAGAAAATGGTAAAGATCATTTTAAAGTATATAATGGCTCCATGAGTATGAAGTCTATAATGGAATTAGAGCGCTCGATAAGAAAAGGGCTTGAACGAAATGAATTCATCTTGCATTACCAGCCGCAAATATCCTTACACACTCGTCAAATTGTTGGCGTGGAAGCATTGGTGCGCTGGGAGCGACCAGGAATCGGTCTTGTTCCGCCAGGTGAGTTTATTCCCATAGCTGAGGAAACAGGCCTCATTTTGCCAATCGGAGAAAGTGTTTTATGGCAGGCTTGCAGGCAGTCTGTGCTATGGTGTAAAAAGGGATTCCCTGATTTACGAATTGCTGTCAATATTTCATCTCTGCAGTTTCAGCAAGAGAATTTCGTTAACCTAGTAAAGACGATTATGAACGAAACTGGTGCAAATCCAAAAAACATTGAGCTAGAAATAACGGAGAGTATTGCGATGGGACCAATTGAACAAAATATGTCCAAGCTTGCTTGTCTAAAGGAAATGGGCTTTAATATTGCCATTGATGATTTTGGAACAGGCTATTCCTCTTTGCATTATTTAAGCAAATTTCAGATTGACAGATTAAAAATTGACCGGTCTTTCATCACCTCGTTGGAAAAAAGCGAGAAAGATACAGCGATTGTCCGAATGATTGTAATGATGTCAAAGGCATTAAACGTAAAAGTTATTGCGGAAGGTGTAGAAGACGAACATCAAAGAGCATTTCTAGAAGAAGTCCAATGTGATGAATTGCAAGGTTACTTGTTCAGCTTGCCGCTAAATGTGGAAGACTGTGAGAAGTTTCTTGTGAACAATGCATTGTGACAGAATAATGGAATCAAAAAGCACGCCCACATTTAAGAAATGGGCGTGCTTTTTTGTCCAAGGTGAATATTCCTTTGATACTCTTTAGGTGTCACATTATATCTCTCTTTAAAGATTCTATTAAAGAAGCCATGATTTTGATATCCTATTTCATTTAAAATTTCGGCAATTGTCATGGATGTGTGATTTAGCAAATAGGAAGCTTTGTTAAGCTTTTGTTCCTGAAGTAGCTGTTTGAAGCTTTTCCCAGTACTTTTTTTAATAAGCCTGCTTAAATAGTTGGGATGGAAGCTGAAATGCTGTGCTACCTCTTGTAAGGTACAGCTTTGAAAATTTTCCTCCATGTATAGAAGGATATCCAATATCGGATTCTGTTTCCCATTAGCCGATTTGCTGTTATTGTCTGTTTGAAAATGCCGAAGCATTTCTGCAAAGATTAATACCATATAAGCGTTGATAATATCTTTTGAGCAAAAGCTAGGTTCGTAGAATTCACATAACAGATTCTCGACGTGTGAGCCTAGCTTATCACTGTTCTGACAGTGAAATAAAAGAAAGCGGTTATGCAGGCGATCATGTGATATAGCCTCTAATATAAAGTCGGAAATAATGCTATTGCTTGACAGCTGTCCGAGCATGGAAGCAGTAAAGTAGCTTTTATCCATGAGAATATTGATGATAATATCCTTTTCCTCTGCATCACAGATTGTATGAGGCACGTTTGTATCCATGATACAAACATCTCCGCACTGTAACGGGATAACTTTATCCTGGACGATTGCCGTGCAGCTCCCTGCATATACATAGTTCATTTCTATATAGTCATGAATATGGAAAGGAATAGTAGAATACCTGGAATGCTTAACAATTTCAAGAGTTGGGTTAGGCGGAGAATAGGCATTCTCCTTTTTTTGATCGTTGAACTTGAAGACATATACTTTTTGGTTATTAAGCTCTATGCTGTCACAGCTATCAAACAAGGAATTATAGTAATCTGGATTGGTTTTATAATAGAGCTCTCTGTCAGACATAGTAAACAAGAGCTCCATTAATTCAGTTTTTTGCATGCTCCACCTCTTTCTAAAAAGTTAAGTTTGGTAAAGTAAGTAGTTATATTCAGCAATTTTAATATAAATATATTTACATTACAATAAAAATTGTTAGCGGTTCCAATAACGATATTACTGAATTAACGTAATGCAAAGGCAGGTAAATTAGTTGGTCATATACCGATAGAGGAGTGGCGTAAATGGATTATACAAAGTTGGCAGAAAGTGTTGTTTCTGAAATTGGAGGCAAGGAAAATGTTTCAAGCATTACACATTGTATGACAAGGCTGCGATTCGTGCTGAAGGATGAAAGCAAAGCAAACACAGAAGCCATAAAAAAAATACAAGGTGTATTAGGAACAGCTGTATCTGGCGGACAATATCAGATAATTGTTGGAACAGGAGTGTCGAAAGCATATGATCAGGTTATAAAACTGCTATCGATAGAGCATGAGCAGTCTGCACAAAATACCGAACGTTCTAGTCAAGTCAAAGAAGGGGCATTTAATCGCTTTTTTAAACTCATATCTGGCATTCTCTTCCCAGTAATGGGTGTCATGACAGCCGCCGGTATCATAAAGGGCTTACTTGCAGGTTTTACTTCCTTTCAGCTGCTATCAACTGAAAGTGGCACCTATCAAATATTGTACGCTTTTTCAGATGGATTCTTCTATTTTATGCCGATTATTCTTGGCGTTTCTGCTGCGATGAAACTGAACTCCAATCCATTTGTGGCAGCAACGATTGGAGCAGGGCTCGTTTACCCTAATATTACTGCTCTTTACAATGAAGGAGCTCATATTACGTTCCTGCAAATACCGGTTGTGCTGGCGAGTTATGGAAATTCGGTGTTTCCGATTATTGCAGCAGTTGCCTTGGCAGCATTTATAGAAAAAAGAATAAAAGATAAAGTGCCGGATGCGGTGAAGTTCTTCCTGACTCCGCTCCTTGTTCTCATCATTACAGTACCTACAACCTTTTTATTAATTGGACCGCTGATGACTTATTTAAGTGATATTCTTGCATCTGGTACACAAGCAGTTTATGGGATAAGCCCAGTAATAACAGGAATAATCCTTGGAGCATTTTGGCAATTGGTCGTTATCTTTGGTCTGCATTATGCGTTTATCCCGATTCTAATGAACAATATTACAACAATGGGAGAAGACCCGATCAATGCCATTTTAAATGTAACCGTATTTGCCTTGGCAGGAGCAGCCATTGGTTTTGCTTTAAAGCAAAAAGATAAAGCGAATCGCTCACTAGGATTTTCGACAGGCATGACAGGGCTCTTTGGAGTAACGGAGCCGATTATTTACAGTATTGCGATTCCCTACAAAAAGCCATTTGTCGCTGCCTTTATAGGTGGAGGAATTGCCGGGGGCATAACAGCCTTTATGAATGCAAAAATGTATGGATTTGGCGGCAATGCACTTTTCGCTGCACCACTGTTCATCAATCCAAAAGGGATTGATTCTAGCTTTACAGCTTATATAATTTCAGCGCTTGTAGCATTTTTCGTAACATTAGCTATTACTTATATTCTGACTGGAAAGCAAACAGCTAAATTAATGGTTAATAAAGATAAGGGCAGGGAGATATAATGGAAAAATTAACTAAATTATTAACGCAGCAAGAAAATAATTATATATTTCCTTTTCTATGGATGCATGGAGAGTCTGAGGAAGTAATTGAGGAATATATGCACGAAATTTATAAAAGCGGGATAAGAGCGGTTTGCGTCGAGCCCCGGCCCCATCCTGATTTTGTCGGTGAAAGATGGTGGAAAGATTTACAGATCGTATTAGAAGTGGCTAAGGAAAAGAACATGAAGGTATGGTTGTTTGATGATGCACATTTTCCAACAGGCTATGCAAACGGGGCAATAATAAAGCATCATCCAGAATTAAGAAAGAAATTTTTAAAAATAACACAGCTTGATTTTCATGGCCCGCAAAGAGATGCTGGCATTATCGTTAGACATGCAAGTGGGGACCGAAATTCAATTCTGTCTGTAGGAACAGACGGAACTGCGGAAATAAACGGACAAAAGGACACAGCTGACCAGATTATTGGCATAATAGCTGCAAAAATCATAGATTACAATACAGTCGATACCGATACACTTGTTGATATTACGAAGCATTTAGAAAATGGTGTTGTTTATTGGGATGTTCCAGAAGGCAATTGGCGAATTTTTATTTTAGTAGAAACTTTCAGCGGTGGAGAAAGATCAACAGAAGGTTATTTAAATCCAATTGATCCAAATGCCACCCAAGTATTAATAGATACAGTTTATCAGCCTCATTTTGACAAATTCTCATCGTATTTCGGGACAACGATTGCTGGTTTTTTTACAGATGAACCTAGATTCGGCAATATAAAAGGCCCGGATGCTATTATCGGAAAAACGGAAATGGTGCTGCCGTGGCATGCAAACATCGTTGCTTTGTTGGAGGAGACATTCGGAAAATCAGCCAAGGAACTATTGCCTCTGCTCCTTACAGATGGTACAAAAAAACAGCATCAAATAAGGCATGCTTATATGAATCTCGTTTCAAAAATGTATGCAGAAAATTTTACAAATAAACTAGCTCACTGGTGTACTGAGCATGGGGTAGAATATGTTGGTCATTTAATAGAGGATAATAATGCACATGGAAGATTAGGCTATGGTGCCGGACATTTCTTCCGCGCACTTGGCGGCCAAAGTATGTCAGGCATTGATGTAGTCTTACATCAGCTCCTTCCTGGAATGGATGAAGGCTATTTCAAAACATTCACTTCAACAGGATGGGACGGAGAATTCTTTCATTATGGCTTAGGTAAACTTGGGGCATCGCTTGGTCATTTGGATTCCCAGAAAAAAGGCAGAACAATGTGTGAAATATACGGAGCCTACGGCTGGTCTGAAGGATTAAATCTGATGAAATGGATGACAGACCATATGCTTGTTAGAGGAATCAATCACTTTGTGCCCCATTCTTTTGACATGGCACCATTTCCAGATGCAGACTGTCCGCCCCATTTTTATGCACATGGCATCAATCCGCAGCATCGCTATTTGCATTTATTAATGAATTATACAAATCGGGTGTCAGAGCTGTTAAGTGACGGTCAGCATGTCGCCACATCACTAATTCTTTATCATGCAGAAGCAGAGTGGTCAGGGAATGCAATGCTTTTCCAAAAACCAGCAAAGGTATTAACACAGAATCAAATCGATTTTGATATAGTATCACTAGACTTGCTTATGAATGCTGAGGTGAAAAATAATAAAATCCTCTTACATCAGGAGGAGTTTCATAACCTAGTCATTCCATATGCAGAACGGCTGCCGAAAGCATTCTTTGAAAAAGCAGCACAGCTGATTCGTGCCGGAGCAATGCTGATATTTATTAATGCTCTCCCTGTTGGAGCAAGTGAGGATGATTTAGTAAGTGAAGAAATAAAATGGCTAGAAGAATCAGAACAAGTCAAGATAGTGCCTTTAGAAAAGCTTGCAAGCATGATGAGAGCAGAAGGGGCCTATGAAATTATGTTAGAAAAGGCAGCAGCTGACCTGCGATATTACCAATACCGTCATTTAGAAAACACCGTGTATATGTTTTTTAATGAATCACCAGATAGTGAGATTATCAATAAAGTGACACTCAAGGAATCAGGTTATCTATATAAATATGATCCATGGGAAAACAATTGCCTTCGTTGGGTGGAGACAATTCAAAATGAAATTCCATTATTCTTGGCACCGCAGGAAGCAGCAATATGGATTGTGTCCGATTGTCAGCTCGACGCTCAACAAGTTCCTGCCAGCAAGCAAACGGGAGAATGTGAAATAACTGGCCCGTGGGAGGTTGCATTAGCAACAGCAGCTGAGTATCCGAGCTTCCATAAAAGCTTTGTGTTGGAGGAATTAACAAACATCGCTAAACCTTCTTTGTATCCAGCATTTTCTGGTAGTGTTCGATACCAAAAAGAGTTATTCATAAATGATTGTTCAACTGATTATCAGCTTGATTTAGGCGAAGCTTATGAAATTGCCGAAGTGTTTATAAATGGCTCTTCTGCAGGAGTAAAGGTAAGTAAGCCATACGTTTATGATATTTCTCCCTTTGTTCAAAAAGGCCGGAATTTGTTAACAGTGGAAGTGACGAATACACTTGGAACTGCCCAAAAAGACTATCTTTCTCAATACAGAATCTTGCAGCCAACTGGGCTGCTTGGAAGTGTGAAACTAAAAACATTTCAAAAATAGTCGCAGCTAAAACAGGACTGGTTTTATATCAGTCCTGTTTTTTTTTTTTTTTAGTAAAACGGTTTCATTTTTTGATTGCCTAAACTTTGAGATTGTTAGTAATATAGTAATGAAGCTTCTAACAGAGAAGTCAGGGGGAATTTATATGGATGCACTTCTTTTAAAGCAATTAATGGAACTGACAGAAGAAGAGGCCGAGATATTATCTCAAGAGAAAAAGGTCAGGAAAGACCTTTATACAAGTCAAAATCATTTCATTATTGAAAGTGAAAAATTTCTGGATAAAAACAAAATGATAACCGTTAGGAAACATACTAGATTTATTGATTTTCCAAAGCACAAACATAACTATATTGAAATTAATTATGTTGTGAAGGGAGAACTGCGGCAAAAGGTAGATAATAACGCCATTATTTTGAAAAAAGGGGAGCTGCTTTTTCTTAATCAGCATATCGAGCATGAGATTGAGGCATGCGGGGAAGATGATCTTGTCCTTAATTTCATTATTCAGCCATTGTTTTTTCAATTTATCTTTCAATACTTAAACGGTGAGAATATCATTACCGAGTTTTTAATTAACAGCTTATTTAATCACACGCAAAATGGACAATATTTATATTATGCTGTAGCAGATGTGGCGGAAATTCAAGTACTGGTTGAAAATCTCATTAAGGAGGAGAACGCAAACTCCCTGCTAGCAGAATCAAAAATGAAGCTGTATATGGGTCTGCTTTTAATTGAGCTTGTGAAAAATACGGATAAAATCACGAAAAACCTTTCATCCTCTTCTCAGCATTTCCTTATTGTTGAATCATTAAAATATATTGAAGAGCACTATAAAAGCGGCACTCTTCAGGAGCTTGCCAATCACTTAATGCAATCTAGCTCAAGCTTAAGTAAAAATATTAAAAAAGCGACTGGCTTTACATTTAAAGATTTAATACAGGAAAAGCGCTTAACGAAAGCGAAAGAACTACTGGAAACGACCGATTTTCCTGTCCGTACGGTAGTGGAAGAAGTAGGCTATGATAATATCAGTTATTTTTACCGAATCTTTAAAGAAAAATATAAGAAAACACCAAAAGAACTGAGAAAAGCACTGGCAAGGTAGCGAAACTTGCCGGTTTTTTTGTGGTTAATTTTACTATTTAGGAATTTAAGGACAACAAATAAGAAAAATAACGTTATTTTATTATGCGTTTTCATTCAGTAAAATACTAATTAGGAAACGTTTTCAAAAGGGGAACAAGGAGAGGTATTATATGAACAAATCTGTCTTGGCCGTTGATATTGGAGCCTCAAGCGGACGACTGATGCTCGGTTCTTTAAAACAGGGGAGACTGTTTTTGGAAGAAGTGCACCGCTTTTCGAACAGCATTGTCAAAAAAGGACAATACTATTGCTGGGATTTAGAGCAGCTCTTTGTCGAAATAAAACAAGGAATAAAAAAATGCAGTGATTTAAATGTAAAGCCGGAAAGTATCGGCATTGATACATGGGCAGTCGACTTTGTACTGCTCGATGATAACGGTGAGCTGCTGACAGAGGCAGTGTCTTACAGGGATGACCGGACTGACGGCATGATGGAGGAGGTTTTCGAGCATCTCATCAAGGAAAGGATTTACTTGGAAACCGGCATTCAGTTTCAAAAATTCAATACGATGTATCAGCTCCGCGCCCTTCAGAAAACAGATCAAGAAAGTTTGGATAAAGCAGCTACATTTTTAATGATTCCAGATTACTTCCATTACTTGCTGACAGGTAAAGCGGTTAATGAATATACTAATGCCACGTCCACACAGCTCGTTAATGCCTTTACGAAAAAGTGGGATAAACAATTGCTTGAAGCGATTTCTATCAAACCAGAAATCTTTCAGGAAATCAAAACACCAGGCACCGTATTAGGAGAAATAAAAGAAGAGTTGGCAGAGGAATTCGGGTTCAGCTTAAAGGTTGTGCTGCCTGCGACACATGACACTGCTTCTGCCGTAATTGCAGTGCCGGAACATGAGGAGACTATTTATATCAGTTCAGGCACATGGTCTTTAATTGGAGTAGAAAACAGGTTCCCGATATGTGTGACGAAGGCATTGGATTACAACTTCACAAATGAAGGAGGCATTGACTACCGCTTCCGGTTTTTGAAGAACATCATGGGATTATGGATGATTCAAGAAGTGCGCAGAAATTATGATAATCAATATTCATTTGCTGAATTTGTGGAGCTTGCAAAAGCGGCAAGCCACTTCACATCGATTGTCAATGTTAACGATGACCGTTTTTTAAATCCAGAAAATATGATAGAAGAAATACAAAAATACTGTGCAGAAACAAATCAAGCTATTCCTTCAACACCAGGTGAGATCGCCAAATGTGTATATGACTCTCTAGTAGAGTGCTATGTTGCAGCAATTGGTGAAATTGAAGAAATCTTCGAGAAGAAATTTACAAAGATTAATATTATCGGCGGGGGCTGTCAAAACGAACTGCTAAACCAGCTCATAGCTGATGCCACAAAAAAGCAAGTGTTTGCAGGGCCTGTTGAGGCAACAGCAATCGGCAATATCGTTTCGCAATTAATTGCTTTAGGAGAAATAAAGGATATACATGAAGCGAGGAAGTTAATAAAGCATTCTTTTGATGTAAAAGGATATGAAGCAGCACAAACAATATGAGGAGGCGCAATGATGTCAGTAAAAGAAAACTTTGAAGCAGCAAAAAAACAATACGAACAATGGGGCGTGGATGTAGAGGCAGCCTTGAAAAAGTTACAAGAGATTCCTATTTCCATACATTGTTGGCAAGGTGATGATATTGGCGGATTTGAGGCCAATCCAAGTGAATTGTCAGGCGGGATTGATGTAACAGGCAATTATCCTGGCAAAGCAACTACACCTGAACAGCTGCGCAGTGATTTAGAAGTAGCTTTATCGCTCATTCCCGGCAAACATCGCGTAAACTTGCATGCCATTTATGCAGAAACAAACGGAGAAGCGGTCGAAAGGGATGAAATTGAACCGAAGCATTTCGAAAATTGGGTAGCTTGGGCTAAAGAGCAAGGATTAGGCCTTGATTTTAACCCGACTTTATTTTCTCATAAAAAAGCAGAAGACGGACTGACACTTTCTCATCCAGACGAAGACATCCGTGAGTTTTGGATCAGACACTGTATTAAAAGCAGACAAATTGCAGAGTACTTTGGCAAGGAATTAGGAACGCCTGCATTAACAAATATTTGGATACCAGACGGATATAAAGACATTCCAAGTGACAGACTCACACCTCGTATCCGCTTAAAGGAATCATTAGATAAAATCTATGCTGAAAAAACGGATGAACGCTACAATTTAGATGCAGTAGAAAGCAAAGTCTTTGGCATCGGATCTGAATCATATGTTGTCGGCTCTCATGAGTTTTATATGGGCTATGCCTTAAAAAATAATAAGCTCTGCTTGATGGATACAGGCCATTATCACCCGACTGAAACAGTATCCAATAAGATTTCATCGATGCTGCTGTTTTCCGATAAATTAGCACTTCATGTATCAAGACCTGTCAGATGGGATAGTGACCATGTCGTTATACTTGATGATGAACTAAAAGAAATTGGTCTTGAGATTGTCCGCAATAATGCCATTGACAAGGTGCTTATCGGCTTGGATTTCTTTGACGCAAGCATCAATCGTGTGGCAGCATGGACAATCGGCACAAGAAATATGATTAAGGCATTGCTTAATGCCCTATTGATGCCGAATGAGAAATTAAAACAGCTGCAAGAAAGTGGCAATTTCACAGAAAGATTAGCATTAATGGAAGAATTTAAGACATATCCTTTCGGAGCGGTTTGGGATTATTATTGTGAAACAATGAATGTGCCTGTAAGAGAAACATGGCTGGAAAATGTGAAAGCATATGAACAGGATGTTTTAGCTCAGCGCTAGTTTGTTAACTCCTCCCTAATATTAGGGAGGAGAAAAAAACAACAAAAATGAAAACCTTTACAAAAAAGGGGATGGAGAGTATGATACGCAAAGGCTTTATTATGAATGTTTATCCAGATAAGCATGCTGAATATGAAAAACGCCATAATGAAATATGGCCGGAAATGGTAGCAGCACTTCATGATCATGGTGCAAAAAACTACACGATATTTCTTGATAAAGAGTCAAGCAAGCTGTTTGGCTATGTTGAAATAAAAGATGAGGAAAAATGGAGCAAGATGGCAAGCACTGCCATCAACCAGAAATGGTGGGAATTCATGGAGCCTTTAATGGAAACCAATGCTGATAACAGTCCTGTTACTATTTCATTAGCAGAAGTTTTCCATATGGATTAACGATTTAAAGGTGTGCATGATGACTAAAGGAGAGAGAGAACATGGCGAAAGACAAAAAATTTGCGGCAAAAAACGTAACAGGCTGGAAAGCAACGATTGCTGTAGCAATGGCAAACTATATTGAAGCAGGCTCTATTATCGCCGCTGCAAGCAGTTTAACAATGTGGCAAGCATACTTGAATATTGACAGCATGGGTGTAGGGTTGTTAAGTGCATTGAGTGCAAACGCTTTCGGTGCGGCGATAGGTGCATTGATTGGTGGGCCATTAACAGATAAATTTGGACGGAAATTTATTTTTAGCTATGATTTGCTCGTCTATATGATTGGTGTTGCATTGATTGCAGCCTCTGTCAATTTCCCGATGCTGCTAATCGGAACGATTATTACAGGGTTGGCAGTTGGTGCCGGTGTTCCTGTTTCATGGACGTATATCGCAGAAGAATCTCCGCAGCATAAACGGGCAGCCCATGTCGGAACCGCCCAGTTGGCATGGTCAATTGGTCCAACGTTAACCTTTGTGTTTGCAGTTATTTTGGCTCCACTAGGGCTTGCTGGTTCAAGAATTATTTTTCTACACTTGCTGGTTATCGCGTTTGTGACATGGTATATAAGACGAGGCTTGGATGAATCGAAAATTTGGGAAGAACAACAAGCGAAAGAAAAAGCAGAAGCATTACAAGGCAAAGCAAAAACGAATGTATTGAAGGAATTATTTACACTAAAAGCTAATCGTCAGGCATTGGTTTTGTTAATCGGAATTTATTTATTCTGGAATTTAACAGCAGGCGCAATGGGGTATTTCATGCCGTATATTTATGAAAATGTCGGCGGGTTAAGCACAGGGCAGGCTAATATGCTGCAAGCATTTTTGTGGCTGTTCACCGTGCTGACAACATACTTCCTGTTTATGAAGCTTGGAGATAAGGTCAGCCGGAAAACATTGTTTGGAATTGGAGCAGGCATGGGACTTGTTGCTTGGATTATCCTGACATTCATGCCAATGACATGGCCGACACTGATTGCCTTTGTTATTCTGTGGGGAGCTGCAGCTGGAATTGGTGCACAAGCGTTTTATGCTCTATGGACAAGTGAGCTTTTCCCGACAAAATATCGTGCGAGTGCACAAGGACTTATGTATTTTATCGTACGAACTGGTATTGCAGTCTGGTCGTTTATCCTGCCGCTATTGATGGATACGTTAGGGTTTACTGTTGCAGGTATAGTAATGATTGCCTTCCTTGCGATTCATATGATTATCGGTATAATTCTTGCACCTGACACAAGAGGAAAAACATTGCAGCAAATTGAAAAAGAGCGTTACGGTGATGTGCTTGAGCATAAATCTGTTCATAAAACGGTATAAAGTTTAGCTAATACGAATGGGGGCAAAGGTTATGATACTGATGCCCCTTTTTTTGTAGCTTGTATTATATAAAATAGTAGCTAATTATGGTATAGTAAAAATACAAAATCAAACGTAAAACCAAATAAACAAAAATTAGGGACTGTAAAGAAAGGGAGATATTAGTTGCTTGTTGCAGAAAGGCGCAGAAAAATTGTTGAATTAGTAAACGAAAGATTAAGCATTCGCGTATCAGAGCTGAGTGAAATCTTTTCTGTTACAGAAGAAACAATCAGAAGAGACTTAGAAAAGTTAGAACAAGAGCAGCTGTTAAGCAGAAGCCACGGCGGAGCTGTCAGCATTGAAAAAGAAGCAACCGATATTCCGTTTATTGTGCGGGAAATTACCAATTCTGCTGAAAAAAAGGCGATTGCTGCCGAAGCTGTGAAGCTGATTGAGCCAAGTGAGCAAATCTTATTGGACGGAAGCACAACAGCATGGTATATGGCTCAGGAATTGCCTGATATGCCTTTGACGGTTATCACGAATTCTATTAAGGTAGCCCTAGAGCTTAGCAAAAAGGAACAAATTAAAGTTATTTCCACAGGCGGAATGCTCCTTGCCAACTCGCTGTCCTATGTTGGACCCCTGTCAGAACGATCTTTAGACAGCTATTATGTCAACAAGCTGTTTCTATCATGCAAGGGTGTGCATTTGTCAGGCTTAAGTGACTCCAATGAGTGGCAGGCTATATTAAAGAAGAAGATGATCGATATTTCTTCCCAAGTTATCTTGCTTGCCGATTCTTCTAAATTCGGAGTAAAAACCTTCGCTCATATTTGTGATTTGAAAAATGTTCATCATGTCATTTCCGATGTGAACATCCCTGCTGACTATCAGAAGGAGCTGCAGGAAAAAACAATTCCTTATTCTATTGTAAAGATTTGAAACCCAATCATGGGTTTCTTTTTTTATAAGGGAAAACAGACATAAAATGTTCATAAATGCATTATTTTTTCTTTTGTTTGTTTTTGTTTATGTTGACTTATATTTGTTATCCTTTTTGATAAAGATGTAAAAAGAGAACATACGAAAAAAGCAAAAATAGCAGATTAAGAGAAAACAAAGGAGTGCATGAGAATGCCAACAAAGGTTCAGAAGAAAAACCTAGAAGACGCCCCCTTCCTGAAGGAAATGTATAATGCTGCTTTTAATATGTGGAGGCTTGGATGGGATGAACGAAATGGCGGCAATATCAGTTATTTGCTGAAGGAAGAAGAGGTGAAAGAATACTTAGATGCGAGTAAGGTGGTACGCACAATACCGATTCCGACGTCTGTAGAAGAACTCGAAGGCAAATTTTTTATCGTAACTGGCTCAGGCAAATACTTTAAAAATGCGAAGGAAGACCCTTGCAACACGTTTGGAATTATTAAGGTAGGAGAGAGCGGGCAAAGCATTGATCTGTTGTGGGGATTGGAGGATGGAACACTTCCGACAAGTGAGCTTCCTGCCCATTTCAAAAGTCACACAGAAAGACTAAAGGTGGACAGCGAACATCGTGTTATCATGCATAATCATGCGACAAATATTATTGCCATGACTTTTACTCATGAACTGGATGAAGCAATGTTTACGAAAACCCTCTGGCAAATGTGCACAGAATGCATCGTTGTATTTCCGGACGGAATTGGCATTGTGCCATGGATGATTCCTGGTACGGCAGAAATCGGACTGCAAACAGCACAAAAGATGAAGGAGCATCGCCTCGTCATATGGCCCCATCATGGTATATTCGGTGCAGGTACAACAATTGATGAGACATTCGGTCTAATTGAAACTGCTGAAAAAGCAGCGCAAATTTACACAGCAATCGGAGACCCAGCGCGCATAAAACAAACCATAACAGACAGAGAATTAGCTGACTTAGCAAAAGCATTTCATGTTACCCCCCGTCCTGGCATTATTATTGCTTAATAGATTACCGAATCTTTTTCGTTTTATTTGTGAAATATTGAACATATAAAGGAGGATAAACATCATGTCTTCACATGTTTTATATATACCAAGTACGAACTTAATCGGAAGAGGCTGCCTAAATGAAGCAGGCGAATATTTACATCAGCTGAAGTTTACGAAAGCACTGCTTGTAACTGATAAAGTATTAGTAAACAATGGTATTGCAGAAAAAGTGATAAATATACTGAAAAACAATGCTATCGATTATATTATTTACGACGAAGTAAAGCCTAATCCGACAATTGCTAATGTAATGAATGGCTTGCAAGTATTTCAAGAAAATCAATGTGATTGTATCGTTTCTGTCGGTGGAGGTTCACCGCAGGATGCAGCAAAGGCTATTGGCCTTATGGCAGCTAACGGCGGAGATTTAAGAACATACGAAGGTGTAGGAAAAACAGCGCATAAATCTGTCCCGATTGCAGCAGTTAACACAACTGCCGGCACTTCAAGCGAGTATACGATTAACTATGTTATTACAGATGAAGAACGGCAAGTGAAGATGGTGATGGTTGATAAAAACAGTCTTGCAGCAATTTCCATTAATGATCCTGAGCTGATGACGGCAAAACCTGAAGCATTGACAGCTGCTACAGGGATGGATGCTTTAACACATGCGATTGAAGCGATTGTGTCAAAAGGAGCATACAGGATTACAGATGCTCAAGCTTTGGCTGCAGTTGAAATTATCTTTGAATATTTGCCAAAAGCAGTCAAAAATGGGGAGGATCTCAAAGCAAGAGAGCAGATGGTATTCGCCATGTTCCTTGCTGGTGTAGCATTTAATAATGCAGGACTTGGTTTTGTCCATGCAATGGCCCACCAGTTAGGCGGCGTTTACGATTTGCCTCATGGTGTGTGTAATGCGATGCTTCTGCCAATCGTTGAGAGGGAAAATGCTAAACGAGACCCAAGTAAGTTTCCGGCAATTGCTAAGGCTATTGGAATTCAAACAGAAGGCAAATCAGCTTTGCAATGTGCAGAGGAAGTGATAAATGCAATTGAACAATTAAGCGTTAGTGTGGGTATTCCTGCAACTCTGTCAGAATTAGGCGTATTTGAAGCAGACTTAGAAAAGCTTGCTCAGTTTGCGCTTGTGGATGCTTGTGCCCCAGGGAATCCATTTCAGCCTACAAAAGAAGAAGTAATCGCCATGTATAAGGAGATTTTATAAAGTAATATAAAAAGAGGCTGGTACAAAAGTATGTAAGTATACAAAAAAACCAAACTAATAAATAGTTTGGTTTTTTTGTGGGGCGGAGGGCACTCGACTCCTGTGGGAAATAGAGGTGGATGAGACACCGCAGGCGAAGACGAGGAGGCTTTAGCTTCCTCCCCGCGGAAGGCGCAATGAACTGAACGAATGATAAAGTTATCTACTATTTATAATCCCAAGCTTTATTTTTTCAAATATTCCTGTTTAGATAGGTTATATTTTGTTTTGTAGCATCCTCATTTGCTGATTAAAAAGCACGTTTCATTACTTTCCACAGCCAATATCCGCAAAATCCCCCAAGTGTATTAAGGATAACATCATCCACATCACAAGCACCTATCCTTGTTACAAGCTGAAGCAGTTCGACAGAAACAGACAAGGCAAAAGCGCAGCCTATAACCGAGGAAAGCTTGCGGACATTAGCAAAAAGAAGGGGAATAAAGAACCCGAACGGCATAAAAGCGAGGATGTTTCCGAATAAATTATTCGTCCATAACCCCAGATTAAAGGAAGACAATCCGCCTATGTCTGCAAGAATACTTCTAAATGGAATGAAATTATAAGCAACAGTTCCTTTGACTGCTTGTCTGTACCCTGAAAAAAACAATAAATAAAATAAAATTACTATATATACAGCAAATAAACAGAAGCACATTCCTCTGAAAATCTTTCGTCTACATTCCATTACTCTTGCTCCTTATAATGAAAAAATTCACAGCAGTTTCCGAACATTATATAAGAAAAATGAAAGATTTGTACAGAAATTAGCTAAAAAAATGCATTTAACCTATTGATGAATTGTTTTCTTCTTGATATAGTTACTTAGGTAACTAATTTTAATTTAACCTTATAAGTTAGGAGCACCTGCTGCTATGAATGATGTTCATGAATTATTTCACTCGATAAACCAGCTTGCCAGACAAATGACAAAATCATTGAATGATGCACTTCAGCCGTTCGATATTTACAGTTCACAGTGGACTGTTCTCTTTTTGCTTAAAACAAAGGGTTCTATGACACAGAAGGAAATTTCCGATTATTTAGCAATTGAGGCACCGCCGATTACAAGAACGGTGCAAAAATTAGTAGCAAATGATTATGTGAGACAAGTAAAGGGAATCGACAAACGCACAAAAAGGATTGAGCTTACCGAAAAAGCGTTGGAGAAGTACCCAGAATGGGAAAAAGCAGTCCTGCAAATGAACGAGGAGCTGATTCAGCCATTAACTCCCGCATCTCAACAGCAATTACTGACATTGATTTCAGATTGGAATCAGGATTTATCAACTAGGGGGAAGGAATTTGAGTAAGGAAACACTTTGGACGAAAAGTTTTATTAATATTTGGGTTAGCAACTTTTTTTTATTTTTAACATTTTATTTTTTAATGGTGTCTCTGCCCGTTTATGCCATCAATGAACTGCATGGGAAACAATCAAGCGCAGGTCTGATCACGACAATGTTCTTGCTGACAGCCATTGTCATCAGACCGTTCGCAGGCAAGCTGATGCAAAAATACGGGAAGAAGACACTGCTTGTACTGTCATTGGCGATCTTCTTTCTTGTGGCGCTATTCTATTTCTTGCCTGAATCTGTCGGAAGCCTACTGATTGTCCGTGCCTTTCATGGCATCGGATTCGGGATGGCAACTACTGCAACAGGAACGATTGTTGCAGATATTATTCCCAACTCCAGAAGAGGCGAAGGAATGGGCTATTATTCAATGTCGATGAACCTTGCGATGGTTGCAGGGCCGTTCCTTGGTTTGATGGCCATTAATTCATGGGGAGCAGATACACTATTTTTGCTGGCTGTAATATTTGCGGTTTTTGCAATCCTAACAGGTTTATTTATTAAACTGCCGAAAAATACAGTTCCCGCAAGCGAAGCACCGGCAGAAAAGACTCCATCTAAATTCGGCGGCATTCTCGAACCGTCTGCTATTCCGATCAGCATTGTTGCTGCACTGTTTGGAATCGTTTATTCATCTATTTTGTCCTTTGTGTCTGTATATGCAGACGGCAAAGGCTTGCAGAGTGTGTCAGGCTACTTCTTTGTCGTATATGCTATAATCATGCTGATCGGCAGACCATTTGCAGGACGCTGGTTTGACCGTTATGGTGCAAATGTGATTGTTTATCCATGCATTCTGCTATTTGCTATAGGAATGCTGACATTGAGCAATGTAAACACAGCCTTTTTCTTCTTGTTTGCAGCAGCGTTAATTGGCTTAGGTTATGGAACGCTCTTTCCAAGCTTCCAAACAATCGCCATTCAAAAAGCTGCTCCAGAAAAGCGCGGCTTAGCAACAGCAACTTTCCTGTCATTATTCGACAGCGGCATCGGAATCGGGTCCTTTATAGTAGGTTTTGTCGGAGACATGATTGGCTTCGGTTCGCTATATTTCTACAGTACTTTCTATATCTTATTAGCACTTGTCGTTTATTATTTCCTACATGGAAAAGCGGCAAAACAGGCTAAGTTAATGAGCAATGTATCGAAAGCTGGATAAATCTTGAATGCCTGAGCAAATTAATTTGCTCAGGATTTTTTATGGAAACAAAGAGCTTTTAACCATTTGCAGAAAAATTAAAAAATATTTTTTTGATTATTGACAAATGTGTGAACTTTTTATTATCCTAAGGGTATAACAAATGTTAAGTGCTGTAACAAATGTGACATGAAGAACCTTAAAGTGTTTATCTGTGACAGATGTTACAGTTTTTTTAACTTAAAAATGAAAGCGCTATTATTTAGGGTGAGGAGGCTCAATAACAAGCAAATAAGGGGAGGAGAAGGGGGCTTATATGCAGTTAGCTTTTATACTTTGTTTGATACTTATTGTGCAATATCTTTTATCGCTGTTTCAGATTAAGCAATACAAAAAGAATATCGATAAAATTGTCAGCGGTTACAAAGGTCAGGATGGTTTTTTTATGTTCTCAGGAATGACACGCGGAAAGCTTAAGCACGGAGCAATTGCTGTCTTAATTGTTGATAGTAACTATATCATTCATGAATGTCACTTGTTAAAAGGGATGTCAGTCTTAACTAAATTTAAGGCGATGGAAATCTATAAAGGCAAGCATGTTGGGGAAATTGTCAGCTACATCCATGATGAGATTCCTAATAAGGGCAAAAATAAACTTCCTTCCTCAAGAAAGGCATTGTTACAGGCAAGTGAAAATGCATTATTAACAATCGCTAAGAAAAAGGTGTCATTAGGAGTATAAATAAGGGGGTCAAACAATGGAATGGATCAAATGGTTAGGAGAGCATTTTATTGGGATGTTTCAGGCAGGCGGGGAAACCTTTATGGGGCTGGTAACAGGCATTGTTCCTACTCTCGTCGTTCTATTAACATTCACGTATGCAATGATGAAATTTGTTGGAGAAGAAAGAGTTACACGAATCATTCAGTTTGCTGCTAAATACACAATCCTTCGCTATACACTCATGCCAATTCTATCACTTCTTATGTTAACAAACCCAATGGCATATACTTTTGGCCGTTTTTTACCAGAAAAGCAAAAGCCCGCCTTCTACGATTCAGCCGTATCATTCGTTCATCCAGTCACAGGTTTATTTCCTTATGCAAATGCAGGAGAGCTCTTTGTCTATTTAGGAATTGCTAACGGCATCCAAGAATTAGGGCTGCCGATAGCAGACTTAGCTGTCCGTTACTTTATCGTTGGTGTCGTTATTATTTTGATTCGTGGAATCGTAACTGAAATAATCACAAAATATTTAGCGAAAAAGGATGGCGCTGATATAGCGTAGAAAAGGGGGAGATTGTAAATGACAGCTTATCGCGGTGTTTTCGTATCCAAAGGCTCAGGCGGCTGGGGTGTTGGTCTGTATGTGGAACCAGATTCTAAAAAGAACAAAATTGTTTCGATTACAGGCGGAGGGATTCATCCAGTTGCCGCAAAAATAGCAGAGTTAACTGGTGCTGAGGCAGTAGATGGCTTTAAAGGCTCCTATCCAGAAGAAGAAATGGCCTGTGTTGTTATTGACTGTGGCGGAACTGCACGGATTGGCGTTTACCCAATGAAACGAATTTTGACAGTCGATGTTCTTCCTTCCTCTCCATCAGGTCCGCTGTCCAAATATATTACCGATGATATTTTTGTATCAGGTGTAACAACGAAAGATGTGGCGATTTCAGAAAGCTATAATCAATCTGCAAGTGCCGAAGAAGCAGCAGAGCGTCCTAAATTTGATACTAAAGATAAAGACAAATTCCAGGAGAACTATAAACAATTAAAACAAAACATTGCAGCAAAACAAAAAGAAAATATCTTGCTGCGTTTCTCAAAAGGAATTGGTAATGTCACAGGCACATTTTATCAAGCTGGCCGGGACACAATGGATATTTTGCTAAAGAATATTCTGCCTTTTATGGCGTTTGTAAGTATGCTCATGGGAATTATTAATTATACAGGTGTGGGCGATTGGATTGCACAGGCACTTACTCCTCTTGCTGGTTCCCTTTGGGGGCTGCTTGTCATAGCGGTTGTCTGTACATTGCCCTTCTTATCTCCAGTGTTAGGACCTGGCGCCGTAATCGCCCAAGTTATTGGCGTATTAATCGGTTCGCAAATAGCGTTAGGCAATATTCCGCCCCAATATGCTCTTCCTGCCCTATTTGCCATTAATGGGCAAGTTGGCTGTGATTTTATTCCTGTTGGTTTGTCTCTTGGCGAAGCTAAGCCAGAAACAGTTCGCTACGGAGTACCTGCGATTCTTTACAGTCGTTTGATCACAGGTGTTGTTGCTGTAGTCATTGCTTATTTTGCTAGTTTTGGCATGTATTAAATACGTGGAAGGATAGGGTCGATGTGTTTAAACAGGATAGAAGGATGCTCGTTAAAATTGCCCAAATGTATTATGAGGAAGGTGCCACCCAATCGGAAATTGCCGACAGAATTGGAATCAGCAGGTCCCTCGTTTCTAAGCTGTTAACGAAAGCGAGGGAAGATGGTATTGTCGAAATTATCATTCATGATGACCATATTCATCAATTTAGAAATATTGAACGGAAAATAGAGCGTCTTTATGCATTAAGGGAAGTAGTATGCATAGAGAGTGTTGGCAAGGAGACGTCAAAAAAGCAATTAGGCGAAGCGGCCAGTGAGTATTTACATCGTGTTATCAGAGATGGCCAGATTATTGGCATGTCCTCTGGCACGACATTAAATGAAGTGGCAAAGGCTATCAGTTCTGTGCAGCACTATCCAACAGCAACCGTTGTTCCATTAGTCGGAGGGATGGGGAACGAGCGAGTAGACATTCATTCGAACAGTATTGTCTCAAAGGTCGGCAATGCCCTTCAATCGAAGTATGAGTTACTGCATGTTCCAGTAATGCTAGACACAAAGGAAGCGAGAGAAGTATTAATACGCCAGCCTTCTATCCGGTCTATTTTTCATTTAGCAGAACAATCACATATTGCCATTGTAGGTATAGGCGGCCGGCCAGAGGATTCGACGATGGTAAAATCGTACATGGGCTCTGATCATCTGCAAATCACGAATGACTCAGAAATTGTCGGCGATATTTGTTATAACTTTATTAATAAGTTTGGCAAGCCTGTTCAAAATGCTTGGAATGACAGAGTGATAGCAATGGAACTGGAAAAATTAAAAGCAATACCGCTCGTTATTGGTGTAGCTTCCGGTCTGGAAAAGGTTCAAGCCATAAAAGCTGCCTTGGAGGGTAGTTTAATTCATGTGCTGATTACAGATGAAGCAACTGGAACTGCCCTTGTAGAAGGCTAGCAAGAGTTGAAGTCGTGCATATGAACTCTGATTTATTCGAAAATTACCATTGACAGGTATTATTTAACACCTTAAACTAAAAATGCGGAACAAATGATAAGGGTTGGAACAAATGTAATAAAGTTCACTATATTGTTAGACTATATAACATTTGTATTTCTAAAATATTAAATTGTAAGCGCATTACAAATACGAGGGAGGAATTATTAATGTCAATTTACACAAAGCTTTTACAAAGAGAACGTGAAAATGCACCCATTAAAGTCGGAGTTATCGGTGCAGGCCAGATGGGTTTTGGAATGATTGCGCAAATCTCCAAAATTCCCGGTATGATCGTAACAGGTATATGTGATGTAAATGTTCAGGCAGCACAAAGAGCTGCTGACTTCTATTCCTCTCAATCTGCCCGCAAGGATTCTATCGTAGTTACAAACGATTATCGCAAAGTCATTCAGTCAAACAATGTGGAAGTAATCGTAGATGCCACTGGTGTTCCAGAAGTAGGCGCAAATGTTTCATTAGAAGCGTTAAGGTCTAAAAAACATATCGTTCTGCTCAATGTAGAAGTGGATATAACAATTGGCTCCATCATGTATCAAATGTTCAGCAATGCCGGACTAATTTATACAGGCTCAGCCGGTGATGAGCCTGCTGCTACACTAGAATTATATGAATTTGCCAAAACGATGGGATTGGAAGTGCTTGTTGCCGGCAAAGGGAAAAACAATCCATTTAACCCGTTATCAAACCCTGATACAGCAGCTGCTGAAGCAAAAAGTAAAAACATGAGTGCCCATATGCTAGCGGCCTTTCAAGATGGGACAAAAACAATGGCAGAAATGAACCTGTTAAGTAATGCGATTGGGTTAATTCCAGATAAGGTCGGCATGCACGGTGTATCAGCAACAGTGCAGGATGTTGCTGATAAATTGGACTTAAAGGAAAATGGCGGGGTATTAAACAGCTTTGGGGTTGTAGAGTATGTAAACGGATTAGCACCAGGGGTTTTTGTCATTGTCAAAAGTGAGCTTGAACCAGTTGATGAAGAGCTGCGCTACTTAAAAGTTGGCAATGGCCCTCATTATGTATTTTACCGCCCTTATCATTTGGCTAGTTTAGAAACGCCGATCACTATTGCAAAAGCAGTATTAGAGCATGACTCTTCCATTCACCCACTCGGGGCGCCTATATCTGAAACAGTAACGGTCGCTAAAAGAGATATAAAAGCTGGAGAAACATTAGACGGCATTGGTGGATACAGTGTTCGCGGTGTTCTGGAAACGCATTCTGATATGAAGAAAAATGGTCATATTCCAATTGGTTTAATTAGTGGAAAAGTAATAGCAAAACGGGATATAAAAACAGGAACGTTCCTGACTTTTGATGATATAGAGTTAGATACAAATACAACGGTTTGGAAATTAAGAGCATTACAAGATCAGCTTTTTCCATCTAATTTAGAACAACGGCCGCTTGTGACACTATAAGTAATGAACCAATAGGAGGATTAAGGATGACAACATCAGTCGTAAAAGAAATAGGTGTATTAGTTTCCGCATTTAAAGAAGATAAAATCTTAATATTATTCGGGCCACAGGCACCGAAGGAACTTCGAGAAATGGCAGTTATTCATGAATTTGAGCTGTTGGATAGTGAGCCATTAAAGCATGGCGGCACGATTGCATTTGGAGACGAGACTTTTACTATTACAGCGTTAGGAGATCATGCAAATAAGAATTTCAAGGAATTAGGGCATATATCTATCTATTTTCAAGAACCAGTAGATGAAGTGTTGCCTGGAGCTGTGTTTGCTGCACCATATTCCTTCCCAAATTCTATTAATGAAGGAACAGTAATTTCAGTAAAATAAACAAGCGGGAAAGGGAGAATCAAGTATATAAACTTGAGCTCTTTTTCCCTTTTTTTATCCTCTTTTAAATTGATTTTTGATTAGTAAAAAATATCAGAAAATACACGCTTTTCCCTTGACTAGAAGAGGAATACATTATATGATTTTTACAAATGTAACAGTATTGAACAAATGTAAAGGGAGGAACAGTAATGAAGATTAAAACATTAAAGCTTCCTGAAATGATTACAGAACAGAAATTAAAAGAGCTGTATAAAGAACTCTGGCTAATTCGGTATTTCGATGAAAAAGTTGACCAGTTTTTTGCGAAAGGAATGATCCATGGAACAACACATTTATGTGTTGGCCAAGAGCCATCTGCTGCTGGATCCATTGCAGTGATTAGCAGAAAAGATAAGATTATCAGCACCCATCGCGGGCACGGCCACTGTATTTCGAAAGAAGGCGATGTGAACAAGATGATGGCAGAGCTCTTTGGCAGAGAAACAGGCTACTGTAAAGGAAAAGGCGGATCGATGCATATTGCAGATTTAGAAAAAGGCAATCTGGGCGCCAATGGGATTGTCGGCGGCGGGCTTCCGTTAGCAGTCGGAGCAGCTCTTACCTCCAAAATAAAAAATGAGAATTATGTGGTGCTTTGCTTCTTTGGAGATGGTGCATCAAATGAAGGCAGCTTCCATGAATCGCTGAACTTAGCAGCGATTTGGGATTTGCCGGTAGTTTTTATTTGCGAAAATAATCAGTATGGGATGTCCGGCCCAGTCAAAGATATGACAAGGATTGAAAATATTGCCGACAGAGCCGGCAGTTACGGCATACCTGGCAAAGTAGTGGACGGTCTTGACATGATTGAGATAATGAATTCCGTTCACGAAGCGGTTGAGCATGCACGCAATTCTAAAGGACCATCCTTAATTGAAATGAAAACATACCGCTGGAAAGGCCACTCTAAAAGCGATGCAAAAAAATACCGGACTCGGGAAGAAGAGAAGGAATGGCGCGAAAAGGACGGAATTAAACGCTTTAAAGACACGTTAATCAATAGTGGTGTCTTAACAGAAGAAACAGCTAAACAGCTTCAGGAAGAAGCCTATGAAGAGATTGAAAAGGCTGTAACATTCGCTGAAAACAGTCCAGAACCATCCCTTGATAGATTACTAGAAGATGTATATGCCTAAAAGAGAGGAGCTAAAAAATGGCTACTAGACAAATAACCTATTTAGAGGCAGTCAGGGAAGCAATGAGTTTAGAAATGCGAGAGAACGAGGATGTGTTTATCCTCGGTGAAGACATCGGTGTATACGGAGGAGCCTTTGGCGTTACTCGGGGTATGATTGAGGAGTTTGGACCGGAGCGCGTTCGTAATACGCCAATCTCAGAGGCAGCGATTGCAGGTGCTGCCATTGGTGCAGCTTTAACAGGAATGCGTCCAATATTGGAGCTTCAATTCTCTGATTTTATTACAATAGCTATGGACCAAATGGTGAATCAAGCGGCGAAAACACGCTATATGTTTGGAGGTAAAGGCAAGGTGCCAATGGTGCTGCGCACACCTGCTGGTTCAGGAACAGGAGCAGCTGCTCAACATTCACAAAGCTTAGAAGCATGGATGGCCCACATCCCCGGCTTAAAGGTAGTCCAGCCTGCGACAGCTTATGATGTTAAAGGATTGCTAAAAGCGGCAATGGATGATGATAACCCCGTTATTTTTTACGAGCATAAGCTTTTGTATAAAACAACAGGAGACGTGCCAGAAGAATCATACAAAATCGAGTTAGGTAAGGCAGATATTAAACGGAGCGGCACAGATGTGACAATTGTTGCAACCGCTATCATGGTTCATAAAGCACTCGAGGCAGCGGCAGAACTGGAAAAAGACGGCATTAGTGTGGAAGTCATTGATCCACGTACGCTTGTTCCACTAGATACAGACACGATTATACAATCTGTCAAAAAGACTGGACGATTAATTGTAGTTCATGAAGCAGTAAAGCGAGGCGGTTTTGGTGGAGAAATTGTCAGTGTTATTGCAGAGAGCGAAGCATTTGACTATTTAGATGCCCCAATTAAACGGTTAGGAGGAAAGGAAGTCCCGATTCCATACAACCCGAAATTAGAAAAAGCCGCCATTCCCCAAGTTCCCGATATTGTTGAGGCAGTGAAAGAAACAGTAAAGAACAGGTAAGAACAGGTAAGGAGGGAAAGCCAATATGGCAAAAGAAATATTTATGCCTAAGTTAAGCAGCACGATGGCAGTCGGGACACTTCTGCAGTGGTTTAAAGAAGAAGGAGAGACTGTCGAAATCGGTGAACCGCTGTTTGAAATAATGACAGATAAAATTAACATTGAAGTAGAAGCCTATGATGATGGTGTGTTGTTAAAAAAATATGTCGATGTTGACACGGAGGTACCAGTTAACCATATTGTTGGCTATATCGGTGCAAAGGGTGAAGCAGTGCCTGCCAATTCGCCAGGCATTGCTGGCGGTGAAACAGAGGTGAGAGAACAAGCAGAATCAGTTTCTATTCAACAAGAACTCTCCCATAATCACATACAAACGGAAGAAAAACCTCGGGCAACCCCAGCTGCTCGGCAAATGGCCCGCACAAACAAACTAGATTTAGTTTTCATTAACGGAAGCGGACCAAACGGCCGCATTCATAAAAAAGATGTGTTGCTGCAACTAGAAGATAATACAAAGGCAACACCACTTGCGAAAAAAATAGCTGCAGCAGCACAAGTGGACTTAAATACTGTTGCTGGAAGCGGAGCAAAGGGCAAGATTGTGAAAGCAGACGTATTATCAGCGCTGCCAGCAAAATCAATGGAATCAGAACCAGTGCTAGAATCAATGGAAATACGGAAGAAAATGTCTGGGATTCGAAAAGTTATTGCCGAAAGGATGGCACAAAGCGCTTATACCGCACCACATGTTACATTAACCACAGAAGCAGACATGACCAAAGTAAAAGAACTGCGAACATCCCTCTTACCAGTTGTCGAAAAACAAACAGGCCTTCGTTTATCGTTTACAGATATTATCATAAAAGCGGCAGGGACCGCATTAAGTCGTCATCCTCATGTGAATGCATCTGTAGTAGGAGACGAAATTGTTCAGTACAGAGAAATTAACATCGGTTTGGCAGTAGCGGTTCCTGACGGTTTAATGGTTCCAGTCATAAAAGACGTTTCTTCAAAAGGACTCACTGCAGTTACAATGGAGGCAAAAGATATCGGACAGAGAGCGCGTGAAAATAAGCTGCTCCCAGAACAACTAAAAGGCTCTACCTTTACGATCTCCAACCTTGGAATGTATGCAGTTGATGCTTTTACGCCGATCATTAATCAGCCTGAAAGTGCCATATTAGGAGTCGGCCGCATTCAGGATAAACCTGTAGCTATAAATAACAGTCTGGAAATTCGGCCAATGATGACATTAAGTCTCTCCTTTGATCATCGAGCAATCGATGGAGCCCCGGCCGCAGCGTTTTTAACAGAATTAAAGCAAATATTGGAAAACCCATATGAGTTATTAGCATAGGAGGTATAATGGTGAAAACCTATGATATTGTTGTTATCGGCGGAGGACCGGGTGGATATACAGCGGCTCTGCATGCAGCAGAACTTGGACAAAAGACAGCCCTTATTGAGGCAGACTTTCTCGGTGGAACATGCTTGAATCGAGGCTGTATTCCCTCCAAAACATATTTAAAGCATGCTGAAATTATTGAACAAATCGAAAAAGGGAAAGAGTGGGGAATTGACTCAGGACCGCTTCAGTTATCTTTAAGTAAAATGAAGAACCGAAAAGATGACGTCGTTAAACGCCTTCGCAACGGCATTGCTTTCCTTTTAAAAAAAGGAAAGGTGGATGCTTATAACGGCTATGGAACAGTACTGCCTGATGGAAAAGTAATGATTCAATCCGCTAGTAAGGAAGAGACTATTAAGGGCAATAAAATCATTATTGCAACTGGCTCTGTCCCTGCGGTGCCGCCGATTTCAGGATTAGAAACTGTTTCCTATGAAACTAGTGATACAGTTTTCGATTTGGAAGAGATACCTAAATCGGTCGTCATTATCGGCGGTGGCGTAATTGGAGTAGAATTTGCAACTATCTTTGCTGCCTTACAAGCAGAAGTAAGCATTATCGAAGCTTCTGACAAGATTATCCCGACAGAGGATATCGAAGCTTCCAAGTTCTTAACTAGTAGTCTCAAGAAAAAAGGGATTACCATCCATACAAATGCTAAAGTGCAGAGAGTAGAGGAAACTGAAGGGACGAAACTAGTAGTCTGTGAGGATGAAAAGGGGAATGAGCAAAAGCTTCACACAGATATATTAATCGTATGTACTGGGCGCCGGCCGAATCTATCAGCAGTTACAGGGCTTCCATTAGAAACGAACGGACCTTTTCTTCAAGTTAACAGCCAAATGGAAACAAGCATGACAAATGTGTATGCTATCGGAGACGTCATTGGCGGATGGCAGCTAGCACATGCTGCAAGTGCAGAAGGAATAGTTGCTGTAAATAATGCTTCAGGAAGAAAAGACCTTATTGACTATAAAGTAATGCCGCGCTGCATTTACACTCTTCCAGAGATTGCATCTGTCGGTTTGTCAGAAGCAGCCGCAAAAGCGCAAGGAATGGACGTGAAAATAGAGACATTTAATTTTGGCGGGAGCGGGAAAGCAATAAGTGCCGGTCAGCCAGAAGGATTTACTAAAATCATTTATGAAGCAAGGTTTGGCGAGATTATCGGTGTCGTTATGGCAGGTGGAAATGTAACAGAATTGATCGCAAACGCCTCAGCTTTTATGTACCTAGAAGGAACAATAGAAGAGGCAGCTTCCATGATTCATCCGCATCCGACAATTTCAGAAACCTTCTATGAAGCAGCGCTGAATGCAGTCTACAAATCAAAAGCGAATAAAGAAATACATTCGGCTATCTAATCATATTCGCAACAAAAAAGCCTAGTAATAATAGGCTTTTTTGTGCAGTTAAAATAATAAGAGGAATAGACGAAATTAAATAATAAGAATTTTCTTAAAATGTCTTGACTGAACAGGTTCTGTATTTTATGATGATTACAAATGTAACGCTATTGAACAAAAGTAAAAATCACTACAAACGAAAGGAGGGAGACAACAATGGAAAAGTTAATTCAATTAGATGAAAAGGTAATTCAATTGCATGTTAAAGCTGCAAATAGGGAGGAGGTAATGACGAGGCTTTATGAAAAGCTAAAGAAATACAATTATGTTAAAGATACTTTTTTAGCTTCTATTTTAGAAAGGGAAAGCATTTTTCCAACAGGCTTGCCTCTAGCTTCGATGGGCGTGGCAATTCCCCATACTGATCCAGAACATGTAGTCACCCCGATGATTGCTGTGGCAGTATTAGAGCACCCAGTAGAATTTATCGTAATGGGCAGTACAGATACACCAGTGAATGTGGAGATTGTCTTGATGTTAGCAATATCTGAACCTACTAAACAGCTTGTGATGCTCGAACGGTTAATGGGTGTCTTTCAAAATGAAGCTGCCATGTCCCAGTTGAAAAATGCAGCATCTGCTAAAGAGCTGCTTTCTGTATTAGACAGGGAAATAAATCAGATAAGTGTTTAGCACTTTTTTTTTCACCAGAAATGTAAGCGCTATCTATTGTGAGGGGGTCTTTTTATGATTAAGCAAGCTGTAGATTTTGTATTAGATTTAGGTCCATCTATTATGCTGCCGATCATTATGACAGTATTTGGCTTACTGTTAAAGCAAGGCTTTAAAAAGTCATTTACAGCAGGTATAACCATTGGGATTGGTTTCATAGGTGTAAATCTTGTTATCGGGCTTTTATCGGGGGCAATCGGACCAGCTGCCCAAGCGATGGTAGAGAAATTAGGATTAAATTTAGATATTCTTGATGTGGGATGGCCAATCGGTGCTGCTATTTCCTTTGGAACGCCTGTAGCACCATTAATGATTCCATTAGTACTGGTTTTAAATGTAATCATGCTGTCAACGAATTTAACAAAAACACTAAATGTTGATATTTGGAACTTCTGGCATTTAATCTTCGCTGCCTCGGTCACTTATTATGCCTACGATAACATGATTTTAGCAATTGCTGTTGGCTTAATTGTTTCTGCGATAACCCTCAAATTGGCGGACTGGACTGCCCCGGCTGTCGAACACCACTTTGGGTTAAAAGGAGTCTCAATGGCTCACTCGGAAACAGTTAACTTTGCTCCCATCACATATGCTAGCAACCGGATTGTGGATAAAATACCAGGAATTAATAAAATCGAGGCAGATCCTGAAACATTAAAGAAAAGATTTGGGATTTTTGGAGAGCCCCTCGTAATGGGATTAGTGCTTGGATTGCTGATTGGTTTTCTGGGCGGATACGATGCTAAAGGAATTCTAACATTAGGGATTCAGATGTCTGCAGTATTAATTTTGATGCCAAGAATGGTAGCTCTATTAATGGAAGGACTAATCCCTATTTCAGAAGGAGCCCGCGACTTAATCAATAAAAAGTTCCCTGGTAAGAATGTTTATATTGGGCTTGATACAGCGATTGTTATCGGAACAGCATCAAATATGGCGGTTGCACTAATCATGGTTCCTATTACCTTATTATTAGCTGTAATTTTACCATATAACGGTATGCTGCCTTTTGCGGATTTTGCAGTACTTCCCTTTACAGTCGTTTGGGCAGTCGCAGCAGCACGCGGCAATATTATCCGCGGCATTATTAACAGTATCGTCACCTTGATGATCGTCTTCTTTATTGCTACTAATCTTGCAGATTTAGCAACAACGATGGGAAGAGCAGTCGGCTTTGATTTCCCAGAGGGAGCTACACAAATTTCTGGTATAGATTTAGGATCACACGTCATTCCATGGATTATCGTCCGATTGCTTGACCCAAGCAATCCATACTTTATCGGTGCGATTATAGCTGCGATTTTGTACGCCTCGCTCTGGTATTGGGTCAGAAATGACATTAAAAAACAATATGCGAAAGAAATGGGATTAGATGCGAAGACATTAAAGCCTGTTCAACTAGAGGAAGATGAAACTGCTTTTAAAGCTTAATTATTTATTATAGGAGGAATTACAATGGCAAAAAAAATCTTGGTTTCCTGTGGTACAGCAGTTGCCACATCCACAGTCGTAGCGAAAAAAATAGAAGAAATATTAAAAAACAAAGGATTGAATGTTATTGTGGAGCAATGTAAAGTATCGGAGGTGCCGTCTAAAGCGGCAGGTGCAGATTTAATTGTCACAACAACACCAGTAAGTAATACAGGCGGAACACCAGTTATACAAACAATCTCTTTTTTGACAGGGGTTGGAATTGATGCAGATATGGAAAAGATTATTAGCCATTTAGAATAAGCGATAAAAAAGCAAAAAAACGATGTTGTGTTCTTTTGCTTTTTTAAAATGGAGGAGAGATGATGAAGCACTATCGCTACAGTACAACAGTATTTTGGTTTTCTATTATTTTTCCTGTGATCTTAATGATTGGCATGTTTATTTGGGCTATAAACAGCCTAATAAATAATGGTTCAGAGGGTATTTATTTGCTTGTTTTAATCGTGATGCCTCTATTATTTGTTTCCTCTGTTATTGGTTTAAATAACCCTTCGCAAATTACTGTCTCTTCTGAGGCAATCGCATTTATTGGGTTTTGGCGAAAGCATGAGTATAAATGGCAAGAGGTCACAGAATTTACCGTTAAAGATTATGGATATGTAGGAAAATCCTTTATCAGAATTGGCAATTTCCGTCTGTTAGGAGGCCGCTATTGGATTTCTAATAAGCTCGATGGGTATCAAGAATTATTAACCATAATAAAAGCACAAGCAGAAGGACGTGAAAAGCATGAAGGTGAAACCGTACAGTCAAAATGACAGAGCACTGCCGATGAAAGTTGCTGCTTACTATAACAAGGAACAAATAAACTATGAAGACCGGCATATTCCTACTATCGGTGACGAGGAAGTGTTAATTCGCATGGAGTATTGCGGACTATGCGGAACAGATATTCATAAAGTAATCGACGAAAAAGTGCCGCCTGAAACTGTTCTTGGCCATGAAGTTTCAGGGGAAATAGTGAAAACAGGTGCTAAAGTAAAGGATTACAAAGTGGGTGATAGAGTATTTGTCGCTCACCATGTTCCATGCTTTACCTGCCATTATTGCAAGAGAGGTTCGTTCAGCTTATGTGCGCAATTTAAACAAACCAATCTAGATCCAGGCGGATTTTCTGAATATATCCGTGTGCCAGCATTGCATGTAAAACATACGATGGGGCTACTTCCAAACGGAATGAGCTATGAACAAGGAGCGCTTGTCGAACCAATCGCCTGCTGTCTTCATGGCTTTGAATTAATAGATACACACCCAGGAGATACGATTTTTATTATGGGCGCTGGCCAAATTGGCCTCCTGCAAGTACAAATTGCCAGAGCCTTATATGCTTCCAACATTATTGTCAGTGATATTAATCCTTTTCGTTTGGATAAAGCACTAGAGTTCGGTGCTGATGAGGCTATTAACAGTCAAAAGGAAAATGTAGCTGAAAAAGTATTAGAGCTGACAAATGGAAGGGGAGCAGATATCATCATCATTTCCGCCAGCATTTCCTCTCTTTTACCTGAAGCATTGGAATGTGTTGCAAGAGGCGGGACCGTATTAGTTTTTGCACCATTTAAAGACACAGAGGTAGCCATACCTGCAGCAAAATTTTTTAAGGATGAAATTAAAGTAATCGGCTCCTACTCTTCCAATCCATATAATTATGAAAAAGCTGTGTATATGTTGAAAAATAAAGTGTTTGATGTAGAAAGGATGATTACCCACCGCTTTCCGTTAGCAGAGTTAGATAAAGCAATCGCAACGGCACATAATCCTACTGCAAGTGTTTTGAAAGTGCTAATAACACCATAGAAAGAGGGGGAGCAATGGTTGATTTAAGGTTAAATGAAAAAATAGTACTTGTAACAGGAGCGGATGATAGTCTTGGTACCGTTATTTGCGAAAAGCTTGTAAAGAATGGCGCTAAGGTTTGGAGTCATCAATTTAGCGAAAATACAGCAGGTTCCAATCAGCATTATGTGAATACAACCACTATTATAAGTAAATTGGACTCACGTGAAGAGGTTCGAACGGTAGTCAATAAAATCATCGCAGAAGATAAAAAAATAGATATTCTCATCAATCTGGCAGAAAAGAAGGATAGCTTTACAATTGATCAGCTGACACCACAGACATGGTTAGCTGCTTTTCAAAGAAATCTGGATACACCTTTTCTATGCTGTCAGGAAATTCTCCCAGCCATGATAGAGCATGGCAGCGGAACCATTATTAATATAACTTCACAAGCGGCATTTACAGGAGATATTGGTCCTCATTATGCGGCATCCAAAAGTGCATTAAACTCATTTACAAAGGGCTTGGCAAGAGAGTTTAAAGAAAAGGGCATAAAGGTGAAGGAAGTTTGTGTTCCTGTTAAGCTACATAATCAGTCACTCCCTTTAAAGAGTAGAAGACACATGATCGAAGCAGTAGCAAATAAGACGTTACTAGCATGTTCAGCTTATTTGGATGAAGAATAGTTTATGATTTGAGGTGCTGTATATGAAAAAAAATATTCTTATTATAGGCGGAGCAAGTGGCATCGGCAAGGAAATTGCGTTACATTATGCAGCAGATAAACATCAGGTTGCTGTTGCAGATATTAATAAACAATCCTTGGAACAGTTAGTTCTAGAAAACGGCCAAAGTACTCTTATTCCATTGGAAGCAGACGCTAGTTCTTGGGAAAGTATCGAACTCCTTGCAGAACAAATAAAAAAGAGGTTTGGCACCATTCACACACTTGTTTACTCAGCAGGTATTACAAAATCAATCAGCTTACTTGAAATGGATTGGGCTGTTTGGCAAAAAACATTGGCTGTAAACCTGCACGGTCTTTTTTACAGCATTAAATTCATATATCCGTTGATCGAGAGCGGCGGAAGCATCGTTATTATTGGGTCAGGATCTGCTATTACTGGCACTGGCGGCGGAATCCAATATACGGCCTCAAAGGGCGGGGCATTTGGGTTAATGAGATCCCTTGTTCAAGAATTGGGAAATAACCATATAAATATAAATGTTGTCGCACCAAGGGTAATTGAATCAGATATGCTCGATATTTTATATCCGACAGAACAATCAAAGGCTGAGCTGAAAAAAGCCATTCCAATTGGACGGCTTGGTACACCAATTGATGTTTGTCAGGCGGTAAAATATTTAAGCAGTGAGGAAGGCAAATATGTGCATGGCCAAATCTTGCTGTTAGATGGCGGAAGAACATATAAAAGTGTCTTATAAACAGTTTCCCCGAGAATCATAATTCTCGGTTTTTTTATGATAAGACGTAATGATTTTCCTAAAAATATGCTGTAATATGTTCTTATACATAACATTTGTAATTATGGATTGGCTGTAGAAAGAGGAGATGATGAAGCGTGGAATGGCAAGAAAAACGACAATTAGTGAAGGTTTCCAGCATGTACTATAATGACGGCTGGACACAAGCACAAATTGCCCAAAAACTAGGTGTTTCAAGACCAGTTATTTCAAAGTTATTGCAAAGGGCAAAGGATGAAGGAATCGTTAAGATATATATAAAGGATGAAAGTGTGCACACTGTAGAATTAGAAAGAAAGCTGGAGCAATATTTTGACCTAGCAGATGCTGTGGTTGTTCCTAATAATGGGCTATCGGCAGAAAGAGCAAAACGGGAAGTAGGTCAAGCGGGGGCCAGCTATATTTCTAACAATATGAAAGACGTTAAAAGTATTGGAATCTCTTGGGGAGAAACGTTAGCTAATCTCGTACAGGAGTATCCTTTTGAGCGAAAAGAAGATATTACCGTTGTTCCATTAGAAGGAGGGATGGGAGTTAAACAAGTACAAATCCATGCAAACCAACTGGCAAACGAATTAGCGAAAAAACTCCAAAGTACATGTGCCTATTTGTATGCACCCGCCATTGTCGAAACAGAAGAACTAAAACAGCGGCTGATGGGGATGGAGGATATTCAAACAGTTTTAGAAATAGGCAGGAATGTAGATGTTGCTCTCATCGGAATCGGCAATCCTTTTGATGATTCAACATTATTGAGACTAGGATATTTACAAGAAAATGACCTTGCCCAACTTCGAGACGTAGGTGCAATCGGCGATATCGGCTTCCGCTTTTTCGATCAAAACGGGAAGCCTATCAATGATTCGTTAAATACAAAAGTAATCGGCATTACGTTGGAAGAGTTTAAAGGAATCAAAAAAGTAATTGCAGTTGTGGAAGGGGAACATAAAGTTGCAAGTATATTAGGGGCATTACAGGGCAAGTTTATTGATGTATTGATTACCGATGAATTAACTGCAAATGCTATTATTAAAAACATAACGTGAGTAAATTTTTCTGTATATCTTGTACCTAATCCAGAAAAAATCGAATATAATAATGTTAATTAGTGGTATTTACGATGCATCATAATACGGAATCAATTTTCCTCATTAAGGATAAGGAGAGATTACGATGGAAATCACAAAATTAGATGTCTTCCTATATTGTTCACATTGTCAAGATGAAACTCTGCACAGTGTTCAATATTTAAACCATAAAATCTCTAGTACAGAGTGTACAAATTGCCACCGTAAACTTGATATGCATTTGAATCCGAAAAGAGAGCTATATAAAGAAATATATAAACGAATTGTTACAAAACCTACTAGACTAACCCAAGAATACAGAGATGATTTAAATAAATTTCTTGGAGAATTTCCAAAACGTGCGCTAAGCAAACCATATCGATTTAAAAGATATATGGATGAAACAAGAACGGCATTAAAGAAATTTAAAGACGGCAACTAAATAGCTTAAAATACCGCAGCAGGATAGTTATTTATCCTGTTTTTTTATGAAGAAAAAAATACTGCTTTTCTAAATTGGAATATTGATCTTTGCAGAAACTAGGGACAAGCAATAAAAATATTAATTTAATTTAAATAATCTGCTGTTAAAACAAAAAATGAACAAAGATGTATGTCAAAAGTGAAACGCACCATTCCTGTATGGAAAATCTCAGCAATATATTACATGGTATTCTTGCTAATAAGAGGTATATTTGCTCTGTGAAATGGCAAACTGACAAGAAATAAAAATGGAAATAAAGGAAAAAAATTCATTTTAGTTCTTTTTTTAGAGCTTTTTATATAATATAATAACTGTATTACGCATAATAGTACACTTAGTACAGATGGGGGGCTGAATATGTTTGAACTGGATATAAGAAGCAGGACACCTATCTATGAACAACTGGTGGAAAAGTTGATCGAGCTGATTGTAACAGGAGTGCTGAAGGCTGATGAACAGCTTCCATCTGTTCGAACGATGGCGACACAGCTGACGATTAATCCAAATACCATCCAAAAGGCTTATCGTGAGCTCGAAGTAAGAGGCTACATCTATTCCGTTAAAGGAAAGGGCAGCTTTGTGAAGGCTTCTGAGTTCGTTCAAGATGACAGCAAAATAAAAGAGGCGCTAGAGAGGTTGGAAAAAGCGGTGAAAGAAGCATTGTACTTAGGCATTCAGCCTGAGGATTTGCTTATGCATATCAGGAAATTGATTAATTAAGGGGGAGGGAATAATGCCGATGATTGAATTAAAACAAGTCGTAAAGCGCATTGATAAGGATATCATTCTCGACCATATGAGTTTGAATATACGAAAAGGTAGCATTTATGGACTGCTTGGCTCCAACGGGGCAGGAAAAACAACAATCTTAAAAATGATAGCGGGAATTTATAAGCAGGAAGAAGGAACGGTAACAGTAGATGGAGAGATGGTATTTGAAAATACTTCCCTGAAACAGAAGATGTTCTTTATTGCAGACTATCCTTCTTTTTTACCGCATTATACAACAAAACAAATGGCTTCTTTTTACAAGGAACAGTTCTCCAATTGGAATGATGAATTATTCAATAAAATGGGAGATCAGCTAGCTATAGACAAAAATAAAAAAATCCATCATTTTTCCAAAGGTGTACAAAGACAGATCGCTTTTTGGCTTGCTTTCTCCACACAGCCGGAAATTTTAATATTAGATGAGCCTTTTGACGGCTTGGATCCTGTTATACGTTCGAAAGTAAAGAAACTAATCGTAAACCAAGTCGCAGAAAATGAAATGACGGTTATCATTTCTTCTCATAATCTCTCAGAAGTGGAAGATTTATGTGACCATATCAGCATTATTCATAAAGGAAAATGTTTGATTGAAAATGATATTGATGATATAAAGCTTGATTTCCACAAAATCCAAGTCGCTTTTTCCGAACAAGGTGCAAAAGAATTATTGAAAGATTCTTTAGACATTGTTCATTTTGAACAGCGTGGAAGTGTCAGCATGCTTATCGTTAAAGGAGATAGAGAAGCAATTGTCAAACAGATTGAGCTATTATCGCCCTTATTGCTGGATATCTTGCCTCTTACATTAGAAGAGATTTTTATTTATCAAATGGAGGAATTAGATTATGCCATCAAAGAAACCTTTATATTATAAGCAATTATATCTATTAATCTTCCGCAATGTCGGCTGGATTGGTATTCTTTCTTTTTTAGTCTTGTTTTTTGCGATACCAATGCATCTAGTTCTCTTAGACAAAAAGGAATATAGAGAATGGGGAAATAACATAGTATTTGAACAGATTTTCGATGTCATTCCAGAGATTCAAATGGGTGTCTTATTGTTGACTCCTATCTTGCTTGGCATTTTTCTGTTTCGTTATATACAAAATAAAGCATTTAGCGATTTAATGCACAGCTTGCCTGTCAGCAGAAAGTTCCTGTTTCATTTTTTCACTTGGAACGGCTTTATTGTGTTAGTTTTACCAGTAGTTTTAAATGGTTTAATTCTAATGGCAGCTTATTCAATTTTTGATCTAGGAATATTTATTTCTATTAAAAGTATTTGGAGCTGGATTGGCATTTTTACTGTTTATACATCGGTAATATATTTTGCTTGTATCTTTGTCGGCATGCTTACAGGTTTATCCATTACTCAAGGATTGTTTACAGCTCTTTTTCTGCTATTTCCAGCAGGAGTTATCTTTATGCTTTTTTATAACTTCAGCACCTATGTGTATGGTTTTCCTCTCGAAAAATATATCTCTGACAAATTAATATATTTGTCACCGATACTGGCACCAGCCATCATCTACAGCAATTATTCAGACTTAAAGGTTTGTATAGCTTATATCGTCGTATCAGTCATTTTTTATGTGGCTGCAATGCTTCTTTACAAAAGACGCAATGCTGAAACTGTATATCAGACCTTGACATTCCGTAACTTGAGAGGATTGTTTAAGTACACAGTCACGATTTGCTTTATGCTTTTGGCTGGTTTGTATTTTCAAGTGATGAATAACGGCATCGGTTTTCATCTGTTTGGTCTTTTAATCGGCTCATTAATTGGCTATTTGATTGGTGAAATGTTTATCCAAAAATCATGGCGAGTATTCAACCGCCTAAAAGGATATGCTTATTTCTTTATTGCAGTAGTAATTGTGGCAGGAGTTTCACCATTCTTAATTAACAAATATGAACAATACATTCCAGAAGTGAATGACATTAAAAGCGTAGCTATAAATGACAGTATGACGTATACAGATGAGGCAATGAAGAAACTGTCTTCTTCAGAAAACATGGAAAAAGTTATAGAGATGCAACGTGAATTGATTAAAACACAAAACACAGTAGAAATATATGGGGAAAGTGTAATACCGCTGACAATAGAATATAAGCTCAACAATAATAAGAAAGTGACAAGAACATACACAATTAATCAAGATGATTATAGTAAATGGCTTAAGCCGATTTATGAATCAAAGGAATATAAGCAGCAAGTGTATGATTTTGAGTCACAAACGAATATTACAGAGGTAACGCTCGAATTTTCTTATGAAGGCGGAGCTATTACCATAACTAATCCCGAAGAACTTAAAGGCTTTTTGTCTGCGTTAACTGCTGACAAGCAGAAAGAGTCATATGAGGATATGAAAACCAGATATATTTCTTCTGCAAGTATTTCTATCCTAAAAGAGAATGATGAAAATAATTACAATTATTATGATAGTTTTATAACCTTAAAAGATAAACAAACGATTGCATGGTTAAAAAAGCATGGATATCATAATGAACTGACCATCAAACCGGAATTTGTTGAAAAAGTTGTTGTGTTTAAAGCTCGTGATTTAGGGATTGATATTAACCGTGATTATGATTATGTTCCTGAAAATATTGAAGAAGAACTAGATAAGCTTTCAAATAAAGTAGAAGTAAATACAGAAAGCTTACAAAAAGAGATTATTTCAACCTATTCTTATGGGAAAGAAAAATATGCCGTATATGTAAAGACAAGAGATCAATATGGATTAGAAGTAAATTACATTACGGAAGAAAACTTACCAGAAAGTATTAAAAATAGTCTGGAAAAATAAGTGAATGACAGGAAAGGCGGAGGTGCAAATGACTGACAATTACATAAACGAAGCATATATTGCAGTCCTTGCCCAGAAGCTTTTCCGCTCTGTCTTCTGTATTATTAAGCAGCAGCAATTAGCGGAGCTTGTCGTGCAGAAGGCGGTAACTTCCAGTCTTGATAAAACAAGCATGGCTCAAGCAGAATGGGAGAAATATGTGCAGAAGCTCGCAGTTCGCACGGCAATCAATTGTAAAAATTCAACAGTTGAGCAAAAGGAGAAGCTCCTGCGCCGAATGAAGGAGAGTGAAGCTAGCTCGTTAAGCTCAACTAAAAAAGAAAGCAAAGCAGAAAAAAAGCTCGGAAGCATGGTAGGATGTTAATCCTGCCATTTTTGTTTTCTTATTTTGAAAATAGATAGAAATTGCCCCATTATATGGTAGAATAAATTTGGAAAACAAACATTTAAAGGAGCACTAAAACTATATGAATTTTGAACCGCTATTTTTTAATCCGATCTTTATGGACCGTATTTGGGGAGGAACGGAGCTTCGCAGCTTCGGCTACGATATACCGACAGAAACTACAGGTGAATGCTGGGCTTTTTCTGCTCATCCAAATGGACAGAGCGTTGTTAAAAACGGCCAGTTTGCTGGTAAGACTCTAGGTGAATTATGGGAAAACAACCGTGAGCTATTTGGAAATGCCGAAGGAGACCGTTTTCCTTTATTGACAAAAATTTTGGATGCCAATCAAGATTTATCTGTCCAAGTGCACCCGAATGATGAATATGCAAAAGTTCATGAAAATGGAGAGCTAGGAAAAACAGAATGCTGGTATATTGTAGACTGCAAGGAAGGTGCTGAAATTATTTTTGGCCACCATGCTCAAACAAAAGAAGAATTAGCCAGCATGATTACTGAAAATAAATGGACTGAGCTGCTGAATAAAGTGCCAGTTAAAAAAGGTGATTTCTTCTTCGTGCCAAGTGGGACTATTCACGCAATTGGCGAAGGCATAATTATACTGGAAACACAGCAAAATTCCGATACAACCTACCGTGTTTATGATTATGACAGGAAGGATGCAAACGGCAATACTAGAGAGCTGCATGTTGAACAGTCAGTTGCTGTTACAACAGTTCCTCATAAAGCGGACGAGTATGATGTGAAGGTAAAAACAAATGGTGACTTAACAGCAACCACCTTTATTGAGTGCCCTTACTTTTCTGTTGAGAAATGGGAACTACAAGGTTCGAGCATAAACAATCAGACAAAACCATTTCTTCTATGCAGTGTCATTGAAGGGGAAGGCAGCATTAAAAAAGATTCTGCTGTTTATCCGTTTAAAAAAGGCGATCACTTCCTACTGCCTAGCGATTTTGGCAGCTTTGAACTGGAAGGAAGCAGTGAATTGATAGTTTCTTATCTATAATGTCGAAAAGAGGTGCATAGGGCACCTCTTTTTTTGTTGAAAATCACCAGAAAAAGTGGCTTTTTATAAGATGGAGTCATTACCAATAATCTGATTATATTTACAAAAACGAGGTGCAAAATCACCTCGTAAGGAAAGCTTTCAATCAGCCAATTTTAACAGCGGTCGGCTTACGCAAAGAATATGTGTAGAAGTGGGTAAATCCACATGCCTTTGCAAGCTCGATTCCTTCTTTAAAACCTGCGCCTGCTGTTGCGGCATGATGGGAATCAGAACCGATTGTCAGAAGCTGTCCGCCTAATTCTTTATACAGCTTTAAGATGTCATCATGTGGCATAGAGAGCTCAAGGCTTGTTCTTAAGCCGGATGTATTAATTTCAAGACCGATTTCCCTGTTGATGGCGATTGTCAAAATGTCAGCGATTAAGTCTTTATGCTTAGTAAAGTCATATAAACCTCTTGTAGAAAAAGCATAGCGTTTCATTAAGTCAAAATGGGCGATAACATCAATATCCGCATTTTTAACCATTTCCTTTAGTTCAAGGAAATAGTCTTCGTATATATCCTTTTCAGGATGTGCATTCATAAACTTTCTAAGGGTTGTGCCACCTAAATTATGGACAGATCCTAATATGAAATCAAAAGGTATTGGTGACAGCACACGATGATAGCTGTCCATCATTTGATGAGGTTCACATAATTCAATCCCGAGCTTTATCGTGAGTTTTCCTTTAAACAGTTCCTTGCATTTATTAATATCGTTTAAATACTTTTCCCACTCCATGTGCCCAAAGGTAGGCGCGTTCGGGTTGACAGAAAAATGTTCTGTAAAACAGATTTCATGAACGCCATTATGGATCGCGCTTTGGCAAATTTCCTCCATATCGGCTTTGGAATCAAAGGAATGATTGGAGTGATGATGATAATCGGTATAATATTGCATAATTCCTCCTAAATGAAAAGACTCTCTATCTATTATTTCATAGTATAAATTACATGTCAGTTTATTTAATTCTTTTTGACAAAAAAACAGTTTTCCCTCTATAATATAAAGATAAGAAAAAAGCGTATATTAAAACCAAGTAAACCTGTAAGAAAAGTTTATTTAAGGGGATTATGGGAGGTAAACGAATGACAATTCATCAAAGGCTAATGTGGAAGCAAGAAGAACTTGCCCTTTCCATCGACTATCCAAGAAACAGAGCTAATAAAAATAATCATGTTATCCTGATTTGCCATGGCTTAATTGGCAGCCGAATTGGAGTGGATCGTCTCTTTGTGAAATCAGCAGCAGAGCTTGTAAATAACGGTTATACTGTGTATCGATTTGATTATGCAGGCTGCGGTGAAAGCACAGGCGAGTACGGCAAATTTGGTTTGAGTGACCTGATTGCTCAAACGAAAACAGTGATAGACTATGCATGCCGACAAGAGGAAACAGACGAAATTATTCTTCTTGGTCACAGTTTAGGAGGCGCTGTAACACTGCTTCAAGCGAACAGAGATGACAGAGTAAGCAAGCTAATCCAGTGGGCAGCCGTTGGAAACCCGTATGAAGATTTAGCGAAAATAGTCGGAGCGGATGAGGTTTCCGCTTTAACAGAAACCGAGACAATCGATTTTTACGGCTATCCACTTTCAGGCTATTTCTTTCAGTCGATGAAAAAGTATCAGCCTTTGCAAGAATGCACCAGCTTTAATGGTGATGTCCTGCTTTTGCATGGCAATGGTGATTCAGATATTCCCCATGATTACCTCCAAGAATATAAACGGAATTACGAACAACGTGCAAATGGCACAGCAGAAGCTTTTATCATAGAAAACGGAGAGCATACTTTTTCTTGTGCCAGTCATTATGAACAACTGATAGAGAAGACAGTTCAATGGCTTAATAAACAAATGTTGTGATTTGTTCGTTTACTCTAAAAACATACTAAACTGAGAGATTAGGATAACGAAAACTTAGTAGTGCGAAGGATTCTGCAGACAGAATCCTTTTTTTATTGCTGTTTTTTTATCGTGTTTTTTGGGAGGAAAAATTTTTTTCATAACCTGTTCAACATTTGTTTGCGGCTGTCGATATTACCGGTAGAGATAGGAGGGACTCTTTTTGACAGAAAAATTTAAATTCAAAAATCTTAGAATAGGCTATAAATATGGAATTGTGTTTTTGTTGACACTTGTATTATTTATCACTTCTATATCAATAACCTTTGTATCCTTAAATAAGATGTCCAAAAACAACGATGAAGTAAGCAGCAAAAACGAGCTAAGTATTAACACAATGGAGTTAGTGGCGTTATTTCAAGAGAAAAATACGCAAATACCGCTTTATTTTCTTGATGCAAACGATCAAAAACTTGATGAATACTTAGAATTAAGTAAAAAGTTTACAGCGACTGCACTTAAAGTCGAGAGTAGTATAGAAGGCGAAGAAGCGAAAAAAATATATTTACAGCTGATTGAAAATAATCAAAAAATTGATGAAATATTTTTCAACTCTGTTGTTCCGAACGTGAAGGACTTTAATACAACAGCATATAAAGAATTGGAAAAAGAAATCACAGAGTTAAAAGTAAAGGTAACAGATGAAGGGGAGCAGTTGAACAAGCTTGTCTCTGCAGAAAATAATCAGTCAATAACTGCGTTAAAAGCCCTTGTAAGCAGAACTAGCTTGCTTGTCGGCGTATTGACTGTTGTGACAATTGTAGTTTCCAGTGCTATTTTAATCATCATCTCAAGAAGAGTACAAAGTCAGTTAAAACATGTCATTGAGGTAAGCGATTCCATCGCAAATGGAAAGCTCGCTATTGCACCACTTGCGGAAGATTCCAGTGATGAAATTGGTCAATTATCCAAATCTATTAATAAAATGGGCTCAAGTTTAAAAGAGACAATACATGGTATTTCTGGGATGTCGACAAATCTTGATTCAAGAAGTATGGAAGTATCAGAAGCAGCTGTTGAGGTAAGCGAAACAATTGATATGATGACAACGACAGTAATGGAGCTAGTAGAAGGGGTCAATGTCCAGGCAGATGCAGCCTCAACGATTGCCGCAAATATGCAAGATTTCAATCATCAAATTGCCGAAGCAGATGAAAATGCAAATGAATTAGTAAAAACATCCGCGGCTGTTACAACGTCAAGCAAAGAGGGAAGCAGACTGATGCATTTGTCCTTAGAACAGATGCATACGATTAATACAGTTGTAACAAGCAGCGTTAAGAAAATGAAAGAGCTTGAAAGCAATACAGCTAATATTACTGAACTTGTCACATTTATTAAATCAATTGCAGAGCAAACAAACTTGCTGTCCTTAAATGCCTCGATTGAAGCAGCAAGAGCAGGGGAAGCTGGCAAAGGTTTTTCTGTAGTGGCAGAGGAAGTGCGTAAGTTGGCTGTGCAAACTTCTGATTCTATTAATGATATTACAGGATTAGTAACAGCCATTCGGGAAAACAGTATTGAATCTCTGACTCAGCTTGAAAAAGGGTATGAGGAAGTAAACAAAGGAGCAGAACAAATTAAATTAACGGAAAGCTCCTTTAATGAAATCCTGGCAGGCATTGCTAATCTGACAGATAAAACGATGAACATTTCTGAAATCATTAAAGAATTCAGCAAAACGAGCACAGGCATAAGTACATCTGTTGAGCAGATTGCAGCTGTGTCGGAAGAATCAGCTGCGTCCTTTGAAGAAGTTTCTGCTTCGATGATGCAGCAAAATGATATGATGACAAGCATTACGGCAAACTTTAAAGAAATTACGCAAATGGTAGATGATATGAACAATATGATTCAAAAATTTGAACTAGAGAAGGAGGAAAAGGGACATGCGTAAACTGCATAAACAACTAGCAGCAGGAGCAATGGTACTAAGCATTTCCCTTCTGTCCGCCTGCTCTCAAGATACAGTTAAGGAAACAGCTAAAATAAAGCTTTCACAAGATGATAGTAAAGTTTATGTCGGCTTCTCTCTCGATACTCTCGCAGAAGAACGCTGGTATAAAGATAAAGATGCTTTTGAAACGACTGTTAAGGAGCTTGGCGGTGAGGTGAAAACACTTGCTGCCAACGGGGTTGACAGTGTGCAGATTAAACAGGCTGAATTGTTGATTGCAGAAGGTGTTGATGTTTTAGTCGTTGTACCTCATAATGCCGAAGTATCTGCCGAGATAGTGGAAATAGCTCATAAGGCAGATGTTAAAGTAATATCTTATGACCGATTAATTAAAAATGCTGATGTTGATTATTATATTTCGTATGATAATAAAAAAGTCGGCCAGCTGCAGGCACAAGAAATTTTGAAAAAACAAAATAAAGGGAATTTTGCTTATATCGGCGGTGCTGAGACAGACAATAACGCCATCCTCTTCAGAGAAGGAGCTATGGAAGTGCTGAAGCCGTATATAGATAAAGGACAAATTAAGCTTGTATATGATCAATATACAGCTGAATGGAAGCCAGAAACAGCCGAGAGCAGCATGAAGCAAGCTTTAAAAGCTAATAAAAATGACATTCAGGCAGTTATCGCAGCAAATGACGGCACTGCCGGCGGTGTTATTAATGCCTTAAAGGCAAGCGGCTTAAAGATTCCAGTATCCGGCCAAGATGCAGAGGTTGACGGAATTAAACGCATCCTTGCAGGAACACAAACAATGACAGTTTATAAACCGATTCAAGCAATTGCAGAAAATGCTGCAAATATCGCGATGAAGGCGGGGAATCAGGAGGAAATCGAAACAACAGCAACAGTGAACAACGGCAAAATCGACGTTCCAGCAATCCTCCTCGATCCAGTAGCAGTCACTAAAGGCAATATAGAGGATACAGTAATCAAGGATAATTTTATTAACAAGGATGACTTAGAATAATCACTTAAGGAGCTTAGGAATGAGCTCCTTTTGTGTGTAGATGAGACTACTCTTTTTCAGTTGGATAGTATATAATTAAAGGTATAGAAAAATATAGTATCTAGTACTAAGAGCAGATGTTATACTAATCATAAATAATTCGTTGTATTTTTACATAAAGGAGATTTAACATGTATACATTCACAAGTAATTTTGCCAATATTGTTTTAAAAATATTTGGGCGCAGTGAGGCGATAAACAAGGATAAACTGCCAAAGGATACAGGTTATGTTGTTGCCTGCTCTCATATTGGCTGGATCGATGTTGTGGCACTTGGAACATCACTATTGCCGAAACAGATTCACTTCATGGCAAAAAAAGAGCTGTTCACAAAGCCTAATGCTGCCAAGTTTCTTAACAGCATTAACGCCTTTCCAGTAGACCGGGAAAATCCTGGGCCTAGCAGTATTAAGACGCCTGTTAAACTGTTGAAAGAGAAGAAAATCGTCGGCATCTTTCCAAGCGGGACAAGAACGTCCGAGGATGTTCCGCTGAAAAGAGGAGCAGCAACAATCGCCAATCTTGCTAAAGTGCCGATTGTGCCAGCAGCTTACAGCGGTCCGACAGATCTTAAGGGATTGCTAAAAGGAAATAAAATTAGAGTAATGTTCGGCGATCCGATTTTACTGCAAAAGGAAGACGGCTCGAGAAAAGATGTTGCGGAGCTGACGCAAGAAATGACTGATGTTATGGCAAGTCTGCAGCTGCAGCTGGATGCAAGAGGGAAAAAGCAATGATTGATTTAGCCATTGTAAAAGATATTTTAAACCGCTATCCGCTGCCCCTCGTAGATGAAATCTTGGAATTGAAGGCTGGCAAAATGGCTGTAGGTGTTAAGCAAATCAGTAAAGAAGACACATTTGCTACAGGTCAAAACCCAAAAAGCCCTATTTTGCCGGGAGTGTTAATCATTGAAGCAATTGCTCAAGTAACAGCAGTAGCCATTCACAGTGAAAAAAAACATGAAGGCAAATGGGCGTTATTAGCAAAAATAAATGACTGTAAAATAAGAAGACCAGTCTTTCCAGGTGACGAGCTTTGTATGGAGGTTTTCGTCACAAAGGTCAAAAAAACGATTGCCAAAGCAAAAGGAATCGCAACCGTTCGCGGTGAATTAATCTGTGAAACAGAGCTGCTGTTTTCCTTTAAATAAGATTTTCGCGTATGTAAGGGAGCTACTACATACGCTTTTTTAACAAATTTATAATAAATTTTACGCACTCAATTTATAAATAAAAAAATAAACCAAAGCAACTAAAAGTTAAATAAATTCGTTCTTCTAAATCTCTTACAATTGAATATAAATTTAGAGAGAAAGGAGACGACCTATGCATATATCAAAATTAAAATACTATTTCCAATACATTTACACTACTGTTTTAGGAGTCATCCTTGTTTTTATCTTAATTTCTGGTGCAACGACTTCACTAGTTTCACAAAAATTCTCCTCTGATTATATAAGAGAGGCCCTCGACAAGGTCGATGCCACCAATTTATACTCCCAGCTCTTTAACTTTGAAAATCACTATTTTCCAAAGGAAGGAAGCGCTATTTCCTTATCAAACCTATTCTTTCAGGTTGCCACAAATATCAGCCTTGATGATACAAGAACACTATTAGGACGAGAGCTGCCCCAGCTAAGCTTTTATCATACAAAAATCATTGTTGCTGAAGAAGGGACAACCATCGCCCAATTGCCGTATGAATCAACACCTTCTGATGAAATACTAAAAAATCCGAAGGAAGCAGACGAAGAAAAAATTACCGAAGATACCCCAAAATCAGAAGACAACAATTCAAATCAAACTTCCTCAGAAAAACGGGTTCTTATCTATCAAACACATAATTTAGAATCTTATTTGCCGCTGTTGAAGAATGCTAAAGACCCAGATGATGCAATCAGTGCGGATGAACGGGTTAATGTAGTCAGTCTTGGTACTAAATTAACTAGCCTTCTGCAAAACGAAGGGATAGGGGTTCAGCATGATAAAACAAATATGAATCAAAGACTGTTAGACCGGAAGTGGAAGTATACTGCTTCTTATAATGCTTCAAGTGAAATTGTAGAAACAGCCATGGCAGAAAACAAAGATCTTACGTATTTAATTGATATACACAGAGATTCATTGCGGAAAGATAAAACAACTGCTACTATTAATGGCAAGTCATATGCAAAGATAGTTTTTGTTGTCGGTGAAGGTTATGAAGGCTATGAAAAAAACCAGGCTTTTGCCAAAAAAATGCATGAAGAACTTGCTGCTAAGTATCCTGGTATCAGCAGAGGCGTATTTGGAAAAAGTCAGGATTCAGGCAATGGTATATACAATCAAAACTACTCAGATAAAGCTATCCTTCTTGAAGTAGGCGGTGTCGACAATAACCAAGAAGAACTGAATAGGACAATCGAAGCTTTTGCCGACGTCTTCTCCGAAATATATTGGGAAGAAAACGGTGCAACAGAACAGTAAACTACCTTAGCCTCCTTTTCATTTTGGAAAGGAGGCTGTTACTTGTTTATTTTTATGCTGCTGAGAACTTGCTGGTATTTGACGATATACACATCAAGTTCTTGGCTGATATTCAAAACAGCAAGACTCTCTAAACCTTCCTGTGACGCAATTAGCAACAACTCACAGCGAAGATGATTGATTTTAATAAGCAACTTATTAAGATTTTCCTCTTTGCAATCCCTTTCCTTCAGCAAGATGTATTCTCCCTTATTCATTATTCCTTACAAAAATGAGCCTTATAACCTATCATACTGTCAAATTATGAACAAATAATGAATGTTTTTTAAACTTTTGCAACTCACTTTAAAAATAATCGATTATTTAGACAGAAGAGGAGGAAAAGTACGTTCGAATATATAAAGAAGTACTTAAGTATTTTATACAAACCATGAAAAGGAGAGATTCTATGAAAATGCCAATCGCATTGCAGTTATGGAGTGTAAAAGAGGAGGCTGAGCAAGACTTTTTCGGGACGTTGGAAAAGGTAGCAAGCATGGGCTATGACGGTGTGGAATTTGCAGGTTATTACGGGAAAAGTGCACAAGAAATAAAAGCAAAATTAAAGGAGCTAGGGTTGAAAATTGCCGGTTCTCATATCAGCATGGAGGATATTTTGCAAAACACAGACAAGGTAATAGAATTTGAGCAAGAGCTTGGAAATAAATATATTGTGTGTCCTTGGGCAAACTTTCCTACGATCGAGGAGTGGAATGATTTTGCAGAAAAGATGCAGAAAACAGGTGTTAAGATTGCAGCTGCAGGATTATCCCTTTTATATCATAATCATAACCATGAATTTGCCCGCAATGATGATGAATTTATTCTTGATAGGCTGTTTAAGGCAGTGCCAGCCGGCTATTTAAATGCAGAGCTTGACACATACTGGCTAGAATACGCAGGGATTAATGCTATTGACTATTTGGACAAATGGAAGGATAGAACTCCGCTAATCCATGTGAAGGACTTGGATGCTAGTAAACGGGAAAGTACAGAAGTCGGCAATGGCAGTTTAAATATAAAGGGTATTGTTGAAAAAGCTTACGAGAATGGTACAGAGTGGCTGATCGTTGAACAAGAAGCATTTACTCAGCCACCATTAGCGAGTGTCGAAATCGGTTTGCAAAATTTACAAACAATAGTAGCAAGTTTATAGTATTAAGTCCTCCCCTTGGTTTTTAAGTTGACCTCAGAAATGAAAACGCTTATAATTCAAATTGTAATCGTTAGTGAAACGTTTCGATAAAGGGATAAGGGGAGGCAGAAAGATGGTTGAGCTCAATCTGAAGTCAATAATTCATAACATGACATTAGAAGAAAAGGTCGCACAATTAATCCAGCTCGCCGGAAATTTTTATTACGGCTTGGCAGGTGAAATAACTGGTCCATTTGAAGAGATGAACATCAGCGGCTTTGTTGTTAAAAACAGCGGTTCTGTTTTAGGTGTTTCTGGAGCAGAAACGGTGCGGAAAATACAAGAGGAGCATTTAAAAAACAATCGTCATGGAATTCCACTCCTATTCATGTCAGACATCGTTCATGGCTATAAAACAATCTTTCCGATTCCTTTAGCGATTGGCTGTTCTTGGGATATGGAGCTGGCAGAAAAAAGTGCAGCGGTCGCGGCTAGTGAAGCAGCAGTTGCTGGTGTACATGTCACCTTTGCACCAATGGTTGACCTCGTCCGTGATCCGAGATGGGGCCGAGTGCTTGAATCGACAGGGGAAGACTCTTTTTTAAACAGTGCTTTTGCTAAAGCATTTGTGAGAGGCTTTCAAGGCAGTAATCTGGCGGAAGATTACAGCAAAGTGGCTGCATGTGTGAAGCATTTTGCTGCCTATGGTGCCTCAGAAGGAGGCCGTGACTATAACACTGTCAACATGTCTGAACGCCAAATGCGAGAATCCTATCTGCCTGCCTATAAAGCAGCACTAGATGAAGGCTGTGAAATGGTCATGACATCCTTTAACACCGTTGATGGGATTCCAGCTAGCGGCAACAAGTGGCTCATGCGAGAAATTCTTCGCGAGGAATGGGGTTTTAATGGTGTGTTGATATCAGATTGGGGCGCAGTCAAAGAGTTAATTCCCCATGGAGTCGCTGATGACGAAGCAGAAGCAGCCCGTATGGCAATCACTGCTGGTGTTGATATTGAAATGATGACCCCTTGCTATATCAGCAGCTTGCAAAGTCTGATAGAAACAGGGAAAGTGGAAGAGGCATTATTAGACGAGGCAGTGATGCGCATTCTAAAGCTGAAAGATAAGCTCGGGTTATTCCAAAATCCTTACAGAGCTGCAGATGCTGCAAAGGAACAAGAAGTGATCCTTTCTAAGAGCAATCGAGAAGTTGCCCGTAAACTGGCAGAGAAATCATGTGTTCTTATAAAAAATGAGAACGTGTTGCCCTTGGACAAACAGCAGAAAATCGCCCTCATTGGTCCCTTCGCACAATCATCGGACATCTTAGGAGCATGGTCTTGGAAAGGAGAAATCGAAAAGACAGTAAACCTCCATGAAGCACTAAAAACAATGACAGAAAATCTGTCCGTCGCACAAGGTTGTAATGTTGAAACTATAACAGAAGAACAAGTTGCTGAGGCAATAGAAGCAGCGACGGCCGCGGATATACTAATTCTTGCAGTCGGCGAAAATGCTTCCATGAGCGGTGAAGCCTGCAGCCGTGGTGATATCACTTTACCGGAGGCGCAGCTGCAGCTAATTAAACAGATGAAAACATTAAATAAACCAATAGCTGTCATCCTGTTCAACGGCCGTCCCCTTGATTTACACGGTGTCCTAGATGAAGCTGATGCTGTGCTCGAAGCATGGTATCCTGGTACAGAAGGAGCCGCTGCAATAGCTAATATTCTATATGGAAAAGTGAACCCTTCAGGAAAACTGGCTATGTCTTTTCCCTATTCAGCAGGGCAAATTCCAGTTTACTATAATGCTTATAATACAGGCCGTCCCTATGACGGAGTAAGCCGTGATCATTATGTATCCAAATATTTAGATATTCCAAATAAGCCGCTGCTCCCATTTGGCTTTGGCTTAAGCTATACAAACTTCACATACACTAATCTGCGATTGTCCTCCGATAAGATGAGCGCAGATAAACCCGTTCAAGTCACACTAACCATTACAAATACCGGAGATTACTCCGGAGAAGAAATTGTTCAGCTCTATATTCGTGATTTGTCAGGCGAAGTAGTCCGTCCCGTCAAAGAACTAAAAGACTTCCAAAGAGTAACCTTAAACTCAAAGGAAACAAAGGACATCCAATTTCAAATTACAGAAGAACAGCTGCGCTACTACCATTCTGATATGAGCTTTACTAGTGATGCAGGCTTGTTTGAATTGTATGTGGGCAGCAGCAGTGAGGATGTATTGTCTGGGAGATTTGCGTTGATAACAAAAGAAAGTTAATTTAATGGGCATCTAAGTTTTTGCAGTGGATTATTTGGAAAATAAAACGTTTATAAGCGGAGCCAGGAAATCCAGACGATTTCCTGGCTCCCTTCCTTACATAAAAAATAACTTGCACACAACAAGAACTATCCTAGTAATTTTGATAAAATAGTATTATTGATTTATTTTACATAGCAACTTTTACAAGATTGGAGGGATTCGTATTGGCAGGAATTAAGGATATCGCAAAAGAGGCAGGTGTATCGATTTCAACCGTTTCGTATGCGCTTAATGGGAGCCCAAAAGTAACGGAAGAGACACGAAGCCGGATATTGGCAATTGCTGATCGGTTAGGATATGTTCCTAATGCTGCGGCAAGAATGCTAAAGGTAAAGCAAACAAAGATAATCGGTGTCTTCTTGGCGGATTATGGAGGATATTTCTATGGTCCGCTGCTTCGGGGGATGCGTGAGGCTTTAAATGAGAAGGGGTATGAATTAATTGCGTGCTCTGGTGTTCAATCTCATCGCCTTTTACTCGAAAAGGTTATAGATGGCGGTATTATTTTAGATCAGGCATTTACTGACGAAGAGCTGCTTAATTATGCTGACAAAAGCTATAAAATCGTAGTGCTCGACAGGGAGCTTAATCATGAAAATATTAAAGGAGTGCTTTTGGATAATAAAGCTGGTGCAAGAATAGCTGTAAGGAAGCTTCTTCATCATATGGTGAACAAGCTGTATGCAGTTACAGGTCCTGCTGGTTCTTATGATTCCAATAAACGGCTGGAAGGTGTCAGGGAGGAATTACTTTCGTTCCCAAATGTGGAGCTGATTGAAATACAAGGTAATTTCCTAAAAGATTCTGGCGAAGAGGCAGCAAGACAAATTTTTGCAGACTGCAGGGAGCCGATTGCAATATTTTGCTTAAATGATGAAATGGCTGTTGGGATTTATAATTATCTTCAGGATAAGGAATATAAAATAGGCAAAGATGTGTTCCTTGTAGGTTTTGATAATATTGAATTAGCACAATATATGGTGCCAAGATTAAGCACCATCAGCTATTCCAGCTATGAATGGGGTTGTATCGCTGCTAATAATTTATTAAAGCTGCTATCAAATGAAGCAGTTGAAAATGAACAAATTGAGGTTACGATAACAGTTGGCGGTTCTTCGTAATGGTTATTACAGTCTTAAGTTTTTGAACTTGAGGCTTTTTTTATATTTACTAAACCCGCATATTTCCTTATAACAACAGCAAAATAAGAGCATGGAGCTTTTCTATCTTAAGGGGGGCTATGATGGACTTTCCGACAATACAGACGAATTTCTGGGATGCCGTGGCGGCAGTGCCGATTGTGATGGTACTTACACAGCTTATAAAGTGGCTTTTTCCTATTCCTAAAAAATTCAGACCAACAACCGCTCTTATTTTAGGACTAATAATTTCTGTCTTTTTTAGCCATAGACATAGTTTAACAGCAGGTCTGTTTATGGGATGGTTTTATGGTTATTCTGCAATAGGCTCTTATGCGTCTACGAAAACAAGTGTATTAACGATGATAAGCAAGTGGGAGAAGAAGGATAAATACCCGCGGATTAGACTGTTTTTAGAAAAGGTATTTTTAATAAAAAAGAAGTTGACCACTTTGCCTGATTAAAAAGAGCAGATGGAATTATCCATCTGCTCTTATTTACTTGGAGGAGACTTCTTCATCCATCGCAAGCAAGTATTGTTTATATCTTCTCAATGCTGCTTCACTTGTAAGAGAGAAGCGTTCCATAATATATTCATCAGATTTGCCTTGCTGAATTTCCTCTAAAATGGCTGTATTCCGTAAGGTCACTGCTGATATTTTTCGCAAGCCTGCCCGCTTGACTTCATCCTTTATCATTTCCTGGATGGCACGAACGGATAAAGCTTTTGGCTTCTGTCTGTCATAATCATATTGAAAGGATAGAGACACATTATTAAAAGCAACGAAAAGCGGATCCTTAGAGTGATATTTCGGGCGAAACAGCTTCGGAATAGAATAAAAATATGTCCTGATATCTTCCATAATCTGATTTTCAACAGCAAACTTTTTCATCGTTGTTCCAAAAGGTATCGAAAGCTCTCCTTGCGAAAGATTCATTTGCTCCATCGTTATGGCATACACTTCTGTCGGTGTTAACCCGAATGCTCTGATAAGGGATGCAATGGCAGCATTACGCTCCACTAAAAAATTTCGTGCTGCTTTTTTTCCTGTTGCTTCCGAGTATCGAAGTTTCATAGTATAGATCAGTTTAGTGAACTCCTTACTCTCAATAAAATCATTGTTTGTTAAGGAACGGAGCGGTGCTGTGTGTGATAATTTATGAATATCATGGGCTGCAATACATTGATAATATTTCAGGAAACGGCTCAGCACTGTCGCTAACCGGCGAATCGTCGCATGGGAAAGTTTTTTATTATGCAGGTAGACGAAGTATTTTTGAATATCGTCTTTTCTTAATGCTTTTAACGTATCCATATCCGTTTTTTTCTGTTCTGCTTCAAGCCAAGAAAAAAACTTCTTCAAGTCTGATTCGTATTGTTTTAGCGTCAATTTAGAGCGTCCGGCTTCGTGCAAATCCTCTAGGAAAGCATGAGCAAAATCGGGTAATATAGCCATAAGCTTTCAGCCCCTTTCTTTTTTTAAAAATTTTTCTGGATTTAGATTAACTTCTTTCTTTATTTTAACATAGGTTAGTAAGTGAGAGAGAGGGAGGATTTAGGTTGATAAGAGCAAAAATTGGAGAATCGACATATGTGATTGGGACGGAGCTAGAATCACACTTTAGCTCATTCAAGAAACATATTATCGGAGATGATTTTGCCTACCCTACTGTTTATGGTACCCAAAAATTATTATATGCTGATTGGACAGCGAGCGGAAGATTGTATCGGAAAATTGAAGATAACCTTGTTGACATAATTGGTCCTTATGTAGCAAATACACATACAGAGTCCAACATAACTGGCACCTATATAACAAATGCCTACCATGAGGCAAAAAGCATCATTAAAAATCACGTGCATGCAAATGATGATGACATTCTAATCTTTGATGGTTTTGGCATGACAGGTGTTATCAATAAATTTCAAAGATTAATCGGCATTAAACATATGGACAAACGAACGCTGACTATTAAGGAAAGACCAATTGTTTTTGTAACACATATGGAGCATCACTCCAATTATCTGTCGTGGCTTGAAACTGCAGCAGAAGTAATCACAATCCGGCCAGATGCCAATGGCGATGTGGATTACAGTCACTTAGAGGAGCTGCTTCTATTGCATAAGCAAAGGCATATGAAAATAGGAGCGTTTACTGCTTGCTCCAATGTAACGGGCAGAAAAACTGATTATCATCAGCTAGCAAAACTAATGCATCAATATGGCGGGATTTGTCTTGTTGATTTTTCTGCATCCGCCCCATATGAAACCATGAATATGCATCCCGAGGATAAGGAAGCATTCCTAGATGTCATCTGCTTTTCGCCTCATAAGTTCTTAGGTGGACCAGGTACAAGCGGCGTTCTTATAATGAATAAAAAGCTCATTCATGCAAAAATTCCTGATCATCCAGGTGGAGGAACAGTTGACTTTACGAACGGATGGGGAGACATTCTTTATAAAAAGGATTTGGAAGAGCGGGAAGACGGCGGAACACCAGGCTTTCTTCAAGCAATTAGGACTGCTCTCGCTATTCAGTTAAAGGAAGAAATGAATGTCCAGAAAATGCAGCAGCGTGAACAGGAGCTTGTCGCTTTGACAATGACAGAATTAAGTAAAATACCAGGAATAACGATACTGGACGGTGAAAATAAAAACCGCCATGGTATTATTTCCGTAATTTGTGAAGGGCTGCATTTTGATCTTGGAGCAAAGCTTTTGAATGACCGATTCGGCATTCAAGTAAGAGGCGGCTGCTCATGTGCCGGCCCATACGGTCACTATTTGCTTGGTATGAGTAAAGCGCAATCTAAGCAAATAAGTGCAGAGATTCAAAAGGGCATCTTCACAAATAAACCAGGGTGGATAAGAATCTCGCTTCACCCGACAATGACCAATAAGGAAGTTTATTCTATTATCCATGCTTTTAAAAAGATAATCATGTATAAAGAAGAATGGCAGAAGGATTACTGCTATATGCCTCGAAGCAATGAATATGTTTGTGCATTACGAAGTAATGATAATCATACGGATATTTTTAAATCCTCCTTAAAATAGAAACTGCTTTTTAAATAAGTGTATGCTAAAATATATACAATTGAATAAAAAGCAAACCACAGGGGGAGCATGTATGCTGAGAGTGATCTTAAATGATCAGACCCTTAGAACCTGTTAGTTAATACTAGCGTAGGGATCGTGGCTAAAAGACAATTAGCTAAGTAGATAAGTTTATTCTTAACTTTTTTATGCGGAAAAAACACATTAATCTTACTTCATCTCCCCTTTGGTATGCATATATAACAAGGGGGATTTTTTTATGAAAAAAATGGGGTTAGTTGTTTTAATTGAAATCGCCATCTTCGCAGCCTTTGCACTAGTACTGGATTTGCTGCCATCGATACATCTTGGCGCAAGCGGCTCTATTTCCATCGCAATGGTGCCAATCTTTATCATTGCTTTCCGCTGGGGTTTTAAAGCAAGCGTTGCAGCCGGCTTTTTATGGGGGCTGCTGCAAATCGTCACAGGAGATTTACAAGCACTGGCTTTTTGGCAAGTTATTCTTGAGTACTTCCTTGCCTTTGCCTGCATCGGGCTTGCCGGGCTGTTCATGCCAGCTATTCAAAATAAATTTAAAAATGGTGAAAAAGGCGCCGCGTCACTATTAATGGTTGCCGGCATCCTTTTTGGAAGCTTTGTCCGTTATTTTTGGCACTTTCTTGCTGGCGTAACAATCTGGGCTCAATACGCACCAAAAGGTCAGTCAGCCTTTGCCTATTCACTCTTTTACAATGGAGTTCCATTCATCGGTGCATCCATACTATGTGCCATTGTCGTTGTTATTCTGCTTGGAGCAGCACCGCGATTAGTGCTCAATCGTCCTGCTGGGCGCACAGGGTATCATGCCGGAAATACAGAAGCTAAATAGTGGTTGGAGAGGAGTCCTAAAGAGGGCTCCTTTTTGGATGTAATATTCATTAAATATTCACAAAGTACACTAATTTGGTCATTTTGAAAACGTTAACAAATATATAAAATTAGCTTATATAAGAATAAAGGGAAATCTATAAAGATTATCTATATATTATCGAAGGAAATGATAATATCTATGATTTAGAAGACTTTTCGTTAAAAAGATCCTTTCCGATTCAAACAGACGCTGACTTAATGTTTGGCAGCCTGCTTGTCAAACCTTCAGAATAACACTTACAGAAAAATGGAAAAGGCTCTTCCTTTTGTCTGCTCTTTTTTCATGTTAGAATAAAAATATCTTTCTATTAAAATAGAAAAAATATGGCATCATTTGATATGCATCACAGGAGGAAGGTAATGGCAGAAATATCTTTTCAAGCACCAAAAAGGCCTAACAAGTATAAATTCTTGCTGGGACTAGCATTTGCTGTTCTATTGGTAGTGACGAGCATCTTCTTTATATTCTATCCATTTGCAAGCTCTAAAACGGCTGAATACTTTAATGGAGAAAACCCGATTATTTTAGATGGAAAACAGGCTGGCAATGCATTAATAGACAATGGGACTGCTTACTTGCCTTTGAGCTTCTGGCAAGAAAATATAGATGAGAGCATCACATATGATTCTGAAAGCAATTCGGTAATAGCGACAACAAAAGATAAAGTGGTTCAGTTTCCATCTGAATCTGTTTCGTATTTTGTAAATGATGAAACGGTGGATCTGCAGTTTCATCCAATAAAGGATGATAATGGGGAAGTTTATGTAGCAGTTGAACCGTTAATCGAGTTTTATCCGTACCAGTTTACCCAACTTAGTGAGGACACAAATGCCATTTTATTGGAGAAAGATGGTACGGAAAAAACAGCGGCAACTTTCAGCACTGAACAAGTGCGTGATGATTTTGCTAGGCTTCGTACAGAACCGACTCTTTTTTCTGCTTATACTGGTGAGCTGGAGCAAAAGGAAGCTGTAACGATTGAGAAGGAAGAGGGCGACTACTATTTTGTGCGTAAGAGCAATGGGGTTGCAGGTTATATTAAAAAAGACCTTGTTAATACAGAGGATACGATAACAGTTAAAGCTGAAGTAGAGGAAAAAACGCCTGCGCTGAAAAAAATAGACGGTCCAGTCAACCTTACATGGGAAGCTGTTTATTCTAAGAATCCAGACACTTCAAAAATTCCTAAAATGGATGGTGTTAATGTTGTGTCACCTACATGGTTTAAGCTGTCTGGCAACAAAGGAAATGTCAGCAATCTCGGCTCAGCGGATTACGTAAAATGGGCGCATAAGCAAGGCTATCAAGTATGGGGGTTATTCTCCAATGATTTTGACCCTCAAAAGACTCATGATGTCTTTAAAGACTTCAAGACGAGACAAAAAGTAATCAGGCAGCTCCTTGTATACAGTGAAATGTACAACCTTGACGGCATCAATATTGATATTGAGAATGTAAATGAAGAGGACGGCAAATATGTGACGCAGTTCGTAAGAGAAGCAACGCCTTACTTCCATGATGCAGGTTTAACAGTCTCGATGGATATCACATTCATTGCCGGCGGAAATTACTCTGCTTTCTTTGAAAGAGATCATCTATCTGAGATTGTCGACTATTTAGTTGTTATGGCATATGACGAGCATTGGGCAACCTCACCAACAGCCGGCAGTGTTGCAAGTCTTCCATGGGTGGAGAACAACCTGCAGACTTTGCTTGAGGAAGTGCCGAATAAAAAGCTAGTGTTAGGTGTGCCATTATATGCACGTTTATGGGAAGAGAAGGAAAACGGGGAAATCTCATCTGAGAGTCTCTCCATGGAAAAGGTGCAGGAATGGTTAGATACGTATAAAGTAAATCCAACGTATGATGAAGAAAGCGGCCAAAACTACGGCGAATACTATGATTCAAAAACAAAATCCACCTATAAAATTTGGCTGGAAGATGAATTGTCTTTATCTAAGCGTGCAAAGCTTGTAGAAGAGTATGATTTGGCAGGAATTGCGAGCTGGTCCCGCTACTTTGCAGACGAGTCAGCATGGGTAGCCATGGATTTAGAAGAAGACAACAGCAAATAAAGAAAAGCCCTTCTTGGTTATGCAAGAAGGGCTTTTTAGTATGCTGACAAAAACTTTTGGATTCGGTTTATCATGAAAGGGTGTGCTTTTGTCTTTTCATTTTCAAGTGGATGCAGTCAAGATTAGTCCGTTGCTTTATGTTAATGAAAGGACACAGTTTTAGGAGACGTTCAAGATAAGGAGGGTTCAAAAGCTAATTGTGTAAGATTGTAAAGAATTAGTGTCTCTGTATGGCTTTTTAAAATAAAGAATCTTTCACCCTTGCCGCTTTGCATATAGAAAAACATAAGCTAAACTAGTACATAATAGCAATTTAAGGAGGCTCCTACATGATTAAAGTGTATCCATTAGGAACAGGTGGTGCTTTTACAAAGCATTATCATAATAATTATATATTTGAACTAGGCGACAGAAAGCTTTTGGTTGATGCCGGTACGACGTTGCGCTTCAGTCTGCCTGCGGCTGGCTATAAAGAAACGGATGTAACAGATATTATGATTACCCATTTGCATGCAGATCATGTCGGGGGCTTGGAGGAGTTTGCGCAGCGCTGCATGTGGCTGTATAGTTATAAGCCAAACTTGTGGATTCGTGCAGAGCTAGCTGAAGGGATAGAGGATGTGCTGAAAGCTGGATTATTTACAGACGGTTTGCAGCTCAGCGATTATTTCCACGTGCATTACGAAAAGGATGGTTTTCAATTAGGCAATGACTATGAAATAGAGTTTATTAAAACAGATAATTTACATGCGAAAGATATGCTCTCAATGGGCTTTAAACTGTCTGACAAGAATGATAATGTTAATATCATTTATACAAGTGATATTGGCAAGCATGAGGAAGCTTTATTTGATAAACATTTTGATGAAAACACGAAAGCACTATTTCATGATATTTCCTTTATTCAAACACCGGTCCATTCCTATATAGATGATGTGATAGCTTATTATTCTGACAAGCTTGCGCTTCCATCTTTATACGGTATGCATTATGCTGATGACATTGATGCAGTAGAAATAGAGAAAAAATACGGAATACAAATGGTGAAGATACAGCAGCCCCTTGTGTTTCCATAAAATTTTCAAGCAGACATGTTCATACATGTCTGCTTATCTAATCAGCAGGGTTTATGATAGCGAGAACTTGATGATCCTCCCAGTTGCCATTAATTTTTACATTTTTTCTGGCAATACCTTCTTTATGAAATCCTGCCTTCTCTAATACTCGGATTGAGCCGATATTATGTGGCATTACCCCTGCTTCGATTCTATGAAGCTTAAGTCTTGTAAAGGAATATTCTACAACAAGCTTAACTGCTTCTGTTCCATAACCTTTGCCGTTATGAGCGTAATCGATAAAATACCCGATAAATGCACTTTGCAGTGAGCCTCTTACAACTTGAAACAAGCTGATTGTTCCAACGAGTCTCTGATTTTCATTTTCAAATATGCCGAATTGATAGTGAGTGTCTGCCTTCCATTTTTGTTCCCAATCAGCAATTAATTGCTGCTGTCTTAAAAGAGAATAATAGTGCTGATCCCGCTCCATTGAAAATCTCTCAAAAAAAGCTTTATTCTCATTCTGATACGTTAAAAGACTTTCTGCATCCTCTAAGGAAAATCGTCTTATATGTATATGTGTACTAGATAACATCCTTTCCACCACCTTACTACTAATATAACGCAAAAATCATATAGAAAGGGGGATTATTATCTAAAGTTTCTCACCTTATTGTACAGTGATAGCTAAACCACAAAAAAGAACTTTATGAAAGTAAAATCAGCCTAGAATACGAGTTAGTCAAATGGGGGAGAGTAAAGGATAAAGTTGGAAAGATTTGAGGCTGTTTTTTATGGATGAGAAAACAATACGACAAAAACGAAAAGAAGAACATATTGAGCTTGCTTTACAACAGAACTACTTGCCACACGCTGATTTTGATGATTTATTCTTGATTCACCGCTCCTTGCCGGAGACTGGAATAGAAGATATAAAGCTGCAGACCAAGATAGGTCCACTATCCCTCCCATATCCAATCTTTATTAATGCGATGACAGGCGGCAGTGAAAAGTCAGGCGAGATTAATGGAGCTCTTGCTGAAGCTTGCATGGAAACAGGGATTGCGATGGCAGTTGGTTCTCAGCATGCAGGCATCAGAAATGAAGCATTAGCACATACCTATAAAATTGTGAGAAAGAAAAATCCAAAGGGAATTGTGTTTGCCAATGTTGGTGGAGATGTTCCCATTGATTACGCACTTAAGGCAATAGACATGCTTGAAGCAGATGCACTGCAGGTTCATGTGAATGTGCCGCAAGAGCTTGTCATGCCAGAAGGAGAACGGGATTTCACTAATATACTTCTGCGGTTGGAAAAAATGGCGGCAAAATTGGATGTGCCCGTAATCGTGAAGGAGACAGGATTTGGCATGTGCACTGATACATTGTTGCAATTGAGTGATGCGGGAATTCAGTATGTCGATATAGGGGGCAGGGGTGGCACAAACTTTATCCATATTGAAAATGAGCGGAGAAGCAAACGTGATTTTGCTTATTTAAAGGAATGGGGCCAATCGGCTGCTGTATCTTTGCTGGAAGCACAGCCAGTATTAGGTAAGCTGACTATAATTGCTTCAGGAGGAATACGCAACCCCCTTGACGCAGTCAAATGCTTCTCTTTAGGAGCAGCTGCAGCTGGAATCGCCGGCCCGTTTTTAAAGATTCTTCATAATGAAGGTGTGGTAGGATTGATAGACGAACTGGAAGAGTGGAAAGAGCACTTAAAGACACTTCTAGTTCTGCAAGGAGCAAAATCTATTGCCAGCCTGCACAGCTGCCCCATTGTCGCAACTGGAAGGGTAAAAGAATGGAGTGAAGCAAGAGGGCATGATTGGCAAGGGTTAGCTAGAAGACGACCAAAATGACTGGGCTAATCCAAATATTAGCTCAGTAATATATCTTTTTTTACTTTTTTTAATAGCCCTTTCTTTTTCCTGCTATGTAAATATGATATTATCAATATTCAAGCACTAGTTTTTTGTTAATTTGGAGAAAGAGGAACAGCATGTTTGCAACTATATTTTGGACTATTTACATAGGCTTGCTGGGAACAGCAGCAATTGGATTTTTAATAAAGGGAAAATATAAGACAACCTTGTCAAAAATAGACTTTGCCCTTTCTGTCATAACATGGATAGGCTTATTTGGCTTTGTGACAGACACACAAATATGGACACCATTAATTTGGAAGATTGTGTTTTTTGTAGGGCTGGCATGGGAAATCTTATATGGGGTTTTTCTAAACGACCATTATGGCGAAGAGCCGGAGGAAGATGTACCGTTTATTATTGTCATCATTTTTTTTATTATATTTGTTGGCCCGTTATATTATGGGTTATACAGCTACGCATTTTAATATGGAAAATTTTAGAGAGAGTTGCATTGGCAGCTCTCTTTTTTATGGTAAAAAAGGAACTAATGTTCTATAATGGAAATAATTAACTATGGAGGTGAGGGGAATGAGACCGGAATTGTCATCAGAAATTACGGTTGCTTCTTTTCCAAGAGTATTACTGGCTGAAAACTGAATTGCAGCAGTTTTGCCGGACAAATGGGTTGAGTGCAGCTGGGTCTAAGCTTGAGTTGACAGAAAGAATAGAGGTGTTTCTACAAACAGGAGAAATCAGGAAGCCTGCAAGAACAAAATCGCCAAAAACGCAACGGGAAAGTTTATCATTAAATACTGTAATAACCGAAAACCATCGCTGCAGTCAACAGGTAAGAGCATTTTTCGTATCTGCAATAGGGAAAAAATTTCATTTTTCTACTTTTATGCAAAACTATTTTCGCAATAATGCAGGGAAAACATATCGAGATGCTGTCGCCGCATGGCATGAGGAGGAGGAACGGAAAAAGGATCCAAATTATAAGAGAGAAATTGCTCCTCCATTTGAATATAATCGGTTTATACGTGATTTTTTTGCAGATCCTAACAACAGAGGGAAAAGCCGCGATGAAGCGATTCAGGCATGGAATACGATTAAGAAACTGCCAGGCAGCAATGCATATAAACGTTAAAACACAAGTAAAAAACCATCCTAATGGGATGGCATTTATTTCAATCTCACAATTAAATCTTCGTATTTTGCTAGAATTATAGCTTTCGTGTAGGGGTTTTGAATTTCGGCGAGCCCGTTTCCATAATCAAAGAAGACAATATGAATTTTGCTTTTATAAATAACTTTCTGGCCAAATTTGATGTTGCATCCTCCTTTAGGTGCAGCTTGAAATAAAAACTTAGCATATAGAAAGATAGATGTAAACTCCAAAGGAGTTTCATGTATAAGTGCCGAATCAAAACAATATGGAAACAGTATGGAGAATTTCATCTTTAACGAGCATCCAAGTGAAGGAGGGAAAAAAAGTGGCAGCAGAGAAAATTCTTTTGCGGGAAATGGAGCGAAAAGACTGGCAAGCTGTTCATGAATATGCATCACAACATATCGTATGCAAATATCAGCCTTGGGGTCCTAATACAGAAGCAGAATCGGCTGCATTTGTTGATCAAGTACTGATAGATGCACAGCATCATTCGCGTACGAGATTTGTTTACAGTGTTTTTCTTCCGGATAGCCTCAAAGTAATAGGTGCCGGAGAATTAAACATCAGAGATATTTATCATCAAACTGGTGAAATTTCCTATATTATTCATCCTGATTATTGGGGCAAAGGATATGGAACAGAACTCGCCAAAAAGCTAATTGAGATTGGTTTTTCAACAAAAAACCTTCACCGAATTTACGCCACATGTGATCCAAGAAATATTGGATCAGCAAAGGTTTTAAAGAAATCAGGCATGACGGAGGAGGGAAGACTAAGGGAGGATATGCTGATACGTGATGGTTGGCGAGATTCATTGCTTTTCAGTATTCTAGAACATGAGTGGACTTAAAAGTAAACATAAAGTGATTTTAGTGTTGTTATTTATCATTATTGCCTTCATTCTTATGCTTGCCATTTTATGGCGGCAGGGAATTTTTATCCCAAATGAATTTCAGGCAAATAATTATTCAGTAAAGGGAATTGATGTTTCGGCTTACCAAGGGGATATCAACTGGCCTGTAATAGAGGAGCAAGCAATCGATTTTGCGTTTATAAAAGCGACAGAAGGCAGCTCTTTCGTGGATGAAAAATTCTCTGACAATTGGCTAGAAGCAAATAAAACAAGCCTGCGAGTTGGGGCATACCATTTTTTCAGCTATGACAGCAGTGGCAAAACACAGGCAGAAAATTTTATTAACACAGTCCCAAAAAAAAATGCTGCATTGCCGCCAGTGATTGATGTGGAGTTTTATGGAAATAATCACAAAAATCCTCCAAAGCGCAGTTATGTGGAACAAGAATTGCGTACGATGATTGAATTGCTTGAAGAGCATTACGGCCAACGAGTCATTCTGTATGCGACTCAAAAAGCATATAATCTTTATATAAAAAATGGTTTTAAAGATACAGATATTTGGATTCGCGATGTTTTTACAAATCCCTCTCTGGCAGATCATCGTCATTGGATTTTTTGGCAATACACAGATAAAGAAAAACTGGCTGGCTATAACGGTGAAGAAAAATTTATTGATATGAATGTATTTCATGGCAGTAGCCTTGAGTTTGAAGCATACGGAAAATAACGAAACAGAGCATTCTTGAAGTCAAGAATGCTCTGTTTTGCTATTGCTTACCGTTCTTAATCAATTCAGCTATATGAACGACACGCTGTGCTTGTACTTTTGCCGCTTTTTTAAACACTTCTTTGTCACCGACAATCTGGTTGTTCTGGTCTACAGTAACGCTTGTTCCATACGGATTGCCGCCTGCTGCATACAAGGATTGGTCTGTGTATCCTGGTGTGGCGACAATTGCACCCCAATGATACATAGTTGTATACAGACTAAGAATGGTAGCTTCCTGTCCACCATGTGGATTTTGGGCTGAAGTCATCCCGCTGACCACTTTATTTACCGTCTTGCCGTGGAACCAAATTCCTCCTGTTGTATCTAAAAACTGTTTCATTTGTGCTGCCATATTGCCAAAGCGTGTTGGCGTGCTGAAGATAATAGCATCAGACTTTTCAATTACCTCAGGTGTGACAACAGGAATATCCTTAGTTTCTTCAATATGTGCTTTCCAAGCTGGATTTCCTTCGATCACACTTTGGGGAGCAAGCTCTTCAACACGGTAAATCGTTACTTCCGCACCGCTTTCTTTGCCGCCTTCAGCAGCCCATTGTGCAAGCTGATAATTTGTACCTGTTGAGCTGTAGTAAACAATAGCAAGTTTAACTGTCATTGAAAATTCCTCCTATTCATTATTTATGTTCAAAATGGATACTTGCGGAATTTCGTCTGCACAGAGATCCATTTCGTCACCGTAAATTCTTCCGCAATCCATTCATTTCCGAAGCGTCCCATACCGCTTGCTTTTGTACCGCCGAATGGCACAGTAGGACTATCGTTTACGGTTTGGTCATTTATATGAGTCATGCCGCTTTCAATTGCCAAGCCAAGTTCTCTGCCACGTTCAAGATCATTTGTAAAGATGGCTGAGCTTAGTCCGTATTCTGTGTCATTCGCTAGTTCAATGGCGTGTTCATCTGAATCTGCCTTAATAATCGTCGAAATCGGGGCAAATAATTCTGATTGTGCCAATTTGCTTCTGTTATCGACATCAATAAACACAAATGGTGTTAAAAGATTACCGATTCTTTCACCTTCCAGAGCCAATTGGCAGCCTTCGTTTTTAGCTTCTTCAATAATAGCCATCGCTTTATCTGCTTGCTTTTCATTGATGAGCGGTCCAATGATGGTTTTTGGGTCTTGTGGGTCACCATATGGAATCTGCTTAACTCGGTCTATATACTTTTGCACGAACTCTTCATAAAGATCCTTATGAATGATTAACCGATTTATAATCATGCATATTTGTCCTTGATGAATGAATTTACCGAAAATAGCTGCATCAACAGCTCTATCGATATCTGCATCTGCTAAAACGATAAATGGATTGTTTCCGCCAAGCTCTAAAGCAACTCGTTTTAACATACTGCCTGCTATTTTACCAATATGTTTGCCGACAGGTGTTGATCCCGTAAAGCTGATTAAACCAGAATCTTTACTTGTCAGCATCTCATCGCCCAGCTCTTCTAAGTCTGACTGGATGACCTGCAGTACGCCTTTTGGCAGTCCGGCAATCTCAAAAGCGCGAGCGATGATAGAGCCTCCGGCAAGGCCTGTCTGCACATCTGGCTTATGAACAACAGCATTTCCGAGGGCTAAAGCTGGTGCGATTGTTCGCATCGATAAATTCATCGGAAAGTTAAACGGCGAAATAGAGGTAATAACACCTAATGGCAGCCTGTACACATAGTTTTTTTTCCCTTCGGTTGTTTCTGCCATCTCTCGTTTTTGATGAATCTTGTCTACAAGATCAAACGAAGCCTCTAAGTAGTTAAGACTCAAGTCAAATTCTACATTTGCTTTAATCGAACTTCCGCCTGTCTCCTTTGAAATAATGGAGACAATTTCTTCTCTGTTATCACGCAAAAATTCACTTGCCTTTTTAAGGACGGCAAGTCTTTCTTCAGGTGTTCTATTGCCCCAGTCTTTTTGCGCTTTAACGCTTGAAGTAAATGCAGCATGGAGCTGGTCGGCAGTTGCCAAACTAAACGAAGTGATAAGCGATTGATCATATGGGTTTTTATCCTCGAATGTTCGGCCTGTTTTTCCTTCTGTCCATACGCCATCAATAAAACTTTTGTTTAGCTCTTCAAAATGTTCCAAGATATACACCTCTGATTAAAATATAGTCTTGTCCTAGTCTTGCTGAGTTTCATCCATATTATTCTACCCGATGAAATTTCCGGCAAACGTTAACGGGTTTTGTATAACAGACATGATAATAAGGCATGGTAAATAAAAAAGCCCCAGACTTAAGCTGGGAGCAGTTCATTACAGGCCGTTATCTATTTTTTTTAATAAATACATTAACTGATTTCTTTCCTCATCTGTTAAGTTTTTAGTTAATTCCTTATTTAGCTGGTCTAAAACAAATTGTATATGTGGATATACATCAATAGCTTTTTTTGTGGGGTAAAGTTCATTTGCACGCCGGTCTTTTCTGGCCGTTTCCTTAATAATGTAGCCAGCTTTTTCTAATTGGTGGACAGAACGAGCGGTTGTCGCTTTATCGAATTTCAGCTTAGATGTAAGTTCGTCTTGGTTTATCCCAGGTTTTTGAATGATCCATTTCAAGAACGCATATTGTCCGCCATTGCCGATTTGATATTGTTTAAATGCTTTGAGCAAATATTTTTGGTTTTGTCTGTGAATGACAGATATTAATCTTCCTAAAGGTGCTTCCTTCAATTTCGTCAACTCGCTTATATTTTATCAAGTCAATTGCTTAAGCTTTTTGATTAGTTTACAATAAAATTGTTGCGTGCGCAACTAATGAATAGAGGTGATGATGTTGGCAACAGTTCAAGCTGGAGCAAATGGTCATGAAAAACGCTGGACGATATTAATTATTTTAAATTTGTTTACCTTTATGGCAACATTGGATGGCAGTATCGTAAATATTGCTCTTCCAACTGTTTCAAAAGAGCTTTCCTTGCCCCTTGCGCAATCTCAATGGATTGTCAGCAGTTATTTAATGATGATTTGTACGGCGATATTGTTCTTTGGAAAGCTGGGGGATATATTTGGCAAAATAAAAATCTTTCGAATCGGGTCAATTATTTTCATTATCGGGTCATTTCTTTGTGGATTTAGTCATTCTTTAGGATTTTTGATTTTTTCCCGTGTAGTACAGGCCATTGGCGCTGCGATGACGATGGCGAATAATCAGGGGATAGTCACAGAAGTGTTTCCTCCAAGAGAAAGGGGCAAAGCGTTAGGCTTAATAGGGACCTTTGTGTCATTGGGAAGCATTGCAGGACCAAGCCTTGGCGGCATTATATTATCTAGTTTAGGCTGGGAATATATTTTTTGGCTTAATGTGCCGATTGGCATTATTGCGATTATGATTGCCTGGAAGCTCCTGCCAAAGGACGTGACGACTACAAAAGTGAAGATCGATGTTCCTGGAAGCCTCTTGTTTGCCTTTGCGATATTATTTCTGTTTTCAAGTCTTCTGTTAGGTCAGCAATATGGTTATGCTAATATTTTTATTATTTTATCTGTTTTGATAGGGATTATTTTGTTTATCCTGTTTGTTCTCGTTGAAAGAAGGACGGAAAACCCCATGCTGTCCTTTTCCCTATTTAAGAATTCTCTGTTTACGATCAGCATCGTTTGTGGATTTCTCGTGTTTGTTGCTAATTTTTGCTTCAATATACTTGCACCATTTTATACACAAGATATTTTAGGACTATCACCATTGCATGCAGGCTATATTTTAATGCTGTTTCCGATTGCAATGGCAGTTGTTGCACCGTTTAGCGGAGCTCTTTCTGATAAGATTGGCGGGCAAATAATAACCTTTGCTGGGTTGATTTTAATGATAATCGCCCAGATAGGGTTAACATTTCTTCATGAAGGCAGCAGTATTCTCACATTATCGATACTAATTGTTTTGCTTGGAGCAAGCACAGGCTTATTTCAATCTCCTAACAATTCATTAGTCATGTCTACAGTTGATCGAAAACAGCTCGGAATTGCTGGCAGTATAAATTCACTCGTGAGAAATTTAGGAATGGTCGTCGGTATTTCTGTCGCAACAAGCACTTTGTTTTCTGTGATGAGCTTGCATGCAGGCTACCGAGTGACAGCATTGATTCCTGACAGGCCTGACATATTTCTAGCAGGCATGCATGTCGTGTTTATCGGATCAAGTATTCTGTGCTTCATAGGGGCAATTCTTACAGGACTTCGATTTTATTCATCCAGAAAAGGGATGAAGAGAAGGGAAAATACCGCATAAAAAAGCACTTGATTCGTTATCCGAATCAAGTGCTTTTTATTGCATGGTGAAGTTTTGATTATGTAATGGACAGTCCTAAAAGATTTGGACAATTTCTTGCATACCAATTGCGCCATCTTCAGTTTTTAAACCGATACTGCCATGTGTCTTTAGCAAAACAGCTATCCTGCCTAAGATGGCACCGTATGTTTTAATAACTTAACCCTGAACACCTAAATTTTAACTTCCGACGTGTATTCGTCTTTATAAAAAAATAAAAAAGCTAATAAACACACTGATTTTAAATTCCAATTTAGGTGAACAAACTACATGCCAATTTTATATATTAGTAGTGTAGAGATTAATTAGATAAAACGACATAAGGGGAGAGAATAAATGGCATGTCATTTTTGTACAGGGCATGATAAGGCAAACGGAGGCACTTGCAGCAAATGCGGCCATTGGTATTGCTGGAATTGCTCTGACTTATCAAGAGGAAACAGCCCAAGATGCCCTTCTTGTGGGAATACAGCACCTCAGGCAAGACAAATATCATGGGGTGTTTACAGAAATAGTTAAAGAGTGTCAAGAGCCTTGCAAACAGGCTCTTTTTTTATAGGCGAGTACAGAGAATAAAGCAAATTACTATAAAAATTCTATAATGAAATAAACCTATAATGCAAAAAAATGACAAATAATTACATATATGCAATAATAAACAAACGGGAATTTTTTAATGTGAATGGAGGTGAACAAAAATGAATGAGAAAGATGTTTGGGGCATGAGATCCGTTATATTAACGGCTATCTTAGTTGCAGCAGCCTTTGTAATATTTATCCTGCCTCGAGTTTTTGAGTTAGGGACAGTAGTCCTTTTATATCTTTTGATATTGGTCGGATTTGTTGTATCGTTTATTTTTGGTTTATTAAGTAAAAAATCTTTTAAGGTTTTTAGTTTAATAGCGAACACTGTTCTGTTTTTAGGGTTAGGAGTAGTTACCTTCTTCCTAGCACTTGCCTATGGAATTTCGGAGCCTTAATAAAAGAAGCTCCCTAACAAAAGCTAATTACTCTCTGTTAGGGGAGCATCTTAAGTCAGTTTAACGATTAATTACAGGAACTTTATATTCGGGAAAGACTTTATACCAATACAATGTTTTATCAATATTTGGATGAAAGACATGCTTTAAAGTATCAATACCGCCAAGTTCCATTCCTTGTTTTATGTAAAATTTACAGGCTAGCAGGTTATCATCCTGTGCCTCAAGAGAAATTCCCCGTAAGCTCATTTGTATTGCCCATTGTTCTGCTGTTGCAAACAATGTTTTACCAACCCCATTTTTTCGATAATCTTTGCACACTGCAATATTCTCAATATAGCAGAACTTATTCCAATCTTTAATTAGACGGATTTGCCCGATATATTCATCACCTATAAAGGCAAGAAAGATTATTTTATTCTCTTTGTTTATATAATCATCCCATTCAAGGTTATCATCAGGAAATTTTGTATATGACGTATGTTCATACAGCTCTTCTTCATAAGTCCATTTACCATTATTAAATGAGGGAATCAGCCGACCGATGATGGAGAATGGTTCATTTGTTTTATTTATGATGCTTATATGTTCTCGCTGAAATGGCTTCACAGTAATTTGCGTTTTTTCCAAGTATGTTACCGCCCTTCAAGAATAATATATCATTATCATAGCATGACGCATAAAAAATGTAATTATTGTTCGAATACTTAGGTAATTTTTGTAAAAAAAAGACACCGATTTAATGACTGGTGTCTCTTGATACGATTAAACTGGTTTTTTCGCTTCTTTCATAAATACAACTGCCTGATTTCTTCCTTGTGCTTTTGCTTGATACAATGCGGCATCTGCATTTAAGATTAGCTGGTGCAGACTTGTTTTGCTTGTTTCACCGGAGCTGATACCGACACTGATTGTCAGCGGAAGACTGCCGCCAAATTCAAGCTCCATTGCTTGGTCTTGCATTGCAAGAACAAGCTGATCTGCAATCGTTTTAGCTTGGTTATGGGACGTATTTGGCAGAAAAACAATGAATTCTTCACCGCCATAGCGGCCGATAATTCCACTGTTATGACATATATTATGAATAATGTTGGCTACAAAAATAATTGCTTTATCGCCAGTCATATGACCATATGTGTCATTAACATTTTTAAAATGATCAATATCAATTAAGAACAGGGAAGAGCTGTCATTCAGGCTTGCTGTTATTTGATAAAGGTCTGTTATTTGCTCAAAGAAATACTTCCGATTATAAAGATTAGTCAGATGATCAAACATGGCGGAAACTTTCAAATTCTGATAGTTTTCTAGCTTTGTAAGAATATGCTGAAAATGATCGGCGAACGATTCGGTAATGATGTTAGCTTCGAATTTCTGAAGTTCTCCTTCTTGCTCGTTAAATACAACAAACAATCCTTCCTTTTTAGCAGCCTTTATCGGAATCGAGATTAAGGAGTGAATATCATTTTGAATGCCAAAAGGGTTATTACGGATATTTGTCATAAATTGAGGATTATCCATAAACTCTTCTGAAACAGTCCATTTGTCTGTTTTTATGGCATTTCCCTTATGTGCATAAACACTCCAGCCTTCTTCTTCCCGTTCTAAAAATAAAGCATTTTCGTATTTTGTCACATCTTGCAATACGGTCAGCCCGCTCTCAATAAGGGCTGGTGTTTCTTCCATCGCTTCCATATTTTTATAAGAGTTGTGGAGCATCGACTGAATATAGTATTTTTTTGTTTCTTGTTCTTTTTCAAGGCTGATTCTTTTGATTTTGTCAGCAAGACCAAGAGAAAGAATAAACACCTCTACTAGTGCGCCAATTTTTGGAGCAATAAGTGTAAAATGATTGAGCGGCAGGATTTTATAGGCAGCCAGCAGGTTTAGGACAACCCCTAAAACGAGCAGACCCCATGCTGCAAAATAATATTTAGCTTCTCTTGAATGAGCCCTCACGATTATTGCAACAGCAATAATATAAAAGACAAAAATCGTCGCCACAACCGTGCTAATCATCGTTGATAGCGATGGAGCAAACATTAGCGGAGCAAGCAGTGACAAACAGAAAACAGCAAGAATCCAATTGGTCAGCTTATACAGCCAAAGAGCAGCTGTTTTCACCTGCAGGAAATGTTTGGTGAATTGCAGGGCAAATAATGACGTGAATATGATAAAAAAGGAATTAGACCTCAATGCCCACCATGGGGAATCTCCCCACAAGAATTGATATGCATAACCATCCCAAATCAACTGCATAACCGTAAAGCCAATGACAAAGAAAATATAATATAAGTACGTTTTTTCTTTTAATGAAAAGAATAGAAAAGTATTATAAATGATCATTGCGATCATTACTCCAAAATAAATGCCGTTTGCGGTTTGGGTAAAATAATTATCAGTTGAAAAAGAGATAGGGTCCCATAAGACAATCGGTGCTTGAAAGAAAGTGTCTGTCTTTATTTTCAGAAAATAAACTTGTTCACCATCTTTCTCCAAAGTGATAGGAAATAACAAATTTTTATGCTTAATTTTCCGATCATTGAAAGGTAGACTGTAGCCAATTGTGTCTTCTTCTATCAGCTTGCCTGCTACTTCTCTGTACAAAGTAACAGAGCTGAGATGTGGTTTTTTAATTTCAAGAAGAAGTTCCTTTTCACTTGAAGACATATTAGTCAGAGGAAGCTTTATCCAGTAGCTTGCTGAGCTGATGTTACCGGAAGGGTTGGCTTCGGAAAATGGACGGAACTCATCCTGTTTATCTACTATACTATTAGGAGCGATTTTATCGGAATAATCAATATAAATGCTAGTCTTGTTTGTTGCATTTAGTTCGTTCAGGCTGTTCCCTATCTTAATCTCAGCAGCTGATACAAGGTGTGCAGATGCCGTCCATACAGCAATAAATAACAGCAGGAACAGAAGACGACTCTGAAAGAATACTTTCATAAAATAACTCCTCTAATGTAAATTAGTAGTATAATTATACCATGATTTTCTAAACTCTCTACCAGTGGAGGAAAAAAATGAAAAGTAAATTATATAGTAAACTTGTAAAAGACTTCCAAACAGGTGATATCATTTTGTTTAATGGCAAATATCCTATCAGCAAGCTAGTGGAAGAATTAGAGCATAGCAAGTGGTCCCATGTAGGCATGGTTGTAAGGCCCGATCCTGAGGGAGAGGTGTATTTCTTTGAATCTACTGCATTAACAAACTTAGAAGATGTTCTTGAGCATGATCATAAAACCGGTCCTAAGCTAGTTAAGCTGATTGATCGCCTGAAGACATACGGAGCGGATCTAGTCCCTTATGTACCACCGGTTTATGCAGTTCGTTCTCTAAAAAAACATAGTGCTGTTAACATGGACAAATTATATACGTACATAAAGGAAGTGCACGGCATACCGAACCCATCTGAATGGAAGATGATTGAAGAAGTAATCGAAGGAAGAATCTTCTCTATCCATAGTAGAAGCAAAGATTATACTTGCAGCAAGCTGATTGGGGAAACGCTGGAGGTTCTCGGTCTTTCTAAACCAAAAATGCCGCTGAACGGCCTTATGCCGATGGATTTTTCTACTGATAGTCATATTAAACAGCTTTCCGCTCTATGGGAAGAGGAAATCTACATCGAACTTGAAAAAGAAGAGGCTGTCGGCTAAATCCAAAAAAGCTGGCGTTAACCGCCAGCTTTAAAAATGTATTTTCACCCCTTTTTTTGCACTCTCCACTGCACCAAAGACCATCTTCATGCTTTTTATGTTATCTCGGCAATCTGTTTCTGCATTTCTGCCGTTCTCAATGGAAGCAAACATTTCATCAAGACAGCCCCAATGCCCTTCACGAGCTGTCCAGCTGCCTTCATAATTCTTTCTTTCTACTGGATAAATGAAGCTGTCTTCGTTTGAGGTGTTTTTTATTTCTGCATAGAGACTGGTTGTTCCGTCCCATGCTGCACTGCCGCTGCTACCAGTAGCCCGCCAGTCAGATTCCCAGGAGGTGTTAAGTCCCTCTGCACACCAAGAGCCATTATAAGTGAATACAGAGCCGTCATTCATTTCAAAAATGCAGACAGCAGATGCGTTTCCTTTATACCAAGAGCCCTTCGGATTGTATTCATGACAATACACAGAAACAGGGTCTGCCTGCAGAAGGAAGCGTGCTTGATCGAATGTATGGATAGCCATATCCACAATGAGAGGGCTATCCATGATTTCTCGGAAACCGCCAAAATGAGGTCCAAGGAAAAAGTTCGCATGCAAAGAACCTATGTCACCAATCATACCAGAAGCAAGGAGCTCGCCAAAGGCGCGGATTTGCCGGTTATAACGACGGTTTTGCATAACACTGTAGCTCTTTCCAGTCTCCATAGCACAATCAACTAACCGTTGCGCATCCTCAACGGTTTCTGCCATTGGTTTTTCACCAAATACATGACAGCCCGCCTTTAATGCAGCCGAAACAATAAAGGGGTGAGCTGCTGGAATGGTAACATCAAATACAAGGTTTGCTCCAGTGTTTTTGATTGCCTCATTAATATCCGTAAAAACTGGTACTTCTAAATCGAATTTTTCTGCTAAAGTTAACGCCGTTTCTGCATGTAAATCAACAAGTCCTGCTATTACTGCATTCTCGCGCTGCAAAGCATATTCTAACCAAGTATGGGACATGCTGCCGCAGCCGGCAATAATGATTTTATGAGTAGCCAAATGTATCACCTCTATCAGTTTGTTAAGCGTTTTCATATATAGTTATTATAATGTATTCTTCTTCATCATTAAATAGAATTCATTTAAGACCAGGGATAGTTCAATAAGATTTTTTAAAGTTGGCTATACTAACGGCAAAATGATTCAAGGGGGCTTTACGATGCCGAAGAAACATGAAGCTGACAAGGAAGACGCAGCGGCTGAAACAGAATCGAAAGTAGTAGCACTGCATAAAGAGGAGCATAAGGATAAAATAGCGGAGCTTAATCGATTACTAGCGGCAGTGATGACCTACATCTCCGATGATGAAGTAGAAGAAATCGATGTGTCTTATTTACTTGATAATACAAAAGGCTTAAAAGAGTGGTGGGATGAATATAAGGAAAGCAACAGAAAAGTCGTGGAAGAAGAAATCAAAAAGTCCCTCAATAAGCTATCATTGAAGGAATTGGAGCAGATTCGTGAACAAATAAAGGAAAAAAATGAGTAAAGCTTCCGAATGCGGGAGCTTTTTTCTATGCTGAACTTTACAATTTTTAGAAAATATAATTGTACTGCGTTTCTCGGATTGGTAAAATTGGAATACAATCTCATTATAAATGGTAACAGGGTAGTAAACTCAACTAAAAACTAAAAATTATTAACGTAGGCTCAGACTTCAGGAGCCTTTTTTTCATGTTCCTATTTTTATAGAGGGGTGTTTGTACAAATGAAACTAGCTGAAAAGCAATATGAACGAAATAATCTAGCTTTTTCGATTAGAACAGCAGAAGAAAAGGATGCAGCAAGCTTATCAAATTTGCGGCTGCAGATTGACGGAGAAACGGAAAATATGGATAGAGAAAAGGGAGAGGCCTTTTTGGATGAAGCAGCATTTAAGAAAGTGATAAATGAGGATACTATTGCGAATAACAGCTTGTTTTTGGTTGCTGAGACGGCTGGTAGGCTTGTCGGTTTTTCAAGATGCGAGGGCGGCGCGCTTAAAAGAACAACCCATCGTGCTGATTTTGGGATCTGTGTGTTAAAGGAATTTTGGGGTTGCGGAATTGGCACACTTTTATTGAAGAGCACAATCGAGTGGGCTGATAGCATCCCATTAAAAAAGCTATCATTGTCTGTACTTGAGACAAATCAGAAAGCGATCAGCATGTATACGAAGCACGGCTTTGAAGTAGAAGGAATATTAAAGAATGATAAACGATTAGCTGATGGACGTTTTTACAGCACAATTGTCATGGGCAGACATCACAATATAGAAAGTTAAATGATATAAGGAGTGATGTTAAATGGGAGTAATATTTGGTGCTCGCAACTCAACATTAAAGTATCGGTACCGTAAAGCTGTATATGCAGTCATAATTAAAGATGGAAGCTTGCTTACAGTTATAAATCCTCGCGGTCATTATTTCCTGCCTGGTGGGGGAACAAGAGAGGGTGAAACGAATCTGCAGTGTTTAGAAAGAGAGCTGCTGGAGGAAACTGGCTTTACAATAGCAAATGCTCAATACATCGGACGTGCTGATATGTATTTTCTTTCTCCAAGTGGTGCTCCTATCCATAATGACGGGCACTTTTATTATGCTGCTCTGACTGCACAAAAGAAAAAACCACTTGAACAGGATTATACTACTAAATGGCTTGATATCGAAGATTGTGAGAAATATCTGCATCATGCCCATCATGTGTGGGCTGTTAAAAAGTTTGGAAATGGTTTTAAAGCGAATGGAAATAAAAGCTGCTTTTAGATTAAATATTTTCTGGTTATATATGAATATTATGGTATAGAATTGGTTTCCCAGCAAATACTAATGCTACCGAACTAAATTTCTCAAGTGTTTTGAAGGAGCATAAAACAGATGAAAAATGATCTATTGACCTCTGTCGAACTTGGAGCATTATGGACAACCTACCATAAGAAAACAATGATTTTACGGATTTTAGAGCATCTTATCCAGCATGCTGAAGACAATAAGGCGAAAAGCTTGATGTCCGGGTTATACGAAAAGCTGGAAAAGAAAGTAGAAGAAATGGAAATCATGATTAAAGACGGCGGTGCTGCTCTACCAAGCGGCTTTACTAAAGAAGATATCAATGAACATGCACCTGCTCTTTTCACGAATGGTTTTGATGTAATGTTTTGCCGGATATTAAAGGAGATTAGCATGGGGATGTATGTTCTTCATACAACCATTTCCTATCGAGATGAAATAATCAACTTTTACAGAGAGTTGACGGAATTAACGCATATGTATTACCGGCATTTCACTGATTACTTGCTGGCCAAGGAGTTTTTGCAGCTGCCAACTACAATTAAAATGCCAAATTCCGTTGATTTCATCAGTGATACGTCCTATATGAAAGGAACGAATCTTCTCGGCCAAAAAAGACAGTTAAACACAGTGGAGTATGGACTGCTGCATCATTCTGTTGAAACAAATCTGTTTGGTATGCAGCTGATGAAAGCATTTGCTCAATGTTCTACAGATAGAGAAGCAAAACAATATTTTACTAAAGGTCAGCAGTTATCAGAAGAAATTCTGCAAGGAACAGAAAAAATATTAGTGGAAAACAATATCCCTTCTCCAACATTACCTGGCGGGCTACTAACTTCTTCAACAGAAGCACCGTTTTCTGAAAGACTGATGCTATATTGTACATATTTATTAGGCGGGTTCAGCATTGGCGGGCAAGGTTTCAGCTCTGCATTTATCCTGCGAAATGACGTTATTGCCAAGTCTGCAATCTTTGCAAAGGATGCATTTGAGTATACGATGGAGGGTGCCAAACTGATGATGGAAAAAGGATGGATGGAAGAACCTCCTAAAATGGAGCTTTAATAAAGTTGAATATAAAAAAGGCTATCTTCCATATTAGAAGATAGCCTTATTCCATTATATGAAGTTGTTAGCGAATTACGTTGCCAGATTGACCAGCCAATTGTGATTGAGCTGTTGCAACAAGACGTTTTGTAATTTCTCCACCAACAGAACCATTGGCACGAGCTACTGTTTCAGCGCCAAGTTGAACACCAAACTCTTGTGCAATCTCATACTTCATTTGTTCTAGTGCGGACTCAGCACCAGGTACAAGAAGATTGTTGCTGCTATTACCATTACTGCGATTTGCCATTGTGATTCACCTCCTTGACTATATCATGTACGGTTTTTGAAGGAAGCATGTATAATAAATTCTGGAAGAATATTAGCTATAAAGACTGTTTTTATGATGTTAAAGGAATCTTAAAAAACAATATCAAAAAGATAATAATAACAGCTGAGAGAAGATAGCTTACCAACGGCCGTAGATGATGGAGACGAAGCATTACATACATAACCGTGTAAAAAAGTATTTCCATCCACGCCTTATAGCCGTTTATTAATTCAATACGATTAAAATATAGAAAAAGTGATTCAATTACTAATGAACCAGCAATCCATTGTAAAATATATTTAATTTGTCTGAAGTATCCTCTTTTATTAGGGTAATTAGCCAAGAATAAAAGCGTTATGGACGGCAGATTTATAAAACTGTGCAAGATGTCAACAAGAACAGGATAATCATGAAAGAAATCAGGATTGTATTTCCATAGGAGCTTGTCTGCGCAAAGTAGATTATATAATAAGTCACAGATGATAACATACAGGATGGTAAGATGATAGTGGTGGATTTTCTTCCAATCTTTTCTGAAAAAGCAGATTGATATAAGAATAATGGATAGCAGAAGATGCATATGAAAACTCCCATCACCTATAAAAAATCAGGTCTTAATCTTTTATCTACTTGAATATATTTTCATTAATCAGCACTAATTATTCATAAGTCAGTTATCTATATTTGATTCAAGTAAAAAAAGGAAATGGTATGTTACTGTCGAATTATTTATTGGGTACGTAATGTACATAGAATAAATTTTTTGATGAAAGAAAGTTGGTGGATGATGACCAGCCATATGCTCCGCAAAAGAAAATCAGAAGAGCAATTGCAAAGATTATCTGTGCCTGTTAATAAGCACCTGCCCTATGTCGAGGCAGAGCAATATACAGAAGTTCGTACTAAAGAAGAGATTGTAGACCGCATAATTCCTTTGACTATAGCCGCTGCTAAGGCACTGGGAGCACCTGATGATTTTTTGGAGGAAACAACGGAAGAATTTCAGGCTGCTGCTTTGTTTACAAACGAAGAACGTCAGTTTATGATGGCAGCGATCTTGCCAGAGCAAGCTAAAATTAATTTTTCTTGGAAGCTTGAATGTATTTGGATTTTGATGTGGTCCATTGATCTCGTTCCGGAATTAGGAATGCCTGATCAAACATGTGATGTAGATCTGGTGTTGGAAATGATCCTGGAAAGCTCGCGGACAGAGCTTCTTCATAAGGCCGAACTTAAACCAAAGAGTATGATATTGGATGAGATTGATTTTATTTATCGTGCTCATTGGGCAGTCCGTGATGCACAGCTAAACGGAACCGAAATTCCTGCTGTCTTTGATGAGGGAGTTGTTTATGAAAGGCATTATGCCTTAAACTGGCTTGTTCATTACATGGATCAAACATGGGATGAGATAAGCACAGATACATAAAATCCAGCTGTCTAAATGACAGCTGGATTTTTCCGCTGCCACTCCTGAGACTTAAGGCGTTAGAATAGGTATAAATGATAGCGTTTTCTCGAACGTTTTTTTCTTAATTGAATACTATTTTTTAAAGGACTTGTACGTAAACAGCTCGTCTATTTTTAGCAGAGGAGGAAAAAATGTGTGAAAGGATATGGTTATAATATAGCTTCTATATTAATGATGGGGGTTGGGCCTTTAATTGCAAAGTTTGGCTTGCAAACCATTTCAGCTAGTGCTGCTGCATTTATTAATGCATGCACAATTGTAATTGCGAGTTTTATTTGGGGAATGCTTCGTAAAGAACCAGTTAAGTTTTATGTTTCAAAAGATATGACCTTGTTGTCTGTCTGCAATGTGCTCGGTGTCTTATTTATGTATGTGAGCTTAAGTTTGCTTTCACCTGTACAAGTCGGTTTTCTGGGCCGATTTTACACAGTATTTGCTGTTTTACTTTCATTTGTTTTGTTAAGAGAAAAAATCTCAAAAACAGAATGGATGCTCGTTCTCCTTGCTGTTGCCGGAACCTTCCTGTTTATTACACCTAAAGACAGCGGAAGTCTGTCAGTTGCAGGAGTCATTTGCGCTCTCCTGTATACGTTCTTCTTTGCTTTATGCAATGTCCTTATAAAATGGCGAATGGAGAAAGGCAGGAATTCTAACTCGATTCTGTTTACAAACAGCCTGTGGACATTTTTTCTTCTTGCACTCTATCTGCTGATTTTTCCTGTAAGCTGGCAAGTGTCTGCTCAAAGTGTTTCTCTTACCGCTGCAGCTTCTCTGATGACAGGGTTTTTAGGAACCTTGTTTTTATATGAGGCATTGAAGCGAATCCGTTTTTCCATTGCAAACATCATGAGAGCTGCCAGTCCAGTTATTCTCGCAATCGTTTCTTATCCATTCTTTCCTGTTCCTTTAACTTCACTAAATATATTAGGAGCGGTCATTCTTTTAGCTTCCATCATTCTTATTGGTATTACAGACTATAAAAAACGCAGACTCAAAAGTTTAGTGGAATAATCCGAGGAGAACTAAATGATAAAAATCATCCAAAATCAACCTAATCTAATCATAGTTGCACATGAGATTTATGGAATAAATGAGCATATAAAATCGTTTTGTGAGCAGGTAGCACAAGCAGGATTTGATGTCGTATGTCCTAATCTGTTGAAAGAACCGCTAGCTTTTTCTTATTCGGAGGAAAAGGAAGCATATCACCATTTCCATACTAACTGCAGCTTTTTAAATAGTAGAGCAAGTTTATGTAAACTTGCTTCAGAAAATAGAAGGGAATATAAGCAGATTTTTATCGTCGGCTTTAGTGTTGGTGCGACGGCCGCATGGTTAGCCTCCTCGAGCACTGCAGACATTGATGGAGCGGTGTGCCTTTATGGATCGAGAATTAGAGACTATACAGAACTTGTGCCTAAATGTCCTGTTTTGCTAGTTTTTCCGGAAGAAGAACAGTCGTTTGATGTTACTAGCTTGATGGATATTTTAGTAAAAAAAGAAGTAAAGCAGGTTAAGTTGACTGGAAAGCACGGTTTTTGTGATCCGTTTTCTAAAAGTTTCAATATAGATAGTGCGAAAACTGCTTGGAGTCATATGCTTGCCTTTTTTCGTTCTAACTAAAATTGTATAAGGATAATTTTTCCTAGTGTAAAAAACTTCATTTTAGACGATATAAATATAGATAACATAAGAACAATGCCTTGAACTATTGTTATCACTATTGTGTTTTTGCCTTAAAAGAACGGGGACTAACGTTTCTTTTAAGGTTTTTTGACGTAATATATTAAAATAATATTATGATTACATAAATTGGTGGCTGCAAGCGAACAATATCGGTAAAAAGGAGGGTGAATATGAGTAAAAACGAGGATACAACGAGCGAAGGATTGAATCAAATTTTTGAAATTATCAATGCTAAAGGTGATATTGGAGAAATTAAAAAAATTCTCGCAGACTCCAACGAAGAGGAGAATTCTAATCCCGAATAACTTGTATCGCTGCTGCTGCATTCCGACTGGGATGTGGTTTTTGTTTTATTTGCACGGAATATAAAAAAGATGGTGTTTATAAGATAGTTAATTAATCTGTCTCTTATTACATAAAATTATGGTTTTTTATAGAGGTTTTGCAGCAGCTATGGTACGATTTGGCAAGGAGTAAGTACCATTATTTATTAGGAGTTATTCATTTATGTTCTATTCCATGCTGATGTTTATTATTGCAGGCTTGGCAGAAATTGGCGGCGGCTATCTCATTTGGCTATGGTTAAGGGAAGGCAAGCCCCTTTCCTTCGGCTTGATTGGAGCGATAGCACTTATACTTTACGGCGTTATTGCCACCTTTCAAACATTTCCGTCCTTCGGCAAGGTTTATGCGGCTTACGGCGGAGTGTTTATTATTCTGTCTGTGCTCTGGGGATGGGGTGTCGATAAAAAAACACCCGATTTTTATGATTGGATTGGTGCCTGTATCTGTCTGCTAGGTGCTGGTATCATTTTGTTTGCACCACGTTCCTAAAAAATGCAGCTTCCCATTGGAAGCTGCATTTTTTATTTATGGAAGTATGTTTCCTGCTGCGCGGAAAATTTCATACCATTCTTCACGAGTTAAAGTGATATCGCTCGCTTTTATACAGTCCTGCAATCTTGATTGATTCATTGTTCCAATCACTGGCTGCATTTTCGCTGGATGACGTAACAGCCATGCAATTGCAATAGTAGTATTGCTGACATTGTATTTTTTTGCAATTTCATTAATTTTTTGATTTAATTCTGGGAATTTTTCATTGTCCAAAAATACGCCTTCAAAAAATCCATATTGGAATGGTGACCAAGGCTGAATAGTAATATCATGAAGACGGCAAAAATCGAGAATTCCGCCGTCTCTGTTAATAGCCGATTCGTTTTCCATATTGACGTTAAAACCGCTCGAAATCATGGTCGAATTTGTGATGCTTAATTGAAGTTGATTCGCAACAATCGGTTGTTTTACATACTTTTGCAATAGTTGAATTTGCATTGGATTTTGATTGGATACACCAAAATGACGGACTTTTCCTGAGCTTTCCAGGATATCAAAAGCTTCTGCTACTTCTTCTGGTTCAACAAGTGTATCAGGACGATGTAAAAGAAGAATATCAAGATATTCTGTGTTTAATCGTTGTAAGATGCCATCAACAGATTGGAGGATATGGTCTTTGGAAAAATCAAACATTCCCTTGCGAATTCCGCATTTGGATTGCAAAATAATATTTTCTCGAACAGTAGGACTCATATGTATAGCGTCAGCGAAAATCTCCTCACAGCTTCCGCCGCCATATATATCTGCATGATCAAAAAAATTAGCTCCTTGCTCTAATGCAGTTTGAATAAAATGCTCCGCTTCTTTTGCTTCAAGCGAATTGATGCGCATACAGCCGACAGAGACAACTGGCACCTCTAAATTGCTTGATCCAAGCTTCATTGTTCTCATGATTTTTCCCCCTTTATGGTTAGTTCACGTACATTACAGAATGTCCCATGAGCCTAAGTTGAATTATAAATGAGAGCGATTTCACCGTCAACTTTAGAGCACAGCTAGGATAATAGCACTTCCGAAAAAAGGTAACGTTCATATTTTAATATAAGCGACAAAGGAGCGGATACTTTGAAGGAGGAAATGGGATTGGAAGCATTCACGAAAAGCATTACACTTTGTATGATTGTTAAAAATGAGTCTAAAATAATCACAAGATGCCTAGATTCAGCTGAAGCGATTATTGATTCTCTCTCCATCTGTGATACAGGTTCGACAGACGACACGGTTAAAATTATCAAAAACTGGGCAAAAGATAATGGCAAAGAATGTACGATTCATCATACTCCATTTCAAAACTTCGGATATAACCGAACACTGTCTGTGAATCTGGCACAAGTTGCCTATCCAGACTCTGATTATCTTTTATTATTGGATGCAGATATGATCCTGCAGAATTCCCTTGCATTTCATGTAAATAACTTAAAAAGTGACCAATATTTAATCATGCAGATGAATCAAGATTTAAAGTATTGGAACACGCGGCTTATCCATGCAAAACGTTCATGGGAATGCGTCGGTGTGACACATGAGTACTGGGAGCTGAAAGAATCTCCTGCCACAGGAACTGTTGGAAAGCTTGAGAATATTTTCATTCTTGATAAGGAAGATGGCGGAAGCAAACAAGATAAGTTTGAAAGAGACAAAAGATTGCTCGAAGAGGCTGTACAAGACGAGAACCAAAAGCCGCTTTGGCAAAGATATATGTTCTATTTAGCACAAACTTATTATGATTTGCAGGATTACTCCAACGCAATTGAATGGTATAAAAAGCGAATAGCAGAAGGCGGCTGGCAGGAGGAAGTGTATTACAGCATGCTGAAAATTGGTCTTGCTTATGAACAACTCGCGAACCGCTCCTCTGTAAATCTTAAGCGGGAAGAATTGCTGGCATTATCTTTATTTCGATTGCAGCAAGCATGGATGTATAGACCATCAAGAGGTGAAGCCATTTATCACCTCGCTCGGATTCATCGAGAATTAAAAAATTATCAGCTTGCCTATTTATTTGCAGCAGAAGGGAAATCAATTCCGTTCCCAGCAAACGATCTGCTGTTTGTCGATTATACGGTTCATGATTATAGATTTGACTGTGAACTGGCCATTGCAGGCTTCTATATAGAAAAAAACAAACTGTCTGGTAAACAAGCACTTGAACGCTTGCTAGCAAGGAAGGAAGAATTGCCAAGACATTTACATCCATGGCTTGAGCAGACTAGCCAGTATTATCACTAAAAGCACTGAATATTACTTCAGTGTTTTTTTCTATTAAATCTGCTTTTTTTATAACCATATCAAAACAGGGTCTCTTCCTTTTAATATTTTCCCCCTCATCAGTGCAGGGATTCTTGAAAGGCACAGAGAATAGTACAGAATTACTTAAAATAAATTTGGGGGCAGTAAGAATGATATTGGAAGCAGCCATGCTTAACGTGAAAGAAGGAATGGAGTCGGAGTTTGAACAAGCATTTGCTGAAGCATCGAGCATTATTGCAAGCAAAAAAGGCTATATAGAGCATGAATTGCAGCGCTGTATGGAAGATGTGGGCAAATACTTGCTGTTGGTCAGGTGGCAGACGCTTGAAGATCACACAATCGGGTTTAGGCAATCAGCAGAGTATGAGAACTGGAAAAAGCTGCTTCACCATTATTATGATCCTTTTCCAACGGTAGAGCATTTTAAATCTGTTTATATAAGCAAATAACGAATAAACGATGCAACAATTTCGAAATAATAGTGTAATAATAGAGCATAGAAGAGAAAGAGAAGCTATTATTTCTGGTAATGCCTGCCTTTTTAAAAGAGCGGACCACTTATCCAGCAAGATATTGAGCATTTTTCTTTTTATGTGTAATATTTTGGCACATGAATATATATATTACATCTGTTAACCTACTAGAGTATTAAAGAATGATTCTAGGAGGTTAACAATCTATGAAAAACTTAAAGAAACTACTTATTGTTTCAACAGTAGCCCTTTCCTTATTTGGGTTTAATACGCAGTCTAAAGCCGCCACCAATCATGTTGTCCAAAGTGGCGAAACTTATTGGATTCTTGCAAATAAATTTGGTGTTTCAGCAAACAGCATAAAAAGCGCAAACGATGCTACAAGCAACATGCTTATTCCTGGTCAATCGCTGACTATTCCTAATTCTACTATTTCAGCAGCTGATAAAGATCTAATGGCACGTCTTGTATCTGCAGAAGCTAAAGGTGAGCCATATGCAGGGAAAGTCGCTGTGGCAACGGTTATTTTAAACAGATTGGATAACAAAGATTTCCCTGATACTATTAAAGATGTAATCTACCAAAAAGACAATGGCTATTATGCCTTCACACCTGTGCAAAATGGAGCAATAAATGAGTCTGCAGATGCAGAGTCGAAAAAGGCAGTAACAGAAGCAATTGCTTCAAGAGGCTACGGACAAGGCTCTCTGTTTTTCTATAACCCAAAAACATCTACAAGTGATTGGATTTTCTCACGTCAAGTGACTATCAAAATTGGTAACCATACGTTTGCAAAATAATTGAATCCTGCATCACTCCATTTTGGAGTGGTGTTTTTTTAGTTAGGAGACATTGCTGATTCTATATATTTCATGAATTTTCTAGCAAGCAATGATGGAGTCTTCTTCTTAGGATATACAAAACCAAAAGCGATATGTACAGGCTGGTGATTCAGAATGTTCATTTTTTTTATAGCGTTTTGATTAACAAGGAGAGTATCTCCTTCCTTGTAAAGCTCTGGTGAGAAGGTGATAGCCATGTTTTGAATGACGGCCTTTTTAATGACATCCGTATTATTCGATGTAAACAATATTTGTAAGCTTCCAAATTCAGCAATAAAGTTTTGAACAAACCATTTTACATAATCTCCGTCATACATAACAATCGTTTCATTAATGAGTGCTTGTGGCTCAATGCTATCATTAACAGAAATGGCCGAATCTTTATGTGCGAATACCTTCATTTCCCCTTTATTTAGAAGCTGAAAATCAAGATTTTCCATTTTATCCTTTAGACCATCATGTAGTGTTATCAGTCCAATGTCCAGTTCAAAACGGGTAATATCGTTGATTATTTCATGTGTTTCCTGCTCCATAATCTCAATCTCTACATTTGGATAATCCGCTTTAAAGGCTGCGAGCGGCTCCAGTAAATAGGGCATATAGATTGGGATGGAAGCAAATGTTAGCTTCCCTTGAACATCTTTTGAGTCCTCTTTTATTTCTTCGCGTAATTCCTCTACTTTTAATAAAATTTCCACTGCCTTTTGAATTACTTTTTTGCCTTGTATGGTAGGCAATGTTCCTGTTCTGGCACGGTGAAACAAAACAACACCCAGTTCTTTTTCAAGAGCAGTGATTGATTGGCTCACAGCTGATTGTGTGACATGCAGGTTTTCTGATGCTTTGGAAATTGCTCCTGATTTTGCAACTTCGAGTACATATTCAAGCTGTTCAATCTTCATAGACTCCCACCTTCTATAAGTTTTCCTTACCTTACCTTCAAAAAGTTTAATTTTATTAATCATAAACTACATTATATAATTTATTCAATCTTTTCTTAATGGTTTACTCGGAATTGGTAGAAGGGAGATTCCATAAATTGCTGTCGATTATGCTTCAAAGGAGGAAGGAGTTATGCGTTGGTTGATTTTAGGGGCTGTGTTTTTACTGGCTGTCATTAATTTCGCAGACAAAACAGTGATTGGCTTATCAGCCGTTCCTATCATGAATGATTTGCAGCTCAATTATGAGCAGTGGGGCATTGTGGGCAGTTCATTCTTTTGGCTGTTTTCTGTCGCTGGTATTGTCGGAGCGGCTCTGTCTGATCGGTTTGGGACAGAAAAGATGCTGCTGATTATGGCAATCATTTGGACTATAGCCCAGTCCGTCACAGTGTTTGCCGCAGGATTACCGTTTTTAATTATGACTCGTGTGTTACTAGGTGCTGGTGAAGGGCCGTTTTTTGCAACAGCTGTCAGCCATCTTAGCAAATGGTTTGCCCCAGAATCAAGAGGGTTTGCTATTTCGATTCTAAATTTAGGAAATACAGTCGGAAAAGCTGTCTCTGTTCCGGTTTTAATCTGGCTTATCACTCAAACAGGCTGGAAAATGACGTTTTTATTTTTAGGTGGTGTGAGCCTGCTGTTTGTTTTTATCTGGTTATGGCTAGGACGACTCCAGGCTCCTCACACTGTAGAACAAACTTCTGCAAAAACCAAAATAGTCTGGACTGATGTAAGGAAGACCATTTTTTCAACCACCTTTGTATTTACAACAATGATTGCCTTTATTGGTTATAGTGTTATTACCTTCAGTCTTGTCTTTAGTCCAACTTACATAACCGAAGTAAAGGGAATCTCACCAAGTGTAATGGGCTATATGAAAGCGACCGCTGGTGCGACAGGAGCAATTTTGTCTGTCGGACTCTCCGCTTATTCTGACTTTATCTTCAAAAGAAGCAAAAATATATGGCTGTCCCGTGTTTTATTTACATCCATTTGTGCAGCGTTAGCGGGGATAGTATTTTTCTTTTTTACCATAACAGAGTCTGTAGCACTTATGACGCTTATTTTAATTTTAGAAAACGGGCTGATTATGCTTATTTTCACACTCGGTCCGCAAGTTGTAAACAGCTTGATGCCTGAGAGAAAAGGGCTGATGTCAGGTATTATGATGGGATTAGCGACAACCTCAGGTATTATTGCGCCAATAATTTTTGGCAAAGTGATTGATACATCTGGTGATTCGCTTACCGGATTTAACGGAAATATACAGGCGATGGCAATCCTGCTGATAATTAGTGCAGTCCTGTTTGCATTGTTTGCAAGGCCGGCTCAGAAAGAAATAATCCCAGGTCAACAAAATATGGGAATTCATTTAAAATAGGAGGAAATAAGATGAAATATAGTGTAAGCAAGGATGAGAAAGAACTAGCATTAATGTATTTGCAGGAACATACAAAACGGTTTACGAAAAGAGTGGAAAAGGTTACTGAAAATATTTATTGCGCAGTTGGATATGGACTGGCGAATTCGACTTTAATAGTAACAGATGCAGGAAATATTATCGTTGATACAACCGAAGGAATAGAAACGGCGGCTGAAGTAAAAAAAGAGTTTGATAAAATATCGCCATTGCCAACCATAGCTGTTATTTATACACATGGTCATCCTGATCATATTAACGGAGCCTCCGTTTTTGCAGATGATAAAACAGAAATTTATGCCAACAAGCTTACGCTCGATTTTATTCAAACACAGTATAACCAGTTAAATAGTATACTTGAAATAAGGGGGGCAAGACAATTTGGCGTTTTTCTTCAGCCGGAGCATTATCCATACAGTGGTTTAGGACCTGCTTTAAAACTAAGCGGCACAAAAAAAATAATGGTGCCAACCACAGTGTTTGAAGATGCGGTGAAATTGCAGTTTGGATCCACCGTTATGCAGCTAGTTTCCGCTCCTGGTGAAACAGAAGACCAAATCTTTATTTGGCTACCAGAGGAAAAGGTATTGCTTGGTGCGGATAACTACTATCCAGCTTTTCCGAATCTGTATACGATCAGAGGAACAAGCCCACGGCCAGTACTGCAATGGGTATACTCTCTCGATAAAATGCGCGCGCTGCAAGCCGAATACTTAGTGCTTGGTCATACTGAACCTGTATATGGCAAAGATAAAATCGCTGAATTATTAACGATTTACCGAGATGGAATTCAATATATTCATGACAGCACGGTACGCGGGATGAATGCAGGAAAAACGGTTGATGAATTAGTGGAGGAAATTTCTTTGCCAGAATCTCTAGCTTCATACGAAGAACTGCGTGAGCTGTATGGCAGCATATCCCAATCCGTTCGCGCGATTTACAGCGGTTATTTAGGATGGTTTGACGGCAATGCTTCTAATTTGGAACAATTAAGTTCCCGTGCTTTTGCCCAAAAAATGGCGGATCTTGCCGGAGGAAATAACAGGCTGCTGAAGGAAGCAACAAATGCTGTTGAAAATGGTGAATTTCAGTGGGCAGCACAATTAGCGGACATGCTGCTGTCTTTATTGCCTGAAAATGATCAAGCGTTGCAAGTTAAGATTCGTGCGTTAACAGAGCTTGGACTAAGATCTTATAACTCGAATAATCGTTCTTATTATCTATCTCAAGCGAAAGAGCTGCAAAACGGTGTGCCATTTTTAAACAATCGAAGCAACCACTCCGCTTATGCTGAAAAAATGCCCATTCGCGCGTTCTTTCAGCAAATGACGATTCTTCTACAGCCTGAAAAATGCGAGCATCGAGCGCTTTCCATAAGCCTTACCAATACAGACGATCAGAAGCAGCATATTTTAGTCATCCGCAATGGCATTATCGATATTCAGGAAGGATGTTTAACAAACCCGGATATAACGGTAGCAACAAGTTCATCTATTTGGAAGGAGATTATATTAGGTATTCTAAATCCAAATGATGCGGCAAATAATGCAGGTTTTCAGCTTACTGGGGATGCAGTATCCTTTAGTCAGTTTGTTGGCTTCTTTCAAAAATAATTAGTTTGTAAAAAACCGTCTTGGCAGATAAAAGGCGGTTTTTACTTTAACAGCATATTGTAAGAAAACCTATATGTATTCTAAAATAATAGAAGGAACTAGTGCTTTACAAAGTTAGCGCTATGGTTGGAGGATACATCATCATGAATAAAGACAAACAATTACTGAGCTTAATAAATGCTGCGCAAGTCTTAACATCTACATTAGATTTGGACAAGGTGCTCCAGCAGCTGATTAAAGAAACGTTAAATGTAATAGATGGTGCAGATGCTATATTGCTGTTTGTATATGATAAACGGACAGGCAGGCTTATAGCCAAAAATGGTGTCGGAGTTGAACTAGCATACTTGCAGGAAATTAAACTTCATCCTGGGGAAGGCATGACAGGCAAAACATTCTTGAGCAAAAAAGGACAAATATTCAGTCATGTAAAAGAAACAGAGAGAGGGATGGAGAATATTAGAGGTGATAATAAAAGTCTGTTTCAAAAGGCTGTTGGCGCATTCCGCTATCATCCTGTCAGTACCATTTGTGCTCCCCTATTATCTAAAGAGGAATGTATTGGTGTATTGACGATTGACAGTTTTTCTGAAAACGTGCATTTCACAAACCATCATCTTCTCCTGCTCGAAACATTCGCCGCACAGGCCAGTATTGCGATTGAAAATGCAAAATTTTTTGCTGATACAGAGCGATCGAAGAAAATTCATGCTGAATTGGCTACCGCTTCGATCAACCAAAAAGGTCTAGAAGAAATTACAGGCACGCTCACACAGCTTATTAAAGAAGAGGTTTGTGTTTATAATGAGTTTTTTGAGATTATTTCTTCTTCCTCGACACAGGCTGAGGCAATGGGGACGGCTAAAAGAAACGTGATTATGACTGTTTATAATGATGAGGTGCAAAATGAGGGGAGTTTGTATTGTAAAGAAGAGAGAATAAAGCTGATTCCCATTAAAACAGATGCCAGAATTGTTATTGGCATTCTGGCAATCTTTAACGTCGAACGAGCTTCTCTTGATACACTAGACTTGCTTGCTATTGACCTTGCCAATAATATTTTCGCGCGGGAAATTATCGGCCAGGAAAGATTGCTCTCTGATTATTATAAATATGAGGGGTACTTATTAGATCAGCTTTTAAGTCAGAAGCTGGATTCATTTTCCGGACCGCAAAAAAGCATTGTCGGCCTGTCTGACAACTATCGATATATATGCATTAATATCCAAATTCCTAACCAGCTCCTTGAGTTTGAGGAATTAAATCGAAAGAAGCAGCATTTTCATCGTTTATTGTTTCGGGAAATCAAAAAGCTGCCCTACAAAGTATTAGTTTCGGAAAAGAACATGGAATATGATGTGTTAGTTATGATTCATGACCGAAAAACAGAAGAGGAAATAACAGAACTGTTTAGCCTATTCTTTAATGGGTTAAAGGATAAACTTGTTGAAAGTATATCCTTTGACTTCCATGTCGGCATCGGCAGGCTATTCTTAAAAATTAAGGAGATTCAAAGCTCCTACAGAGAAGCAAAGATTTGTTCCGACTATATTAAAACGAACAGTAAGGATTTACTAGTGCTTTCCTATAAATCGCTTGGCATCTATCGCTTGTTTATTAAACAGGAGCCAGAAGAGATTCGTGAATATGTAAAAAGCACGATTGGTCCGCTAATTGATTATGATAAAACAAATGGAACTGACTTGTTGTCTACATTAGCGGTATATATGGAGAATAAACAAAATATGACGTTAACAGCGAAGCAGTGCTTTGTGCATTTAAATACGATTAAGTACAGACTGCAAAACGTGAAAGAGATTTTAGGAATACACCTTGAAGGCAAGGAAATGTTTGAACTGCAGCTTGCTATTTATTTGTTTGACTATTTAAAGAAAGGCATCGGCAAACACTAGTCTAAAAGTTGTAAAAATTCGCTATTTTTTAAGATGCATTATCTAAAGCAGACAAAAAGCTTACGATTAATTTGTCTGCTTTAGATATATTAATAATTGTCAAACTATTCTACAATTTCTAAATAATGATACATATTATGAGGGGGTACAGCATGGATACAACAGCAGCAAGCAGGCTGGACGAACTTCTGTTATCTGACTATGATCACACACTTGATCATGGGGGCATATCAGGTAAAAGAATAGCGCAAAGGCTGTATGAATTATCAAAGATTGGTTTGACAGACGAAAACGGTTCTTACCGAATCGGTTTCTCTGCAGAGGAAAAGTTAGCAAAACAGCTTGTTGCTAACTGGATGACAGAGGCAGGTTTATCTGTCAAACAAGACGAAGCTGGCAATATCATCGGCAGATTGGCAGGTAATGACGAGGAGCTTCCAGCAATTCTATCTGGTTCCCATGTTGACAGTGTTCCAAACGGGGGGCATTTTGATGGGCCGTTAGGTGTTCTTGCGGCGTTAGAGGTAGTGGAAGCATGGCGGGAAACTGGGTTCAAACCGACTCATCCATACGAAGTGATTATCTTCTCAGATGAAGAGGGAGCAAGATTTAATGGCGGTCTGACTGGAAGCAGAGCAATGACTGGTGACATAGATGTTGAAAATCAACTCAGCTTAGTTGACAGCGAGGGAGCCAATTTTCAAACAGTTATTGAAAATAACGGCTTGTCACTTGATACATTCTTTCAAGCGAAACGGGACTTATCTAAAATCAAAGCATATGTGGAGGTCCATATTGAGCAAGGAAAACGGCTCGAAAAAGAGAATCTTCCAGTCGGAATTGTTTCGGGAATAGCAGGTCCAAGCTGGCTGAAAATCACTTTATCAGGAGAAGCCGGCCATGCAGGAAACACTCCGATGGATGACAGAAAGGATGCGTTAGTAGCAGCAGGTGAACTTCTTGCGGCAATTCCTGCCTTGCCTAAAATGGTAAGCTCCACCGCGGTTGCGACAGTCGGGAAGCTGCATGTTCATCCGAATGGAGTCAATGTTATTCCCGGCAGAGTTGAGTTGTTTGTTGATATTCGTGACATTTATGAAGACAAAGTAGATGCGCTTGTTGCTCTTACAATTGAAAAAGCTGCAGCTATTTCCGAAAGCTATGGAATCAAGACTACGTTTGAACAAACATTGAAAGTTTCACCGATGCTCGTACAAGATGACATAAAAGAACTGCTTGAGCAATCACTGCAAAAAATGGCCATTAAGCCGTACTTTTTACCAAGCGGTGCTGGTCATGATGCGATGGTTCTAGGAAGGCATGTACCATCTGCGATGATTTTTGCTCGCAGCAGAAAAGGGATTAGCCATAATCCCGAGGAATGGACAACGCTTAGTGATTGTGTTCAATCTGTGCATGTATTGAAAAACATGATTGAAAGCCTGGATGAAAACTAAAAGGAGTGATACATAATGGAAGCAACAAAATCTTTTATACAAGCAAGCATAGATGCAGTGAAGGAAGAGGTTGTCACATGGCGCCGCCATCTTCACCAACATCCAGAATTAAGCTTTGAAGAGGAAAAAACGTCTCAATATATATATGACCAATTAAAATCATTTGGCAATATTGAACTAACCCGCCCGACAAAAACCAGTGTAGTTGGCCGAATTATCGGAGCTCTACCTGGCAAAGTTATTGCCATTCGCGCTGATATGGATGCACTTCCGATACAAGAAGAAAACGAAAGTGAATATGCTTCCCAAAATCCTGGCGTGATGCATGCTTGCGGTCATGATGGACATACAGCCATGCTTTTAGGTGCAGCAAAGGTATTATCCTCCCTTAAAAGCCATATCGAAGGAGAAATCCGTTTGTTATTCCAGCATGCAGAAGAATTGTTCCCAGGTGGAGCAGAGGAAATGGTCCAAGCAGGAGTAATGGACGGGGTTGATACAGTAATTGGCGCCCATTTATGGTCTCCACTTGAAATCGGCAAAATCGGAATCGTTTATGGACCGATGATGGCATCACCTGATACCTTCTATCTTAATGTCAACGGCAAAGGAGGACATGCTGCTCTTCCTCATCAAACAGTTGATTCGATTGCGATTGCTTCTCAAGTGGTCACAAACCTGCAGCATATCGTTTCACGAAACACAGATCCTCTTGATAATCTCGTTTTGTCTGTGACAAAGTTCGTCGGAGGCACAACGCATAATGTAATTCCAGGTTCTGTTGAGATATGCGGAACAGTTCGCAGCTTTGATCCAGACTTGCGCAAGGAAGTTCCAAAGCTAATGGAAAGAGTCATCAAAGGTATTACGGACGCACATGGAGCGACTTACGACTTTAAATATGAGTTCGGCTACAGACCTGTCATCAATGATGCCCGCGTTACAGAGGTGTTAGAAGCAACAGTGTTAGAAGTGTATGGCAACGATGCGATCGACAGAATGAAGCCAAATATGGGCGGAGAAGATTTTTCTGCATTCCAGCAAGTAGCAGAAGGATCATTCTTCTATATAGGTGCCGGAAACCCGCAAAAAGGGGCTGACTTTCCTCATCACCATGCCCGCTTTGAAATCGATGAAGACTCCCTTGAAAAGGGCGTAAACTTATTTGTTTACAGTGCATTAAAGCTGTTAGAAGCAGCAGAAGGAAGGGAAGCAAATGATTAAAGTATTGGCGCTGATTCCGTTCGTTTTCATGCTGGGCGGAGCCTATGTATTCAATCAAGTGACACCATACGTACTAGGAATGCCATTTCTGCTGTTTTGGTGTGTATTATGGACAGTCCTGACATCTGTCATTATGGCAATTATCTATAAAATCGATCCAAAAAATAAAGAAGGTGAAACAGAATGAATGCTGCATTAGTAATTATTTTTGCTACGATGCTACTATCTATCTTTTTAGGTATTCGGGCAAAAAAAGGAAAAGACATGGATTTAGAACAATGGTCTGTAGGAGGAAGAGGCTTCGGTTCCGTTTTAGTATTCGTGCTGATGGCAGGGGAAATTTATACAACCTTCACCTTCCTTGGAGGAAGCGGCTGGGCATATAGTAAAGGCGGCCCAACCTATTATATTATTTCATACGGTGCTCTTGCTTATATTATGTCATACTTTTTGCTGCCGAAAATCTGGCGCTACGCAAAAGACAACAAGCTTGTGTCTCAATCAGACTTTTTCGTCAGCAAATACAACAGCCCGTATTTAGGAATTCTTGTTTCGCTTGTAGGGTTTGTTGCGATGATTCCTTATTTTGTTCTGCAGCTGAAAGGGCTTGGAATTATTGTATCAGAGGCTTCTTATGGCCATATTTCACCAACTGTGGCGATTTGGATCGGCATTATCGTTGTAACCGTCTATGTAATGGTCTCAGGTATTCACGGCTCTGCGTGGACTGCTGTTGCGAAGGATATTCTTATTCTTGTTGTGGTCTTATTTTTGGGAATTTATCTTCCGCACCATTATTATGGCGGGATTCAGCCAATGTTTGAAGCAATTGACACAGCGAAGGCAGGCTTTTTATCATTGCCTGATTCAGGACAAAGCTCTTCTTGGTTTGTAACAACTGTTTTACTTACAGCATTAGGCTTTTATATGTGGCCGCATACATTCGGTTCCATTTATTCCTCTCAAGGAGAGAAAGCCTTCCGAAAAAATGCTATTTTCATGCCATTATATCAATTAGTCCTTTTATTCGTATTCTTCGTAGGCTTTGCAGCGATTCTGCAAGTGCCAACATTAACTGGAGCAGATACGGATTTAGCACTGCTTCGTTTGTCTATCCAGACATTTGATCCATGGGTGGTAGGAATTATCGGTGCGGCAGGTATTTTGACTGCTCTTGTTCCTGGCTCGATGATTCTTATGGCAGCAGCAACCTTGCTTGCGAAAAACGTTTATAAAGTGTTACGACCAAGTGCAACAGACAAGCAAGTCACAAGCATGGCCCGTTATCTTGTACCTGTTGTGGCACTCATTTCCGTAATCGTTACATTTAATGGCGGCGGAACGCTTGTTGCTTTGCTGTTAATGGGATACAGCCTTGTAACACAATTGTTTCCGACCTTATTGTTCAGCTTAATGAAACATAATTTTGTTACGAAACAAGGAGCGTTTTCTGGTATTATCGCAGGTGTTGCCACGGTTACTTATGTGACAGTTTCAGGCACGACTGTCGGAACATTGTTCCCATTTTTGCCGCAAGCAATTAAGGACTTCAACGTTGGTATTATTGCCTTGATTATTAACTTAGTTGTCCTTACGGTTGTATCATTGGCAACAAGACCAGTGGCAGTATTAAAAACGAAATCTAATCAAGCATAATAACAGACCCCTCTTATCCTTATAAGAGGGGTGTTTACTTTTTTCACATCTAAAACGAATGACTATTTATTAAGCGCTTTTTTGGCAAGATTAACGTCATTTTGCAGCAGACTCTTTAAATCATAAGCTGGGTAATACCCCTTTTTATACATATAGTGGAATACTTCCTCATGTGAATCAATCGCTTTGTTTATATGTGTTTTTAACACCTTTCTTAATTCAGGTGTAGCTGTTTCAGTAATGGCAACCGCATAATTTTTGACACTTGATTTAAATAGACCAAGCAAATCTCCTGCCAGAAAAGGTGTTAATGCTTGATTGCGCAAGTCCTCTTCCTCGTCTTCCTCTCTCGGTGCTAACGGATAGAATTCAAGCAAGTCTTTTATATTAGCTGTTAAACCTTCAATAGCCTTTGTGTACAGCCTTTTTAGTTCTGGGTCTGTCACCGTTGGAAGTGCGAGTTTCAATTTCATTAATGCTACTGATTGTGATGCTGTTAATTCATGTATTTCTAATGTTTCATGCCATGCTAAATGCTGCGGACGTTCGTTATGTTCCATTCTCATGATCCTCCTTAAATGACGCTTCCTCTTTTTTTAGTGTGAGATAGAAAAAAGAGGAGATCACTCACCTCTTTTATCGTGACTATCTTTGTGGATATTGCTTATGCCAGTCATCCCAATGACCTTGTGGATGATGGTAGCCTTTTTTCCATGAATCTTGCGGGTAGTATGGCTTATGCCAATCTTGGTGGGGTTTATGCCATCCGTATGGATAATCGTCATGAAAACCTTGATAATACCCTCCAGGATATTGATGATAACCGCCGTATGGATAGCCTTGTTGCTGCCAGCCACCAAACGGATAGTTCTGCTGACCTTGCTGCCAGCCGCCGTATGGATAGCTTTGTTGACCTTGCCCCCAAGGGAAATTAGGTTGATATGGTCCAAATTGCATGTAATCACCTTCCGTTGCGAGTTTTCTGTATAGGGTATGTCGGCTTGCTGTTAATGAGCTTATCTACTTTTTTTAAGAAGAAGCCCAATTATTAACTCTTATTAGAAAATTTTTATTTTTCAAGCTGTGCAACAATGGTATGATTGGCTATATAAAAAAAGAGAGTTAACGTTTAGGGGAAGAGAAGGAGGAAATATTTTGACAAAATATGATGCGATTATCATCGGTGCCGGTTCCATGGGGATGGCAGCAGGCTATTATTTAGCGGAACAAGGAAAAAAGACATTGTTAATTGATGCCTATGACCCTCCTCATGCACATGGAAGCCACCATGGCGAAACAAGAATTATCCGTCATGCATACGGGGAAGGTGCTGAGTATGTTCCTTTGGCGTTAAAAGCACAGGAGCTTTGGGGCGAGCTTGAAGAGGTATCAGGCAAGCAGCTGTTTTTGCAGACAGGTGTATTAAATGTCGGCAAAGCAGATTCACCATTTATGAAAAACATAATATATAGCGCGAAAACATATAACCTGCCAGTGGAAGTGCTGCAAGCAAGTGAAGTAATGGAGCGGTGGTCTGGCATTAAGCTACCGGCTGATTATATCGGCTGCTTTGAAAAATCGTCAGGAGTGCTTAAAAGCGAGACTTGTATTGAAGCATATAAAGAGCAGGCTATTAAAAAGGGAGCAGATCTTCTTACATATACAGAAGTACTAGAATTGCAGATGGATAATGGGAAGGCAATCGTAAAAACGGCAACCAATAACTATTATGGAGACGCTCTTATCATTTGCGGCGGCGCATCAGCAGGCAAGCTGTTAGCTACTCTAGGTTTAACGCTGCCATTAAAACCGACAAGGAAGACGTTTGCTTGGTTCCATGCTGATGAAACCATTTATTCTAGTGAAAACTTTCCGGCCTTTTCCTTTGAAACGGAAAAAGGCATGTATTACGGCTTTCCAAGCATCGAACAAGCTGGTTTGAAAATAGGCAGACATGACGGCGGCGGTGTTGAAATACAACCAGGCCAGTCAATCAGCCCATTTGGTGAGCTTGCCGAGGATGAGGGAGATGTAGGGCAGTTTCTTTCCACTTATATGCCATTAACAGATGAGCTGAAGTTTGGCAAAACTTGCACATATACATTGACACCTGATGAAGACTTTATAATTGATCTTCATCCTGATTACGCCAATGTCGCCATTGCGGCAGGTTTTTCAGGCCATGGCTTTAAATTCAGCAGTGTGGTCGGGAAAATTTTAAGTGACTTAGCAACAAAGGGGAAGACAGAATATAATATCTCACCTTTTTCTATTAAACGCTTCTCATAAAAAAAGCTGCCTCTAATGGCAGTTTTTTTATTGGCAAAACAGGAAGTAAAAAGCTTTACAAAGGACTTCATTTAATATATCTTTAATTCAAGATATATCAAATGAAGATAAAATCGAAGGAGAAACAAATCATGGCTGAATTTTTAGATCTAGTTAAATCACGACGCTCTGCGAGCAACTTTTTGGAAGGAAACCCGATTTCAACAGAAGAGTTAAATAGTATTTTTGAAACGGTTAAGCTAGCACCATCTGCTTTTAATTTACAGCATACAAGGTATATTGCCGTTATAGATGATGAGAAAAAAGCTGAAATAAGAAATGCCGCAAACGGTCAATACAAAGTAAAAAGCGCTGCTGCTGTTATATTGGTAGTTGGGAACAAACTTGCTTATAAACAAGCACCAGAAATCTATGAAGGTCTGCAGATGCTCGGAATTGTAAACAAGCAGGAATATGACCATTTAGTTCAGGATACAACTTCCTTTTATGAAGACAGAGGTGACACCTTCCAAAAAGAAGAAGCAATTCGTAATGCTTCACTTTCTGCCATGCTGTTTATGCTCGCAGCAAAGAATCAAGGCTGGGACACTTGCCCGATGATTGGATTTGATGACAAGCAGGTTCGTGAAATACTGCAGATTCCCGATCAGGAAGAGGTGGTGCTGATGATTACCATTGGCAAGGAGAAAACAGACAGCAGACAGCCGCGCGGATACCGAAAGCCAGTCCGTGAATTTGTAGACTATATTTAATAAGGTTTATGGATGAATGGCTACAGCTGTGCCAATAGGAGCAATGCTTGCTAATTCCTCCACATCCTTGTTTTGCATTCTAATACATCCTCTTGATACAGCTTTGCCAATGGAGCTAGGATCATTTGTACCATGGATACCATAATGCTCTTTAGAAAGACTCATCCACATTGTACCGAATGGACCTCCAGGATTCGGCGCTTTATTGATGATAACAAAATTGCCTACAGGTGTGCTAAACAGCATTCTGCCTACTGCAATCGGATACTGCTTTTGCAAAACACCGCCTCTAAACAAGCGCAATATTTTATTACCTATCGAAACATCTATTCGATAAGGAATACTCTCAGGGGACGGTAAGCCGGGTATGATGATTATTTGTCCGGGGAAGATGCTGTTTGGCTGGATTGTTGGGTTTGCTGTTAATATACTGGCTAATGGAATGCGATAGTCTTTTGAGATTTGGGTTAAAGTCTCCCCGGGCTTAACAATATGGTTCATCGATTTGCCTCCGTTTTTACGTCTTTTAAGGTACTATATGACTATCGTCAGGAAAAAATATATAGTCCCATGAAAAAAGCCAAGTTAACAAACGGCAATTTAGGCATTTGCCTATATCACTAAAAAAGAAGTTTGCATACTTTATGGGTGACATAAAAAAAGGAGAGTTGCCTATATGTACCCTTATGTAAATTACGCTTATCCACAAACTCAATATGATTACCAATACCCGCAAGGATATTACGAAGATCCGAACAGACAAATCCAGCTGTCACAGCTTTTTCAACAGCCACAGTGGAGACAGTTTGAGCGGAGGCTTAATCAGTTAGAAAGACGGATTGAAGCTCAGGATCGCCGTATTGATCAGCTGGAACGGAGAATAAATCAGCTAGAGCGGGAGAATAACCAGCAGCAAAGAGATATTGACCAGCTTGAGCGCAGTTTGCAAAGAGTTAATCAGCGCTTAAATGCATTGGAAAGATAAATATAACTAAGGAGCACAGCAGTTGCTCCTTAGTTATTGATTAGAATTTTTTTTGCTGTTTAGGGAATGTTAATATATCATAATTGACTTTTTGGAGGTAATTTAAAAATGACCGTTTATGTATATCAAACATTTTCACTCAAGCAAGATAAATTCAAAGAAGGATTGGAAAATTTGCGTGAGCTGAAAAAGTTTAGTAATGAAAATTACTCACACAAAGTAGAAATATTGACGCCTATCTCAGGCAATGATCATACATATGCCCTTTTAACGGAGTACGAAGGATTGGCTGAAATGGAATTGCAAGGCAAAAAGATGAATGAGGATGAAGACTATCAAAAGCTGATTGGTGAGTTCTTTTTGCAAAATATAGAACAAAACAGCATGCATACGCAAATCTACAGAGCAATGCCTGAAAAGAAGGAAAAAAAGGACAAGGATAAGGAATCAGAGTAAGCAAAGCCTAGTTCATATTAGTTGCATCAACAGATACACGTCCACTAGTATAAAAGTAGAAATAAAGGTTAATTAAAGGAGGAACAATACTATGGCAATCGAAAACCCAAGCAGGGAAGAAATCGGCAAACTATTAAAAAAGGCAAAAAAAATCGCAGTTGTCGGTTTAAGTGATAATCCAGAAAGAACTTCTTATATGATTGCAGAAGCCATGATGAAAGCAGGCTATAGCATCATCCCCGTCAATCCTACAGTAGATGAAGTTTTAGGAATGAAAGCATATAAAAGCCTGACAGATATTAAAGAACATGTTGATATTGTCAATGTATTTAGAAGATCTGAATTTCTTCCAGAAGTTGCGGCGGAATTTGAAAAAATCGATGCTGATGTTTTTTGGGCACAGCAAGGACTTGTTCATGAAGAAACTTTTCACTCTTTAAAAGAAAAAGGCTATACGGTTATCATGGACCGCTGTATTAAAGTAGAACATGCTCTAACGAAATAACTATAAAATATGGATGCAATAAGGTAACTTGACCCTCATAAGAAGCGGTCTTAAAAGCACCTTATTTGCATCCGTTTTTTTATTTTCTCCCTGCGCTATTATGAGGATAGCCCGTCAGAGAAACGGTAGTTAGCGTTTTTTTTATAAGAAATATGTGTTAACATAATTAAGATGCATAAACGAAACCTATTAAAAAAAGCTTTTCTCTTTTAGCTTTCTTGGTTTAATATTGAATTTAATCGATTATTTTGTGAGTAACTCGATATATCAATATGCTTGTAGAAAAAATGCTGCTATTATATGATAAGAACAAACGTTCTAATTTTAGTGTTTTTTTATCAAATGCATAAAATAGTGTGCTTCGTCCACTATAGATGGCAAAAAGATAAAGAAAAAATAATCCTGCAAACAAAGAGGATAAATGAAATTATAGACGAATACATAAACAATTGTTCGACATGCTACATAAAAAGATAATATGTCGTGTTTTTGAGGTGAAAGGGGTATGTCTGTGGCGAAAAATCAACAACCATTTGACTATAACGATGATGCCATACAGGTGCTGGAAGGACTGGAAGCTGTAAGAAAGCGTCCCGGTATGTATATAGGCAGCACAGATTCAAGAGGGTTGCATCATCTTGTATATGAAATAGTAGATAATGCTGTCGATGAAGCATTAGCCGGATTCGGTGAAGAAATCATTGTAAAAATCCATAAAGATAATTCTATCAGTGTACAGGATAAAGGAAGAGGACTTCCGACAGGGATGCACAAAATCGGCAAGCCGACACCTGAAGTAATCTTTACGATCCTGCACGCAGGCGGAAAGTTCGGACAAGGCGGATACAAGACGAGCGGCGGTCTGCATGGTGTAGGTGCGTCAGTTGTCAACGCCTTGAGCGAGTGGGTTGTCGTTAAAATAAAAAGAGACGGTTTTATCTATGAACAGCGTTTTGAAGATGGAGGAAAGCCAGTTACTACGCTTGAAAAGCTAGGCAAAACAAATCAAACTGGCACGACTATTCACTTTAAGCCGGATCCTTCCATCTTCTCTACAACTACTTATAATTTTGAAACGCTTTCAGAGAGGCTGAGAGAGTCAGCCTTTTTATTAAAAGGACTTAAAATCGAATTAATAGATGAGCGCAATGATGTCCATGCTGTCTTTCATTATGACAACGGAATTGAAGCTTTCGTTGAGTACTTGAATGAAGAGAAGGATACTCTGCACCCGGTTGTTAGCCTAGAAGGGGAAAGCAACGGGATTGAAGTAGAATTCGCTTTCCAATTTAATGACGGCTATTCAGAAAATGTTCTCTCCTTCGTTAACAACGTCCGCACAAAGGACGGCGGAACACATGAAGCGGGCAGCAAGACAGCAATGACGAGAATGTTTAATGAATATGCCCGCAAGGTCGGCCTGCTTAAGGATAAAGATAAGAACTTAGACGGATCAGACATACGAGAAGGTTTGTCTGCGATTGTTTCTGTCCGCGTACCGGAAAGCCTTCTGCAATTTGAAGGACAAACGAAAGGCAAGCTTGGTACAAGTGAAGCAAGAAGCGCTGTCGATGCAGTCGTTTCCGAGCATATTTCCTACTTCTTTGAGGAAAATCCTGATACGAGCACACTGCTAATCAAAAAAGCCATTAAAGCATACCAAGCAAGGGAAGCGGCGCGAAAGGCTCGGGAAGAGGCCAGAAGCGGCAAAAAAAGAAAGCGCGGCGAAACAGTGCTATCAGGCAAGCTGACACCGGCACAGTCAAAAAACCCGCAGAAAAACGAATTGTATCTAGTTGAAGGTGATTCTGCAGGCGGCTCTGCTAAACAAGGAAGAGACAGACGCTTCCAAGCCGTTCTGCCATTAAGAGGTAAGGTTATCAACACAGAAAAAGCAAAGCTGTCTGATATCTTTAAAAATGAAGAAATCAACACTATTATTCATGCGGTTGGAGCAGGTGTCGGAGCGGATTTCAATATCGATGATTCCAATTATGACAAAGTTATCATCATGACAGATGCTGATACGGATGGCGCGCATATTCAAGTGCTGCTGCTCACATTCTTCTATCGTTATATGAAGCCGCTTGTGGAAGCAGGAAAAGTGTATATCGCACTACCGCCGTTATACAAGGTAAGCAGAGGCTCAGGAAAAAAAGAGGTTATTGAGTATTCATGGAGCGACGATGACCTGCAGGACGCTATCAAAAAGGTCGGTAAGGGCTATGTGCTACAGCGTTATAAAGGATTAGGCGAGATGAATGCAGATCAGCTTTGGGATACAACGATGAATCCTGAAACAAGAACATTAATCCGTGTTAAGATCGATGATATCGCACGAGCGGAACGCCGCATCACAACACTGATGGGTGATAAGGTAGAACCTAGACGGAAATGGATTGAGTCAAATGTTGCGTTCGGACTCGAAGAGGAAGGCAATATATTAGAAAATGAAAATATTGTGGTTGCAGAGGAGGGGGATGAATCATGAGTTCAAGTTCAACGGAACAATTTCGTGATTTGCCTTTAGAGGACGTTCTCGGTGATCGCTTTGGACGTTATAGTAAATACATCATTCAAGAGCGGGCGCTGCCAGATGCCCGCGACGGCTTGAAGCCGGTTCAGCGTCGGATTTTATATGCGATGCATGTTGATGGTAATGTTCATGACAAGAACTTCAGAAAATCTGCGAAGACAGTCGGTAACGTTATCGGTAACTACCATCCTCACGGAGACAGCTCTGTGTACGAAGCGATGGTGCGGATGAGCCAGGAATGGAAGGTCAGAAATCTGCTAATTGAAATGCACGGTAATAACGGAAGTATTGATGGTGACCCTCCTGCGGCAATGCGTTATACAGAAGCAAGACTTTCTGCAATATCATCAGAACTGCTGAAGGATATTGATAAAAAAACGGTCGATTTCATTCCGAACTTTGATGACACATCAACAGAACCGACTGTTCTGCCGGCAAAGTTCCCGAACTTGCTTGTGAACGGTTCAACAGGGATTTCGGCTGGTTATGCAACAGACATTCCACCCCATCACTTAGGTGAGGTGATTGATGGTGTTATCGAAAGAATGGATAACCCAAAAGCAACCGTAGAAGATATCATGAAGCATATCAAGGGCCCTGATTTCCCAACAGGGGGCATTATTCAAGGGGTAGACGGTATTAAAAAAGCCTACGAAACAGGCAAAGGCAAAATTATTGTCAGAGGCAAAGCGGATATTGAAGATATTCGCGGCGGGAGACAGCAAATTGTCGTAACAGAAATACCTTATGAAATAAATAAAAGCAATCTAGTGAAGAAAATGGATGAAATCAGGCTTGATCGAAAAGTCGAAGGGATTTCAGAGGTCCGTGATGAAACAGACCGGACAGGCTTGCGCATTGTCATAGAGCTGAAGAAAGATGCAGACGCGTCTGGTATTCTCCATTATTTATACAAGAATACAGATCTGCAAATTACTTACAGCTTCAATATGGTTGCCATTCATAATAAACGTCCGAAGCTGATGGGCATTATTGAGCTATTGGATGCTTATATTGAGCATCAGAAGGATGTTGTGACAAAAAGGTCGCAATATGATCTGCAAAAAGCGAAAGAAAGACAGCATATCGTTGATGGTCTGATAAAGGCACTGTCTATTTTAGATGAAGTTATCTCCACAATCCGTGCGTCTAAGGATAAACGAGATGCGAAGGATAATTTAATTGCATCCTTCCAATTCTCTGAAGCTCAAGCGGAAGCGATTGTGTCCTTGCAGCTATACAGACTTACAAATACGGATATCACGGCGCTTACTGCAGAAGCAGAAGAACTGGCGAAGAAAATCGAAGAGTGGACAGCGATTCTTTCCAGTGAGAAAAAACTTCTTGCTGTTATCAAAAAAGAGCTGAAAGATGTTAAAAAACGCTTTGTTTCTGACAGAAGAACGGCGATTCAGGCTGAAATTGAGGAAATCAAAATCAACCTCGAAGTTCTTGTCGGCAGTGAGGATGTTATCGTAACAGTAACAAAAGAAGGCTATGTGAAGCGGACTAGCCAGCGCTCCTATGCGGCAAGTAATGGTCAGGACTTCGGCATGAAGGATTCAGACCGTATCTTAGCTAAATTGGATGTTAATACAACTGAAGTTGTATTGCTGTTTACGAATAAAGGAAATTATTTATATTGCCCAGTCCATGAGCTCCCAGATATCCGCTGGAAGGATCTTGGACAGCATATTTCTAACATTATTCCAATCGATAGAAATGAAAGCATTATTCATGCAATACCAGTTAAGAGCTTTGAGGAAGGCAAGTATTTGCTGTTCTTCACGAAAAATGGCATGGCGAAAAAGACCGAATTGACAAGCTATAAAGCACAGCGCTACAGCAAGCCTCTTGTTGCACTAAATCTGAAAGGGGAAGACGAGGTAGTCGATGTCGTAGTGACAGACGGCAATAAAGGTGTTATCATCGCCACTCATTTCGGCTATGCACTTCGCTTCCATGAAGAAGAAGTCAATATTGTCGGAGCAAGGGCAGCTGGTGTGAAAGGCATAAGCTTAAAAGAAGATGACTATGTTGTCTCCGGTCAAATCATTACGGATGAAGCCAATGAATCGGTTGTTATTATGACACAGCGTGGTTCTGTGAAGAAAATGAAGTTAGCAGAATTTGAGAATGGCGGTAGAGCGAAACGCGGCGTTGTGATGCTGAGAGAGCTTAAAGCTAATCCACATCGCATTGTCAGCATGTTTATTGCAGGTAAAGCAGATACCGTTCATCTGCAAACAGAAAAAGGACTAGTCGAAGAAGTGCAGGTGGAATCAATCCGATTCAATGACCGTTATTCAAACGGATCATTTGTCATTGATGAATCTGATGCAGGCAAAGTTATATTAGCTTGGTTAAAAAAACCGGTAGAATCTTAAAAAGATAATCCTTCACCAAAATGGTGAAGGATTTTTTTCTTCCTCCTTTACATCTTTTTTCCATTATTGGAGATGATATTTACTAACAGGATTACGCCAGGAGGGATTAAATTGAGAAAAGAACTATTGTTCGCCTTCACCGCATTTTTTTTCATGTCACTAAGTGCGATCACAGGGGCCTACGCATTGGAAAATGAAGAGCAGGAAAAGAATGTGCTTCAAGAAACAAAAGACATAAATGGTGATGGAAAACAGGAAACTATTGGCTTAAACGGAATTCTTTCAGAGGAAGAGAATGACTTTTATACAAGACTAACGATTCAAATAACTGACAGCAAGGAGCAAAAGTCAGTACAGGAGGTAGATGGCGGATTCAACCCACAGTTAGAACTGATCGATTTGGATGGTGATGGAACGGATGAAATGTTCTTAACACTAGCTGAAAATGAACGAGGCAGCAAAAAGAGATTTGCGATTTATGATTACGACGGCACGAAGATAAGGGAAGCTTCCATTCCAGAATTACCTGTGATGACAAGCAGCTTTAAGGAAGATTATAAAGCAGAGCTAGTGATTGAAGGGATAAAAACCTATAATTTTGATTTATATGAGCGAAAAAATACATATGAACAATTAGGCTTATATCAAAATGGGCATTTGAATGAGTCTACAGAGCTGATTATCAGTCCGTTCTCCCAATTAAAGCCTTCGAGCTATAAACAAAAATTAACACTAGAAGGCAAGCAAATGATTAGCGGCATAGCACCTGTCGATAAAATAGCATATTTGGAGACAGTGTGGACGAACAAAGATAACACTTGGAAATTAGAAAAAATAAAAGTAAAAGAAATCAGCAAAAAATAACAGAGAACTGTTCATCCGAAAAGGGAGGGTGGATGAACAGTTTTTTATACGCAAAAAATAATCTTTCGAAACCCAAACTAATTTTTATGATAGTATATTATATATACATCTAATAAATTAGCAAGAAGGGATATAGAATGTCATTTTATCAAATGTTAGTGTCAGCTATTATTGGCGGAACACTTTTTCAATTGCTTCATCTGCCGTTAGCATGGCTTCTCGGAGCGATGATCGGCACAATAGCCTTTATTAAACTCACCAAGCAAACTCCAAAACTTCCTTTCTCCTTTCGCACTTATGCACTGATTCCAATCGGTTATACAATCGGAGAAAATTTCAATAAACAAACACTTATGGATATGGTTACACATCTGCCATCTATGCTGGTATTGACCATATGTTTAATTCTGTTCAGTCTGCTGCTTGCAGTTGTGACGAATAAACTCACACACAGCAACCTGAAATCAACGATTGCAGGCAGTATCCCTGGAGGATTAACACAAATGGTGGCGATCAGCTCAGAAATTAAGGGCATAGATCTTACTGTCGTAACTATCATTCAAGTCAGCCGTATCATGACAGTGGTTATGCTAGTTCCTTTTATCGTTTATAGTCCGATTTTCCATGCAGGAAGCACAGCAGTAGCAAGTGCAAATGCAGAAGGCGTAAACTGGCTGTTTCTGTTCTTTCTAGTCATTTCATATGCAGCTGGGGCAGTTGCAAAAAAATGCAAATTTCCAACTCCCTATATGCTAGGACCGCTTATCATCATTGCTGGTCTTTTGCTTATTGGCATGGATGTACCGGCAATTCCAGTGCCAGTCATTGCTGCAGCACAGGTAATGATGGGCATTGATTTAGGCATGCAGATGAAATTCGGCGAAATCGAGAATAAACCGCGATTCTTAGCCATTTCAATTATTTCTTCGATCGTACTTGTTGGTTTTTCCTTCGTTCTGTCCGCCATTTTACTGGGGATAGAAGAGAATATATCGCTATTAACCGCATTTATCGGCCTTGCTCCAGGAGGAATGGCGGAAATGGCCTTGCTCGGGCAGGCAGTTAAAGCCGATTTGACGATTATTACCACATATCAATTGTTCAGGCTTTTGTTTATATTATTTATAGTCCCGCTTATTATGAGGAAAGTTTTCCTGTTTGTGGAAAGAAGGCAGGCAGCAAAAGTAGTTATAAAATAGTTAACAGCAACTAGACATTAAAATTTATGTCTAGTTTTTTTGTTTATGAGAAGCGCTTTCATTATATAAAAAAGTGAATCAATAAGATTCGTTTAAACATGTAATTTAACTAGAAAAATAAAATAAATGATGCAATGAATCTATGCTAAAGACAATATTATAGAAACAATTAAAATAAAAATAAATGATCAGCTAAAATTAAATTAAAATTTAGCACAAACAAACAATTATATATAAAAACAGTAGAAATAATTTAAGAAACTATAAGTAAAAATTTTTATTCTGTCTCACTATCTAAAGTATACTTTAATTTGAGACAGAATTTTTCATAATTGTAATTGCTTGTTATAATATATATTATGTAAACTAGAAAAAATAAAAAAAGAAAACTGGCTTTTCATTATTTTAAGATGCTTTTATATCTTCTCTTCTGGCATACTAATAACAATACAACTTTCACCAAGGAGTTTATACATGCTAATACATAAATTTCTACCTGCCATCAAAAGGCTTTCTGTTCATCAATCACTTACAAAACAAGATTTATTGACAGCTTCATTCCAAATTGGTGCTGAAAATGATCTTGTCATGTATTATGCACCACATAATGATTATGTAAACAAGCAAGCGATTATTATTATTGTCGGAATTACTCCTGGCTGGCTTCAAATGAAAAACGCTTATGAAGCTTTCCTTTCGTACGAACAAATGAGCTTAACGGAACAACTAAAGCTGACGAAGGAATATGCAAGCTTTAGTGGATCGATGCGCATCAATTTAATTAATATGCTCGATGAAATCGGACTGCAAACGGAACTAGGCTTAAGCAGTACTGCTGAGCTGTTTGCAGAAAAACGGAATTTGCTTCATACTACCTCCCTTCTTAAATATCCAGTATTTTATAAAGAGCAAAATTATACTGGCCATAATCCATCAATGACACATGCTAAGCTCCTTCATCCTTATATTAACACTGTGTTTCCGGAGGAATTACAGCAGCTGCCTCAGAGCTCTTTAATCATTCCGTTAGGAAAAAAGGTTGAGGAGATGATGAAGAAGCTAGTGTCAGCTAATAAGATTAAGCAGCCGTATCTTTCCGGCTTCCCTCACCCTTCTGGTGCAAATGGTCACCGTTTAAAGCAGCTTATACAGGAAAAAGCTAGACTCATGGAAGAGCTTGCTGGCTGGTCTGAGACTTTTAAAAAAGACAACAGCCGCTACTAATGCTAGCGGCTGTTGTCCTATGTTTGCTATTTCCACGAATTGATCAGTAAGTCAGCATGCTTCGTTAAATTTTTTGCTGCCTCATCTGAAATATTTTTAGCTTTTACGCCCTTCTCTATCTGGTCCTTATATTTCTCCAATGCTTTAACTGCTTGCTTCTTATTGCTTTTTTCCTTGTGTTTTATAGCCTGCGTATAGCTGTTTTCTAACTGTCCGTACAGCTTGCCTGATAGTTCTCCCTTATCTTTATAATCCTTCATTAACTGACTAAGCAAAGCTTCTAAACCAGGTGTTGTGAACGTTGGCACTGGCACTTGTGACCAATCTGTATCACTTGCAAAATAGAAGCTAGTATAAGTAGGCTGATTATAGGTTGTGCTTTGTCTAGCTACACCTGTGCGGTATTGAACATCATGCATTAGTGTATAAAGCTTTCTGTCAGTCACTTCTGTGCTTTGATAGATTCTGATCGCAGAGCTGTCTGTTGTGCGGACTAGCAATTCCTCACGCCAGTCGCCAAATATGTCAGCTACAAGCGATGGATTCCCCTTTGTGCCATTATTCGTTCTCGTTCCTTCTAGTGTCAGAAGTCTGCCATTCTTCCAGTCTTCAATGGTCGGTGTCACTTCAAGAGCTCCGTCGACTATTTGAGTTGTCATATTGCCTGCCCATTTAATACTCATATTCGTACCTGGTCCAGCATCTCCGATTTTTTCTCCTTTTGCCGTATATAAGCCGACACCTGTGTTGGCCCATGTCTCAAGCCCAGGCTTTGTTGGGTCGATATCACCAATCATCCCTCTGCCTGTATCTTTACCTGTATAACCGCCATAAATAACTTCACCTGTCTTAGCATCCCTTAAAGTGTAACCGTACGGTGCACTCGTTGCCCCTTCATGCACCATGTATATTTCCAAACCAGGACGCTCAGGATCGATATCGGTGACATGAAGAGCGTCACCGTGTCCGAGTCTTGCCGTTGTTCCAGGTGAAGCACTTCCTTCAGGCATTACATCTGTAGAGCTGTACAGTAAAGAGCCGTTATCGTCAATCGTTGCTGCCCCATAGACAATTTCCTGCTTGCCGTCTGAGTCCACATCAGCCATTTCCAGAGAATGGGCCCCTTGTGTTGTTAATGTGCCGAATTCTTTATTGGTGCCATCCTTGCCATGAGGACTGTCATTGAACGGGTTAGACATTGGTGTCCAGCCGGAGTCGACATCCCATTTCTTCTTCAAATGCTTCCCATCCCAGCTGTAGGAAACAAGCGTTGTTCTTGTATAATAGCCTCTAGCAAACACAGCATATGGCTTTTTACCGTCAAGATAAGCTACTCCAGCAAGAAAGCGGTCCACACGGTTGCCAGGCTCAATGCGCGCCATCGCATAATCGCCCCACATTAAGCCGTCATCATGGCGGTCTGTTTCATAATGGATGGTTTCCAATTCCTTCCCTGTAGCTCCTTCAAATACAGACAAATATTCAGGGCCTTCAAGAATGAACCCTTCAAAAGTCCTTAAATCATTACGTGTGCTTCTGCTTGGTGCGTAAACATCCATGAAATAATCAACAAGACTTTCTGCGTCCTGTTTTGATAGTGGATAACTGTATTTCTTTTCGATGCCAAAGGCCTCTTCTAAGCTTTTAGGCCAATTGCCATTAACAACTTCTTCATGCTGATGCCAGTTTCTAAACATTTTTACTAAATGATCATAATAATCTGCAGCACTCATGCGATAATCATCTTTATTGCTGTAGCCTGCCTTTATATCGCTTTTAGGCATCGTAATGTATTTTTCTGATGTAATATTGCCGTTTTTATCATAACGAATGACTTTCGTTCCCGGAGCAGTCTTAAACATTAACTCTGCTTTGCCGTCGCCATCAAAATCATACACCGACATTTGTGTATAATGCGCTCCTGCTCTTATGTTCACACCAAGGTCAATTCTGTACAGCAGCGTGCCATCCATCGTATAAGAGTCGATATACACATTGCCTGTATACCCTTTTTGAGAGACATCTTTAGAATTAGACGGATCCCATTTTACGAAATATTCATATTGCCCGTCGCCATCGACATCACCCACACTCATATCATTGGCAGAATATGTGTATGTTTCGCCTGCAGGCGTTACCCCGTCCGCTGGTTTTTGCAAGGGAATATCATAAAACTGGTCAGCCCATGGACGGACTGAAGCACTTTCATCGACTTCTTTCCCGTTCACGACTGCCCTTACCTCATAAGCAGACGAAGCACTACCAGTTTTGTCGAGAAAATTGGTGCTGTCACTAACGGTTGCGATTTTTTTGTTATCGCGGTATACATGGAAGGATGCTCCCTTCATCCCATTTTTTGTGTAGCCTGTCACCTCTATTCTTAAAAGTCTCCAGCTGAGGAAGTTGCCTTCAGAAGTTTGCGCTGCTGTTAAGCCTCTGTCTAAGTATTCTAATTGCACTTTAGAAGAAGTATCTGTAGATTTGTGAGCAAAAACACTGCTTGTATCAACAAAAAGCAGCGGCAGCACCGCTGCAGCACAAAGTGCCTTTCTCATATAAGAAGAACCTTTCCAAGACATAAGCTACACCTCTTTTTAATTTTTTTGTAAACCTTTTCATTTTATTTTAAAGGAAGAACCTTGCATACGAACAAGGCCCCCTATTAAAATCTATTACTGACAATCTTGCAAAAATTCTGCGAGACAAAGAATAGCTAAAGATTGACCATACGGCATCGCGGTAATTCGAATATCCTTATAAAACTGGAGCGTATCTCCCATTCCAGTGCCGACAGAAACTTTTTGCAGCACTCCCTCGCTGTTTATTTCTCCTCTGAGTGCTTCAATCGCCTTATAAGCAGTTTCTCTGTACATTTCAGACACATAGCCCTTATGAACAGCCTTTAAAATGCCATAGGCAAACCCTGCAGAAGCAGACGCTTCTAGATAAGAGCTGTTGTCATCAATTAACGTATGCCACAGCCCACCCTCATTTTGCCAATGGTGCAATGCTTCAATTTGTCTTTGTAAAGTCTCTAGAAGAAAGGATGAGAAAAAATCATCTTCCTGCAGCCCGAGAATATCAATTAATTCTGGGATAGCAATGGTGATCCAGCAGTTTCCCCTTCCCCACAGCGCTTCTGCATAATGATGATTGCCCTCAAACGTCCATCCGTGAAACCAAAGACCAGTTCGTCTGTCTGCTAAGTATTTAATATGAATGAGAAATTGCTTTTTTGCTTCCTCGATATAATCTTGTCTGTTTAAGAGCATGCCGATTTTCGCAAGGGGCAGCACGGTCATCATCAGCGTATCATCCCAAAGCTGATTTTTGTTTTCAGGCCCGTATGTCATATGCTGCAGTCCATCTTCCTTCGTCCGCGGCATCTCCTTCATGACCCAATCAGCCCATTCTTGCAAATGAGGCAAGTAGTCTTGATTTTTCGTATCTTCATATAAACAAGCAAGTGTTAATAGTGGTGCCATCGTATTGACGTTTTTCGGCGGGACTCCCTCTGTGAATCTTGCAGTAAACCAGTCATGAATAATCTGCAATGCTTTTTCGTCACTAGTCAGCTTCCAATATTGATAGATACCATATAAGCCGACTCCCTGCGGCCAATTCCAAACATGCCAGCTTTTATCATCAACGATTAATCCATCGAAATTCAGTAAATATTCACCAGTATCATCCTGTATTTTCGTTAAATTGTTCATTAACAGCTGGATTGTTTCTGTCACCTGTTTTTTATCTGCTGCTGTAATATTTGCCATTTGACCATCTCCTTTACTGATTTTGCTGCAAAATGCCCATTTCCTCAAATAATGCTGCTGCCTGTTCATAAGGAATGGCTGCAACCAATGGATCTTGAATAAAGGCATTAAAGAGGAGCTGATTGTCCATTGTTAACACCGCCTTTAGGACTGCTTCTTGGTTATGAACATGCCTGTTAACCATATTGGCAACATCAAGTGGCAGGTCTTTTGTTAAAACAGGCTGGACGCTGTTTCTGCGGATTAGAGCATTTGTTTCGACGATAGCATGATTAGGCAGATTTGGAATTTGACCTAGATTCGGAAAGTTGACGTTTGTCACTAGTTCCTCCAATCCAAGCAAAGCAAGGAGAATTTCCACCCCTTCTTCACCAGACGGCTCTAGGACGACTTTTGTATCACCAGTAAAAGCTTGTTCATTTTCGGTTATTTTCCGCGCTTGGTCTTTTACGCGAAAATCGACAGACGTTAAATGGAACTTCCAGTCATGAACTGTTTCAGGATTCTTTAAATAAACTGGCGGCATAAATTCGGCAAGATGACGATCGCCTGCTGCTGCAATAAGTCCGTATTTTTTAAATAAGTCAAATTTCACACGATTGCTTGAGCTGAATACACTTTCCTCCCATTTTCCTTGTTCTTTTTCGTATCCTGTTTCGGCATACTTCTCAGCAAACTGCTTATATAGGGGGAATAAGTCAATATTTTGATAAGCGGCCTCATTAAGCCATGTAAAGTGATTGATGCCTGTTACACTCACTTGGATGTCTTTGCGGTTTTTCACGTTAACATTTAGCATTTCACCAACCATATCTGCTAGCAAATGCTGTGTTTCAAACACTTCATGGCAGCAGCCGATCGCTTTAATTGCTGGAAACACCTCATATAAAGTGCGGGTGCATAAGCTCATCGGGTTTGTATAATTGATTACCCAAGCATCCGGACAATGCTTACGTATTTCGGCAGCGATTTCCACAAACATTGGAATCGTTCTGACAGCGCGTCTAATACCGCCTGGTCCAACCGTGTCCCCAACAGACTGGTATATTCCGTACTTCTCTGGAAGGTGAACATCCTTTGCCATATCTTCAAAAGTCCCTGGCAGGATTGAGATAATCACGAAATCTGCTCCCGTAAGAGCTTCCTCGATTGCAGGTACTGCTTCGTACTTCCATTTGCCAGTTGCATCAGGATGATTCGTTATATAGGTGCCGATTTTTTCATTTGTTTTTGCAGCTTCGAGATTAAGATCATAAAGGGCCACTGTTCCTGATATTCTTGACTCGAGGGCAAGATCATACATCAATCTTCTGGCCCAGCCTTGCGAGCCTCCTCCAATATAGGCTATTTTAATATCATCGGCCTGTAGTTTATCCATTTGTAATTCCTCCTTTAATACAATTGCAGAATTCGATATTCATAGTTTCCGAGCTTCCATTCACCTGCAAGTATTTCCTCTTGTGTAAGGCAGTCGACTGCTTTTTGAGGAATGCTGACAGTCCCTCCGTTGCCGTCCATATTGACAATAACCCAATATTTTTTGCCATTCTGGTCTCTTGGAGCGATAATTGTTCCTTCTGAAGCGGTTATCTCTTGCTGTACTCCAGCGAGGCGTGCATATGTTGTGATGATTTCTGTCAGCATCCTACTCCCCGCATCACCGAGCGGCAAGGAACCGAGCATCACTATCATGCCTTTGCCGAGTTGTCTTTCTGTCAAAAAAGCTTTCCCTGAAACTAGCCCGCCCTTTATAACACCGACAGCCTTTGCTTCCTGTACATCAAAAACAGAGCTCCACAGCCCTAGTGGCGCAGTATGACCGAAGGCTTCTCCAACAGAACCAGTATCTTCAATCGGGAAGGTGAAGGCTGTCTCTACTCCTGCCAGCTTCTCAAGACTTCCTAAAGCTGCATCTGTATGTATCGTATGATGCTCTGTTCTGCCGCCGCTCAACGGGCCGACAATCCATATACCTCCCGCTTCAACAAATGCTTGTGCTTTCTTAATAAATTCATCTGAGAGATGATGAACAAAAGGAGTAACCAACAGTTTATAGCCGTCCAGCTCAGCTCCTTCCGGCAAAAGGTCGCGGTGGAGGCCTGATGCTAAAATATACTTGTAGAAATCCGTGATTAATTCCTTATAGTGCAAGCCTTTATGCGGTTCTGTGTTGAAGAATATCTTGGCTTTATCGGAATAAGTAAGCGCAATTTCTGCCTGCATTGGGGATGTTTCTGTCAAGATTGGTTCAATGGTGCGCCTTGCCGTTTCTGTTTCCAAAACTTCTTCATACCCGACCGTTGGTTTCCCCCAGGCGCTGATGACAGAACCATGGGGCTGTTCGCAGCCTGCTCTTTGCTGACGCCACAACCAATAGCAGAAAGCTTCTCCGCCTAATGCGTAGGCAGCCACTGCTTCTGCTTTTAAATAACCTTTTGGGTGGGGCTTCGCATAGCTTTCAAGCGATGCACTGTAGGAGGGACTTGTTTCCATAATCCAAAACTCCTTGCCTTTTTTCAGGTTTCGCCATAGATCACAATTGAACAAATATGAGTAATACGAATTGGCTGGCGCATATGTGTCAAAGGAAGCAAAATCAAGGTTTTGAAAGAGGCGTTCATTGTCGACAGCGAACATGACGGTGCTGTTATGGGTGATTGGTGCTTGTGAATGCTCGCGGATAATTGCTGCTTGTTCTTCTGCAAATTCGGCAATTGCTTCCGTTGAGAAGATTTGATACATCGTCTTTAATGATGAATTATGCAAAAATGGCACGGGTCCAGGCTGCGGAACTTGGGCAAAGCTGTGATAATACTCACTCCAAACATGTGTTCCCCAATCGTGATTTAAGCACTCAATCGAACCATAGCGCTGCTCAAGCCACTGATGCCAAAGCTGTCTGCAACTGTCACACATACATTCTGCTACATGGCATTTAAACTCATTATCAAGCTGCCAGCCGATCAGCCCAGGCATCCCGCCAAGTGCTTCTGCGATTTTCTTTGTGAGAATGGCTGCTCGTTGTCTGAAGTATAGATTATTGGTGCAAACATGCTGGCGAGAGCCATGAATCATTGTTTGCCCATTTTGCTCGACATACATGCGCTCAGGGTGTTCATAAGACATCCAAATCGGCGGTGTTGCAGTCGGTGTACACATTACCGTCTCAATACCATTGTCATACAGACGTGCAATGATGTTTTGAAAGAAACTCAAGTCAATTGCTCCTTCGGTCGGCTCCATTTTTGACCAAGCAAATTCACCGATTCGAACGACATTGATGCCAGCTTCTTTCATAAGCACAATATCTTCTGCTATCGTCTTTTCATCCCAAAGCTCTGGGTAATAAGCCGCGCCATGATACAGTTTTTTCGCCATCTTAGCTATCTCTCCAATCTAATCTCCGTCTTTTTAATGAAGTTTTTTAGCTCCAGCGGTAATTCCATGATACCCTCTATAAGGAGTCTGCATATTTCCACAGCACCTGACGAGTGAAAATGCGTGTCATCTTGCAACCCGCTTGGATAATTTGGATGCTCGCCTGCAGTCAGCCAGACAAATAGTTCCTTTGACGCTTCTGGACCGAGAGATTCATACAGTCCTTTCGTTTTAATATGCATATCAATCAAAGGAACCGCTAATCTTTTCGCCAATTGCCGCATAGCGTCTGGATAATCCCCCAGCGTATCAAGCAGTGTTCCATCTTCGCTGAACTTCCGTCTGTTTACAGATGTTAAAAACACCGGAAACGCGTTCTTCGTATGTGCCAAGGCCGCATATTCGGCCAGACAAGCCTGATAAGAGGTATATGGCTCGGTTCCATATGACTTTTGATCATTATGGCCGAACTGAATAAATAAGTAATCACCAGGCTGGATTCTGTCTTGAATCGAAAGAAGCCTGCCTTCCTCTATGAAGCTGTTAGAGCTTCTGCCACCCATCGCTTCATTGCAGACTTCGATTTCCTCTGTAAAAAAATCCTGCAGCATTTGTCCCCAGCCTGCCATCGGGGCTTCAAATGCTGGACAGGTGGCTGCTGTTGAGTCACCTGCTATAAACAAGCGGATACTCTTATCCTTCACGCTTTGCTGCCTCCTATTTTTAAGAGATTCAAACTACTCCGATTTTATGCGTAAACACGATTCGTGCTTTTTATTAACTGGGAAAGGTACACAAGTGCAAGGCCTTGTCCCCAGCCATGGATCCGTTTGAACGGTACTCCTTTGTAGCCGTCTATATCATCCATAACAGCAGTTCCTGCAGAGACATTCATTACCTTTCCGTCTTCTGTTATGTGTTCAAGGATGGATGCAATTGATTTCTGTGTGTATTTGTTATAAAGAGAGCCTCTTGACAAAAGCGCTGCTGCAATACCACAGCTGCCTGACACTTCTAAATAAGAAGTGCTGTCTGTCAAAACGGTGTGCCACAAACCTGATTGATCATCCTGCAGTCTTGCTAACGCACTCAGCTGATCCCTTAAAGAGCCGTCAATGATCATAAAGGATGGATGTGTCACATCAATTAGTTCAAGCGCTCTAGCCATCGTCAGAGCGGCCCAGCCATTACCTCGGCCCCAATAAATACTGGACATATGGTTTTTCGCCATATTATCCCAACCATGGTAATAAAGATCAGTAACTGGATCTTGAAGCAGTTCTTCATGACCATGAAACTGCTTAAGCCCATCCTCGAAATATTCCTTGTTTTCTGTTAGCTTGCCAATCCGCAGCAGGAAAAGTCCAGCCATCATCATCGTATCGACCCATGCTTGTTCATGGAACACATACGTAGTCGAATTCACAGTATGCTGGAGAATTCCGTCACCGAAGCGCTCCGCGTCATTCCTCAAGTATTCTGCTAGTTGGATCGCTGTGTCTAAATAGCGTTGATCATTTGTGCCGGCATATAAGCTCAGCAGAGCATGACCCATGGAAACACCGTTAACAGACAGCTTAGGTAATCCATCCTCTAATCTTTCGTCCATCCAGTTTTTCAATAAATGAAGATATTCCTCCTTGCCAGTTACCTCATATGCTTCGGCCACTCCATAAAAGGCAACTCCTCCTGGCCAATCCCAATTAAAGTCCATTTGAAACGTCTTATTCACTACAGCATCTATCGCATCAAGAATGCTGCTTTCATCAAAAACAAGTGCTGGCATAATTTCACTCCTTCCATTATTTCAATCCGCTTGTGCTGATACCTTCAACAATATACTTTTGGAACAAGAAGAAAATAAGTACTACAGGCAGCAGGGACACAACACTCATAGCAAACATTCCGCCCCAGTTGGAGGCTGTTTCCGAATCTAGGAAAAGCTTTAAGGCAAGTGACACAGGATATTTCTCTGGACTGTTTAAATACAGAACAGGATTGATTAAGTCTTCCCATTTCCAGTAAAAAGAGAAGATACCTGCAGTCGCCAGAGCTGGTGTGATTAACGGCAAAATAATGCGGTAGAAAATGCTGAATCTTCCGCAGCCATCGATTCTTGCAGCTTCATCAAGCTCCATCGGGATATTGCGGATAAACTGGACCATTAAGAAGATAAAGAATGCATGCCCGAAATACTGAGGAACAACAATCGGCTTAATAGAATTGAGCCAGCCTAACTTCGCAAAAATAATATATTGCGGAATCATGATAATTTCGTGTGGAAGCATCATCGTTACCATCATGCAAGCAAACCAAAATGCCTTCCATTTAAATTGAATTCTGGCAAAACCGTAGGCTATCAATGCGGATGATGCAACCGCTCCGATTGTAGATAATACAACAATCACAAGGGAGTTTTTAATAAATACGCCAAAAGACTGTCCGGCAATCCCTTCCCAACCTGCTGCGTAATTGCTTAAAATAAACGGTTTTGGTATCAGAGAATGGGCGGTGATGAACACTTGTGAGCTTTCTTTAAAGGAGCTCATTAACAGCCAGATAATCGGATATAGCATCACCAAGGCGAATCCGCCTGTTACAAGATGGTAAATCCACTTTTTTGCCTTCAAACGAGGATTTTTATATGATACACCCGTATTTGGCATTAGCGGGCCTGTATCTTTAGTGGCGGTTTTCATGTAAATCAATCCTCCTTCGATTCGTAATGAACCCAAAATTTAGACGTTTTGAATAAGATCAGCGTCAAAATACCGACAATAACGAGAAGCACCCATGCCATGGCAGAGGCATAGCCCATCTGGAAGAAATTGAACGCTTTTTGGAATATATACAGGGAATACAGAAGCGTGCCATCAAGCGGTCCGCCTTCCCCTTTTGTGATAATATACGCTGGGGTGAATGTCATAAAGGCTGAAATAGTCTGCATTACTAGGTTAAAGAATATTATCGGACTTAACAGCGGCAAGGTGATTTTAAAGAAAACTTGAAATCTGTTGGCGCCGTCAACATTCGCTGCTTCATGGTAGGAAGGCGGTATGTTTTTCAAGCCTGCCAAAAATATCAGCATGGATGAGCCGAATTGCCAGATCGCAAGAAAAATCAATGTCCATAACGCTTTAGTCGGATCTTGATACCAAAGGATTTTTTTATCGATTCCAAAGAAAAACAACAAGGCATTCAATGTACCTTCATTGCCGAAAATATTTCTCCACATGATTGCTACTGCAACGCTTCCGCCAATGATGGAAGGCAAGTAGAACAATGTTCGGTACAGACCGACTGCTCTGGATGCTTTATTCAAAAGCATTGCCACAATTAACGCGAATATCAGTCTGAGCGGTACTCCTGCAAACACATACGTAAAGGTTACCTTCAACGATTGCCAAAACTTATCATCACCTGTGAACATTTCCTTGAAATTATCGAGACCAACCCACACAGGGGTGGAAAATAAATCGTAGCTTGTAAAGGATAAGTACAAGGAAACGGCCATTGGGATGATGGTAAATGCCATAAAACCGATGATGAATGGGGATATAAATGCATAGCCTGCTAAATTTTCACTTAACTGCCGCTTTTTCATGCCGTTCAACTCCTCTGCGGGCCTTTAAGAAACTAAAAGGAGGAAAAGCTTTCCTCCTTTCTAGTTTTACTTGTTTCTGCCCAAAATTTCTTCAGCTTGTGCTCGGAACGTTTTTGCGCCTTCTTCTGGTGTAATTTTCTTAAACAGAATTTGTTCTGAAACATCCTTCAATGCTTTCATTACTTCCGCACTTCCAAGTGGATCAGGAGGATCTGCCTGGCTTGCATTCTGTGAAGCTCTTTCCACATATTCGAAGATTTTCGTTTCTTCTTCTGTTAATTCAGGCTTGATGGCTTCAATAACCTTAGAAGAAACTGGAACACCTCTGTCGCCTTTAATCAATTTGTTTGCCTCTACATCGTTTACAAAGAAATCAATGAATTTCGCAGCTTCTTTTTTATGCTCAGAGCTTTTTGGAACAGAGAAATACATACTTGGCTTTAAGAATAAAGCTGTTTCTGCTGATTGCTCTGGCGGTAGATTAAGAGTAAGCGGAGAGTCTGTCAATTGAGCAAACCCTAAATATTGGTTAGACCAGTTCCAAGTCATCGCAGCATTGCCTTTTACGATAAAGTCATCCTCAAGTCCTTTAACCTGTGCTTGAACATCAGGTGTTGGGAATGCGTTATTAGCAAGGAGCTCAAGCTGTAAGTTAAAGTAATCTACAAATAACTTGTCATCTGTATAAGCTAATCCGTTGCCTTCTTGGTTATAGAAGCGCTCTCCCTGTGTTCTTAAATAGTAAGGGAAAAATACGTCTGCCGGGTTCATCCCGTTCGTACCGTACTTGTCTGTTGATTTTTGAACATCTGTTGCCATCTGCACGAAGTCTTCCCAAGTCCAATTTTCATCATTCAGGTCAACACCAGAGCTTTTAAGCATGTCATCATTTGTAATAACAGACAGAACATTGGAGCCTAAATTAAAACCGTACATGCTATCGCCGATTTTACCGCCTGATAAAGTATTTTCATCAATCGAGCTCACATCAATGCTTCCATCCTCCGTATATTTTGTTAAGTCTTCCAGCTGGCCTTTTTCCCCGTATTGGGAAAGATAGGCTGTATCCATCTGAATAATGTCAGGAAGCTGGTTGGCAGCTGCCATAGGTGCTAGCTTCTTCCAATAATCATCAAAGTTGGCGAACTCTGCTTCAATTTCAACATTCGGATTCGCCTTCTCATACATTTCAATTACCTTCATTGTGTAATCATGCCTTGGCTGTCCGCCCCACCATGCTACACGCAAAGTAATTTTTTCATCTTTGCCTCCTGAAGTCTCTTTGCCGCTAGAACTGCAGGCTGCTAAAGAAAAAAGTAAAAGAAAACTTAAAGTGATAAGGCCTAGCTTTTTCATATATTGCCCTCCTTTATTGAAAGTGCTTACATCCTTAATTTAATGCATTTTTACTTTCTCTGTAATGGAAAAAACAGATATGAATGTGCAAAAAACAGATATAAATAAAACGCTTTCAAACAAGGTTTTGAGCTTTGCGATAATCTGACGGTGTATAACCGGTATACTTTTTAAACACTTGGCTGAAATATTGCGGATTATCCCCAAACCCTATCATATCTGCCAATGTCACCATTTTGACATCATCATTTTCCGTTATATAAGCGATTGCTTTTTCAATTCTCCATTTCGTCAAATAAGCAGAAAAGCGCTCCCCTGTTTCTTGTTTAAATAATTTTCCAAGATAGTCAGGGTTCATATACAGCATCTCATTTGCGACCAGCTTTAAGGATAGATCTGGATTGGAAAAATGGGTTTCAATTATATCAATCACCTTGCTGATTACAGATGATTGCTTTGTCACAAGCCGCGCACTATATATTTCCGACAGCTGTGCTGCACAATCCTTCAGATAATCCTTCATCTGCTGAACAGTCTCCATTGCCAGCAATTCTGTTGTACCAGTATGCAAGTCTAGCTCTTCGTCTTTATCGGCTTTAATTATTTCCTTATAAAGCTGAATACAATGAGATTTTGTCCGGTGGATGCCAAGCCGTTGATTCGCCATAGTGGCAAACAGACTGTCAAGCACACCTAGTGCCTCCTCTTTGTTTCCAGACTTGATTCTTAAAGTTATTTCCTGCTCATCCAAGGAAAACGGTTCGCTACATGTTTGATTTCTAACAGGTGTAATATTGGCAGCTGTAATCAGCTTGCCTGTGCCGATATAGAATTTATGTCCGATAAATTCACAAGTTTGCTTATACAGTTTCTTTATTTCTTTGAGAGCGCCAGATTCGCTTAATGCAGCAGTTGTTTGCACATTGTATTTCGAAGAAAACTGGGACTGTATGTCTGTCACAAAATGTATTACATCCTGCCTTGATTCCACTACAATGATGGCCTGTTTCCCGATAACTGTTGACAGCACAAGTTCAGGCACAAGCTCCGCAGCCATTTCTGCAAGGTAGGTTAAATATTCATTAGAATCCTCGCCCTCCACTTCCAAAAGAGCAAGCATGACTTGCTTATGTCTGTCTTTTATGTCAAATAAGTGTTCATACCGCGTAAAATCATGATTAGTCTCTTTGCCTGCAAAAAGCTCTGTTAACAGCTGTGCCTTCATATATGGCTGAATTTTCTCTAAATTCTCTTCGAGAAGGAGGAATTTTTTATTCTGCTGTTTTTTTGCCTCCAACTCCTTAATGATGTCTTGCAAGGCAGCAGTGATTTTCTCTTCATTGCAAGGTTTGAGCAAGTAGTTTTTGACACCATATTGCATTGCCTGTCTTGCATATTCAAATTCTCCAAAGCCTGACAAGAGAATAAAGCTTGTAGCAGGAAACTCTTCATACACTTTTTTAGCTAAGGCAATACCATCCATTCCTGGCATCTTTATATCACTGATTACGATATCCGGTTGATGTAAGACAATTTTTTCATACGCATCGACGCCATTTCGCGCCGTAGCCACAAGCTCTGTATGGAGCATGCTCCAGTTGATGACGCTTGAAATTCCTTCCACGATAATTCTTTCATCATCAGCCAGCAATACTTTATAGGTCATCTGATACCACCCCTTTGAATTGGTAAAATGACTGTTACAGCTGTGCCTTTTCCAGCGAGATTCTCAATTTCCAAACCATATTGCTCACCAAAACCGAGCTTTATGCGCTGATCAATATTATTTAGGCCAATCCCGGTTCCTTTTGGTTTAATAATGCCTTTTTTTATGTATAGTAGTGTATTTGGATCAATACCAGGTCCGTTATCCTCCACTCGGATATACAGTAATTGTTCAGTCTCTACTGCTGATAGTTTAATAGTAGAGACATCAAGAGCAGGCTCCACTGCGTGCTGAAAAGAATTTTCTAAAAGCGGCTGAAGTGTTAGTTTCGGGATATGATGGTGCAGCACAGAAGCAGGTATATCCATTTGAAAATCAAGCCGATCGGCAAACCGATAGTTTTGAATCGTCAAATAGCTTTGGACAATGTCCAGCTCCTTTTCCACTGTAATAATATCTTCATTAAAATTAATAGAATTACGCATGAGATGGCCAAGTGCTTCCACCATGCTGGAGATTTGCTGCTGCTTATTCGTTTTCGCCAGCCAGTTGACCGATTCTAACGTATTGTATAGAAAATGCGGATTAATTTGTGCTTGCAGTGCTTTGAACTCGGTTTCTTTGACTAACAGCTGTTTAGAGAAATTTTCCTTGATCAATTCATCAATACGCTGAACCATTGTCTTAAAATTTCGATATAGCGTTCCAACCTCATCCTCTGGCATTTCATCTACCTTAAGTGATTGCACAGCTAAAAAGTTACCTTTTTGCACCTCCTGCATGGTGGAGGCCAGCTCCTCGATCGGATTGGTAATTCTCTTTAAAAATCCAAAACCAATTGAAATCAGCAGGATAAATAAAAACGTGAATAATAGCACCATCGAGTATTTGACTGCTGTAATTTTGGAAAACATCGCATGAAAGGGGATGATATTCCAATATGTCCAGTCCTCAAAATTTGTGGCAATATGATTTACGAAATATCTTTCGCCGTTTATTTTCTCAATACCATAGCCTTGCCCCTTCTTTGTGATGAAATCAAAATCACCTAAATCATGGGTACCCTTTTGTGAGTAAAAAACTTGGCTGCTGTTAGAGATAACGATATTACCGCCGACCTCTCCTTGTGTAAGCGGCAGACCGGCAACGATTTTATCAAGGTTGACCCGAATCATCAGCTTGCCAATTCTGTCAAAGTTTAAATTCTCATACGAGCGCAGCAGGCGTACAGAAGTCAAAAATTCATCCACACCGTCTATTTCCATCCAATAATTTTTGCCTTCATACCTGTCAGCGCTGTACATAGCAATGCGCTTTTCCTTTTCGCCAAGCGGTTTAGAGCTTGAGCCCGCTAAGAATTCTCTCCCTGAAGAATCATAAAGATAGATAGAATGGATATACCTTTCCGAGCCGACGTAATTGGCTAACTCCTCCTCCAGCTTTTGCTCGAGCCGGTAAATATCATAGCCAGTAACCTCTCCCTGCAGCTCCAGCAAAGCTGATTGTATTTGCGGATCAACGGCAATATTAAAGCTTACCTCCTCGATGCGTTCCAGCTCTTCTTCAATGGTATTGGATGACATCATTAATACCTGTGATGATTTTGCATATATTTGTTCATCATATAGGCTAAAAGCATATTGGAGACAAATTAATACGAGCGCAAGAGTAACGACCATAAGAAGTGTGATGCGAATAAAGAGCTTTCCATTCAGTTTCGTATTTTGATAGATTGTGATGATTGATGCCCATGTTTTTCTCATAGAACGAAAGTACTCCTTTATTGTCTTATCTCCTTTACTGCAAGACTTGTTCCTTAGCTGTACCTTTGTCCATGCTGCTAAATGCCTTCATAGCAAAAGCAGTGACAACCAATGCAAATAAGCTTCCACTGAAAAATATAATCACCGTTACGTGGATCAGACTGATTAAAATGGCACCAACTGCTCCTGCCAACATTCCAATCGTGTAAAATGGTCTAGAAAAGCCAATTAGAACTGCATACTTAAATGTTTTTGATAACGGAATATCATAGTGTACGTACACGGGAAACACCATTAAGAACACAATGGTAAAAATGAGCAGCAGAATCATAAAAATTAACGCAAAAACGGATGTTTCTTGGCCCATCCAGCCGAATATAACAAAATCAACATAAAAAACAGCCATTACCGTTAATAAAATCCAGCTTAATTTATTGGCGCGCCAGAATTCCCGCTTATAAGCATGCATAAATGTGCGATAAACAGGTATATCCGTGTGCCCTTGCAGCCATTTTCGCGTGACCGTATACATAGCAACCGTTGATGGTCCAATTCCAAATACAATGAACCCGACAGCAGTAAAGAATGCCCATAATAAATTTAGATAGGCAAGCCTTGTCACCCATTCACAAAAACGATAGATACCATTTGTGACGAAATGATACATAGTAATCCCTCCATCATCCATCTTATTTATTTAAGCGCTTTCATTCCTCCTTTTAGTTTAATGAATTATGACCGCCAAGAAGTGCAAAAAAACAGACATTCATGTTTAATAATCAGTGATTTGCTAACAGAAAGCCTGGCCGATTTACTTTGCTGTCTGCTATTATTATAAAGCACTTCTCCCAGTATTTGAAAGATACTAGCAAATAATAAGGAAATTCTACCATAAAATAGTTATCCTTTTTAAAAACCAGAAGACTAGAAGCAAACATTTGTTTATAAAAAAAGATGCCTGCATCATCTATGCAGTGCATCGTTTTTTATTTGAACCATCCTTTTCGCTTAAACCAAAGGATCATGATGACCCCTAAAACAATCATAAAAGTTAGGGAAAACAAATAGCCATAGCGCCAAGACAGCTCAGGCATATGTTCAAAATTCATGCCGTATATCCCAGCGATAAAAGTAAGCGGCGAAAAAATCGAAGTGATGATTGTCAGCACTTTCATGACATTATTCGTCTGATGGGAATTAAGAGATAAATAGCTGTCTCTAATATCTGCTGTGATTTCACGGTTGGACATAACCATTTCCGACAGCTTAAGCAGATGGTCATATATATCGGAGAAATACTCCCTTCTCGCATTGATTCCCTTTAGATGATGGGAGTTGAGCATGCGATACAGCAAATCACGCATGGGATGGACAGTATGCCGTAAGTTTAAGAGGGAATATCTTGCATCAAAAAGCTCTTCCATTAAGGCATTCATTGATTTATTCTGGGTATTATCTTCTATTTTGTCTAAGTCATCCTCTAAACTATAGAGGAGAGGAAAATAGTTATCGACTATTTTATCAAGGATTTGATAAAACACATAATAGGTGTCCCATTTTTCTATTTTCTTGTGAGAAAGAAGGATTGTCCACACTTGAGATACTTCGATTGCAGGTGAAGAATGAAAGGTGACGATAAAATTATCTCCCACAAAAAAATCTAATTCCTCCTTCATGAGTTCACCCTCTTCTTTGCGAAGAATATGTGTTACATAGAAGGCATGATTGTCATAATAGTCAAGCTTCGGACGCTGGAGCCGGTGGACACAGTCCTCGACCGCCAGTGGGTGAAAATGAAAGACATCAATCAGTTTGGTAATTTCCTCTTCTGTCGGACCGTTAAAGTCGACCCAATACCATTTATATGCGGATATATTTAAGTCATTGATAGAAACATTCAGATCCAATCGATTATCTTCAGTAACGCCAATGATTTGAATCACCTAAAAACAGCCCCTTTTAGTCTAGCTTCCTTTTGCGTATCTTTCCCAACCATCCCTTTTCTTACTATAACATTCCCCCTTTACTACATAAAAAAACAGGCCGGTAGCCTGTTTTACTGGATGACAAAACTTACACCTAAATAGCCGAAATAAAGGGCCTGACCGAAAAATAAAATGCCCCAGATAAAGGCGGGAATGATTTTTGTCATCTTGGCAAGACTTGTAGCATCTCCTGCAGTCATCGGTTTTTTAAAGCTTAAATGAAGCACAATAAAGGCGCTTTTTATTGACTGTATAAAAATAATACATGTTAACAGCTGTAATGTATGTACTTTCAGTAACATGCTGCCGTAAACGGTCAGCCAAAGAAAAAAGCTGCTCGCACAAATAATCCACAAGATACCATATAAATTGCGTATCCACAATACAAGTGCTGTTAAACAAATACCTGCATAAATGTACAGCAAGAGCTCAAATGCCCCAATTGTTATCAGCCAGATTGAAAAGAAGGAAAAGGCAGAAGCAAATAGATAGCCAGACAGTGTTGTTACAAACCTGCTGAACCAGTTGGCATGTTCGGTGAAAGCCAGTCCTTCAGTATTTGCGAATAAATGAATTTTACGTACCTTTCCGCCACATATTATCGCCGCAAGCCCATGGCCGACTTCATGAATTAATGTTTGAATAACAGCAACATATCTTCCGAGCACGGGAATATGCAGAAAAATTACCGCCACAATTAGATATAATAAAAAGCTCGTTAAAGTCAAAGTCGTGTCCTCCTGTCATTTGATGCTTATATATTAAGGGAGAAATCTTAAAAAAGCCTAAACATTACATGCAACTATGTTAAAAAAAATGCCGTTTGTCCAAGCAATTACCTGTCACTCATCATTCAATATACTATAATGCCAGAGCAAAGGAATGATTATGGTGAATTTACAAGAAATAAAAGGCCCTTATGATTTAATGCTCGGAATCGGCAGCTGGTGTGGTCCTTCCTTGAATTTAAGAAGACATAATTTGCGCAGATTTGCCTTTCCCCTTGATTGGATGGTTTCCAACTCCGTTGCTGATGTGACAAGATTAATCAACAACCGCTTTCAAGGATTTATGGATTTTCCAAATCTCGTACTTACAGAAGGAACCTCCAGTTCCCTTGATGATGGAGTAGCTGTCATGCCAGCACAAGGCGGAACAGAACCAGTTAATGCCCATTTCATTTACGATACAGTATATAATATAACATCTGTGCATGATTTCCCAATCGTCCCTGGACAAGATTGGACTGTAACGTATCCAGCTTACAAGGAAAAGCTGCAAAAACGGATTGCTAATCTGTTTGAAAAGCTAGAATACAGCCCGAAAATTTTATTTGTGAGATGGGGTTTTGCTACCCAAGAAGAAGCGCTCGCCCTTCATGCTGCCCTCTCAACATTAGTAAAAGGGGATTTCAATTTACTGCTCATGCTGCCAGTAAACGGAATAAAAGGAATGCAGGAAATGTACTGGCCATATCCGGGAATATGCGCTGTTCAGGTGCCAATTGAAGAGCCGAATAATGATTCTATTTGGGACGAGGTCTATAACGGACTGTCATTGACAAATTTTTGGCCATAAGCACTAAAAGCCATACAGCACTCCGTGCTGAATGGCTTTTTTATCTCATATAGCTGCTTATTCTTCTCGCATCAGCATTCCCTTTTCGAACCAAAATACAAATACTTTTAAGATTGAGAGCATGATGATGCTTGATACAAATCCAAGTGCCCAATTCCAATGATGGTACTCGACAAGAGAAGTAGTTCTTTCTACAATAACACTGTAAGTTGGGGCAATCGTTCCAAACAGAAGAAAATAAAACAGAGTTTTTACATACCGGCCCTTTTTTGGATAATACAAGATAAACAGCATACCGATCGTTGGAAAAAGCAAGTAATGAAGGGTAAAGCTTAATTTCGTCGCGTTCGGAAATTCACGATACGGAAATGCGACTAATTGCATTTTTATTTGTACAAATTCATAAAGCCATGCAATGGACTGGGAAAACAAGAATGTGATTTGTGCCACCCGTTTATTGCTATTACGTATGTTCAGAAATATAATAATCGGTACAGCAGCCCATATAATCATTAATATCCAAAATTCTTTATGCATGGTGTCTCACCTTAATCCTCTTTTAAACCATTTGTAATACTTATGGCTCAAATATAATATGAGCATGACACTAAAATAACTCCAATACCATTGCCATTTATGATAATCCACCAACTTTGTAAATCTTTCGAGTATGAACTCTATGCAGGTAAAAAAGCCGGCAATCAACAAATAATAGAACAACTTAGGAATAACTCTTCTTGATGATGGATAATACAAATTAAACAAAATAGCTGTTATTGGAAACAAGAAGAATTCAAAATATAAACTTGATCTGTAATCATTATTATCATTAGGAAACAATTGCACCGGATATTCAATCCACTTCATTTCTACGACAAATAATCCAATCGGCCATGAAAAGAATTGAATAGACAAAAAAAGAATAAAAGCATCCCTTGCTTTCTCAGCTGGGATGAATCGCCATGCAATCACAAAGCTGATAATAAGTATGCCTGCTAAAATCAAGCGTTCCATCACCAAAAACAATCACCTCAAAAGGGTTAGGTATTCCCATATTATACCCAGTTGATAACATACTATGTGATTGCTTTTTATTAAGAAACCCTGCTTAACAGCAGGGTTTTCCTTTTTTATTTAATACGGATACTTTGACCAACCTTCAGTTCAGTCGCATTAACATTAGGATTAAGATTTTTTAATGTTCCATGCTTGATATTTAAACGTTCTTCTATATCCCAAAACGTGTCTCCTGCTTTAATTTTATACGTTGTGGAAGCGGCTTTTTTCTTTAAGTTAAAGGCTCGCTCAAGCCCTTTAACATGTCCTAATGCAACTGCATCAAGGAAGTCATCATTCTTTAAAAGGTTAGCATCCTTGCGAGTGTCGATGAATAAGCTTTCTGTCAAAATTGCAGCCATATCAGATTCTCTCAATACATGCAGATCGGATGCTTTTGTCCCCCTGTCGACTACATTATAAGATTCAAGTTCATCCATGATTGCATTATGAATGGCTGCATGAACCTTACCGGTTCTGCTTGAGATTGCAAGTGTGTTGTAGCGGTAATCTTCATAGCCTGTTCCGCCGCCCGCATTGATATGCACAGACAGAAAAAAGTCAGCATTCCAGCTGTTAGCAGCATCTGTCCGCTGATCAAGACTCAAAAATTTGTCTGTTGTGCGGCTCATTTTCACCTCAACATCTTCGTAGTCCTTCAACAAAGCTTGTATCTTTTTAGCAATCTTTAACGTTAAGTCCTTTTCCTGCAGCCCATTACCGACGGCACCAGGATCAGATCCGCCATGCCCTGGATCAATAAATATTTTTGTCATACTAACCATCTCCTTTTTAGAATTAGCGAGTATGGATCAGCACAGAAGAAAAGGCATTCATGTTTCCAAATAATAAAATAAGTAATATAGTTATAACGACTCTTTTCTTTTACCGATCGACTAATATTAATATATGATTATTTGAAATTTTTGTGAAAATTAGTGATGAAGGGCTTCTAGACAAGAAAAGAACAGTTGCTAACGGCATATTTACTGTTTAAATTATTGTTTTTATAAAAAAAAGATATCCAATTGGATATCTTCGAAAAGTTTAACAAACTACCCCCTATTCATTTTCCTTGCTTTTGCTTTTCTGCTCTTCCTTTTTTATATAAGCATAAATAAATGCGGTGACAGTTTGGATAATCAGAAAAACGGGAAGAGAATGGACAAGTTTATAGCCATTTTGCAAGGTGATAATATGCAGCAGGCTAAATACAAATTGTGCTCCAATACCAATACCTGCCCAAACGACAATATACAAAATGCTAAATAGACCCCGTATCCGCAGCACTTCATAGAAGTAATTATAGCAATAACCGAACGGTACAAACAGCATATAGTACACAAAGTCAAACAGCTCATAATGATTAATATCATTCACTCTATAATAATCAAGCCGGCCGCCACCGATGGTGAAATCGAACACCACCCCGATTGTGAACCCCCAAACAATACTTAATATAGTCAGTTCTGTTGACAGCACCTTTGGCAAGATAACCATAATCGCGTATGTGACTCCGACGAAAATCAGCAAAGCAATTTCATTCATATCAAATGTTCCGATTAATTTCATACCGTTTTACCTTCTTTTTGAATAATGGACTGGTAGAAATAATGAATTACTAAAGCACCGCAAAAATAAAGGACAAAATAAATATAATCAAGACTTAGATTCCACTGCTTTGTTTCAATCAAATTACCTGCGAGTGCCAACAAAATAAAAGCGAATAAACACATCGCTCCTCCTAATGTAACGAAAATGGTTTTTAATCTAGTCGTTTTTGTCAGGATGATGTTTATATAAATAATTGCCGCTACTGGTGTAATTATCGTCCGAAACAACAAAAAAGCCGTATATGCTTGTGTTGTATCCGCAATTTTCACTAAAACAAGCTCCTCGTAAATAATCCAATTCCAATGGATGCTGACAACAAGCATGATTAGAAAAATAATCATATTTTCCCCTTTTGATATCACCTTTTTTTGCAGATAAAAGATGGCCGTGATTAGCCATGCAAAAAAGAAAAAAATAGAAAACAGCATTTTTTTCACCTACTAGATATTTTTTTTAGCTTCCCCCTTTCGCTTTATCCTATACGAGAGGCTTTGTGAATAATCGATAACTTTCTTCCTGGACAAGCCCGAACAAATGGTTGTAATTCAACATATTGTAGTTAAGAGGGATAAAGGAAGGTGTGATACGATGAATTGGAAAAGATATTTAATCATTACAGCTTCAGCTTTATTGATTTTGTTAATGGGCATCGGTGCATTTATATATGAAAATTCTAATAGTGCTGCAGTGGCTGATAGCTCTGAAACAAAGGCTAATAATAGCTCTGCAACTGAGTCAGAGCAACAAAACGAAGCAGAAAGCAGCTCTAGTCTTTCAGTTTCTAATAATATTGAAAACAATGTAAGCGGCCAAGCTAAAGCGGAAATTGAGAGTTCGATTCAGAATGAAGTGGAAAATAAAGACGCAAATATTAAAAACAATATAACTAACTCTATCAGCGATGAAGCAGAAGTGAAACTGACAAATAAACTGGAGAGTCTCTTAAACGGCAGCTTAACAGGTACTTTAAATAATACAATCAACAATGAGGTAAACAGTACTGGGCCAACAACCATTGAAAATAATCTGATAAACAATATTCAGCTTCAAGTTAATGTCGAAGTTACAAATGGTATTACAACATCAGGCAAAGAGACAAACGCAGAAAACGACAGCAAGGAGAATAACGATAACGAAAATGCAGGAAGCGAGGAAGAATCAGCTAATAATAATGCAAGTTCTTCAAAGGAAAAACCTGCCTATATTTGGGGCATAGACTCTGCCAGTGCATCTACAGATGAATTCTATGCTTGTGTGAATGAGAACTTCGGTAATCCTAAAGTGGTAGCCCGCTATTTGGGCCACAATGAAGGGGTTTCTGCTGGTTTAACAAATGAGCAAATCGACTTAATTCATGAAAAGGATGCAGACGTTTTGCTTATACACAACGGCTTTACTGATGCAACAGGATATGATAATGGAGTCAATGAAGCGAAGGAAGCGATTGATCTTGCAAATGAATTAGGAACACCAGATGGAGTAGCAATATTTGCAGATATTGAACCGACTTACCCAGTCGATGCTGCCTTTATTGAAGGGTGGTATGATGAAATAACTGCTTCTAATTTCGAGCCAGCCATATATGGCGTGTTTGACAATGGCAGTGATTTAGTAGATTCCTTCAACGAAGCTGCTCAAAATAAACAAGAAGTAAAGGATGATACCTTTATTTGGTCAGCATCGCCAAGCATCGGTATCACCACAGAACAAGAAGCACCTGATTTTGATGTCGACGCACCTGAAGGATCGTTGGCATACGGCTGGCAGTATGGAATAAATGCTGAAACCTGTAATATTGACACAAACCTGTTTGACAGCAAATTAACAGAAGTATTGTGGAGCGCATAATCAAATACTGGTATGTTACAGGACTTACTTACCTGTAACATACCAATTTTTCATGGAATTATATAGACTATTTTACCTAATTATTATAAGCTACGATAGAATACAGCATATAGTGAGTACTTCCAACAGCTAGCTTTAGCTGCTAAAATTTTTGGCCATTTCTAAAAAAAGGCACTCAAGAGGATATCTTGATCCATCTAAAACGAGCACGCAAAACAAAAGCAGCTCAAGCCGTATGATGCACTAGATGAAAAAAATAAAAAGTCTTCTCAGAAGGTGTGCGTTCCACCCATCAAGCCTATCAACAAATCGTAATCATACTAGAGTCTTAAGGCATGTTAGGGCTGTTTGAAACACGAGCCTTTTGAATGATGTGAAACACCGCGCTCCTTCCTATAATGAGGAGTAATAGACATAAAAACACAGGGGGAAATATGAAAATTTATTTGGTCATTTTACAAGTTATTTATTTACTATGTCTCATACCTTGGCTGCCGATATGGGGACTTTCTTTTATGAGCTTTGATGGAGGATTCAGCTTTTATAATATTCTATTTGTCTTAATTGTCAGCTTGTATCCAGTTGCCTTTATTGTCTGTACGATTCTTTCGTGGATATTCAGAAACAAACGAAAAAAAACTGCCATTATTATTAACTTAATTCCTATTATTTGGGTCGCAGCATTTGCTTTCGTTTTATTTACATTTAATTTTTCTTAAAAAAAGGGCTATGTAAGGCCCTTTTTTTGTTTCCGCTTTAAACTGCTTGCTGCAAGGATAACAGTAATTTATAGCGTGCATACTATCCTTACTACTATTATTTTTGGAGGCAGACAATGAGTAATATTTTAGGAACTATGTTCGCTAAAGCTAAAAATACATTGACGCAGACAGCAGAAACGGTACGCAACAGCATACTTGCAAACAAAGAAGGTGCAACTATATCTGTCATCGGCTTAGCAGACTATATTGAAACACATCAAGATACAAAAAAAGCCACTCAATTCTTATTAGGAGATTTTTATCATTTTTATGTTTTAGAGGCAGAGGGAATACATTATTATTTAGAGAAAAAAAGTGACTATATTCTTCAGTTGGATGCTTCGATGGATGACCAAATCCTTGTTGCTTATCGCTCTTACCGGGATAAGCAGCATTTACAGGAAATGTTTTCTTTTCCAATTCAAAAATAACACAACGCCGTTATCTTCGGCGTTGTGTCCGTCTTGGCTTTGCACAATTCAAATCAGTGCGCAGTTTCATGAAGCCAGAGATAAGTCTGGCAGTGCTTCCTTCGTGTGTTCTTTCATTCGTTTTTCTTTGCACGCATTCAATTAACAGCTCGTCACATCTGCAGCTTGAGCCGTATCTTGCTACACAATCATCATGTTTTTTACAGCATGAATCTACGTAGTTGATTGGCGCTCCTGGGCCGCTGCAGCCTGGGCCACAGTATCGATAACCGCCTGGCAGGCAAAATCCCCTGCTCCTTTTATTTCTTTTCATCTTTTCACCTTCCATAATAAAGCTTCCTCCTAGCATTTTATGGAATGGAACGAAAACGGTTTGGCTTCCCACCTATGGCAATAAAAAAATCACTTATGCTGTATGCATAAGTGATTTTTTTGCTTTTATTGTTTTTGGAAAATAGTAGATATAATTTTATTTGTAGACATGGAGCTGTCGATTTTATATGAGCCAGGCTTCAAGTATTTTTCGACACCTTTTTTTTCTACTTCTTTAGAAAATTCGAAGCCGCTCATTTTAATGATATCAGCATCTTTCAAGGCGTTTCCAACATCAATACTTGTCATCCCGTTTGATACATAAATGCTAGTGCGATAGACAACATCACCATTGCTCTCTGTATCTTCACTTGCTGATTTTTTAGCAGCATCGACTTTTTCCTGCCATTGCGTTTCTGTCTTTTCAGCTTCTTCTTTTGTTTGTACAACATAGCCGGAAGAAGCGAGTAGTTCTTCCATCTCTTCAACAGTCGGTGTTTTAACCGCTTCTGTATTTGTATCCTCTGTCACAGCAGTTGTTGCAGGTTCTGCTGCTTTTGGTGTATCTTCCTTAGTCACATAATAGGCAACACTGCTAATGGCTGCCGCTAAAAGTAAACCTGCTGCAAAACTGCTTATGGTACTAGGCTTCATTTACAACAGATCTCCTTTCTTCTTTCTCCATAATATAAGGAGCAAGCATTTTTTCCACTTGTTCAACTGACAGCTTTTTTTGGCCGGCAATTGTTTCAATGGAATATTTGCGACGGTGCAAGTCTAAAACTTCTCTTAATTTAACGCGATCAGCTAATGCTAATCGAACGCCAGATTCTTTTTCAATGATCTCTATATCGAGCTCTAGATTGCGAACTTGTGTCTGCAGCTGTGTCAGCTCTTCCGTAACAGAAAGGTGAATCATATCGATTTCCCTTTGTTCTGCTTTTGCTGTTTTACGGCTTCTGATTGTGGAAGCAAATAACAGCACCACTGCAGCAATAAATAAAATGGCTAAAGTCCATTCCATTACTTATCAGATCCTCCCTCTTGTTAGAATCTACTATTCTAATAATTTATTATACATCGTTTCCCGCTTTTTTTCGATTATATTCTACAAATTCCTCCGATAGTAAGATAATATTGTGTCCAAAAAAGGAAATTTGTCCATATTAATAGTTATATTGAACCTTATATTTATCAGTAAAACTAGATATTTATAGTCTAAACGCCTCTTTTATTTCCCCAAACCAATGCATGAAGCTGCGGAAGAACGCGAACGTCATTCATTTCACTCGTGTTCATAGTGAGGTCAATCAGCCATTCATATTTCGTTAACAGCTTTTGCAGCAATTCTTCATTATTGCCATTTGTAATGTCATCATTGCCTACTTGCAAATAAAAAGGCACATTTGGGTAGCGTTGATGAACATGAATAGCATATTCATAGTCTGCTTCATCAAAAACAACCACCTTCAAACTGAACAAGCTGTTTGCATCTGACAATTTCGTGATGATGTCATCTAAAATGGCAAAATTTGTTTTCATTCCAGAGCTTGGCGGCTTAGGCGAAATGGTCAGATCATCAATTTGCTCAAACCAGTCTTGCCATTTGCTTCCCTGTGTTTCTAAAGCCAACTGGATATTTTTTTGCTTTGCCAGCTCAATGAAATGGCGAAGGTTTGTCAGTAGGGCTGGATTTCCCCCTGAAATAGTGACATGGTCGAAGCGATCTCCGCCTAATTCAGATAATCGTTCCCAAATTTCCTCTGCTGTCATTTGGATAATATCATCTTTTCCTGTGCCATCCCATGTGAAAGCAGAATCGCACCACGAACAGCGATAATCGCACCCGGCAGTGCGGATAAACATTGTTTTCCTGCCCACAACCATCCCTTCTCCTTGGATTGTCGGCCCGAAAATCTCTAGCACCGGTATTTTGCTCATCCCATCCATTCCCTTCTTGCTTCTGCAAAACTCGTAGGTGTCTCATATAGCTTGATATACTCTACTCTCAGCTTTTGGCTGTCATTATTGTATTGTTTTAATTCTTCATTTAATTTTTCATACATCCACACAACCATGTTTTCTGCAGTTGTATTCATATGCGGCAGTGTTTCATTTAGATAGCGGTGGTCGAGATATACTTCTATTTTTTCCTTCCAAATGTTTTTCAGATCACCAAAGTCAATGACAAGTCCGATATCATTTGTTAAACCGCTCACTGCTAGAATAACTTTATATGTGTGCCCATGTAGATTTTTGCATTTTCCTTCATAACAGTGAAGATGGTGTGCAGCATCGAAAGTAAATTCCTTGGAGATTAGCACTCTTTTCTGATGATAATTCAACTCTTCTTTTTTTATGTCCTGGCCGATTTTCTGCAGGTTCTCCACAATTCGAAAGCCGAAGAAATTAGTGTCCATTATACATGTGCCTCTTTCTTTCCTTCAAGATATTTATCTAGTCCTGCTTTTCTAAGCAAGCATGAAGGACATTCTCCACAGCCGTCTCCGATTACTCCTTCATAGCATGTCAACGTCTTTTCTCTCACATAGTCCAGTCTGCCTAAATCGTCTGCAAGCTTCCAAGTTTCCGCCTTATCCAGCCACATTAAAGGTGTATGAATGACAAAGGATGTGTCCATGGAAAGATTAAGTGTTACATTAAGGGATTTAATGAAGGAATCACGGCAATCAGGATATCCGCTGAAATCTGTTTCACAAACGCCTGTAATGATATGCTTTGCACCAATTTGGCTTGCTAAAATAGCCGCAAAAGACAAGAAGACAAGATTTCTGCCTGGAACAAATGTAGAAGGAAGCTCCCCATTTTCGCCTTCTTTCACTTCAATATCACTTCGAGTCAATGCGTTCGGTGCCAGCTGATTTAATAATTCCATATCTAGAATATGATGTTTCACACCAACCTCTGCAGCAATATCAATTGCACATTGAATTTCTGCTTTGTGTCTTTGATTATAATTAAAGGTAACAGCTTCTACCTCTTTGAATGTTTCTAAAGCCCAAAACAGGCATGTAGTGCTGTCCTGGCCTCCGCTGAATACAACAACTGCTTTTTCATCTCTTAACATAATTAAAAATACTCCCTTTCTACCATTACAACTAATGCCCAATTACCAAAAAAAAACAGCACTCCAAGATAGAAGTGCTGCTTCTTCTTAGTTTTTTTTAAGAGGGGGGCTACAACCTCTCCGATCTAATATTAAGCGGCATAATGCCTTTGACTGTTAAAAAACTCAATCACTATTATATCGTAAAATAATGAAAACACAAATCAGAAAATAACTGCCAAATTTTTAAAAGAATCAACTAGGCAGCTTGCTTTTGCAAAAGATTCCGATCCACCAAATATGCCAGTGCTACTCCGATTGTGTAACGAAGTAAATCAATCCACAGAAAACCCTTGCCAAGGATAAGTCCACCAAGCAATGTATTACGGAATTCAACCAGCCAATCTCCTTGATATAATTGACTAAATTCAATCAGCCAGCAAAATAACAGTGCGAGCAGGATGGAAAATAGATAATGATTTTTCTTAACAAAGAGCCTTAAACCAAAATAAATCATACTAGCCCAGATCACATCCCCAAGATGGGATTGGATCACTTGCGGATAAAAGGCTGTATATCTGGAAGATAATCCGATCAATATGCATATTAGGATTGCTGTTATATATTTTGCCATCCTGTTCATTTTTGGGCACCAGCCTTTTTATTAATCCTGTTCCATTCTACTATTTTATAGGCACAAGTTGAAACAGATATGCCTGGCATATTTAACACTGATTGTCACAAGCTGCTTTCTCATACACTTCTTCTAGCTCTGAGACCGATAATTCAAAAAGGTGCAGTGATTCCTTCTTATATATACCGAGTCCAATCAGCTTTTCAATCAGCAAGTCTTTTTCGTCACTATATTGAGCGTTGTCAAACCCCATTATTTCTGCCTCCTGTTACTATTCGATTTTCGTCTTTTATAGGAAGGAAATAAAAAAGTCCTCTTCTTGACAGAAGAGGACTGTATCATTCATACACTTAGTTCGTGCAACCATGCATTTCTTCCTCTTATCTGTAAGACCGAATAATCGCGTCCTTGGAATTGGCACAGTATTCATCTCGTAAGATGAACCCGCTGCCGAGGTTTCATAGGGCCAGTTCCCTCCACCTCTCTGGATAAGTTTTGAAATATAATATTTGGATTTTATTTAATCATATTATGAAGTTAATGTCAATATATTCTCATGCTCCTTTAACGTTTCTATCAGCTCTGTGTCACTCATCGGTTTTTGTGCAGGTTTTGAAAATAAATAACCTTGAAACAGATCATAACCCATTTCCTGTAGAAAGTGAAAGTCTTCCATATGCTCAACACCTTCAGCGAGCGCGAGCGCACCGATTCTTTTGCTGCGAATTAGCACCTCTTGTGCTAACTGTTGCTTCTGTGAATCTTTGCTCACACCATTTACATATTCAATCGCAAGCTTCACAACGTCAGGTTCCATTTTTTCCAATTTGTCTATCTGGTTATAGCCTGTTCCCACATCGTCAAGTGCATACTTAAAACCATGTTTTCGATAATAAGCAAGAATAGACTTTAAATGATCGAGATTTTGCACGTCATCTGTTTCAACTACTTCAAATACTACTTGTGATGGCTTCACACCAAGTTCCTTAATTAAAGCAAATGTACTTGCAAGACAGTGCTCCGGTACATAAATAGCTGTCGGGATAAAGTTAATAAAAACAAGCTTATCTTTTACAACGCCTGCATTGCGGACAGATTGGAGACGGCAAGCTCGATCTAATGAAAATACGCGGTTGCGCAAGCTCGCTGCCTCAAACAGTTTATTAGGAGGAATTATTGCCCCGTATTCATCAAGTCCTCTTGATAACAGCTCATGTCCATAAATTATCGGTTTGCTGTCTTCTATCCGGACAATTGGCTGATAATGTGTGATAATCCTGTTTTCTTCTATAACCTGATCTATCCAAGCAGCCTCCCTTTCTTCTGTGAATAGATGAATTGGTTTTTTTCTGCTCTTATTTTTATCCGGATTCCATATATCAGCTTCCGCAGCTGTTATTCCGTATTCGCCGAGGTGTACAGCTGCGTAATCGACAAAAGAAAAAAAGACTGGTTCTAGTAGCCAGACTGTGCAAGTATTCACGATTTTGAATGCATCAGGCGAGCTGCCCTTTAAATATTTAAGGAGCACGTTCATTGAGTGAGCATCTGGAAAGAAGACACTATAGCCTTTAGTACTCGGTTTACAAACATCACAAACCACGATTCATTTCCTCCTGTTCATCTCTTTGTCTAGTCGTTTATCGTTCTAATTTAATCAACTTTAAATAATGAATCTAAAATAGTGCTATTTTACTATAACTTGGAGCAGTATAGCTTTCAAGGAATACGACTTATTTCCTGGTAGGATATTAATGTTTTTTATTTCCTATTTTGGGAAACATAGAAGGAAAAGACATAGTAAGGAGATGGATGGTTATGGACAAGCATGAATCATTATGGAGGGATACAGTTAAACTTCCTTCCTTTCCTAAGCTCACTAACGATCATGAAACAGAGATTTGTATTGTCGGCGGAGGTATTACTGGTTTAACTGCCGCCTATTTACTTGGAAAAAAAGGACGTCGTGTCACACTGCTGGAAGCTGATAGCTTGATGAGTGGAACAACAGGATACACGACAGCAAAAATTACGGCGCAGCATGGACTTATTTATGATGAATTGAAGCAAAACATGGGATTAAAAAAAGCGAAGCTCTATTATGAAGCAAATCATAACGCCATGGAATTTATAAAAACAGCAGCTGAACAATTAAATATCGACTGTGGACTAGAGAAACATGATGCTATCCTTTATGCAGTATCTGATGAATATGAAAATAAGGTAATGAAAGAGCATGCTGCCTACAAAGAAATTGGCATAGATTGTGAACTGCGTGAGTCCATACCTTTTCCAATTGAAGTGAAGGCCGCATTAGTAATGAAAAATCAGTATCAATTCCACCCACTTCTGTTTTTCAAAGAATTACTAGATAAAATGGATAATGTAACAATATTTGAACAGACAACAGCAACAGATGTGGAGGAACAACAGGAGAAAAAAGCAGTAGTTACTAGGGACGGCTACAAGGTACATGCAGATAAGGTAATCAGCGCCTCTCACTTTCCCTTTTATGATGCAAATGGCTTTTATTTTGCCCGTATGTATCCAAAAAGATCTTATGTCGTTGCTGTGGAGGAAGCAGATAAATATCCTGGCGGTATGTACTACAGTGCTGATACTCCTTCAAGATCGCTCCGTCCGGTGTCACATGACGGCAAAAGATTAATTTTAATTAGCGGAGACAGCCATAAAACGGGACAGGATGAAGATACTACTAAGCATTATGAAGCACTTAAAGCGTTTGGACGAGAGGTTCTTAACAGTGAAAAGGTATATTATGAATGGTCGGCACAAGACTTGATTACACTTGATAAGATCCCATATGTAGGACTTATTAAAAAGGGGCATGACTCGATTTATGTAGCCACAGGCTATCGGAAATGGGGCATTACAAACGGGATAGCAGCAGCTTTGTTGCTTGTTGATATGGTTGAAGGTAAACAAAATCCATACGAGGAGTTGTATGCTCCTTCCCGTTTTTATTCTGACCCATCTTTGCGAAAATTCATCAGCATAAATTTAGATGTTGCAAAGCATCTTATTGGCGGAAAGCTGAAACCTGCCAGCGATGAGGAGGAATTGTCTCCAGATGAAGCATCCATTCTCCGCATAAACGGAAAAAAAATCGGCTGTTATAAAGACACTGATGGCAATGTTCATATGGTTGATACAACCTGCACCCATCTTGGCTGTGAGGTCGCTTGGAATAATGGGGAAAAATCATGGGATTGCCCGTGTCACGGCTCGAGATTCTCTTATGATGGCGAAGTGCTGGAAGGCCCTGCCGATAAACCGCTGCAAAAATATCAATAACATAAAAACAGGACAGGAAAACATGTTTTCCTGTCCTGTTTTTTTACTTACCTATAATTTCTGTTAATTGTTGCAATATTTTTCCTGATACGATACCGCCATGATAGCAGATGACTGTTTCAATATCATAGTTTAAAAGTTTTGCAACAGATGCTAGTGCTTCATCCATATTCAATGTATGCTGAGGTGCTGGTCCTAGTAAGTTGCCGTCCGAACAAGTCAGTGCATCACCAGCAATCAATGTTTTTGTTTGTTTCACATAAAGGCTCACATGGCCAGGTGTATGACCAGGTGTAGCAATGACTTCAATGCCAGGAAATCCCTCTACCTCAGCACCGTCTTCAAGAGTATTTGTCACTTTCGCTGATGGCGGGTTTTCATAAAACGGCTTCAAAGCATCTGGAATAGCCGCCCATTTTTCTGCTGTCATATTTTCACCGTTCATCTTAATAAGGGGGAGTTCTCCTTCTATATAAGGTTTTTCCACTTCATGAGCAAATACAGACAAATTAGGGTTTACTGTTGTCAATTCAGGCAGACTGCCGATATGGTCTAGGTCTTGATGTGTTAGGATAATTGCTGACAGCCTTTCAAAAGGAACATCTAGTTTTGACATTTCATTTTTAAATACAGGAAGCAAGCCTGGCATCCCAGTATCGACTAATATCGCCGTCTTTTCATTCCAAATCAGTGTAGGAAAAATAGTAAAGCCGCCAAGATTAATCTCTAATGCTCTTAAATTCCAATTTACAGTCACTTGTTTTCTCCCCTTTACCGTTATTTTACTATTTCATTATGGTATATTCAGGGAATTCAGTCAAATATAAAATATTTAATCATATCACAAAAATAATATTTTGTCAATATTTAATGCATTAAAAACAGCCTGCAAGACAGGCTGCTTTTAACTTTATATTAATCCATGATTTTGCAAATATTATTAGTGAAGTCAACTGGGTCTTCAATTGGAAGTCCTTCAATCAGCAATGCTTGATTATACAGCAGATTCGTATAAAGGCTAAGCTTCTCTTTATCTGCTTCTAACGCTGTTTTTAATGATTGAAAGACAGTGTGGTTCTTGTTAATTTCAAGCACCTTTTCTGCCTGGACGCCTTGGCTGTCGGGCATCAAGTTAAGAACCTTTTCCATTTCAATCGTCAATTCGCCGCTTGTTGATAAACAGACTGGATGAGACTTAAGGCGTGTAGATATTTTAACATCCTTGACCTTGCCGCTAAGAGCTTCCTTCATAAAGTCTAACAATGGTTTGTTTTCTTCCTCAGCATCTGCTGTGTCTTTATTATCCTCATCAATCCCAAGATCACTTGCAGAAACGGATTTAAATTCTTTGTCATTAAAAACACGCAGCATCTTGATGGAAAATTCATCAATATCATCTGTGAAGTAAAGTATTTCATAGCCTTTTTCCGCTACTGCTTCTGTTTGTGGAAGCTTGCTTATTCTGTCGATAGAATCTCCCGTTGCATAGTAAATGTATTTTTGCTCCTCTGGCATTCTCGATAGATATTCATCTAAGGATACGAGCTTCTTCTCTGTGGAAGAATAGAACAGCAGTAAATCCTGCAGCATTTCTTTGTTGGCACCAAAGTCACTGTACACGCCATATTTAAGCTGTCTTCCGAATGATTCGAAAAATGCTTCGTATTGTTCTCTCTCATCCTTTAGCAGCGCTTTTAATTGACTTTTAATTTTTTTAGTAATATTTTTTTCGATTTTTTTCAGCTGTCTGTCATGCTGCAGCATTTCTCGTGATATATTCAAGGATAAATCCTCAGAATCTACGAGTCCTTTCACAAAGCTGAAATAATCAGGGAGCAGATCGGCACACTTCTCCATGATTAAGACGCCATTGGAATATAGTTCAAGTCCTTTTTCGTACTCTTTAGAGTAATAGTCAAACGGAGTCTTTTCTGGAATATACAAAATAGCATTATAGCGAATCGATCCATCTACACTTACATGCAGATGTGACAAAGGCTTGTCAAAACCATAACGTTTGTCCTCATAGAAACGCTGGTAATCCTCGTCTGTAAGCTCACTTTTGTTTTTTCTCCAAATTGGCACCATGCTGTTGATAGTTTGCTCTTCGACAAACTCATCGAACTCATCCTCTGTTCCTTCTTTTGGAGCAGATGTAGTCACATCCATTTTTATTGGATAGCGGATAAAGTCTGAATATTTTTTGATGATTTGCTTTAAACGGTAATCTTCTAAAAATTCGTCGTATTGGTCATCTTCACTGTTTTCCTTCAATGATAAGACAATTTCCGTTCCAACCTGTTCTTTTGCCGTTTCCTCGATTGTGTAGCCATCCGCACCCTTTGATTGCCACTTGTAGGCAGTGTCACTGTCAAGGGATTTTGATGTAACTGTGACAACATCTGCTACCATAAACGCCGCATAAAAACCTACTCCAAATTGGCCGATAATATCATGGCCGTCTTTCAGCTCATTTGCATTTTTAAAGGCCAGAGAACCGCTTTTAGCAATTGTTCCTAAGTTATTCTCCAATTCTTCCTTCGTCATCCCGATGCCTGTATCCGTAATCGTCAATGTCCGATTTTGCTTATCTGCTTTTATCTTTATATAATAATCTTCTTTATGGAAGGTAATGGCTTCATCTGACAATGCTCTGTAATAGATTTTATCAATTGCATCACTGGCATTGGAAATCAGCTCTCTTAAGAAAACCTCTCTTTGTGAGTAGATAGAGTTAATCATCATTTCGAGCAGCCTTTTCGATTCGGCTTTAAATTCTTTTGTTTCGACCATTAAATAATAGCTCCTTTCAAAAGTAAGAATAATATGTAGTCCAGTTTAGCACTTTAAGCTTCAGAGTGCTAACGATTATTTAATACCATATATTTGGAATTATGTCAACAAAACAACACATTGAAAAAGCCTGCTGTCATAAACACAGCAGGCAATGATATTAATAAGGATCAGAAGGATGTGACACATCTTCTGCTGTTTGCACAGCATCTTCCATTTGATCAACTCTTGTTTCTGTTATTTTTTGGATTGCTTCTGCAATCCGTTTTCCGTAATCTTCATCACACTTTGTACACATGTCGATCATTTTCTCTTGAATTTCTGTACGGCAAGCTGCAAGTGCGGAGGATAAGTTGCTTATAAGCTCATCTCTTTCAAAATCTGTAAATCTTCGGTAAGTTTCGCCAGCTTGTCCAAAGTTATTTTCACGAGAGATTTTTTCCCTTTTTACATTGCCTTCCACATATGGTTCATGCTCTTTGCCTGGATTTTCTGCTTCTTTTAAGCCGCCGATTACAGAAGGCTCATAATTAATATGCGGATTTTGGTGTTTGCCGAATTCTGTTCGGAAGTCCATTTGTCCGCCTTCTTGATTAGTAGCAACATGTTTTTTCGGTCTGTTGATAGGTAATTGCAGATAATTTGTTCCCACTCTGTGTCGCTGTGTATCGGAGTAAGAGAAAGTTCTGCCTTGCAGGAGCTTATCATCGGAAAAGTCCATTCCGTCGACGATTACGCCTGTTCCAAAAGCCGATTGTTCCACTTCTGTGAAGTAGTTCTCTGGATTTTTGTTCAAGACCATTTTGCCGACTGGAAGCCAAGGGTAGTCCTCTTTATACCAAAGCTTTGTAGGATCAAGCGGATCAAAATCCAATTCTGGGTGCTCTCCATCCTCCATGATTTGCACATAAAGCTCCCATTCAGGATAATCGCCTTTTTCAATTGCTTCATATAAATCCTGTGTTGCATGGCTGTAATTTTTCGCTTGAACTTCATCTGCTTCTTTTTGCGTTAAGTTTCTGATACCTTGTTTAGGCTCCCAATGATATTTTACAAGCACAGCTTTGCCTTCTGCATTCACCCATTTATAAGCATGCACTCCAGAGCCTTGCATTTGCCGGTAATTGGCAGGAATACCCCATGGTGAAAATACAAAGGTAATCATATGCATCGATTCTGGTGTCAATGCAAGGAAGTCAAACATTCTTTCAGGATCAGACAATCCTGAAACAGGATCTGGTCGGAAGGAATGAACCATATCTGGGAATTTAAGCGGATCGCGGATAAAGAAAATCTTTAAATTATTCCCGACTAAATCCCAGTTGCCATCTTCTGTATAAAACTTAATGGCAAACCCACGTGGATCTCTCAATGTCTCTGGAGAATGGACTCCATGAACTACAGTGGAAAAACGGATAAACAGCGGTGTCTGCTTGCCTTTTTCTTGGAAAATCTTTGCACGTGTGTATTTAGAAATAGGTTCATCACCAACAGTGCCGTATGACTCAAAATAACCATGTGCACCAGCACCTCTTGCATGAACAACCCTTTCAGGGATTTTTTCGCGGTCAAAATGCGTAATCTTTTCTAAAAAATCATAGTTCTCCAATGTGGTTGGCCCTCGGTTGCCAACGGTTCTTACATTTTGGTTGTCTGTTACAGGATGACCTTGGCGATTTGTTAACAAGTCTTCGCCAGTCGGTTCATTCATCTTCTCTTCCATCCATTTCAACTCCTTAATATGTATAACCCTATCGTTACCAATTTAAGGATTGATATGCATAATTTAGTTAAACTTTACAATATTTTCATATGATTTTAAATTAACATCGTCATTCCAGGCGCATCTGTATCTCGTTCTTGAAAGCCTAATTTTTTATAAAAAGAATGCTTGCCTTTTGCCGAAAAAAGCTGAACAGTTTGAATCCCGCTGTCCTTACATTTTTGTAAAAGCTCTTCTATGACTTTTTTGCCCAAACCTTGTCCTTGCATATCAGGACTTACCATCACATCACATATAAGTGCCTGATATACTCCGTCTGAAATCATTCTGCCGAAAGCTGTTAATGTATTATTATGATAAATCGCTGTATAAAACCAGCTGCCTTTCGCTGCTTCAAATAATTGTTCTCGTGTATAATTTCCTTTTTTATTTTGAAGCAGTCCGCTGTCTTCATGGAGCTGTGCAAACTGTTCAAATGTCGGAAGTTCATTGGATATATGGAATTCCATCGTTATTCTCCTTAGTACGTTTCTTTATATAATATTTATACAATATTATTAATAAATATTCAATTGTTGTTTTTAAAAAAAACACCTTTTTAAAGGTGTTTACAGTTTAATTTTTTCTCGGGATAAAAAAGGAATATTATTACTATCCGCTTTATTGGCGGAAGCAGTGTCAAGTCGCTTCACTGCTAGATCGTCTTACCTAGCCATCTCATTTTACAGTTTAAATTTATGCTGTCTTTGCTTTTTCTTTTCTGCTTTTTAGAAAGACAATCAGAAAATACGTTACAGCAAGCAAAACAAATATAATGGATGAATATAATGCTTTTTCCTCCACTGAAAGGGGAAAAAACTCGACAGCAAATGTTGGAACATAGACGACTAATGGGATGAATGGTGCCCATGATTTAGACCACCATGCAAACGATGCCAGAAAAACGAAAGCAACTGCAGCTATTCCCAGCTTCCCAAGCAAACTGTCGATGATAAGGACAGGTGTGCCTTTATTACCGAAATACAATATGAAGAAAAAGGCTGCGGTAG